>NZ_JBIWIY010000011.1:8186-228532 GCF_044764885.1 Streptomyces sp. NPDC093591
GGTGTCCGTCCTCGGTCCGGTGGTGGGCGTTGGGCTGGAGGTGCCGTTTGTTGACACCGGACTCTGCGGGCGGACACCCCCCGGCACGTCCCCTTCCCGCCGTACGCGGCTGCGGCGACGTGGGGCTGCTCTCACGCGTGCGTGTCGGGAAGTGCGCCACGCGTGTGCGGTGTCAGGCCGGGCGGACCACGCTGTGGATCGACGACTCTCCGTCGTAGTAGATCGACTCCTCGCGGACGTAGGCGCCGGGCTTCGGGGCGTGGATCATCATGCCGTTGCCGATGTAGATGCCCACGTGGGTGACGTCGTCGTAGAAGAAGATCAGGTCGCCGGGCTGGGCGTTGGAGAGGGAGACCGTGGTGCCGGCGTTGACCTGGTCGTAGGTGACGCGGGGGATGTCGACGCCTGCGGCCTTCCAGGCGGCCTGGGTGAGGCCGGAGCAGTCGTAGGAGTCGGGGCCGGTGGCGCCCCAGACGTACGGCTTGCCTATCTGGGAGCGGGCGAAGGCCAGGGCTTTGTCGGCCTTCGTGGCGTACGAGGAGTCCGAGGTGGACGAGTCCGAGGTGCTGGAGTCGGACGAGGACTCGCTGCTCTCCTGCTGCTGGGCCGCCTCCTGGCGTTGGCGCTCCGCCTCGGCCTGTTGGCGGGCCAGTTCCGCCGCCTTGCGTGCGGCCTCCTCCTGCTTGCGCTTCTCGATCGCGGCGAGGCGTGCCTTCTCCTCCGCCGTCAGCTTCGAGAGGAGCTCGCGTGCGTCGGCGAGCTTCCTCTGGACGGTGGTCTTGGCGGTCTGCAGGTCGTTCTGCGACTCGGTGAGCGTCTCGAGGCTCTGGGTGGCCTCCTGGCGCTTCGTCATCGTCGCGGACTGCTGCGTGAAGTAGTCGTCGACCGCTTCCTTCTGACGGCCGGTCATACGGTCCATCAGCTGGGTCTGGTCGAAGTAGTCCTGCGGGGTGTCCGCGAGGAGGAAGGTCGCCGTGTCGGGGGCTGCGGCGCCGGTGCGGTACTGGGCGGCGGCGTTGCGGCCGAGTTCCTCGCGCGCGTCGTTCAGCTTCTGGGTGCGCTTGGCCACGTCGTCGAGGAGGGTGTCGACGCGCTTGCGCTGCTTCGCGGTCTTCTCCTTGGCCGCGTTGTACTTCTCGGTGGCCGACTCCGCCTGGCGGTAGAGGTCGTCGACCTTCTTCTCGACCTCTTCGAGGCTCGGCTTGTCGTCCGCCGAGGGGCTCGCGTTGGCCGTCTGGGACAGCAGGGCCACGGAGGTGAGGGCCGCCGTGGCGAGGGCGGGGGTCCGTATGCCTGCTACGCGCGTACCCGCGGGACGCGACTTGCGGTGCGACGCCAAGGGAGGCGACTCCTTCCGTACTCCGCCTACCGAGTTAGCTGTCGGGTTCGGGCGGGTGGTCCGGAAGGGTTGCCCTACGGCCTGTCCCTGGACGGGATCGGGCCGATTCACCCCAAGTTCGGTGGGTCCCCGGCTCCGGCAGCGCGGCGGCGTACCGGACTCGGCGGAGGCCGTGCGGCCCGGCGACGTTCGCCGGTGGGGGTCGTACGGCCTGCCCGGCACGGTAGCCAACTCGTGTGGCCCCTGTGAAGGTTGATGTTCGATATGCCCGATACATTTTCGTGACCTTGGGTCAGGGCGTTGGGGGCGGGGGGTGGTGGGGGTGGGTGTGGGGTGGTGTGTGACTGGTTGGGTGGAGTGTGGACTTTTAGTCGTCTTTGGTCGTCGGTGAGGGGTCAGGGGCTTGGCGGGTAGTGCGGGTTCGGGTTGGTTTCGGACCGTGACGGGGTGGGTGTGGAGGGTGAGGGGGGTGTCGGCGGTGGTCGGGCCTGGAAGATCATCTGGTTGTGAAACCGACGATGTTCTCGGGGTGGCCGCGGGCTGTCAGTGGGGCGCCCTAGACTCGGAGAGCGATGAGCAGCCTCTTTGATGACAGCTTCCTGGCGGACCTCCAGGCCCCTCGCGGCCACGAGGAAGAACTTCCGCCGCCGCCCGAGGACGATCACACTCCGGAGCCGGTTCCGGACGATCTGTTCGGCGGGAAGTTCGACGTGCCTCCGGACCGGGACGCCTACTACCGCGACGGCGCCCCGCGCCCGGCCATCGACGCGGCCGCGCTGCTGGAGGGGCTGAACGAGAACCAGCGTGCGGCCGTCGTCCACGCCGGCGGCCCGCTGCTCATCGTGGCCGGTGCCGGGTCCGGCAAGACGCGGGTGCTCACCCACCGCATCGCCCATCTGCTCGCCGAGCGGAATGTGCACCCGGGGCAGATCCTCGCGATCACCTTCACCAACAAGGCCGCGGGCGAGATGAAGGAGCGTGTCGAGCAGCTCGTCGGCCCGCGCGCGAACGCGATGTGGGTGATGACCTTCCACAGTGCGTGCGTGCGCATCCTGCGCAGAGAGAGCAAGAAGCTCGGGTTCACGTCTTCCTTCTCGATCTACGACGCCGCCGACAGCAAGCGGCTCATGGCGCTCGTCTGCCGGGATCTGGATCTTGACCCGAAGAGGTTCCCGCCCAAGTCCTTCAGCGCCAAGATCAGCAACCTGAAGAACGAGCTGATCGACGAGGAGGACTTCGCCGCTCAGGCGACGGACGGCTTCGAGAAGACCCTCGCCCAGGCCTACGCCATGTACCAGTCGCGGTTGCGGGAGGCCAACGCCCTCGACTTCGACGACCTGATCATGACGACGGTCAACCTGCTGCGCGCCTTCCCGGACGTCGCCGAGCACTACCGCCGTCGCTTCCGCCATGTGCTGGTGGACGAGTACCAGGACACCAACCACGCGCAGTACGCCCTCGTGCGCGAGCTCGTCGGGACCAGCGAGCACCCGGTCGACGTACCGCCCAGCGAGGACGACATCCCGCCCGCCGAGCTGTGTGTCGTGGGCGACGCCGACCAGTCGATCTACGCCTTCCGCGGCGCGACCATCCGCAACATCCTCCAGTTCGAGGAGGACTACCCGGACGCGACGACCATCCTGCTGGAGCAGAACTACCGTTCCACGCAGACGATCCTGACCGCCGCCAACGCGGTCATCGAGCGCAACGAGTCGCGCCGCCCCAAGAACCTGTGGACCAACGCGGGCGCGGGCGCCCGCATCACCGGCTATGTCGCCGACACCGAGCACGACGAGGCACAGTTCGTCGCCGACGAGATAGACCGACTGACCGATGCGGGGGAGGCGAAGGCCGGCGACGTCGCGGTCTTCTACCGTACGAACGCCCAGTCCCGTGTCTTCGAAGAAGTCTTCATCCGCGTCGGCCTGCCCTACAAGGTCGTCGGCGGGGTGCGGTTCTACGAGCGCAAGGAGGTCCGGGACGTCCTGGCCTACCTGCGGGTGCTGGCCAATCCCGAGGACTCCGTGCCACTGCGGCGGATTCTGAACGTGCCCAAGCGGGGCATCGGCGAGCGTGCCGAGGCGATGATCGACGCCCTGTCCCAGCGCGAGAAGATCAGCTTCCCGCAGGCGCTCAAGCGCGTCGACGAGGCGTACGGCATGGCCGCGCGCTCGACCAACGCCGTCAAGCGGTTCAACACGCTGATGGAGGAGCTCCGTACGATCGTCGAGTCCGGCGTGGGACCGGCGACCGTCCTGGAAGCGGTGCTCGAACGCACCGGCTATCTCGCCGAGTTGCAGGCCTCCACCGACCCGCAGGACGAGACCCGGATCGAAAACCTCCAGGAACTCGCCGCCGTGGCGCTGGAGTTCGAGCAGGAGTCGGAGGAGGGGGAGGCGTCAGCCGGCCTCGCCGCCTTCCTGGAGCGGGTTGCACTGGTCGCCGACTCCGACCAGATCCCCGACGAGGACGAGGACGGCTCCGGCGTCATCACCCTGATGACCCTGCACACCGCCAAGGGCCTGGAGTTCCCGGTCGTCTTCCTCACCGGCATGGAGGACGGCGTCTTCCCGCACATGCGTGCCCTCGGCCAGACCAAGGAGCTGGAGGAGGAGCGGCGGCTCGCCTACGTGGGCATCACGCGCGCGCGTGAGCGGCTTTATCTGACGCGGTCGTCGATGCGGAGCGCGTGGGGGCAGCCGTCGTACAACCCGCCGTCCCGCTTCCTGGAGGAGATCCCGGCGCAGCACGTCGACTGGAAGCGCACGGGCGCGTCCGCGCTGGTCTCCTCCGGCCCGGCGTCCGGTGTGGCCGCCTCACTGTCCTCGTCCCGCTCGCGCTCCGCGGCCTCGGGCGCGTCCGGTTTCGCCACGCGCCGTACCTCGGAGAAGCCGGTCGCCCAATTGGCGGTCGGGGACCGGGTCACGCACGACCAGTTCGGGCTGGGCACCGTGATGGCGGTCAAGGGCACCGGCGCGAACGCCGAGGCGACGATCGACTTCGGGGACACCAAGCCGAAGCGGTTGCTGTTGCGGTACGCGCCGGTGGAGAAGCTCTAGCAGCGCTGACAAGTGTGCGCCCCCGTTGTAGATCGGGGGCGCACATCGAAGTCGATGAAGTCGTCGGCCGTCGGCCGGTTACGACGGGTCGAGGCCGTGGCTGCGCAGCCAGGGAAGCGGGTCTATGGCCGAGCTGCCACCCGGCCGTACCTCGAAGTGCAGGTGCGGGCCGGTCGAGTTGCCGGAGTTGCCGGAGTACGCGATCGGGTCGCCGGCCTTCACCGTCGTACCGGAGGCGACGCGGTAGCTGGAGAGGTGGCAGTACCACGTCTCCGTGCCGTCCTTCGCGGTCACGATCATCATGTTGCCGTAGGCGCTGTTCCACTGCGTCCGGACGGTGCCGTCGGTCGCGGCCATCACCGTCGTGCCGTACGAGACGGGGAAGTCGATGCCGGTGTGAACCGACATCCAGTTGATGCCGGCCTGGCCGTAGTAGGCGCTGAGGCCGTGCTGCGCCACCGGGAGGGCGAATTTGGGGCGCAGCCGCTCCTTGCGGGCCGCTTCCTCCGCCGCCTTCTTCTTCTCGGCCACCTGCTGGGCCTTGAGGTCGATGCGCTCCTGCGTGCGGCTGGCCCGGTCGGCGAAGTCGTCGGCGCCGGCGGAGAGGCTCTCGAGCTGGGTGTCCAGCTTGTTGTTCGCGGTGGACGGCTTCACGGCCTGGGCGTCCGAGGCCGTCGTCGCCGTGTCCTTGTCGTCGGTCGTCAGGGTGCCGACGGAGGCGGCGGCGATCCCCGCGACGCCCATCACACACGCCGAGGGCACGGCGACCGTCAGCAGCGCGGAGCGCTTGGGAGGCGTACGGCGGCGGGAGCGGGACCCGCTGCGGGAGGCGGCGCGTGGGGAGGGGGCAGCAGTGGACTCCTCCTGGCCGTCGAGGAGCGGGGACGCGGCGGGGAGATCGCCGGTGGCGCTCAACTCGGCGTCGTGCTGGGCGGGATCGCCGTACGCGGCGGGGTCGTCGTACGACGTGGGGGCGGCGTGGTCGATCTGCTCGAAGTGCGCGGTCGCCTGCTGATCGAAGGATTCTGCTGACTGCTCGTACTCGTCGGCTGCCTGCGCGGTGGTGCCGGTGCCGCCGTCGGAGTTCCACTGGGTGGCGTCGTACGTCCCGGTGTCGAAGGTCTGCGTGCCCCATTCCCACTGCTGGGTCTGGTCGGCCGGGGCGCCGGACTGGTCGGGCTGGAGCCAAGCGCTCGCGTCCCAGTGACCGGAGGTGTCGTGGCCGGTGGCCTGCTGCGGGACGAAGGCGAGCCGCTCGTGTTCGGCCGTCCAGGCCGTGGTGTCGTACGCGCCGGTGTCGTAGGCGGCGTGGTGCTGGGCCGCGTAGGCGTCGTAGTTCACGGTGTGGTGGTTGCCGGTGGACCACTGAGTGGTGTCGTACGCGCCTGTGTTCTCGCCGGGAAGGCTGCCGAACAGGGGGTCCGCGTCGAAGGTCGGGGCCGCGTGGGCGTGGTCGGCGGCGCCGAATTGAGTGGCGTCGTAGGTGCCGTAGGTGGTGGAGTCACCGTAGTGGGCTTCCTGGGCGCCGTACGACGCGTAGTGCGCCGAGGCGGCATCGGAAGCCGTAGCCGGGGAGGTCATGGTCCCCGACGGGTGACGATCGTTCACCAACTTCTCTCTCGCCTCGACAACAGGGGCTGCCAGAGCAGTGCGGCGACTGTACCCGGCGGTACGCGGGCACGACAATCTTCGGCAGGTTTCGCGCGCGAAGGAAACGGGCATTCGGCCGTGTTTTGGCGGACTGTGGGCGCGAGTTTGGCCTTGTGTTCGAAGATTGTTCGATGTCGGTGGGCTGTCCTGAGGCTGTGTGCCGAGTGTGAGTCGGGTGTTGGGCTGCTGTCGGGGCGTCGTGGGAGCCGTGTCGCGGGAGCTGTTGTGGGAGCTGTTGAGGGGCGGCTGTCACGCCACTGTCAGGCCGTCGGCCTGTGCGGTGGTCTCCGTTCCTGTCCGCGCGGTGTCGAGGGCCTGCCGTATCCCGGTCGCCACGGCGGGGTGCACGGGCAGGGCGAGGTGACCGATGCCGGTCACGCGGACGTTCTGCGCCATCAGGTCCGGGTGGTCGATGCAGGCCGTCTCCAGCGGGTCCATCAGATGGTCGAGGTCGCTCCAGAAGCTCACGAAGTGGGTGCGGCAGCCGGGCGCGGGCCTGGCCAGTTCCTCGAGGACCGGTGAGCCGGGGCGCATCTGACGCACGATGGGATGCGCGTTCGCCAGGGGGGCGACGAGCGTGCCGGAGTGCGGCGTGCCGAGCGTGACGAGCGTGCGGACCCTGAGGTCGCCGCCGAGGCGCTGCACGTAGTAACGCGCTATCAGCCCGCCGAGGCTGTGTCCGACGATGTCGACCTGGCTGCTGCCGGTGCGCTCGCAGATCCCCTCTATATGCCGGCCGAGCAGTTCGGCGGCGGTGCGGATGTCGCAGGTCAGCGGGGAGTAGTTGAGCGACTCGACCTGGTGCCTGCCGTGCTGGGCGAGGCTGCGGCGCAGCAGGACGAAGACCGAGCGGTTGTCTATGAAGCCGTGCAGCAGGACGACCGGGGGTTTCGACTCCGTCGGCAGCTGGGCGGTGTCCCGGGTGGGGAGTGCGGGGGTGGTCCGGCGCTCCTGGGTGATGCCGGAGGGGTACAGGAGCAGGTGTCCGGCGAGGATCGCGATCTCCAGCGCGGTCGCCTTCAGCAGGGCCAGGGAGAGGCCGGCGAGTCTGCTCGGGAGCAGGCGCTGGCAGAGCGGAAGAAAGGGGAGTGCTGCCCCGGTGACCTTCATGGCCGACCTCCTTGCGGCACGCGGGAGGACGGCTTCGGCCCCCGTGTGCCCTCGTGGGAAGTCGCGGCGGAGGTGGCCGGCGGGGCATGAGGGAAGCGCGTGGGGTGAGTGAGGCGCGTGGCATGAGCCAGTGCTGTCGGCCAGGGTGCGCCGAAGACCTGGCGGGGCTCCCTGCCGGTGTGACGACGAGGCCCCCCGCTGTCGTGCCTTACCTGCCCTGCGTGCCCTTCGTGCGACCGTCGATGCGCCGCGCCGCCACGGCGCGCGGTCTGCGGCGCGGTGGTGCGGCGACCTCGTTGCGGCTCCCGTTGCGCGTGGTTCCGCTGCGACGCGGGTGCCGCAGACTGCTGCGGCCCGTGTGCCGCAGAGATGTGGAACGGTGCGCGGCGAACGTGTCCCACCGTGTGATTTCCCCCTCGGTCTGCACCGCGAAACTGCCGGTTGCGGGATGCTGGAGATAACGTTCGTTCACCTCTTCGGGCAGCGTGGCCCGGGGCGTCCGTACCGTGGCGGCATGTCCGATGCGGTGAGCAGCGGAAAAGTGCCATACGCGCACCATGTATGGGATGTGCCGTGTGTGCGGCATAACTCATACATGAGCGGTACTTGTCGGTACGGATGGATCTAGTCGCTTCATGGAGGCAGTGATGGGTGTGGCAGCCGGTCCGATCCGCGTGGTGGTGGCCAAGCCGGGACTCGACGGCCACGATCGGGGCGCCAAGGTCATCGCGCGGGCACTGCGCGACGCCGGTATGGAGGTCATCTACACCGGCCTTCACCAGACTCCCGAGCAGATCGTCGACACCGCGATCCAGGAGGACGCCGACGCGATCGGCCTGTCCATCCTCTCCGGCGCCCACAACACCCTGTTCGCCGCAGTGATCGAACTCCTCAAGGAGCGCGACGCGGAGGACATCCTGGTCTTCGGCGGCGGGATCATCCCCGAGGCGGACATCGCCCCGCTGAAGGAGCAGGGCGTCGCGGAGATCTTCACGCCCGGGGCAACGACGCAGGCGATCGTGGACTGGGTGCGGGCGAACGTGCGTCAGCCGGCTGCCTCCGGCGGTTGAGCCGACTTCCCGTGCGGGCCGGTGGGGGTGACCGTCCCTGAGGGCTGCCGCCCCCCGACCCCCGCTTCGGCCTTGAACGGGCCTCGTCCTCAAGCGCCGGACGGGCCGAGTGGTTCCAGCTCCTCGATCATGGCCGCCCGCAGCCGCAGCGTCGTGGCCAGCCGCTGGAACGCCTCCGCCCAGTACCCCCCGGCCCCCGGCGACGAGTCCTCCGACTCGTCCGGCACCGCCTGCAGACCGTCGAGGCGGCCGGCCTCGGCCGGGTCGAGGCAGCGCTCGGCCAGGCCCATCACTCCACTGAAACTCCATGGATAACTCCCTGCGTCCCGCGCGATGTTGAGCGCGTCGACCACCGCCCGCCCGAGCGGCGCGGCCCACGGCACCGCACACACCCCGAGCAGCTGAAACGCCTCGGACAGACCGTGCGTCGCGATGAACCCGGCGACCCACTCGGCCCGCTCGGCGGAGCCCAGCGTGCCGAGGAGCTTCGCCCGCTCGGCCAACGACACCGCTCCCGGCCCGCCCGCTTCCGGAGCCGAGGGCGACCCGAGGAGCGCCCTCGCCCACTCACCGTCCCGCTGCCGTACCGCCGCCCGGCACCACGCCGCGTGCAGCTCACCCTGCCAGTCGTCCGCCACCGGCAGCGCCACGATCTCCTGAGGCGTACGCCCCCCGAGCCGCCCCGGCCATGTGCCGAGCGGCGCCGCCTCCACCAACTGGCCGAACCACCACGACCGTTCACCCCGCCCGGCCGGAGCCTTGGCCACGACCCCGTCGCGCTCCATGCCCGCGTCGCACTCGTGCGGCGCCTCGACACTGATCGTCGGCGCCTTCCGCGTGTGGTCCAGCGCCACGCACGCCCCGGCGCGCACCGCCATCCGCGCGGCGAGCGCCGAACCCGGCAGTGCCGAGAGCAACTCGGCTGCCGTCGCCCGGACATTGCGGCTCCGGTCGGTCAGTGCCTGCTCCAGGAACGGCTCGTCCTGCGGACCCAGCCCGGTCCGCAGCGAGTCGAGGAACATCAGCCGGTCCTCGGCCCGCTCCGTGGCCCATGTCGCGGTCAGCAGCTCGCGGGCGGCGGCGGGCTCACGGGCGCGTATCACGGAGAGAAGGGAGACCCGCTCGGCGAACAACCCCTCCTGCCACAGCTGTCGGATCCTGGCAGAGTCCTCCAGGTGCGGCACCGCCGCGCCGCCGCCGGGCGCCGCGCGCAGGGCGAACCGCCAGTCCGGGTTCAGCCGGGCCAGCCACACCGCCCTCGGGCCCGCGAACGCCAGCGCCGCCGGCCGTAGATCCGTACGCCCCCGTGCCGCGTCCAGCAGTGCGGGCAGCGACTGAGGGGGTGGAGCGAAACCGCGCTCGTTCGCCGTCGCGAGCCACTGGGGCAGCAGCTCCATGAGGTCCGGTGCCGTGCCTCTGCGGCCGCCGCCCGCCGCGCCGGGGCGGTCGGCCAGCAGCATCGCCAGCCTGCGCGCCGCCGCCGGAGGCAGCTTCGGCCGCAGGTCCTCCGGGGCAGGCTGCGGACGCTGCGCCGCTCGCGCCGGCCGCAGTCCCGCCCGCCGCCGTACGGTCTCCACGGCCGCCGCGTCCAGCAGCGCCGCCGGCGCCTCCCGGCCCGGTGCGCAGCCGGGGGGTGTACGCCGGTCCGTGCCGAGCAGTGCCGCTGTGACGAGCTCCTCCCAGGCGCCGGGCGGGGACGACTCCACGGCTCCCGGCGCGGGTGAATCCACGGGAACGGAGGGCCTGTTCATACGGTTCCTTCCTGGATTCCTGGTTGGTGGGTGCCGTGGAGGTTCGTCCCACGGTCGGTGCGAGAGGTGCCGCTCAGCACAGCTGCACCGCCTCTCCCTCCCCCTCCGGCCAGGCCGTCAACGGGGTGAAGCCACGGTGGCCGCACTCGCCGAAGACCTTGACCGGTGCGCCGCCCGACAGTGCGACCAGGCGCCACAGGCCGGGGCGGGCGCGGGCGGCCGGGGTCAGCGGCAGTGCCGTGTCCGCGTCGGCGTCCGCCAACTGCCACGAACCCTCGTCCGGAGTCGGTATGACCCGCTCCAGGGTCACCGGAACGGAGTCCAGCCACGGGTCGTCGCGGAGCGCCTCGCCGTAACGGGCGGTCGCCTCGGTCGTCGTCACACCCGGCGGCCGGGTCGCCGTCGGCGCGGGCGGTGCGAACTGCTCGCCCAGAGCCGCGCGCAGCTGCCCGGCGCCCGGGTACGCGGCCACCTCCGCCTCCAGGGCCAGCCCCACCGGCAGCGCCAGCTCCGGGGCACGGCCGGCGGCACCGTAAGAGAGGAGCAGTGCCGTGCGGTGCGAGTCGGCGCCGTACAGCCATATCCGGCGCGTCGTCAGTTTGGTGTCCGCCGTGTCGTACTGGGCGAGCACCAGCCAGCGGTCCCGCACCGGAGGGCTATCCGCCGATGCGGGCAGGCCGACGCGGGAGCGGACCGTGGCCGCCAGGCCGTCGGGCAGCCGCTCGCGGCCGAGCCAGCCCTGGTCGAGAAGGTACAGAAGGGCGCACTCCTCCAGCAGGCGTACCGGCCAGCCCGGACCGGACGCGGGGATCGCCCCCAGATCCCGCACTCGCGCGGCCAGCCCGGGGGCCTGGGCGTCGACCATGCGGGCCGCCGTCTCCTCCCACGGCCCGTACCCCGCCTGTTCCGCGCCGGCCAGGCCGCCGCGCAGCAGGTCCGCCAGGCGCTGCTCCAGCTCTGTCGCGCCCGCCGTGACCCGCACGGCCCGGCGCTCCGCCCTGCGCCGCGCCGCCTCCGGATCACCGGACCCGGAATCGGAACCGGACACGCCCCCTGCCCGCTTCTCTTCCGCGCGCTGCCTTCTCCCCTTTATCCACTGCTCCGCCCAGTCCGGCGGCGATCCGGGCGGCACCGCGCCGTCGCCCTCCGCCCAGAGCAGCAGCAGCCCGAGCGCGTGCTTGCACGGGAACTTCCGGCTCGGGCAACTGCACTTGTACGCGGGCCCGGACGCGTCCGCGATGTCGATGACCGTCTGATACGGCTTGCTGCCACTGCCCTTGCACAGCCCCCACACCGTCCCCTCGCCGGAACTCCCCGCCTCGGACCACGGCCCCGCCGAGCCGAGTTTGCTTCCCGCTTTGCGTGACGCGGTGTCAGGCGCAAGTGCCAGCACCTGGTCCGCGGTCCAGCGCACCCCCTGCTGAGTCATGCCATCGAAGGTAGATCCCACCACTGACAATCGGCCGGGGCCGAGATCCCAGCAGCGGGCTCACGAGCGCGTTTGCGCAGGTCGGAACGCATTGTCAGTGGCGTGGTGCAACGTGGATGCCGGATCCGAAACGGCTGAACCGGCCGAGCTGGAGGGGGACTTTGCCATGCCTGTGTCCGTAGAACCGACATCCGTCGAAGCGGGGGAGACGGAACCGGCCGAGGCGTTGCGGCCGCACGCCGAGGACGCCTTCGCCCATGAACTCGCCGCGCTGGCGGCGCAGGACGACCGCCCGCGCCCGGCCCGCTGGAAGTTGTCGCCGTGGGCGGTGGCCACGTATCTGCTCGGCGGCACGCTGCCGGACGGCACGGTGATCTCACCGAAGTACGTGGGGCCGCGCCGCCTGGTCGAGGTTGCCGTCACCACGCTCGCCACGGACCGCGCCCTGCTCCTGCTCGGCGTGCCCGGCACCGCCAAGACCTGGGTCTCCGAGCACCTGGCCGCGGCGGTCAGCGGCGACTCGACATTGCTGGTGCAGGGCACGGCGGGCACGCCGGAGGAGGCGATCCGGTACGGCTGGAACTACGCGCAGCTGCTCGCGCACGGGCCGAGCCGGAACGCCCTCGTGCCCAGCCCCGTCATGCGGGCCATGGCGGAGGGGATGACGGCGCGGGTCGAGGAGCTGACCCGGATTCCGGCGGATGTGCAGGACACGTTGATCACGATCCTGTCGGAGAAGACGCTGCCGATACCGGAGTTGGGTCAGGAGGTGCAGGCGGTCCGCGGCTTCAACGTCATCGCCACGGCCAACGACCGCGACCGTGGGGTCAACGATCTCTCCAGTGCCCTGCGCCGTCGCTTCAACACGGTGGTGCTGCCATTGCCGGAGAGCGTCGAGGCCGAGGTGGACATCGTCTCCCGCCGGGTCGACCAGATCGGCCGCTCCCTCGACCTGCCCGCCGCGCCCGACGGCATCGACGAGATCCGCCGCGTCGTGACGGTCTTCCGCGAGCTGCGGGACGGGGTGACGTCCGACGGCCGCACGAAGCTGAAGTCGCCGAGCGGCACGCTGTCGACGGCCGAGGCGATCTCCGTCGTCACCAACGGCCTCGCACTGGCCGCCCACTTCGGCGACGGCGTGCTGCGGTCCGGCGACGTGGCCGCGGGCATTCTCGGCGCCGTCGTCCGCGATCCGGCGGCGGACCGGACGATCTGGCAGGAGTACCTGGAGGCGGTCGTGCGTGAGCGGGACGGCTGGACGGACTTCTACCGGGCGTGCCGGGAGGTGAGCGCGTGAACGACGACCTTGGGTGGGGTCGGCCTGGTGGCGGACCGAAGGCAGGTGGTGGATCGAAGGCAGGTGGTGGGTCGACGGCGGGCGGCTCGTGAGGGGCGTGACCGGCGGTCCGGCTGGACGCGGCTCGGAGCACGCGGTGCGGGGTGCGACCGGGGCGGTGGCTGAGAGGCGCGCGTGGCGGTCGCGGGGGTGAGTGGGTGTGCGGCGGTGTGGTGATGGCGGTTCCGTGCCCGTGCGGCACTGCGAGGTCGGGAGGGCGTCCGGTGAGGGCATGCGGTGGCAGCGGAGGCGAGGGGGACGGTGTGACAGGCGTTGACGAGGTAGGGAGCGGGGGCTTGGAGACCGGCGTCCACGGGGCGGGCGGCGTGCCGACGGCGTGCTCGGACACCTCGACTGCACCCGCTCCGGTGTCGAAGCCGCCGGGACCCTTGCTGCTCGGTGTGCGGCACCACGGGCCGGGCTCGGCGCGGGCCGTGCGGGCGGCCCTGGACGCGGCCCGGCCGCGGGTCCTGCTGATCGAGGGGCCGCCGGAGGCAGACGCACTGATCCCGCTCGCCGCCGACGAGGACATGCGACCGCCCGTCGCGCTCCTCGCTCACGCCGTCGATGAGCCCGGCCGCTCGGCCTTCTGGCCGCTGGCCGAGTTCTCCCCGGAGTGGGTCGCGATCCGCTGGGCCCTGGAGCACCAGGTCCCGGCCCGCTTCATCGACCTGCCGGCCACGCACACGCTGGCCTGGGGCAGGCAGGACGAGACCGCGCTCGATACGGGCGCCGAAGCCCGGCCAGGCACCGAGAGCGGAGGCCAGGAGGGCGGGGTGGCTGACGCCGGTGGAGCGGGGGGCCGTACGCCGGTGCCCGACTCGGCCGACGGCGCGGCAGACGGGGCCGACCCTCGTGCCGATGTCCGGGTGGATCCGCTCGCCGTGCTCGCCGATGTGGCCGGCTACGACGATCCCGAGCGGTGGTGGGAGGACGTCGTCGAGCACCGGGGAGTTGGGGACGGGGACGCGTTCGCGCCGTTTCTCGGGCTCGAAGAGGCCATGGGGGCGTTGCGGGAGGCGTACGGCAGCGGAGGGCATGAGCGGGACCTCGTGCGGGAGGCGTATATGCGGCTCCAAGTGCGCTCTGCTCAGCGGGAATTCGGCGACGAGGTGGCCGTGGTGTGCGGGGCCTGGCATGTGCCCGCGCTGCGGCGGAAGAGCACTGTGGCCGCCGACAAGGCGCTGCTGAAGGGGTTGCCCAAGGTCAAGGCCGACATGACGTGGGTGCCGTGGACGTACCGCCGGCTGGCTCGGGTCAGTGGGTACGGGGCGGGGATCGACTCGCCGGGGTGGTACGGGCACCTCTTCGGCGCGCCGGACCGGCCCGTCGAGCGGTGGATGACCAAGGTGGCGGGGCTGCTGCGGGACGAGGACCGGATCGTGTCGTCGGCGCACGTCATCGAGGCGGTGCGGCTGGCGGAGACGCTCGCGGTGATGCGCGGGCGGCCGTTGCCGGGGCTGAGCGAGACGACCGACGCGGTGCGGGCGGTGATGTGCGAGGGCTCGGACGTGCCGTTGGCGCTGGTGCACGACCGGCTCGTGGTGGGGGACGTGCTGGGGGAGGTGCCGCCGTCGGCGCCGGCGGTGCCGTTGCAGCGGGACCTCGACCGGATCCAGCGCCGACTGCGGCTCAAGCCGGAGGCGCTCCAGCGGGAGTTGGAGCTCGACCTGCGCAAGGAGAACGACGCCGAGCGCAGCAGGCTGCTGCACCGGCTGCGGCTGCTCGGCGTGGCGTGGGGAGAGCCGGTCACGTCGCGGGGCAGTACGGGGACGTTCCGGGAGACGTGGCGGCTGCGGTGGGAGCCCGAGCTGTCCGTGCGGGTCGCGGAGGCCGGGGTGTGGGGGACCACCGTGTTCGCCGCGGCGACCGCCAAGGCGGAGGCGGACGCCGTCGCCGCGCAGAGCCTGGCGGACGTCACCGCCCTCGCCGAGCACTGCCTGCTGGCCGAACTGCCGGACGCGTTGCCCGTGGTGATGCGGATCCTCGCGGACCGGGCCGCCCTCGACGCGGACGTCGGCCATCTCGCCCAGGCCCTGCCCGCACTGGTTCGTTCCCTGCGATACGGCGATGTGCGCGGCACGGACACCGGAGCGCTCACGGAGGTCGCCGCGGGGCTCGCCGAGCGCATCTTCGTCGGCCTGCCCCCGGCCTGCGCGGCCCTGGACGCGGACGCGGCCGAGGAGATGCGGCGCCATGTGGACGCCGTGCACGGGGCGGTGGGGTTGCTGGGCGACGCGGTGGCTTCGGAACAGGTCACGGGGCGCGGGGCATCCGCGTCGGATGGGGACATGCTGGGTGAGGTGTCCGCGTCGGATGGGGGCACGGTGGGTGAGGTGTCCGCGTCGGATGGGGGCACGGTGGGTGAGGTGTCCGCGTCGGATCAGGACACGCTGGATGAGGTGTCCGCCGGCCTGCCGCCTACCGCACCGGACCGGGGTGCCCGGGACGAGGCCGCCGTACCGGTCCACGGTGACCTGCGCAAGCGGTGGCACAGGGTGCTTCGGGTGCTGTCCGTGCGGGACGCCGTGCCCGGTGTCGTTCGGGGGCGTGCAGTACGACTGCTGCTGGACGGAGGGGAGTTGGCGCAGGACGAGGCGGCGCGGCTGATGGGGCTCGCGTTGTCGCCGGGTACGCCGCCGGGGGACGCGGCCGCGTGGATCGAGGGGTTCGTCGGGGGCGGGTCCGGTGGCGGGATGCTGCTCGTCCATGACGAGCGGCTGCTCGGGTTGGTCGATGCGTGGCTGACGGGAGTACCGGTGGAGGCGTTCACGGACGTACTGCCGTTGCTGAGGCGCACGTTCTCGGCGTATGAGCCGGGGGTGCGGCGGACCTTGGGCGAGCTGGTTCGGCGCGGGCCGGGGCAGCGGGGGAGTACGAGGGCCGGCGGCTCCGGCATACCCGGCTTCGCCGCCGAGCTCGACCTGGAGCGGGCGGATGCCGTGGTGCCGGTGGTGCGGTTGCTGCTGGGGCTGGACCGTGTGGAAGAGGACGTCGAGAACGACCTTGTGGGGGCGACGGGATGACGACCGACTGTGTGACGGAGCCGAGGGAATGGGTCGGCGTGCTGGGCGCCGGCGGGCAAGCGCATGAGTTCCTGGTGCGGGGCGGGCCAACGGTGACGACCGTCCCGGTGACCGCGGTGAACCCGGTAACTCCGGTGATCCCGTTGTGGGAGCGGCCTCGCCAGGGAGCGTGCCGATGACGAGCGAGGCGATGGATCCGGGCCGGGAGCGGCTGCGGCGGTGGCGGATGGTGCTGGGCGGGGACGACGCCGACGGCACCGGGTGCGCGCTTTCCGGGCGGGACGCCGCGATGGACGGGGCGCTGTCCGCCCTGTACGGCAAGGGGGACAAGGCGCAGTCGGGGAGAGACCGTTCCGCGGGGCTCGGGGCGTCGGCGCCGTCCGTGGCGCGATGGCTCGGGGACATCCGGAGGTACTTCCCGTCGTCCGTGGTCCAGGTCATGCAGCGGGACGCCATCGACCGGCTCGGGCTGAACACTTTGCTGCTGGAGCCGGAGATGCTGGAGGCCGTGGAGGCGGACGTCCATCTCGTCGGCACGCTGCTGTCGCTCAACAAGGCGATGCCGGAGACCACCAAGGAGACGGCAAGAGCCGTCGTGCGCAAGGTCGTCCAGGACCTGGAGAAGCGGCTCGCCACCCGCACCCGGGCCACGCTCACCGGCGCCCTGGACCGCAGCGCCCGTATCAATCGGCCACGTCACCACGACATCGACTGGAACCGGACGATCGCGGCCAACCTCAAGCACTACCTGCCGGAGTACCGGACGGTCGTGCCGGAGCGGCTCATCGGGTACGGGCGGGCCTCGCAGTCAGTGAAGAAGGAGGTCGTCCTCTGCATCGACCAGTCGGGGTCGATGGCGGCGTCCGTCGTGTACGCCTCGGTCTTCGGGGCCGTGCTGGCCTCCATGCGGTCCATCAGCACGCGGCTCGTCGTCTTCGACACATCCGTCGTCGACCTCACCGACCAGCTCGACGATCCGGTCGACGTCCTGTTCGGCACCCAGCTCGGCGGCGGCACGGACATCAACCGGGCGCTGGCGTACTGCCAGTCGCAGATCACCCGGCCTGCGGAGACGGTGGTCGTGCTGATCAGCGACCTGTACGAGGGAGGGATACGGAACGAGATGCTGAAGCGGGTCGCCGCGATGAAGGCGTCGGGGGTGCAGTTCGTGGCGCTGCTGGCGCTGTCGGACGAGGGAGCGCCGGCCTACGACCGGGAGCACGCTGCCGCGCTCGCGGCGCTCGGCGCACCGGCCTTCGCCTGTACGCCCGACCTGTTCCCGGACGTGATGGCGGCGGCCATCGAGAAGCGGCCGATTCCGGTGCCGGACACGGTGTGAGGCGGCGACGTGCGGAGGCGGTGCGAGGAGATCGCCGGCGTGGCGCAATGGCGCGGAATGGCTGGTGATTTGTCGACCTGGTGACGTCCGACTTGGGCCAGCAAAAGGGACATGAGGCGCATCGGGAACGGGGGGCTTGCGCAACCTCGGGAGGGCCGTGCGAGTATCGGACACCTGTTCAGCGGTGCGCCGCGCTCCGCTCGTCCGTACCGCGTCGCATCGACTCGCCGCTCATCACGCGTACTTCGCTGCACCCCACGCGTACTTCGTTCCGTCGCACGGGAGGACCGTCGCCCCTTGACCTGGCCAGCCGCTCTGCCGGGTGCCGCTCTGCGCGTCGTGCGCACGGCGGCCGGGCGGCGTGCGCTGCAGGCGCTGCTGGTGGTGGGCGGTCTGTTCGTGCTCGGGTTCCTGTTCGGAGAGCGGGCGTACGCGGCTGACGGGGCGTCGGTGGGCGCTGGGGCCGTGTCATCCGTGTCCTCCGAGTCATCCGTCTCCTCCGAGTCACCTGCGTCGTCCGGGTCGCCGACCTCGTCTGTGTCGCCGACCTCGTCCGCGTCGTCAACCTCGTCCGCAACCTCCGCCGATCTCCGGTCGGCGACGGAGAGTGCCGTCGAGGGGCTCGTGGCCGGACCGGCCAAGCCCAGCGTTCACGACGGGTCGACCGCTCCGGCCAAGCCGGCGGCTCCCCGGCATCCGGCGCCTCAGGACCAGGCACCCCTGGGCCGGCCGGCCGGCGACGTCGTGCGGACGGTGACCGAGGACCTGACCGGAGGGCTGACCGAGGGGCTGGCCGACGTGCAGGCGAAGGTGCCGCCGCTGGCGTCGCTGCCCAAGTTGCCCGCGCTGCCCGTCCTGCCCACCGCACCCGAGTCGCCCGAGTGGCCGAGCATGCCGGGGCTGGAATTCCCCGGTCTGCCAGAGCTTCCGGGCACGGAGCTTCCCGGCGCCGACCTCCCCGGCGCCGACGTTCCCGCTCTGCCCGCCGTGCCCGGGCAGACGTTGCCCGCTCCCGTCACCGGGGCTCCGCAGCCGGGGTCCCCGGCGCCCGCCGCGGGAGCAGGGCGCGACGGCGAGGGGCGGCGTACCGGCAAGGAGGCGGCGGGCGTCGTCTTCGGGCCTCGGTTCGGTGCCGAGGCCGCCGCGTCCCATGCCCCCGTCGCCGACGGCGCGCACCGCGACGCGACCTCCGGCTACGCCCCCGCCCGATCGGCGCCGGTCGATCACCCGGGCGGTGCGCTGGGCAACCGTTCGGCGGGCGACAGCGGTACGTCGCGGCACGGTGACGCGCACGCCGTCTCGCTGAGCCAGCGGGCTCCGCTGCGGCTGGTGCCCGGCGCCGCCGCCCGCGTCGACGCGGACGAGATCCAGGACAGGCACCGGGACATTCCGGTTTCCCCCGCCTAGGCCAGTAGGCCGACCCTCCCCGCCGTAGACCTGCCGCGCGGGGGCGGAAACAGGTCTGCCCGCCCGTCCGGACACCCCCCAACTCCCGGATGTCCCCCGACATCCCCCGGACGGAAGCCGCTGGAGCCGTACCCGGTCCCGCTGGTCCTCAACTCCCCGGACCGCGACCGCAACCGGCGCCGCAATCTCCCAACCGTCCGAAGCCCGGAGCTCATCGCAACTCCGTTCCTCCGGGACCTTCGGAGCCCCAAGATCTAGGGATCCGACGCACGCATGAACAAGAACATCCGCCGTTCGATCGTCATAGCCGCCGGTGTCACCGGCGCCTGGGCGCTCGGTTCGACCGCCGCCAGCGCGGACGAGCTGCCCGCCTCCACCCTCTCGGTACCGGACACCACCACCGACGCGACCGCCGCGGCCGACAGCGCTGACGACCCCGGCCTGCTCGGCGCCGTCACCGGCACCGTCAACGGCGTCGTCTCCGACGTGACCGACACCGTCTCCGGCGCCACCGGCACGGTCACCGAAACGGTCGACGACACCGCCGGTACGGCCCGGACGGCGCCCGCGAGCGCCGCCGAGCAGGCCCGCCGTTACGTCGACGCCAAGGTCACCGTCCCGTCCGCGCCCCAGGCCGCCAAGGCCACCAAGGCGAAGGGCACCGCCCAGGTCATCCAGGGCGCCAAGGCCGCCCGCGCGGACAAGGCGGCCGCGCACGCCGAGGCACACCTCTCCGCGGGCGCCGCCGATGCCGTCACCGACATCCGGAACGCCCCCCAGGACGCGCCGGACGCCCCGGACGTCCCCAGCTCCATCGACTACCTCTTCGGCCCCCTCTCCGCCTTCGCCCCCGAGTTGGAGAAGGCGCTCGCCGCGGCCCAGACGAGGCTTCAGGGCACGCAGGCGGCGGCCCGTTCGCAGGCGCAGGGCGTCGAGGGCGTCGTACGGACGAAGGCGCAGTACGCCGTCGCGGGCGCGGGCCGCACCGCGGCGGGGGTGCAGGGCGCCGGACAGGCTGCCGTCGCCTACGCCGACAGCAGGACCGCGGGCGCGGCAACGACCGCAAAGTCCACCGCCACCGGCAAGGCCACCGCCGCCAAGACGGCCGCCCAGGCCTCCGTCTCCGCCGTCCCCAGCCATGTCACCGGCACGGTCGGCGGCGTCGAGCAGCGGGTCGTCGGCACGGTCAGCACCGTCCCCGGCACGGTCACCCCGGTCGTCGAGCAGACCGCCGACGCGGTCGTCCCGCCCATCGCCACCGAGGCAGTGCACGGTGTGCTCCCGGTTGCCGGGTACGCCGTCGCGGGCGTGGCCCCCGCGGCCCAGCACGCCGTCGCCGGTGTCGCCCCCACCGCCACCCACGCCGTGGCCGGGGTGACCCCGGTCGCCGGGAACGCGGTGGCCGGCGTCCAGCCGGTGGCCGTCGGCGCGGTGGCCGGGGCCACCCCGGTCGTCGGTCAGGCGGTGGACGGCGTCGTGCCGGTCGCCCAGGGTGCCGTGGCCGGAATCGCCCGGACCGCCGGGCACACGGTCGACGCCGCGACGGCGCTGGCGTACGGCGTCGTCGCCGACGTGCAGCCCGTGGCCGGCCAGGCCGTCGCCGGCGTCCAGCCGGTCGCCGCCGGTGCCGTTCAGGGGGTCCAGCCGGTCGTCGGCGGGGCCGTCCAGGGCGTGCAGCCGGTGGCCCACGGCGCGGTCGCCGACGTGAACGGCTTCGCCACCGGCACCGTCGCCGACGTACAGCCCCTCGCCTACGGCGCCGTCTCCGACGTGCAGCCGGTCGTCCAGGGCGTCACCGCGGACGTGCCCCCGTACGCCACCGGCCTGGTCGGCCAGGTCACCGGCGACGGCACCGGTGCCGTCCTGCCGCCGGTCGCGGAGACGGCCGTGCACGGTGTCGCGCCGGTCGCCGGGCAGGCCGTCCGGGACGCGGGCGCGCTGGCGTACGGCGTGAGCGGCGACGTCCGGCCCTTCGCGGGCGGTGTCGCCGGCCAGGTCGACCCCTTCGCACACGGCGTGGCCGGGCAGGCCGTGCCCTTCGCGGAGGGCGTCACCGAGCACGTGCAGCCGTTCGCGTACGGCGTCACCGGCGCCGTCCAGCCCGTCGTCGACACGGTCATGGACACCGTCCAGCCGGTCGCGCAGGGCGTCGGAGGCAGCGCCACGACGTTCGCGTACGGCGTGGCGGGCGACGTACAGCCCTTCGCGGGCGGTGTCGTCGGCGAGGCCGACCCCTTCGCCCACGGCGTCGCGGGCCAGGTCGCGCCCTTCGCCGGGGACCTGACGGGAACGGTCCAGTACTCGGCGGACCCGCTGGCCGGCAACGCCGTCACCGGCGCGCAGGGCGTCGCCCAGTCGATCACCCCGGGTTACGCGCAGGACCTCCACCACGGCGCGCCCGGCATCTGACCGCACCACCCAGCACCACCCAGCACCATCCCGCACCACCGCCGCCACGGCGAGCGCGACCGCCGCGGTCTCACGCACCGCATGCGACCGCGGCCCGCGCTTGCCGAGGCGACCGACCGACTCCGCAGGGGCGGACGGACCCGGACGGCCGAACACCGTCGGCCGATCCGGCCGGAACCCCGCGGAAGGGCCGGTGACCCCCATTGGGGTGGGGGTCACCGGCCCAGAGCCCACAGGGGCGGCCCATTCGTGCCCCTTCGGGCTGTTCAGGGGACCTCACCGGGTCAACCCCAGCCCGGTGGGGTCCTTTCTCTTCGCGCTGCCGGACGCCGCCGTGCGCTACCGGTGCGCTACCGAAACCTCACATGCGGCACGCCGTGCCAGAGATCTTTGCTGATGGCGGCATCATGTGACAGGTATCACCGCTCAGGTGTGACCCTCGATTTAGGGGCCTCCTGCAAGCAGCGATAACCTGCGAGACGGACATGCCGCGCGCTCGGACACCGTGTGCGCCTCCCTTGTGACAGACGGCGGACGTCACGTTGCCCTTCGCGGCACGCCCACGCATCCAACGAACCGCGAGATCACTGATAGGGACGGAAGCGCGTGGACCTGTTCGAGTACCAGGCGAGGGACCTCTTCGCCAAGCACGATGTACCGGTGCTGGCCGGTGAAGTCATCGACACGCCTGAGGCGGCCCGCGCAGCCACTGAGCGCCTCGGTGGCAAGTCCGTCGTCAAGGCACAGGTGAAGGTCGGCGGCCGTGGCAAGGCCGGTGGCGTCAAGCTCGCCGCGAACGCGGACGAGGCCGTCGCCCGTGCGACGGACATCCTCGGCATGGACATCAAGGGCCACACGGTCCACAAGGTGATGATCGCCGAGACGGCCCCGGAGATCCTGGAGGAGTACTACGTCTCCTTCCTCCTCGACCGTGCCAACCGCACCTTCCTCTCCATCGCCTCCGTCGAGGGCGGCATGGAGATCGAGGAGGTGGCGGCTACCCGTCCGGAGGCCGTCGCCAAGATCGCCATCGACGCCATCGACGGCGTGGACGAGGCCAAGGCCCGCGAGATCGTCGAGGCCGCCAAGTTCCCGGCCGAGGTCGCGGACAAGGTCGCCAACGTCCTGATCAAGCTGTGGGACACCTTCATCAAGTCGGACGCCCTCCTCGTCGAGGTCAACCCGCTCGCGAAGGTCGCCTCCGGTGACGTCATCGCCCTCGACGGCAAGGTGTCGCTCGACGAGAACGCCGAGTTCCGCCACCCCGAGTACGAAGAGCTCCACGACAAGGACGCGGCCAACCCGCTCGAGGCCGCCGCCAAGGCGAAGGGCCTCAACTACGTCAAGCTCGAGGGCGAGGTCGGCATCATCGGCAACGGCGCGGGTCTCGTCATGAGCACCCTGGACGTCGTCGCGTACGCCGGTGAGAAGCACGGCAACGTCAAGCCGGCCAACTTCCTGGACATCGGCGGTGGCGCCTCCGCCCAGGTCATGGCCAACGGTCTGGAGATCATCCTCGGCGACCCGGACGTCAAGTCCGTCTTCGTCAACGTCTTCGGTGGCATCACCGCCTGTGACGAGGTCGCCAACGGCATCGTCCAGGCCCTGAAGCTCCTCGAGGACCGCGGCGAGGAGGTCACCAAGCCCCTCGTCGTCCGTCTCGACGGCAACAACGCCGAGCTCGGCCGACAGATCCTCACCGACGCCAACCACCCGCTGGTCCAGCGCGTCGACACCATGGACGGCGCGGCCGACAAGGCCGCCGAGCTGGCCCACGCCGCCAAGTAAGCACTCAGGACGAGGACACAACACACCATGGCTATCTGGCTCAACAAGGACAGCAAGGTCATCGTCCAGGGCATGACCGGCTCCACCGGCATGAAGCACACCAAGCTCATGCTCGGTGACGGCACCGAGGTCGTGGGCGGCGTGAACCCGCGCAAGGCGGGCACCTCCGTGGACTTCGACGGCACCGACGTACCGGTCTTCGGTACCGTCAAGGAGGCCATCGAGAAGACCGGCGCCAACGTCTCCGTCATCTTCGTGCCGGAGAAGTTCACCAAGGACGCGGTCGTCGAGGCCATCGACGCCGAGATCCCGCTGGCCGTCGTGATCACCGAGGGCATCGCCGTGCACGACACGGCCGCCTTCTGGGCGTACGCCGGCAAGAAGGGCAACAAGACCCGCATCATCGGCCCGAACTGCCCCGGCATCATCACCCCGGGTCAGTCGAACGTCGGCATCATCCCGGGCGACATCACCAAGCCGGGCCGTATCGGCCTGGTCTCGAAGTCCGGCACGCTGACGTACCAGATGATGTACGAGCTGCGTGACATCGGCTTCTCGACCGCCGTCGGCATCGGTGGCGACCCGATCATCGGCACCACGCACATCGACGCGCTCGCCGCGTTCCAGGCCGACCCCGAGACCGACCTGATCGTCATGATCGGTGAGATCGGTGGCGACGCCGAGGAGCGGGCCGCGGCCTTCATCAAGGACAACGTGACCAAGCCGGTCGTCGGCTACGTCGCGGGCTTCACCGCGCCCGAGGGCAAGACCATGGGTCACGCGGGTGCCATCGTCTCCGGTTCGTCGGGCACCGCCCAGGCGAAGAAGGAGGCCCTGGAGGCCGCCGGCGTCAAGGTCGGCAAGACGCCGACCGAGACGGCCAAGCTCGCGCGCGAGATCCTGGGCGGCTGAAGGTAGTCACGGCTGTCGGCTGAACGCCGGTGGGCCCGTTCCCTGCGTGGGGGCGGGCCCACCGGCGTTTACGCTCGCCCGCGCCGGCGGGGTGCCGCCGCCCTCTCATCTGGTCTCCGGTACGAGCCTCACTGGGCCGCTTGCCGTTGCCTTCCGCAGCTTCTCCCGCAGTTTCACTTCCTTCTCCGACAACGGCCCCGGCGCCACCCTCGGCGGTACGCCGAGCACCGTCTGCCCCGGCGGCACCGGCGGCTCGTACTGTGTCGGAGCCGTCCGCAGCGTGAGCGCCGTCGTGCCGATGAGCGCCACCGTGAACGCGATCGCCGCCCGCGTCCAGAAGCGGGCCCGGCGTTCGCTGCCCTCGCGTACCGTCATCGGCTTGGCCGCGCGCAGGCGCTCCGCGGAGGCCAGTTCGGCCAGGCGCCGGTTGAGTTCGACGGGGTCGGACAGGTCCGGCAGACGGGCGGCGACCGCGGCGCGGGCATGGAGCAGACGGTTCGCGGTCGCCGGAGTGCTCGCCTCCGTCTCCGCCGCGGTATCGGGCAGGTCGAGGCCCACACCGTCGTAGAGGAGAAGCGTGCGGCGCTGGGGTGCCGGGAGTTCGAGGAGTACGTCCAGCAGGGCGCGGTCGGACGCGTCCGGCGGCGGGGGTTCGGGGTGCCGGTAGCGGGGGCGGAACCGGTGCCAGGGGGAGAGGGCGCAGTCGTACGCCGTCGCCCGCACCCAGCCCGCCGGGTCCCGGTCGCGGGCCACCTCCGGCCAGCGCTGCCAGGCGAGTTGGAAGGCCCACTCGACCGATTCACGGGCGAGTTCACGGCGCCCGGTGAGCAGGTACGTCTGCCGTACGAGGGCGGGGGCGCAGAAGGCGTAGAGCGCGTCGAAGGCCTGAGCGGGGGTCAGGGCAGACCTCGGCCGGGGCTGATCTGCCATCACCTCGTGCTCTGCCGCACTCTCCTGATTCCCCGTCTCCTGATTCCCCGTCTCCTGACCCTGCGTCCCCTGACCCTCCGTCTTCTCCGCGAGCGAGCTGAGCAGTTCCGCGTACGCGTCCCTCTGCGTCACAGCACGCCCTTTCGTGGGAAAAAGTACATAAACATATATTGAGCGACACATCGGAGCTTCGCCTGTTACGACGGAAAAGCGCGTGTCGTTGGGAGCATGGCGGGCGTGATTGACATGACCGCTCGCAGAACGCCCCCGTCGTCCCTGCTCACGAGGCTGCGTGGCCGAACGCCCGGGCTGGGCGCCAGCCTTATGTCCGGCGCCGTGGCGGCGGGGCTGGGGCTGGGTGTGTTCGCCGTACTGGTGATGGTGCTCTGGGTCAGTTCGCCGTATCCGGACAGCGGGCCGGGGGGCGCCCTGCGGATCGCCGCCGTGCTGTGGTTGCTGGCGCACGGCGCCGAACTGGTCCGCACCGACACCCTCTCCGGCGTGCCCGCGCCCGTGGGGGTCACGCCGTTGCTGCTGTTCGTCCTGCCGGTGCTGCTGGTGCACCGGGCGGCGCGGGACACGGCGGCGGACGGGGGCGAGGGGGCGCCGCTGGTGGCGGGGCGCACGGCATGGGCGGGTGTCGTGCTCGGCTACCTCGGGATCGGGGCGGCGGCCGCGCTGTACGCGGCCGGGGGCGAGCTGCGGCCGGCGTGGTGGTGGACCGCGCTGTGGGTGCCGGCGGTCGTGATGGGGGCGGCGGGGGCGGGGGTGTGGACGGCGTGCGGTCGGCCGCCCGAGGTGGTGGAGCGGGTGCTGGCCGGCCTGCCGAGGTGGGTGCGGCGGCTGGTGCCCGGGGTGCGGGCCCGCGCCCGTTTCGGTGCGGCGGCGCGCGCGGCCACGGCCGGGGCGGCTGCCCTTGTCGGGGGCGGGGCCCTGCTGGTGGGCGGGTCGCTGGTGTGGCACGGCAGGGCGACGCAGGCGTCCTTCCTGCAGCTGACGGAGGGGTGGTCCGGGCGGTTCGCGGTGCTGCTGCTGTGCCTGGCGCTCGTGCCGAACGCGGCGGTGTGGGCGGCGGCGTACGCGCTGGGACCGGGCTTCGTGCTCGGGGCGGGGCATGTGGTGGCGCCGGCGTCCTCGGCCCCCGCGCCCCTGCTGCCGCCGCTCCCCTTGCTGGAGGCGGTGCCGGGCGCGGGGGGTGCGGGGCCGGTGCAGTGGGCGGTCGGGGCGTTGCCTGTGGTGGCGGGGGTGGTGGTCGGGTGGTTCGTGGCGGGGGCGGCGGTGCGCGGTGGGGGAGCTGGATCCGCGGGGGTGGGGACGCAGGGCGGTCGGGCCGCCGAGGTCTGGTCGGCCGGGCGGACCGCCGCGATCGCGGTGCTGGCCGCCGTGCTCTGCGCGGTGGTGGTCGCGATGCTGGCCGCTCAGTCGGGCGGACCGCTGGGGGTCGGGATGCTCGCGGACTTCGGGCCGGTGTGGTGGCAGGTGGGGGCGGCGACGCTGGCGTGGGTCGCGGTGGTGGCCGTGCCCGTGGCGGTGCTCGCGCGGGCGTGGCGGTGTCGGGCCGGCGCGGTGCGCCGGGCGGAGCGGGTGAGCGAGACGCAGGGGGCGCGGATCGGCAAGCCGCGGGTGGAGACGTCGGGGGAACGTGGTTCGCGGGACAGCGGCTCGGGGGAGGACGGCTCGGAGGCGGGTGGACGCCGGTTCCGGGAGCGGCTGCCGCTGGTCGGAGGCTGGTTGTCGCGGGCGTCGGAGCCGGGGGAACGCGAGGGGGCGCCGACGGACTCGAAGACGGGCGCGACGACTGGCTCGCAGGCGGACTCGAAGACGGGCGCGAAGGCAGATTCAAAGGCGGACTCGAAGACGCGGCACAAGGCCTACGGGCAGGACGCCCCGCTCACGGTCCCGGTACCGGCGCCGGACCAGCCCGTCCCGCATCAGGGCAAGGACCACAACGCCCGGTCCGCGCAGTACGCCGAGGACGCTCCGTACGAGGGCTCCGACCAGGAGATCCCGCACGTGGAGTACGACCACGACACGACCTTCGAGCCGTACGACTACCCGCCCGCCGAGCCGTCCCCGGAGCCGCCGGCGAAGCAGTCGCCGGAACCGTCACCGGAGGCGTCGGATCCACCGGAGCCCGCACCCTGAGCGCACTCCGAAGCCGGACCCGGAGCGAGCCCGAACCGAACCGGCTGAACCCGAACGAAACCCGAACCGAACCCCTCAGTCCGTCGTCCCCAGAACCCCCCGCAGCTCCTTCGGCAGAAGCTCATTGCACGCCTGCTTCGCCTCGTTCGTCAGCGCGTCATTGGTGCAGGTGTAGTAGTCGCTGTAGACCACCTGCGCCGTGAACCCGGCCGCGACCACCGCTATGGCGAGGGACGCCGTGACCAGGCCGCTCACCGCCGCCGTCGCCTGGGGTCGGCCGCCCGGCCGGGGGGCCGGGGTGTCCGGGTCGGGGGTGCGGGGCTTGGTGCGGAGGCTGGTGATGCCCCAGTAGAGGGCCAGCGCGCCGAGCAGCAGGGCGACGTACGGCCAGCTGAAGAGGGCGAAGAAGAAGGCCCACATGCCGCAGAGCAGCGCGTAGCGAGCGCGGCGCTGGGCGGGGTCCGTGGGGTCCCAGCGCATGCCCGAGCCCGGGCCGCCGTTTCCGGGGCCCTCGGATCCGCCGCGGGGACGCTCTCCGAAGCCGTCGGGAGAGCGGCCCGGCTGGCGGTCGCTCCACTGGCTGCCCCACGGCGAGTGCCCGCCGCCCTGGCCCGACCCCTGCGCGCCGTCCTCGTCCGAGGGGCGCCGCGGCTGCCACGGGCGGTCCGGTGTGCCCTCCGGCGGGGGGGCGAAGGGGTTGTCGTCCCGGGCGCCGCCGCTCTGTTCGTCGCCGGGCTTCTTGCCCGAGGGCGCGTCGGGAGGCGAGGCGGGCCGCTCTCGCAGCAGGACGGCGCCACGCTTCCCTCCCTGCGCGGACTGCGGAGGGAGAGTGAGGAGTCGCAGGCTGCGGTCCGACATCAAGTGAGCGTCTTCCCCTTGGTGAACAACTGATCTTGCTGAACGGCGGGTCTTGCTGGCTACTGATCTTGGTGAACGACTGATCCGGCATGAGCTGTCACTTCGTGAACGCACCGCACCACCACCGCGTTCCCGAGCCGGCTCCCCCAGACGCTACCTTCCGGCCACGCCCCCGTCCCGTGGGGGCTGTCCGTAGTGCCGGTATCGTTGCTGACGGTCGGCCGCTTCGTAGACTTCCCCGTATCCCGGGGCGTGATGCATTCGTACGAATATACAAAGCGAAGATACGAAGCACCGCCCGCACGAAGAACGCACCCCCGAGAAAGGGCCTCCACTGTGGCCGCCAAGCCCGTGGCCGAGCGTGCCAAGCGCCTCGTCGTGCTGGTCTCCGGATCCGGCACCAATCTGCAGGCGCTCCTCGACGAGATCGCCGCCGTCGGGCCCGAGGCTTATGGCGCCGAGATCGTGGCCGTCGGTGCCGACCGCGAGAACATCGAGGGGCTCGCGCGGGCCGAGCGCGCCGGACTGCCGACCTTCGTGCGGAAGGTCAGGGACTACGGCAGCCGGGAGGAGTGGGACGCGGCTCTCGCCGAGGCCGTCGCCTCCTACGAGCCCGACCTCGTCGTCTCCGCCGGGTTCATGAAGATCGTGGGCAAGGAGTTCCTCGCGCGCTTCGGCGGGCGGTTCGTGAACACCCACCCGGCCCTTCTGCCGAGTTTTCCCGGCGCCCACGGCGTCCGTGACGCCCTCGCGTACGGCGCCCGGGTCACCGGCTGCACCGTCCACTTCGTCGACGACGGCGTCGACACCGGGCCGATCATCGCGCAGGGCGTGGTGGAGGTCCGGGACGAGGACGACGAGAGCGCTCTGCACGAGCGCATCAAGGAAGTCGAGCGAAGGCTGCTCGTCGAGGTCGTGGGGCGGCTCGCCCGCAACGGCTATCGCATTGAGGGACGAAAGGTAGTTATCCAGTGACCGCCACCGCCGAGAGCAACAAGCGGCCCCTTCGCCGGGCGCTCGTCAGCGTCTACGACAAGACCGGGCTGGAGGAGCTCGCGCGCGGGCTGCACGAGGCCGGTGTCGAGCTCGTCTCCACCGGTTCCACGGCCGCGAAGATCGCCGCGGCGGGCGTCCCCGTCACCAAGGTCGAGGAGCTCACCGGCTTCCCCGAGTGCCTGGACGGCCGCGTCAAGACGCTGCACCCGCGCGTGCACGCGGGCATCCTCGCCGACCTGCGCCTGGAGGACCACCAGCGGCAGCTGGCCGAGCTGGGCGTCGAGCCGTTCGACCTGGTTGTCGTCAACCTCTACCCGTTCGAGGAGACCGTCGCTTCCGGCGCGAGCCACGACGAGTGTGTGGAGCAGATCGACATCGGCGGGCCGTCGATGGTGCGCGCCGCCGCCAAGAACCACCCGTCCGTCGCCGTGGTCACCAGCCCGGACCGGTACGGCGACATTCTCCAGGCGGTCAAGGAGGGCGGCTTCACACTGGCGATGCGCAAGCGGCTGGCCGCGGAGGCGTTCCGGCACACCGCCGAGTACGACGTGGCCGTCGCCGGCTGGTTCGCATCCGACTACGCCGGCGAGGGTGAGGAGTTCCCGGACTTCATCGGCGTGACGTACCGGCGCAAGCAGGTGCTGCGCTACGGCGAGAACCCGCACCAGCCCGCCGCTCTCTACACCGGCGGCTGCGGCGGCCTCGCCGAGGCCGAGCAGCTGCACGGCAAGGAGATGTCGTACAACAACTACACGGACACGGACGCCGCCCGCCGTGCCGCGTACGACCACGACGAGCCGGCCGTCGCGATCATCAAGCACGCCAACCCGTGCGGCATCGCGATCGGCGCGGACGTCGCCGAGGCGCACCGCAAGGCGCACGCCTGCGACCCGCTGTCGGCCTTCGGCGGTGTGATCGCCGTCAACCGGCCGGTCAGCAAGGCGATGGCCGAGCAGGTCGCCGAGATCTTCACCGAGGTCATCGTCGCGCCCGACTACGAGGAGGGCGCCCTCGAAGCCCTCACCAAGAAGAAGAACATCCGCGTGCTGCGCTGCCCGCAGGCACCGGAGCTCGTGGCGGAGTTCAAGCCGATCGACGGCGGCGGACTCGCGCAGATGACGGACGTCTTCCAGGCCGAGGGCGACGACCCCGCCAACTGGACCCTCGCGACGGGCGACGCCCTCAGCGCCGAGGAGCTCTCCGAACTCGCCTTCGCCTGGAAGGCCTGCCGGGCCGTCAAGTCCAACGCCATCCTGCTCGCCAAGGACGGCGCGTCGGTGGGCGTCGGCATGGGGCAGGTCAACCGGGTCGACTCCGCGAAGCTGGCCGTCGAGCGGGCCGGCGCCGAGCGCGCGCAGGGTTCGTACGCCGCCTCCGACGCCTTCTTCCCCTTCCCCGACGGTCTGGAGATCCTGACCGAGGCCGGGGTCAAGGCCGTGGTCCAGCCCGGCGGTTCGGTCCGTGACGAGCTGGTGGTGGAGGCCGCGAAGAAGGCCGGCGTCACGATGTACTTCACGGGGACGCGGCACTTCTTCCACTGAGGCCGTCGGGCCGGGGCCGGTGCTGCCAAAGGCCTGGGCCCCACCGATGCCGCATCGGTGGGGCCCAGGCCTATGTCCGGTTCAGCAGCTGTTGACCCACTTGTGGGAGCGGAGCTTGTAGGTGCCGGCCAGGTTGCCCTTCACACCCTTCTTGGTGCAGCCCTTGCGCGTCTCGTAGTTGGCGCCGGAGTAGTAGACGACCGACATGCCGCTGGTGCCGTTGTTGTAGACGGACCTCACGTTGTTGTCCGCGGCCCAGGAACACTGGACGGCCCCGTTGCGCCAGTCGCTGTCGTTGCCGTCCCAGGCACACATCTTGCCCGTGCCGTTGTCGCCCGTGTAGAAGCAGATCTCTCCGCTCTCGCAGTCGGAGTAGGCGGCGTGCGCGGGAGTCGCGGCGATGCCGAGGCCGACGCCGGCGAGCAGTGTGGAACCCGCGATGACGGCTGCCTTGCTGCGGAGCGCCCGTACTCGCTTCATGTGGTGTTTCCTCCTGGTCAGGGATGGCTGAGGGCGGTGAACCGCTGATTCGTCCTCGCCCCGTTTCGTGACGCCGTATGGCGCCTGATCACTCTCCCGGGAGGAGTGGATGAGCGGAACCTGAAAGATTCCAGGGTGCGCATCGAAGCGTTCGGTGCATGCGGCCTTACGTGGAACTGCGCAGCGCCGACCAGGTGTTGGGGCCCACGACGCCGTCGGCATCCAGGCCCTTGGCGCTTTGGAACTCCTTGACCGCGGCCAGGGTGGCGTCGCCGAACTGGCCGTCCACGCCGGCGCTGCCGACGCTGTAGCCGCGCTTTTCCAGCATGCACTGCACCTGTGTGACGCGCCGGTTCTTGTCGCCGTACCGCGTCAGTTCGGTGCCGGAGTAGTGCGTGCACTGGGTGTTCCAAGGCGGTTCAGCGGGCGTCGTGGCGGTCTCGGTCGGAGATGTGCCGGCGCCGCCGCTGCTTCCGCTGCCGGAGGTGGCGGTGACGGTGACCGTGGGCTGCGCACCGCCAGTGCCGCCGCCGGCCCCGGACGCATCGCCGCTGCCGTCGGCTGCTCCGCCCGTGGCCTGCTCGTCCTCGCCTTGCTTCTCGCCCTTCTCCTTGTCCGTCTCCGTCTCCGTCTCCTTCTCTTTCTCCTCGACGGAGGGGGAGGCGGAGGGGCTGGGAGAAGCTGACGCCGGCTCATTGTCGGAGGCAGTGCTGCTGGAGGTGCTGGAGTTCGTCGGGGAGGCGGAGGCTCTTTCATCGAGTTCGGGGCGGGTGAGCAGGAAGGCGCCGACGGCCACGGCGACCACGGCGATGCCTGTGACGACTGCGAGATACGGCTTCCGTCGTGATCGTCGCGTGTGCGCCAGGGACGTGGCCGTGCCGTACGCGCCCTGTGGGGTGGATGGAGCGCCGTACTGACCGGGAGGCGTGGGCGGGGTGCCGTATCCGCCCGGAGGCGTCGCAGATCCGAAGGCGGGGCCGGGGGCGGGGAAGGCCACGCGTTCCGTGGGGGCTCGGAAATGACCGGTCTGCTGGGCGGAGGCGCGGTCCAGTACCTCGCTGGCCTGTTGCCGGGAGAGCAGCCGGCCGTGCAGTGGCTCCCGCCAGGAGGGCGCGTGGCCGTGCCCGGCGGCTGTGGCCGCGTCGATCAACTGCCGCGGGGTGGGCCGTGCGGCCGGGTCCTTGGCGAGGCAGGCCGACAGGAGCGTGGCCAACGCGGGGGCCGCCCTCACGAGTTCGGCCATGACCTCCGGCTTGGGCTCCTCGAATGCGACCCGGTGCATCACGTCCACGCCCGTTCCGTCACCGAAGGGGGCGCTGCCGGTGGCGGCGTAGGTAAGGCTCCCTGCGAGCGAGAAGACGTCGGAGGCGGTTTCGCAGCGGCCCTCGCGCAAGTACTCGGGCGCCATGTAGGCGGGCGTGCCGACCCTGCTCCCGGTCGAGGTGATCGCGCTGCTGTCGGCGGCCTGCGCGATGCCGAAGTCGATGACGTGCGCGCCCTGCGGGGACAGGATCACGTTGGACGGCTTGAGATCCCGGTGTACGACATCGGCGGCGGCCATCGCCGACAGGACCTGCCCGAGGTCGGCGACCAGCCGCCACACCCCGGCCGGCTCCAGTACGCCGTACTCGCGTACGGCGTCGGCGAGGTTGAGGCCGGGCACGTACTGCGTGGCCATCCACAGCAGCGTGTCGTCGAACCCGGTGCCGAGCAGCTGCGGCGCGCGCGGGGTGTGCACGCGGGCGTGCAGCGAGGCCTCCCGCTCGAAGCGCCGCCGGAACCTCGGATCTTCGGCGTACTCCGGGCGGATCACCTTGACGGCGGCGAGGCCGGGGGAGTTGTCGGCGGGGCGGGCGAGATAGACGCGGCCCATGCCGCCGCTGCCGAGGAGGCCGAGGGGGACGTAGGGTCCGATGCGGCCGGGATCGGTCGGCTGCAGCGGTGTCGCGCCCGCCTCCTGCAGGGCGGCGTCACCGGACGCCGGGGTGTGGGGCGGCACGGGCTGCCGCTGGTCTGTCATCGATCCCCCGAGGGCTGTTCTGCCTGCCTCCCCAACGTGCGCTTGTGTCACGCCAGTTGAAGCGAGGCTATCGCGTGGGGGCGGGGGAGTGGCCCCGAGGCGCCGGGAAAACCGGAATTCCCGGGGCAGGGGTACGGCCCCAGGTGAAGGGAGCGGCGGGCGCGGCGGTGGCCAGGCTGAGACCGGCGCCGGACAGCGGGACGGCGGCGGAGCCCGGGAAGGACACGACCCTGCAACATCGCAGGGTCGTCGAGACCGCAGGGTCGTGGAGACACTGTGGACGGCCGCCTGAGCCGAGCGGCAACTGCTAGCGTTCGGGCCGATCAATACCGGGTCTACCAGGGGGAGTAACCCAAGATGAAGCGTCCGATGGCCGTTGTCGGCGTCGCCACCGCCGTCGTTCTACTCGCAGGTTGCGGCGGCGGCAACGACGACAAGTCCGACTCGAAACCTGACAGTGATGGCAGCACCGCAGCCGCCACACCGTCAGCTCCGGCAGCCGCTTCCTTCGACCCGCCCAAGGCATTCGCCGCGCTGTCGGCGTTCGGGATCGAGCGCACCGACAAGGACAACCAGTATTCGCTCCACGCCGGCATGGTGGGCCAGAGCTCCCTGATCGCGGGACGCACCGGCGTCACCGGCCGCAACATCGCGGCGCAGGGCGAGCCGTGGACCGTCCCGTCCGCCGGGGCACCCACCACCGAGACGCTGGACGTGACCGCACCGATGGGCGTCCAACTGGACGGCAAGGACGTCGTGGCGATCGCCTACGTTCAGAACGACAAGGGCAACGGCACCCAGAAGGCCAAGGGCCAGGTGGTGTTCCAGTGGCTCAACGCGACCGACGGCAAGAAGGTCGCCGAGGTCACCGCGGACCTCACCCCCGCCCTCGGCGCGGGTCAGGGCGGCGACAACGTGGTGAGCCAGGCATACGACGCCGCCACCGGGCAGATCGTCGTCGGTGTCGGAGCCGACGGCGAGGAGGCCGCCAAGAAGGGCGGCGAGGTGTTCACGGTCTATGCCGACCCGAAGACCAAGAAGTCGAACGTCATCCCGTTCGTCACCCCTGCGGGCGTGCTGAACGGTGTCGTCGCCGGCGCGAAGGGCAACAACCGGGAGGGTGCGGCCGACGGCACGATCGTGATCGCCGATGGCCCCACCGGCAAGATCACCAAGCAGACCCCGACCAAGCAGGACTACCTGAACCCGGCAGGCAGCGGCTCCAAGCGCGCCTACCTCGCCTCCAACTCGTACGTGGACGACGACAAATACAACAACGTCCTCTACTCGGTGGACATCGCCAGCGGCGCCGTCGTAGAGACCAAGTCGCAGGTCGTGGACGAGCGGGTGAGCACCTTCACCTGCTGGGGTGATCAGGCCAAGGCCGTGGTCTGCACCTCCGGCCAGTCCGGCGGCCCGGAGATCATCGGCTTCGACGACACCACCGGCAAGAAGACCTGGGGGTACACCGACGAGTCGGCGAGCCGGGTGGTCCCGACGGTCACCGCGGCGTACCACGGCATCGTCTACGCCCAGTCCGAGGTCCAGCCGGTGCTGATGAACGCGGCGACCGGCGAGGACGTCAGCACGCCGAGCGCGACCTCGAGGCCTTCGTACACCAAGGACCCGAGCACCACGAACGGTTCGGACATGTCGCTGTACGACGGCAAGCTGAAGTCGCCGACGGCGGTCACGCAGTACGGCGGCGCCTACCTGCAGGACCCGACCGGCAGCAACTACGACCTCGAGTCGGTCCTGATCGCGCTGGCACCCAGGGCCTGATCACCTGAGAGCGGGTCGGAGGGCCGGGTCGTCCGGCCCTCCGGTCAGCACCGGGACGGCGGCTAACAGCCGCCGGGCAGTTCGCACCACACGGTCTTGCCGGCCGGGGGCAGCCACACGCCCCAGCGCCGTGTGACGGCGTCGAGCAGGAGGAGGCCGCGGCCGGTCTCGTCGTCCTCGCCGGGGTTGCGTGCGATGAGCCAGGCGTGTGCGTCGGGGTCGGTGACCTCCAGGCGCGTACAGCCGTCCGGGGCGCGGAACAGGCTGACGCTCACCGGTGTCGCCTCGCCGACGTGGTCGATCACGTTCGTCAGCAACTCGGTGACACAGAGCAGGACTTCGGAACAGGGCGCGCCCAGGTGCTCGCGGACGGCGCGGCGTACCTCCGGTACGGCCTTCGGGAGCGCGAGTAGTTCGAGGGTGAGCGGTCCGGTCACTGGACGGCCGCCTTGCGCAGGGCGTCGACGAGGGCGCGGGCGGTGGCCTGGTTGCAGTTGCCGAGCGCGATGAGGGGCCGGGTGGGGAGGGTGCTCGCGAAGGACGGCAGGTCGACACCGAGGGAGGGGAGGGTGATGCCGTTCGCCTCCAGTGCGGCGCGGAGGTCTTCGACGCAGGCGTCGGTTTCGTGGTGGGGGTTCATGGGGGTGCGCCTCCGTGTGCGTTCTGTGATGAATCGCTCACAGCGTGGCGTCGGGTTGCGTAGCGTGAAAGGGGTTTTGGGTGCGCATGCAACAAGAGAAACGGCGGTGGTGGGTTGTGCCCGCGAAGAAGGACCCTGACGCGTCGACGAGTGTTCCCTGCTTCTACGGTGCCGAGTTGCGCTATCGGAGGGAGCAAGCTGGCCTGACGCTGGAGCAGTTGGCGGAGGGCAGCTTCCGGGGGATCTCGTTCCTCAGTCAGATCGAGCGGGGCGAGCGGGGGATGCCGATGGATCTGGCCCTGCATGTGGACAAGCGGCTGGGCACGGACGGCTTTTTCCAACGGCGTTGTGAAGACGCGGCCAAGGCACGGCGAGTGGGCATCGCCCCGCACTTCGCGGACGCCGCCGACCTGGAGAAGCAGGCGCGGAGCATCGAGGACTGGGCTCCCTTGCTGGTGCCCGGACTGCTCCAGACCAGGGCGTACGCGACGGTGATCGCTCGGTCGGCGATGCCGCGAGCCTCGGAGGCCAAGGTCGAGGAGGTCGTGAAAGCCCGTCTGGAACGGGCGACGCTCTTCGCGAGGGAGTCGCCGCCGAAGTTCTGGGCGATCCTCGACGAGTCGGTCATCCGGCGGCGGGCGCTGCCTCCTGCGGGGATGGCCGAACTGCTGGACCACATCGCCGCGGTGGTCAGGGCCACGCGGTCGCTTGTGCAGATCGTCCCGGAAACCTCGGTGCACCCGTTCATGATGGGGCTGACGCGGATCATGACCTTCCATGACGCACCACCGTTGGTGTACACGGAGGGCCTGCACAGCGGCCAAGTGATCGACTATCCGGCCCTCGTGATGGAGTACCGCGAGTCGTACGATCTGCTCAGGGCCGCCGCGCTGTCACCGGAGGCCTCCCTGGCCATGATTGAGGCAGCAGCAGAGGATTACCGGAATGAATCCGAACAGCAGGACCGACCTGAGCTCCGTTGAGTGGCGCAAGAGCAGCTACAGCAGCGGAACCGGCGGTGAGTGCCTCGAAGTAGCCCACAACCTCCCCGGCATCACCCCCGTCCGCGACTCCAAGAACCCCGAGGGCCCGGCCCTGGTGTTCCCCACCCGAGCCTGGGCCCTCTTCGTCAAGTCCCTCTAGCTCAGCCGTCCACCTCGTACTGCCCGACCTCCAGGAAGTACCGCATCTCCTCCGGCGTACCCTCGATGGCCTGCTCGGCCGCCGCGCGCAGGGCGTCGCTGATGGTCGGGTCGGCGAGGATGCGGGCGATGCGGACGCGGTCGTCCTCGGCCACGGCGAGGCGGTAGCCGGTCTCCAGGAAGGCGCGCAGGGCCTCCGGGGTGTTGGCGTCGAGGGCCTCGTTGGCCTCCCTGATGACCGCCTTGTCGGTCTTCGGGTCCGCGGAGGCGAGGATGCGGGCGATGGCCACGCGGTCGTCCTCGGCCTGGGCTATCCAGCGGCCCGTCTCCAGGAAGTACCGCTGGTCCTCGATGGTGCCGTCCAGGGCCGCCTGTGCGGCGGCGTAGACGGCCCTGCCGGTGTCCGGGTCGGCGATGATGCGCGCGATCGCGACGCGGACGTCGTCGTCGGACATCTCGTCGACGCCGGGGTCGTCCGTCGTGGACGCGGTCGCCACGGTGGTGGGCGACGACGCGGTCGACTCGACGGCGAAGGCCGGCGTGGTGAGCAGGACGGCCGACGTCAGGGCGGTGGCCGCCACGGTCAGGGCGGCGCGGGTCAATCTCACGGTGAACCTTCCTCGTGTGCCTGGGCAACAGGGATGGAGCGAAGAACCGGCGGATGACGCGCAGGCCCCCGAAACGTCCCCAAGCCCCGTGCGTCATCTGCCGGTACGGACATTCTCGCTTCGGCCCGCCGCGGTCGCCTAGCAGTTCTTGCTGACGACGTCCTTCCACATCTGCCCCGTGCCCGTGTACTCCGTGCCGTTGAAGTGCACGGACTCGCGGTCGGCCTCCGTGGGGATGCCGGTGAGCTTGTAGCGCTGCTCGTAGTGCAGGTGTGCCCAGTTGCCGCTGTTGCTGCCGGTCGCGCCGATGCTGCCGATCCTGGTCTTCGCGGTGACCACGTCGCCCACCTGGACGTATGTGTCGTGCTTTTCCTTGAGGTGGTAGTACGCCGTGTACCAGCCGGCACCGTGGTTGATGACGATGACGTTGCCGGCGCCCCGGTCCCAGAAGGTGCGGGCCACCGTGCCCAGGTAGCCGGGGTACACCGCCTTGCCCGACGACCCCGTGTTGTCCTTCACCACGATGTCCACCGCCGGGTTGTGGCCGCTGTCGTAGGTGTCGATCCGCCAGTGCGTGTCGCAGGCGAACGGCATCTGGAACCTGGGCTTGGTCAGATCCGCGACCACGTCGGTCACCTGGTCCGTGGCCGGAGCCGCCGTTGCCGTGGTGATGGCGGTGAGCTGGAAGCCGAGTGCGAGTGCGAGGGCGCCGGCCGCGAGGGCGGCGGGCGTCCTGCGGTGCCGGGTCAGGGCGGTCGTCTTCAGCGTCTTCATGTGCGTCTCCCCGTTTTCTCGTTCTCGTTCTTCTTCGTCGTTCTTCGTGTTGGTGGGGCGGACCGGCGCGACGGCCGGTGGCTCAGCAGGACTTCACCCACTCGTGCGAGCGGATCACCAGGCCGCCCGGGTCTGGGAAGTTGACCTTCTGGAGCTCCTGGATGCAGCCGAAAGGCTCCTTCCACTGGGCCTCGCGGAAGAGCTTGACGTCGTGGTGCGGATCCCCGACGTAGCCGTTGTTGAAGGCCGACCTCGGCCTGACGGTCTTCGCCCAGTCGCAGACGATGACGCCGCCGATCCAGTCGTGGTCCCGCTCGTACCAGGCACACATCTCGCCCTGCCCGTCCGGCTTCGTGAAGAAGCAGACGTCGCCCTGGTCGCAGCGGGCGTACCCCTGCGGCGCCGGTTCGCGCAGGGAGAGGAGGCCGGCGGTGGCCAGCGACACCACCGCCACCGCCGCGAGCGAGATGAGGATGGCCGGATGCGGGCCGCGCCGCGGCTTCAGGCGGGGCAGTCGCGGGGAGCGTGCCGCCCCGGCGGCGGCCTCGACCCGGCGCAGCAGAGCCTGCGCGGTGTGCGGGGCCCGGGCGGCGTGGGTGGGGGCGAGGCAGTCGGCGACGATCTGCCGCCAGACGTCCGGGAGTTCGGGCGAGAGACGGAGCTCGTCGCGGCCCTTGGCGTAGCGCTGGACCGCTTCCCGGCGGGCCGTCGGGTTCGTCCCGGGGAACGGCAGACTGCCGGTCAGCACCAGGTGGGCGATGATGCCGAAGGCCCAGATGTCGGCGGTGGGACGGGTCTGGTGGCCGCGTTCGCCGACCTCGGCCCACAGCAGTTCGGGCGGGGTGTAGTCGGAGGTCGTGAACGCGGGGGAGTAGGCGTGGGTGCCGTCCAGTTCGGCGGCCAGGTTGAAGTCCGCGAGCCGGACCGAACCGTCCGCCATCAGCAGCACGTTGGCGGGCTTGAGGTCGCCGTGCACCCAGCCCGCGTGGTGGAGGTGGGCCACCCCTTCGCAGATCTGGGCGACCAGGGAGGGCCCGCCCGGGACGGCGACGGCATGGCCGGCGGGCGCGCTCCTGCGGCCCCGCAGCCGGGCCGACAACTGGTCGAGCAGCTGGTCGAGGGAGCCCTCGGCGCGTTCCAGTACGAGGACCGTGGCGCCGTCGAGGCCGGGGCGGGCGGGGTCGTCCACGGTCAGCGCCTCGTACATCCGGATCAGGCGCGGACGCTGCAGTCGGCGCAGCAACTCGGTCTCCCGCTCGGCGAGTTCCCGCAAGTGGTGCAGTTGGCGTGGCGTTTGGGTACCTGTGGGCAGGAACTTCAGTGCGACCTCGGACGGCAGGTCCTCGGCGGACTCGGCGGACTCGGCGGACTCGGCGCGCTGGGCGGCGTACACACTGCCGAAGCCCCCGGACGCGATGGGTTCGCGCACCTCCCAGGCACCGACGCGGTAACCCCGTGGGACCTCCACGGCGTGGGTCGACGACTCGCCGCTCATCGGACGAGGCTCCTGTCCCCGTTCAGCAGGACCAGGTCGTCCTCGCGTACGAGGTCGAAGCGCAGGGCCAGGGAGACCAGGCGCTCCTTCTTGCCGTTGAGGCGGGGGCCGCCGCAGGGCGTCGAGTCCGGAGCGGGTTTGAGGCGCAGCTTGACCGCCAGGTAGTCGATGTTCCACGCCACCGACGCGCGGGAGACCGACGGCCACAGGGGGCGCAGCCGCTCGACCAGTTCCTCGGCGGTGGGCAGCGGGGCGTGCGGCTCGCCGCGCAGGCGCTCGGCGCACAGGGCGACCAGGACCTGGAAGTACCGCTTGCCGCGGTCGAGTGGGAAGGCGCACGTCGTGGCCGCCCCGTCGCGCGGGCCGGGGCGGTCCAGGAAGTCGTGGCGCGGTGCCCAGACGTCGAAGCTCAGCAGGTCGCTCCCGGCGGGCAGGACCACGCGGGCGAACTCGAAGGGCACCGGGGCGTCGAGCCGGCCCGGCGCGACCTTGATGTGCTCACCCGCGCCCTCCGGGTTCTCGACCACGTACGTCTGCGCGCTGCTCAGGTTGCTGAGCCGCCAGTAGGCGCCCGCGGCGGTGATCTCTCCGGCCGTACGGGAGACGCCCTCGTGCGCGATGGTCAGGTGCGGGCCGTGCGGTGGTGCCATGCGGCCGAACGGCAAGGAGTCGCCCGGCTCCAGGTGAAGGTGATCGTCCGGGCACGCGCTGTGCATGGGCACGACGATGATGCTGTGCATGACTGTTTCCTCCCCCGACAGAAACTGGGGCCAGGGTAGGAAGAGAAAGCGCGGGCATTCCAAGAGCATGCAAAAACGGCGTGTCGTGCACAAAATATGCGAGGTTATGCGATAAAGGCGAACGGCCTCCGGCCCTCCCCCGAGGGAGCCGGAGGCCGCGGATCGGCCGGTCAGCAGGTCAGCAGACCGGCAGCCCCGGCACGGGCTCGTAGTTGTTGCCGCCCGAGACCTTGGTCGCCGGGAACCAGCCCCAGGCCTTGTGCTCGCTGCCGGTGTCGCCCTGGGTGTAGAGCCACCAGTCGTTACGGGCGTTGCCGACGGGCGGGTTCGGGAAGCTCGGGTCCTTCGTCTGGCAGACGAACCAGTTGTCGCCCGCGTACAGGTAGCCGATCTTGTTGCGGTACCAGATGATGTCGCCACCCTGGTAGTTGTGGCAGTAGCGGGCCGTGAACGTGCGCCCGTCGGGGTCGGTCTTCGTGCCGGCGTTCCCCCAGCAGCCGTTCGGTGCCGCGGACGCGCCCGTCGGTGTCAGGGCGACGGCGCCCGTGGCCAGTACGGCCGCCGCACCCAGCGAGGCGAGCATGCGCTTCATGGTCGGTGTCCTTCCGGTGTTGCCACCCCCGTTGGTGGACACGACCACCGTGCCGCCGGCCGCCCGCGGGCGGTACCTCAGACCTCTCAGGGTCACTTCTTGCCGGGCGGTGTGTACTCCTTGAGGTAGTGGGCGACGCGGGTGGCGTAGTCGCGGTACTGCGGGGGAACACCGCCCGCGTTGTTCACGACCTTGGTGGAGGTCCGGTATGCGGCGGCCAGCAGCACCTGGCGGTCGCCGGCCAAGCCGCTCTGGTTCAGGCGCGGTTCCATGAAGCAGAGGTAGCGGCCCACGGCGGGGATCGACTCGGCGGGCGAGAGAGGAGGCTTGGGGGTCTCCTTCGCGGGGACGCCGTCGGCGCGGATGTACCAGCGCAGGATGCTCGGCGTCCAGCGGGCGATGCCGTACTCGCCCTCCTCGCCCACGGACGGGTCGGAGAGGTCCGGGTCGAAGTTGCTCTCCGCCTTCAGCAGGGCGGCGATGAGCGCGGGCGTGACCTCCGGCTGGACGCAGTCGTGGGCGGCGTCGACGATGAGGCGGCGGTAGGCCACCGGGACACCTTTGTCCGTACGGAGTTCGGAGGCGCCGTAGGTGGCGGACGTGACCTTCGTGGTCTCGCCGCCCGACGCGCCGGCCCCCTCGGTCCCGCCGCCGGCCCAGCTGCTGATGCCGTAGCCGAGGGCGGACACCGCCACCACGGCGGTCGCGGCGGCCACCATCGCCGTACGGCGGGAGCGGCGGCGGGGGAGGAGGGAGCGCGGCAGGCGCGGTGAGCGGCCGGTGCCCACCGCGGCCTCCACCCGCCGCAGCAGGTCCTGGGTGCCGATCCGGTCGGCGTGCGTACGGGTCAGACAGTCCCGCACGATCTCCCGCCAGCTGTCCGGGAGTTCGGGCGACAGACGCAGCTCGTCGGTGCCGCGGGCGTAGGCGGCGGCCGCGTCACGGCGGGTCGTAGGGGTGGCACCGGGGAGCGGGAAGGAGCCGGTGAGGACCAGATGGGCCAGGACACCGAACGCCCAGACGTCGGCCGACGGGCGGATACGGCGGCCCCGCTCGCCGATCTCCGACCAGAGGAGTTCCGGCGGCGTGTAGTCGGGGGTCGAGAACGCGGGCGTGTACGCGTGCGTGCCCTCCAGCTCCGCCGCCATGTTGAAGTCGGCGAGCCGGGCCGAACCGTCCTTCATCAGCAGCACATTGGCCGGTTTGAGGTCCCCGTGCACCCAGCCCGCGTGGTGCAGCTGCGCCAGTCCCTCGCAGATCTGCGCGAGCAGCGCCGGTCCGCCCTGCGGCCTCGGTGTGTGCGCCAGCAACGCGGACAGCGACCCTTGCGCCTTCTCCAGTACGAGGACCGTGGCGCCGTCGAGGGCCGGCTGGTCCGCGTCGTCGACGACGAGGGTCTCGTACATCCGGATCAGCCGCGGCTGCTTCAGCCTGCGGTGCAACTCGACCTCGCGGTCGATGAGTTCGCGCAGGTGGGCGAGTTGGCGCGGGGTTCCGGTGCCGGTGGGCAGGAACTTCAGGGCCACCTCGGCCGGCCGGTCCGGGCCGGCTCCGACGCGCCTGCCCGCGTACACGCTCCCGAACGCCCCCGTGGCGATCGGCTCCCGCACCTCCCACTCGCCCACCCGGTACCCCTTCGGCACCGGCACGGCGTACGGCTCGGTCACCGGCCGGTCCGGCCGGGCGCCGGGGCCGTCGAGGACGCGGGCTCCCTCAGCACGATCAGGTCGTCCTCCCGGACGAGGTCGAAGCGCAGCGCCAGCGACACCAGGGACTCCTTCTTGCCGTTGAGGCGCGGGCCGGTGTCCGCCGTCTCCGGGCCGGGCTTGAGCCGCAGCTTCACGGCGAGGTAGTCGATGTTCCACTGGACCGAAGTGCGGGAGGCCGCAGGCCAGTTGGGGCGCAGCCGGTCCACGACCTGGTCGACCGTGGGCAGCGGGGCGTGCGGTTCGCCGCGCAGCCGGGGTTCGCACAGGGCGGCCAGGACCGCGAAGTACCGCTTGGTGCGGTCGACCGAGAACGCCGGGGCGGTCGTCGCGCCGTCCAGGCCGCCGTCGCAGCTGAGGTAGTCGTGGCGCGGCGCCCACACCTCGACCGCCAGCAGATCGCCGGCCGCGGGCAGCACGATCCGCGAGAACTCGAAGGGGACCGGCGCGTCAAGGCGTCCGGGCCCGACCTTGATGTGCTCGCCCGCGCCCTCCGGGTTCTCCACGACGTACGTCTGTTCCCGGCTGAGGTTGCTCAGTATCCAGAAGGCGCCCTGCGCGGTGATCTCACCCGCTCTGCGGGAGACCCCGTCGTGCGCGATGGTGAGGTCGTTGTCGGAAGCGGAACGCCCGAAGCTGAGCCGCTCGCCGGGAGCCAGCCGGAGCTGGGCGGTCCGGGTGCGGTCGGTCTCGTCCTCCGTGGTCGGCGGAGGTACCACGATGATGCTGTACAAGGTGCGTCTCCCCGTGCCTGACGGCTACCCACGTCAGAGTAGGGCGACGCAGCGGGGCCGTGTCCCCCTCATACGGGTGAGACACGGCCCTCGGCTGTGATTGGCGAGAAGACGTCGCTCGCCGTTTGGTGTTCAGACGCTCAGGCGTCCAACGCTTACTGGTTGCGGATGACGATGGACCCGCACACCTTGTCGGCGAAGGTCTGCCGCTTGGCGTCCCACGCCGGCCACAGCCAGCCGAGGTAGCAGGCGAGGCTGTCCAGGAAGTGGGCGAGGCGGCGCACGAACGCCATGCCGACGCCCAGGGGCTGGCCGGTCTCCTCCTTCACCAGGCGGATGCCGAGCGCCTTCTTGCCGAGGGTCTGGCCGTTCTTGCCCTCGAGGATCAGCTGCCAGATCGCGATGCCGATCATGATGACGTAGCCGATGCCCATCACGGCGAAGTTCTTGTTGGCCCCGCCGATGCCGATGATGATGTAGGGCGGCGCGAACACGAGCATGTCGACCAGGGTGCCGAGGAAGCGCTGGCCCCAGTTCGCGTACGACGGCGGCATGCCGTAGCCCGGCTGCTGCGGGTAGCCGTAGCCCGGGGCCTGCGGGTAACCCGGGGCCTGCGGATAGCCGGGCTGCTGCTGCGGGTAGCCGTAAGCCTGCTGCGGCGGGACTCCCTGCGGGGCCTGCGGGTAGCCGTAGCCGGGCTGGGCCGGGGGCTGCTGGGGCGGGTAGCCAGGCTGCTGACCCTGCGGGGCCCCGTACGGGTTGTTCGGGTCGCCGAAGCTCATGGCGGTGGTTCCTCCGTTGTCGCGTTAGTGCGGGGACGACGCGCGGCAAAGTTCGGAGGAATGTTCAACGTGGATGCGGTCCGTCCCCCCGGCACTGCCCGCGGCACTGCGCCGTTCATCGTTCTTTAGGGTCGGCTGATTTGTCCAGCCGCATTCGCTATGTGTTGTGCAAGTGCAACATCACTGATCATGGGCCGGTACGCGGCGTGCGGCGCTCCGACGGCCCAGTGGTACCCGGATTGGAACCGCGAGGGCGTCATCCGCGAGGATGGGGGGCATGACCGCCCAGATTCTCGATGGCAAGGCCACCGCAGCCGCGATCAAGTCCGATCTGACCGCCCGCGTGGCGGCGCTGAAGGAGAAGGGCGTCACGCCCGGCCTCGGCACGATCCTCGTCGGGGACGACCCCGGCAGCCAGAAGTACGTCGCCGGCAAGCACCGCGACTGCGCCCAGGTGGGCATCGCCTCCATCCAGCGCGAGCTGCCGGCCACGGCGACGCAGGAGGAGATCGAGGCGGTCGTCCGCGAGCTGAACGAGGACCCGGGCTGCACCGGTTACATCGTCCAGCTGCCGCTGCCCAAGGGCATCGACGAGAACCGCATCCTGGAGCTGATGGACCCGGCCAAGGACGCCGACGGCCTGCACCCGATGAACCTCGGCCGCCTGGTCCTGAACGAGCCGGCCCCGCTGCCCTGCACCCCCAACGGCGTCCTCACGCTCCTGCGCCAGTACGGCGTCGAGATCAAGGGCGCCGAGGTCGTCGTCGTCGGCCGCGGTGTCACCATCGGCCGGCCGATGCCGCTGCTGCTGACCCGGCGCAGTGAGAACGCGACCGTGACCCAGTGCCACACCGGCACGCGGGACCTGGCCGCGCACCTGCGCCGCGCGGACATCATCGTCGCGGCCGCGGGCTCCGCCCACCTGATCCGTCCCGAGGACGTGAAGCCGGGCGCCGCCGTCCTCGACGTCGGTGTCTCCCGCAACGCCGAGGGCAAGATCGTGGGCGACGTCCACCCCGGCGTCGCCGAGGTGGCCGGCTGGATCTCCCCGAACCCCGGCGGCGTGGGCCCGATGACCCGGGCACAGCTGCTGGTCAACGTGGTCGAGGCGGCGGAGCGCAGTGTCGGCTGAACCGGGCGCCGGAAAGGCGCAGGAGGTCCAGGACGTCGAGGAGATCGAGGTCCGGGACCCGGTGAGCGCGCCGGACGCCGACGGTGTACCCCGGCGGACCACCCGACGCTTCCCGCTGTTCACCAGGGACACGGCACGCCCCGAGGGCGGCGGCCGCGCCGCGGCCGGTGACGCCCCGGCGCCCGCCCGGCAGTGGCCGGTCCTCCTGGTCCTCGGCCTGGTCGGGGTGGGCCTGCTGATCACCGCGCTGGACGTGTTCCGGGCCGGCACGCTGGTGATCGGTGGCGCCCTGCTGACCGGCGCGGTGCTGCGCTGGCTCCTGCCGAGCGTCGGCATGCTCGCCGTGCGCTCGCGCTTCACGGACATAGTGACGTACGGCGTGCTGGGCCTCGTGATCGTGCTGCTGGCGTTGATGGCGCAGCCGGACCCGCTGCTGAGCATCCCGTTCCTGAAGGACGCGCTGCACTTCACGGTGGAGAACTGAAGCACCCGGAGAACTGCACGCGGCGAACTGAAGCGCTTCGCGTGACGGCGGCCCGTCCTCTCCTCCCGGGGAAGGACGGGCCGCTTCGCTGTGCCGGGGTCGGGAACCATGACGCCCCTTCGTGTCGTCACCCGATCGGATCTGGTTCGGAGGTGAGCGATGGGTGCCTGGCAGCCGCTGCCCGACGATCTGCCGCCGGAGGTGCGGCACTTCGTGGAGCAGTTGCGGCAGCTCAAGGACCGTACGGGCCTGAGCCTGGTCGCGCTGGGTGCGCGCACGGCGTACAGCAAGTCCTCCTGGCAGCGTTACCTCAACGCCACCCAGCCCCCGCCCCGGCAGGCGGTCGTCGCCCTGTGCCGGGTGGCCGGGGTCGGGAAGGAGGAGGCGGAGCGCTTCGGGGTGCGGTGGGAACTGGCGGCGCAGGCATGGCCGAAGCCGGCGGCGCCGGCGCAGGCGCCGGTACCCGAGGAGTACGAGGACGATCCCACCCTTCCCTGGTGGGAACCGCCCCCGAAGGAGCCGGAGGTGCCGTCGCGTCGATTGCTGGTGGTCGCGGTCGCGCTGGTCGTCGTTCTGGTGTTCATGGGAGTGATCGGGGCGCTTGCGCTGGGGTGAGTCCGATGGGACTGCGGGTGCCGGACTTGTCTGAATGCGGCGTATGTGGCGCAGGTGGTCATTTATGTGCGTTCTGTGTGGCGATGTGTTGACAAGTTCGCGCATTTGCAACGAAGCCGTTCAACTGTCGGGCTAGCGTGGTCGATTGGGACGGTCCGGGACGTCCTGAGTTGTCTGCAAGGGCTTACTGCCAGGGTTGTGTCCGCTGGAGTCGGGAGCCGGTGGAACACTGGACGCGGTCCCAATGCTCCCGTGCGCCCCCATCCCGGGAACTGAGATCCTTGTCCGGCGCATCCCTGTGGGTAGCCAGAACGGGGACTCGGCAGAGGGCGTCACGCGCGGGGGAACGCGAGAAACACCAGCACCAACCGGGGGGAAGAGGGGGGAAGCAATGCCTCGTTGGAGGGCCTTGCCGGATGAACTCGATCCGCAGGTCAGGGAGTTCGCGAGCCAGCTGCGCAGGCTCGTGGACCGCAGCGGTCTGAGCATCGCGGCGCTGGCCGACCGCACGGGATACAGCAAGACGTCCTGGGAGCGGTACCTGAACGGGCGGCTGCTCGCGCCCAAGGGCGCGATCGTGGCGCTCGCCGAGGTGACGGGCACCAATCCCGTTCACCTGACGACGATGTGGGAGCTCGCCGAACGGGCGTGGAGCCGTTCGGAGATGCGCCACGACATGACCATGGAGGCGATCCGGATCTCCCAGGCGCGCGCCGCGCTGAGCGAGTTCGGGGCGCCGCCGGCGAACGCCAAGGGGGGCGCCAAGGCGGCCAAGACCGCCCGCAAGGGCGGGAGCGCGACGGCGACGCCCGGGGTGGCGGGACCGGCGGGCGTGGCACCGACCGTGCCGCCCACGGTGCCGGCCCAGCCCTCGGCGCCGGAGGTCCGGGACTCGGTGGTGCGCGACGGCGCCTCCTCCGGGGAGAACTCCTGGGGCCTGGCGGGGTATCGGGGCCCGTCGCCGACCGGTGGCCGTACGGCGGGGGAGGCACCGTCGGACACGGCGGGCGCGCCGAGCCCGTACGGCGAGCCTCCGCAGCGGCCTCGGCCGGCGGGTGGATCCGCCGGCGGCGGTGGCGGCAAGCGGCGGCTGACGATGTTCCTCGCGGGGGTCGTCGGTGTGCTGGTCGTGATCGCGGCGGTGTTCTACCTCACCGACCCCGGCAGCGGGGACAACAACGAGGGCGCGGCCAAGTCGCCCTCGCCGTCCGTGACGACCGACCCCGATCTGCCGGCCGGGGTGAAGTGCAGCGGTGACTCCTGCACCGGCAAGGACGCGGAGAGCATGGGCTGCAGCGGCGACCTGGTGACGACCGCCAAGACGGCGACCGTCGGCACGGCCGTGGTCGAGGTCCGTTACAGCGACGCCTGCGGCGCGGCATGGGGACGTATCACGCAGGCCGCGCAGGGGGACGAGGTGGCGGTGACGGTCGGCAAGACGAAGCAGACCGGCTCGATCACCCTCGCCGGCGACACGATCGCGTACACGCCGATGGTGGCCGTGAAGGACGCGGGCGAGGCAACGGCCTGCGTGACGCTGGCCGCTGGGCAGGAGGGGTGCACGCAGTAACGGGGGCGCGGGCTGTGGGGCCGGAATCCTCGCCCCCGCCGCCCCTACCCGTCCCATCTCTGGGGGCTGCGCCCCCAGACCCCCGCTGTCGGCCCTTCGGGCCTCGTCCTCAAACGCCGGACGGGCTGAAATTCAGCCTCTCCGGCGTTTGAGGCGCGGGGGTCCAGGGGGCGGAGCCCCCTGGCCGGGGTCGAAGGGGCGGAGCCTCTGGGGGATGGGAAGGGGGCGAGAAAAAGAATCGGGGGGCAGGAATGGCCGCCCGCAAAATGGGCACGCGCACCGTACCCCCACGGGAGTCCGGCAATCGGTACCCCCACCCGGCGGCCGCCCCGGTTCCACCTCTCCCGGACCGGGCGGCCGCCCCCTTTTGCCGCAATGGGCCGCCCCTTTGCCGCAGTCATGGTCATTCTGTGGGGCGGGCCACACGGACCCGGCCGTGCGAGATCCCGGATGCGCGATAGCCTGACGGGTGGATCTCTTGACGCCAAGAGATCGATCATCTCTACGTCCCGCACCCCGGGGCAGGGATGCCCTCACCGCCAGCTGTCATACGGAGAACGCCATGACCCGCACTCCCGTGAACGTCACCGTCACCGGCGCGGCCGGCCAGATCGGTTACGCCCTGCTCTTCCGAATCGCCTCCGGCCAGCTGCTCGGCGCGGACGTGCCGGTCAAGCTGCGGCTTCTTGAGATCACCCCGGCGCTCAAGGCCGCCGAGGGCACCGCCATGGAGCTCGACGACTGCGCGTTCCCGCTCCTGCAGGGCATCGACATCTCGGACGACCCGAACGTCGCCTTCGACGGCGCCAACGTCGCGCTGCTCGTCGGCGCCCGCCCCCGTACCAAGGGCATGGAGCGCGGTGACCTCCTGGAGGCCAACGGCGGCATCTTCAAGCCGCAGGGCCAGGCCATCAACGCCCACGCCGCGGACGACATCAAGGTCCTGGTCGTCGGCAACCCGGCCAACACCAACGCGCTCATCGCGCAGGCCGCCGCGCCCGACGTACCGGCCGAGCGGTTCACCGCGATGACCCGCCTCGACCACAACCGCGCGTTGACCCAGCTGGCGAAGAAGACGGGCTCGACCGTCTCCGACATCAAGCGGCTCACCATCTGGGGCAACCACTCCGCCACCCAGTACCCGGACATCTTCCACGCCACCATCGCCGGCAAGAACGCCGCCGAGGTCGTGAACGACGAGAAGTGGCTGGCCGAGGACTTCATCCCGACCGTCGCCAAGCGCGGCGCCGCGATCATCGAGGCCCGTGGCGCCTCGTCCGCCGCGTCGGCCGCCAACGCCGCCATCGACCACGTCCACACCTGGGTCAACGGCACCGCCGACGGCGACTGGGTCTCCATGGGTATCCCGTCCGACGGTTCCTACGGCGTTCCCGAGGGGCTCATCTCCTCCTTCCCCGTCACCACCAAGGACGGCAAGTACGAGATCGTCCAGGGCCTGGAGATCAACGAGTTCTCCCGCACCCGTATCGACGCCTCCGTCCAGGAGCTCACCGAGGAGCGCGAGGCGGTCCGCTCCCTCGGCCTGATCTGAGCCGACCCGCACCTGTGATCCCCGGGCCGCGCGGCAGCGGTCCGGGGATCAGTGCGTTCACCCGCACCCACACGCCCTGCCGCTCCGCTCAGCCCGCCACGACCAGTGCCGCCAGGTCCAGAAAGGCGTTCAGCGCCGGGGCCCGCAACTGGTCCAACTGCCGGAAACCCGGGGACCACAGCGACCGGTCGTAAGGCACGGCGACCACCTGGTCGGCGCCGATGTCGAAACGGGCGTGAAGGTCGTCCGGCACGGCACGGACCGGACGTTGCTCGACCTCGGTCACCACGACGATCGCCCGGTCCGCCAACTGCCGGTGCCCGTCGACACGCAGCCGGTCGAGCACCCGCCACGCGGCGTCGAGATACCAGCCCGAGTTGCCGCAGCACAGGATCAGCCGGTCGGTCAGATCGAGGACGGCGTCGGCCGACCGGTCCAGTCGCTGCGGGGCCCAGTCGGTGAGGACGAACGAGTAGTAGGGCGCGGTCCTCGCCAGCACATGCGGATAGGCCTGGGCGTGGATGAGGTTCGGGGGGACATGGCCCCCGGGGTGCGCGGCGACCTCCAGCCCCGACGGCAGGCGGGTGGTGCGGGCGCGGACCTCCTGGTACGTCGGGTCGGCCGGCAGGTCGGCCAGGTCGCGAACGGTGGCCGGGTTCCGGTCGGTGAGGAAGGCGTCGAGCGCTCCCTCGTCGTCCGCTCCGTCGAGGGCCAGGACGGGCTCCCCCCGGACGGCGGCGAGCAGCGAGCCCAGCACCATCGTCGTGGTGGCCCGCCCGCTGTAGACCCGGCCGCCGTGGTGGTAGGCGCCGACCAGGGTGATGCGCCGGGCGTGGCGCAGGGGTGTCCGCAGCCGTTCCAGCCGGATCTGCCGTTCGCGGCGGGCGGCGCCGAGGCGGGGCGGGCGCAGGGGCAGGGAGCGGGGGTCCGAGGGCGCGGCGTTGGCCGGGGGCAGGTCGAGCGGTACGCGCGACGACGGCCGGGTGCGGGCCTGGGGCTGGGCCGCGGGCGCCGGAGGGCCGGTGCGTTCGGCGCGGGACTGGGCGATGTACTTGGCCAGGACGTCCGCGACCTCGCCCGCCGTGGGGCGCTCGGCCGGATCGGGGCTGAGACAGCGCAGCACGATCTGCCGCAGCCGCGCCCAGGTGTCGCCCTGCCACAGGTGCATGCCCTCGGGATGGCCGGGGACCCGCCAGTGCAGTTCCCGGCCCGCCTTGCTGCTGACGAGCTGGAGCAGGTCGCCCAGCGCGCGCACATTGTCCTCGGGGGTCGGCGCCGGGCCCGTACCCGCGTACCGGCCGTCCAGGGCGCAGTCGGACAGGTCGGCGAGGACCACCGAGCGCCGCAGCACGAAGATGTTCTCGGCACTGAGGTCCGAGGGCACGATCCCGTGGAGGTGGCACAGGGCCAGGGCGCTCGCCAGATGCCAGCCGACGAGCAGCCCGGTGAGCTTGTCGAAGGGGGCGCCACCCGTCGCGTGGGCCTGGTTGAAGAGCTCCGCCAGCCGGGGCGGGGCGGGCGCGGGGCCGTCCTCGATCGGCGCCGAGGCCACCCAGACCGGCCTACGCCCGATGCCGCTGCCGAGCAGGGCGGGCGCGTACTGTCCGCCGAGCCGGCGCAACGCCTCCGCCTCCACCGCGATCAACTCGGCACCGTCGGCGGGGACATCGGAGCGCGGGGTCCGCACCATGGCCCTGGTGTTGTCGACCACGTGGACGCCGTCGTACTCCACCACCCGTCGCAGCCGCCGTCGGCCGCGCAGCCGGTAGGGGCCCATCCGCCGCGGGTCGTCGCCCGTCAGGCGCCCCCAGCCGTCCCCCGACGTGCCGCCCTGTTCGCGCAGGCCCCGCTCCAGCCCGTGCACGCCGGAGTCGAAGGACACCCCGAACCGTGCCAGCAGCTTGCGCTCCACGCTCGTGAACGGCCGGTGCGAGCCGGGGAGCCGGGCGGAGCCGTCCGGGTGGGCGAGCCAGGCCGGGAAGTCGGGGGAGTTGCCCGCCAGTTGTTCGAGACGGAGCCCGATCGTGCGGCTGGTCCTGAGGAGCTCGGCCTGCGGGACGGCGTCCAGGAGCACGGACCTCGACGTGTCGGAGAAGTCGAACACCTGGTGCTTGGCGGGCAGCGGCCCCGGCACGGGCGCGGGGTGCGGCCGCATGAGCCCGCCGAGGAAGACCTCCGCGAGATGGGAGGTCCGCGCCTGCCACGGAACCGCCGTCTGGACGAGCCGCATCACCGGCACCGTGAGCGGTGACACGGCCGCCAGGTGCGCCGCGAGCCGGTACGCCTCCGGCGTGGCCGCGTCCCGGAAGTGCTGGGCGCCGCCCGGGCCCCGGGGCGCGGGGGCCGGGCAGGACGGGCGCGGCCGGGTCAGCAGCGGCAGCCGTACGGTGGCGCCCGGCGAGGCGAGCAGGTGGGCCCAGTTCCGCAGGGCGGCGGCCGTCGGCTCCAGGACCGGCACCGGCACACCGTCGAAGGCGGCCAGGCCGGGCGGCAGTACCGGGTCGGTGATCTCCCAGGAGGTGTTGGCGCCGCCGATCCTCCGGGTGGTGGCCTGCCAGCGTTCCGCGTGGATGCCGGAGCCCTCCCACAGGTCGGGCGGCAGGGTGTGCAGCAGGGCGGTCGGGCCCCGGGAGGCCCAGGTGGCCAGCAGGCCGTGCAGGACACCAGTGCGCCAGGCGGTGCCCATGCCGTCGCTGACGACGAGGACCAGGGTGCGGCCCGACGGGTCGCCCACCGTGCTCAGCGGTACGGGTGCGCTGTCGGGCCGGAACGGGTGGGTGCGCAGCCGGGGTTCGTCGGTGCCGCGCGTGTCGAGGCCGAGGACGCGGGTGGTGGCGAAGGCGCCCAGGCGTTCGAGCAGGGTGCGCAGTTCGGCGGCGAGGCGGTGCCACAGCAGCATCGACAGACCGTCGTCGACGAGCAGGACCAGATGGAGCCAGCGCTCCTGCACGGGCCGCTGCACCACGTCGGGCAGCCGGGTCTCGGCGAGTTCGGCGGCGGTGCGCTCCTCGTCGATCTCCAGGCGGTGCGGGCTGGCCAGGCGGCGCCGCAACGGCCGTAGCGCGCGCCCCAGTTCGAGTTCGCCCGTGAGGGCCTTGTCCTCGGGGACCCGGACGGGCATCGCCTTGTCCGGCTCGGGGCCCTGGCGCAGCCGTATCTCGGGCACCGGCGCGGCTTCGGGCTCCTGCCGGGCGTCCGAGTACAGCGGGTGCGCGGTCAGGTCGGGCAGGTCCGGGTCGTCGGGCCGGGGCGCTTTCGCCGGGTGCTCCGGGCCGGTCTCGTCCGGCTCGGCCGGGGCCGGCTCCGTGGGCGGCGCCGGTGCCGTGCGCGCGAGGCGCGCGAGGGGCGCCTCCGGTCCGCCGGGCACGCGCCGGGCCAGCCACAGCACGTCGAGCACCTGATCGGCGTCCAGCTCGTGCCCGCAAGCCGTCAGCACCCGCAACAGCTCGCCGAGCCGCCCGCCCCCGCCGGCCTCGGTCACAGCGCTCCGGTGAGCTGGTGCAGTACGGCGTCCAGCAGCTCTTCCGCGTTGAGGTTCACCCCGCCGTTGCGCAGGAACACGGCGTTGAGCAGCTGGTCCGTGGCGAGTTCGCCGGGGGCGCGGCGACGCAGGAACGTCTCGATCAGGTCGTCCGCGTCGCGCAGGGCCTCCTCGCCCAGGTGCGCGGTGACGATGGCGCGCAGCCGGGCCTCGTCCGGTATGGGCAGGGCGAGGCGGACGCAGCGGCGCAGGAAGGCGGGCGGGAACTCGCGCTCGCCGTTGCTGGTGATGACGACGACCGGGAACTCGGCGCACTGCACGCGGCCCTGATGGACCGTCACCGTCCCGCGATGGTCGGCGGTCTGCACCTCCACGTCCGCCATGTCCTCGGGGAGCCGGGTCAGCTCCGGGATGTCGAAGTAGCCTTCCTCGAAGACGGTGAGCAGGTCGTTGGGCAGGTCGACGTCGCCCTTGTCCATCTCGTCGATGAGCAGCGCACGCGGCGTCGGCGACGGCACCAGGGCCGTGCCCAGCGGGCCGAGCCGGATGAACGTCCCGATCGACGGCTCGCGTTCGCCCCGGTCGCGGCTCAGCGTCGTCTCGCGCAGCCGGCCGATCGCGTCGTACTGGTACAGCGCCTCCCGTACCGTCGACCGGCTGTTGATGGACCAGCGCAGCAGCTCGCCCAGCCGCAGCTCGTGCGCGACGGCCCGGGCGAGCGACGACTTGCCGGTGCCGGCCGGCCCGGTGACCAGCAGCGGGCGGCGCAGATGCAGGGCGGCGTTGACGACGTCGGCATGCTCCTGCTGGATCAGATAGGGAAGTTCGGGGCGGACGGCCGGCGTCGGGCTGAAACGGCGCCACGGCGGGGCCGGGGGCAGCGTCACCTGGCGCGGGAGACCGTCGCCGCGGAAGAGGCGCCAGTCGGCCTCGGAAGGGGACGTCATGCGCTCTCCTGTGGGTCGGTCAGCTGCAGTCGGGGCACCGTGCGGTCGGCGTCCGCCCAGGCGAGGACGGGGCGGCCGGGGAACTCGGGGGCGCGGGTGCCCCGGGCGTTGGCCCGGTAGACCCGCACCCCGTCGGGCAGTTCACGGGTGGCGAGTTCCGCCATGTGCTTGGCGGCGTGCGAGGGAGTGTCCCGGCCGCGGTCCCACACCACCACCGGTATGCCCACGGCGAGGCAGATCTGAACGATCCGGTCGCGTGGGCCCGGCGGCACGTCGACGGACACCCGGACCGTGTCGAGCCGGCCCATCAGTTCGTAGTACACCTGGTGCGGATCCTGGGCCGGATCCGACACGACCAGCGTCTCCCCGGAGTCGAGCTGTCTCCACCGCTCCCGCCAGTCGGGAAGGAAACGCTCGTGCCGGCGCAGGAGTTCCGGACAGTGCACGACCAGCGGGAACTCCGCGCCCAGCATGCCCGGGATGATCTCGCCGGGCGCCTGGGCCGCCCATTCGTCGACCGGCAGGTTCAGGTTGTCGCTGTCCACGAGCACCTCCACCAGCGGCCGCCCGCCGTCCGCGGCCGAGGGCGTGAGGGACTCCATGACGCGCAGCAGTTCGCGCGCCGCCTCGGAGGCCGAGTACGCGGCGGAGCTGTCGGCCGACACCTGCCGGGGCCCGGAGCCCTCGTCGCACCAGATGCGCAGCCGGTGCCGGCCCCGGGCGGCCTGTGTCACCTGGACCAGGACCCGCACCCGCCCGGTCCTCGCGCGCACCATGCGGGCCCAGTCCTCGGCGTCCGAACGCCGCTCCCGCAGCGCCGCGGCGGGGATGCCGAGCCGCACCGCCACACTGTCCGACCACAGCCGCAGCACCCCCTTCTGCGGTGCCGGGCACAGTACGGCGACGTACTCGACGACTCGCAGCAGCGCCGGCACCCGGGGCCCGCCGCCGTCGGAGTGGCCGTCGCCCGCCAGCCTCTCCAGGCTGAGCAGCTGGGCGTCCGGCGTGTCCCCGTCGGAGCGGACGTCGACCCGCTTCGCGGCCTCGCGCACCACCTCGGGGAGCCGCCCGAGCACCGGCCGGTCCACTTTGCGCAGCAGCTGGTGCAGTTGCAGGTGCTCGCGCGGCGAGAGCAGCAGCGCGGACTCGAAGAACTGTCCCGCCGCCAGTACGCGGTCGGCCGCCGCGGGGTTCGTGGGCCGCAGGATCTGGGTGAGCGCCGCCACCGCCCGCGGATGGCTGACCAGGAAGCCCGCGAACTCCTCCACCGACGGCGGGGCGACGGCGCTGCCCGGCTCGCGGCCGCACTCGACGGCCAGCTTGCGGGCGGTGTCGCCGAAGGAGTACGACGACGTCGGCAGGGCGTACCGGATCGTCTCCACGAGTTTGACGAAGGGCGGATCGCCGGGGTCGTAGGACTGCCCGGCCTCGGTGTCCTCGTCGGCCGGCGCCACCCCCAGCGTCCGCAGCTCGGCCTCGACCCGCTGCCAGGGGATGCCCCAGCTGCGCCGGATCATGTCCTGCGGGCCGGGCGGGGCGTCGCACGACGGCATGAAGTGCGCGGCCACGAGTCCTACGACGGCACCGTCCTCGTCGGACCACAGCGGGCCGCCGCTGTAGCCGCGGCCGACCGGCATGCCCGTGCTCTTGCCGTCGAGATAGCCGATTCCGTCGTCGAGGGCGGCGACCTCCATGTCGGCGAAGGTCGCGCTGTACCCGCTGCCGTGCCAGGCGCGTACCCGCCGGCCCGGCACCATGTGCGTGCGACGGTCGGGCGCGGGCACTCCGCGCGGCGGAGCGTCGATCCGCAGGACCGCGAGATCGCCGAGCCACTCCAGGTCGCCGTCCCGCACGGCCTGCCCGTCGCGGGTGCGCGGGGGAATCCAGTGCGCCACCCGCGCGGGGTACCGCTCGGTCCTCCGCGCCCCCTTCACCTCGACGTTCACTTCGACGAACAGCTCCTCCAGGCCGGGCGGCCGGGGGTCGAACTGCGCCCTGCCCAGGGCGTCGTTGACGACATGCGCGCAGGTCAGCACCGAGTCGGTGCCGAGTACGACCGCCGCGCCCGCCGTCTTGCCGTCGGCGGTCCGGCGCACGGACGCGGCACTCGGCCGCCACTTCTCGCCGGGCGCCGCACTGATCTCCTTGAACCAGCCCACGGCTACTCCGGACCGGCCGCCGGCTTCCAACTGGCGGTGACGGTGAGGTGCGCCTGCCCGTTGCCGCCGACGATCCCGAATTTGAGGTCCTGTCCGACCTGAACGCCGAAGGTCACGCTGAGCTCGTTGGGCGGCTCCGGTACGTCCTTCACAGCGTCGTGCACCCCTTGCAGCAGAGGCCCGAGGTGCTGCAGAGCGCCCCGCAGGGCACCGGTCGCGATGTTGGCGACGGCCCGGCCGCCGGTGGCGACGGGGACGGCTCTGCCCATGCCTTCGGGGAGGTCGTCCTCGCCCCGCGCGGGCGCGGGTGCGGGGGCGAGCAGGAACCTTACGGGCGTACCGTCGTCGAACTCTGATTCCGAGATGGTGGACACGACAATATTGTGGCTCAAGTCCCCTGATTGGACACTGAGTTCACCACTCCCGACCGCCTCGTGGCCGGGTCGGACCGGCCGAGGGCGGTCAGACGGTCGGCGACAGCCGCTTCTCGAACCAGTGGCTGGCGTAGACGTTGTCGTCGTAGGCCGGGATGTCCGTGTATCCGCACGCCCGGTACATCGCCTGCGCCTCGGTGAGCGCGGCATGCGTGTCGAGGCGTACGACGGTCAGGTGCCGGGCGGCGGCCTCCTGTTCGAGGGCTTCCAGCAGTCGGCGGGCGAGGCCGAGGCGGCGGGCGTCGGGGTGCACCCAGACGTGGCGGATCTCGCCGACGCCGGGCTCCAGGCGGCGCAGCGCACCGCAGCCCACGGGGCGTGACTCCTCGTAGGCCACGAAGAACGCGCCGGCGTCGCCGGACACCTCCCGCGGCCGTACGAGGGCGTCCTTGTCGAACCCTTCGGGGAACCGCTCCTCCAGGTCGGCCGCGTACGCGTCCAGACAGGCCCGGGCGTCCGGTGCGGCGCCGTCGACGAGGTCGACCGTGATGGACGCGAGGCGCAGCAGGCGCTGTGCCGTGGCCATCGCCTCGGTCAGTTCGGCGCGCTGCGGTGCGCTGAGACCTTGGAGGAGCCCGGCGGCGGCCGCGTGCGCGCGCCGGTTCTGCTCCTTGACCTCCACCCGTCCGGCCGGGGTCAGCTCGATCATCCGCAGCCGGCTGTCCTGCGGGTGCGCACTCAGCCGGACCATGCCCTGCGACTCCAGCGCCTTGGCCATCCGGCTCAGATACCCGGCGTCCAGACCGAGCCGGCTCCTGAGCTCACGCAGGGACGCGCCGGCCGGGCACTCGGAGATCTCGAACAGCAGCCGGGCCTCGCCGAGCGGGCGGTCCTGGCCGAGGTAGTGGTCGTCCAGGACGCCGATGCGGCGCGTGAAGTAGCGGTTGAAGCGGCGCAGGGCCGTCACGTCCCGCGTCGGGACCGGCTCCGTGCCGCTCACTGGATTGCTGACCTGCTCCATAATTCTTTGACTTTAGTCAAAGGTCGCGTCGGAGGCCATGCCTGCGGCCGCTTCCGTGAGGCGCCGGCCGAGCGCGCGGACCGCCTCCCGCAGTTCCGGTGGTCCGACGACGCGGAACGGGGCCCGGATCGCCGTGAGCTGTTCGGCGTACCAGTCCGGTTCGTCGGTGGTGGCGAGGAGGCGCGTGGTGCCGTCGTCGATCGGCTCGGGGCGGCCGAGGCTGCGGGGCAGCCACGCGGCCACGAGCGCGGCGGGCGCCTCGATCACGATCTCCACCTCATGGGTCCAGCCCTGGGAGAGGTGCTCCTCAAGGGTCTCGACGGGGCGCGGATCCGTCGGTGGCACGAAGGTCTCGGGGAGTGCTGTCACCGTGGTGACCCGGTCCACGCGCAGGACGCGTCGCGCGTCGCGCGTGTGCGACCAGCAGAGCAGATACCAGCGGCCGTGGTGGACGACGACCGCCCAGGGATCGACCTCCATGGTGCGCTCGCCGCGCGAGCCCAGCCGGTAGCCGAGGCGCAGACGGTGATGTGCGGCCGCGGCCTGGACGAGAGCGGCGGTGGTGTCAGGGTCGGGGCGCGAGGCGGCGCCGGGGCCGCCCCGGGTACTGACCCTGCGGACCGCCTCGGCCGGGTGTGCCACCGGTTCGGGCAGGGCGCGCAGGAGCTTGCCGAGCGCGCTGCCCACCGGTCCGGACGGGTCGGCCGCGTCGTGGTGGCCGTCCAGTACGGCCATGACCAGGCCGAGCGCCTCGTTCGGCGTGAACATCAGCGGCGGCAGGCGCAGCCCCCGGCCGAGGCGGTAGCCGCCGTACGGGCCCCGGGTGGACTCGACCGGGATGCCGGCCTCGCGCAGGATGCCCACGTACCGCCGGGCGGCGCGTTCGGAGACGCCGAGGCGGGTGGCCATGCGGTCGGCGGTGATGCCGGGGTTGTTCTGGAGGAGTTCCAGGAGCAGGAGGGCGCGGGCGGTGGGGCTTTCGTCGTGGCTCATCCCGGCTCGTCCTCGGCACTGGTGACTTTGATCCCCGGCGCGTTCCGGGGCGTCGCGTATTCCGGAAGTGGATCGACCGGAACCGACCCTAGTCTGCCCGTCATGACCTACGACACCGAAGAGCCGGTCCTCGTCGAGCCGCCCGTCGCCGGCTCCGAGGTCGACACCCTGATCGGCTCCCTGGAGCGGCAGCGCCGGACCTTCGCCTGGAAGTGCGAGGGGCTGGACGCCGCCGGCCTGGGCGCACGGCTCGCGCCCTCCGCCCTCACCCTGGGCGGTCTGCTCAAGCATCTGGCCCTCGTCGAGGACGAGTACCTCACCCGGCGCCTGCTCGGAGTGGAGCTGCCCGCGCCGTGGGACGCGGTGGACTGGGACGCCGACCCCGACTGGGAGTGGCGGTCGGCCGCGGGGGACGCGCCCGAGCAGCTGTACGCGCTGTGGGAGGAGGCGGTGGCCCGTTCCCGGACGAACCTGCGGCAGGTGCTGTCGGAGGGGGGAGTGGATCAGCCGGTCCGCCACACCTGGCCCGACGGCCGGGCGCCCAGCGTGCGGCGGGTCCTGATCGATCTCGTCGAGGAGTACGCCCGCCATGTCGGGCAGGCCGACATGATCCGGGAGTCGATCGACGGCCGGGTGGGGGAGGATCCGCCGGCCGACTTCTGAAACCGCCTTTCGGGACCGCCTTTGCACCACCGTCGGCACCACCCCTTCTACACCGCCTTCGGCGTCCTTTTCGTTCCTGTTTGCCCGCATGTTCAGTGACACAGCACACTTTCGGCCATCGATCGCGCATGCAATCCGAACGCCAGGGCAGGTGCTGACGGTCCTCGTGAGTGACACCTGTGTGACTCAGGGGCACCGAACAGGAACGGAAGGCAACCCCGATCATGACCGGACAGCAGGCGCGACAGGCGCGACAGACGATTCACGCGGGCGGCGAGTGGCGCGAAGCCGTCACCGGCGCGACGCGCGAGATCCTCGACCCCGCGGACGCCCTGCCCTTCGCCGTGGTCGCGGAGGGTGACGAGAAGGACACCGACCTGGCCGTGGCGGCCGCCCACCGTGCCTTCGACGGCGGCCAGGGCGAGTGGTCCCGCACCCCCGTCGCCGAGCGTGCCGCCCTGCTGCGCCGCGTCGCCGACCTGCTGGTGCGCGACCGCGAGGAGCTCGGCCTGCTGGAGAGCCGCGACGCCGGGAAGACCCTCGAAGAGGGCCGGGTCGACATCGACTGCGTCGCCGACGCCTTCCGCTACTTCGCCGACCTCGTCGCCGCCGAGGCCCCGGGCCGGGTCGTCGACGCGGGTTCGCCCGACATCCACAGCGTCGTCGTCCATGAGCCGGTCGGCGTGTGCGCGCTGATCACACCCTGGAACTACCCCCTGCTCCAGGCCAGTTGGAAGATCGCGCCCGCGCTCGCGGCCGGCAACACCTTCGTCGTCAAGCCGAGCGAGATCACGCCGCTGACGACGATCGCGCTGATCGAGCTGCTCGTCGAGGCGGGCCTGCCGGCCGGCGTCGCCAACATCGTCACCGGGCCCGGCCACACCGTCGGCGCCCGGCTCGCCGAGCACCCCGACGTCGACCTCGTCTCCTTCACCGGCGGCCTGGTCAGCGGCACCAAGGTGGCCCAGGCCGCCGCGCCCAGCGTCAAGAAGGTCGCCCTCGAACTCGGCGGCAAGAACCCCAACGTCGTCTTCGCCGACGTCTGCGCCACCGACGAGGCCTTCGACACCGCCGTCGACCAGGCCCTCAACGCCGCGTTCATCCACAGCGGCCAGGTCTGCTCGGCGGGCGGGCGCCTCATCGTCGAGGAGTCGGTCCGGGACCGTTTCGTGGCCGAACTCGCCCGCCGGGCCCAGAAGATCCGCCTCGGCCGCGGCACCGCCGACGGCGTCGAGTGCGGACCGCTCGTCTCCGAGCAGCAGCGCGCGAAGGTCGAGGCGTACGTCGACTCCGCGCTCAAGGAGGGCGCGGTGCTGCGCTCCGGCGGCAAGCGCCCCGAGCCGTCGCCCGAGCGGCCGGAGAACGGCTACTTCTACGAGCCGACCGTCCTCGACCACTGCCACCGCGAGATGCGCGTCGTACGGGAGGAGGTCTTCGGCCCGGTCCTCACCGTGGAGACCTTCCGCACCGAGGACGAGGCGATCGCCCTCGCCAACGACACCGAGTACGGCCTCGCGGGCGCCGTCTGGACCGCCGACGCCGGGCGGGCCCGCCGGGTCGCGGGACGGCTGCGGCACGGCACCGTCTGGATCAACGACTTCCACCCCTACCTCCCGCAGGCGGAGTGGGGCGGCTTCGGCAAGAGCGGGGTGGGCCGCGAGCTCGGCCCCGCCGGACTCGCCGAGTACCGCGAGAGCAAGCACGTGTACCAGAACCTGGCGCCGAAGCCGGTTCGCTGGTTCTCGGGCTGACCTCCCGGCCCCCTGCCGTAAGACCCGGTCCCCCTGACCCCGTAAGACTTCGCAAGTCCCCTGGAGCTACCCCCACATGTCCCAGAACACCCCCGTCTACGACTACGTCGTGATCGGCGGCGGCACGGCCGGTTCCGTCATCGCCTCCCGCCTCACCGAGAACCCCGACGTCACCGTCGCCGTCATCGAGGGCGGCCCCAGTGACGTCGGCCGTGACGACGTGCTGACCCTGCGCCGCTGGATGGGCCTGCTCGGCGGCGAGCTGGACTACGACTACCCGACCACCGAGCAGCCCCGCGGCAACTCGCACATCCGGCACAGCCGCGCCCGCGTACTCGGCGGCTGCTCCTCGCACAACACCCTCATCGCCTTCAAGCCGCTGCCGTCCGACTGGGACGAGTGGGAGGCGGCCGGCGCCAAGGGGTGGGGCGCGGTGCCGATGGAGGCGTACTTCGCCCGGCTGAAGAACAACGTCGTCCCGGTCGACGAGCAGGACCGGAACGCCATCGCCCGCGACTTCGTCGACGCGGCGCAGGGCGCGCTCGACGTCCCGCGCGTCGAGGGCTTCAACAAGCAGCCCTTCACCGAGGGCGTCGGCTTCTTCGACCTCGCCTACCACCCCGAGGACAACAAGCGCTCCTCGGCGTCGGTGGCGTATCTGCACCCGGTGATGGACGAGCGCGAGAACCTCACCATCTGGCTGGAGACCTGGGCGTACAAGCTGGAGCTGAACGGCACCCGCGCCGAGGGCGTGCACGTGCGCACCAAGGACGGCGAGGAACTGCTCATACGGGCCCGCAACGAGGTCGTCCTGTGCGCCGGCGCCGTCGACTCGCCCCGCCTGCTGATGCACTCCGGCATCGGTCCCAAGGAGGACCTCACCCGGCTGGGCATACCGGTGGTCCACGACCTGCCGGGCGTCGGCGAGAACCTCCTCGACCACCCCGAGTCGGTGATCGTCTGGGAGACCCACGGACCGATCCCCGAGAACTCCGCGATGGACTCGGATGCCGGGCTGTTCGTGCGGCGCGACCCCGAACACCAGGGCCCCGACCTGATGTTCCACTTCTACCAGATCCCGTTCACGGACAACCCGGAGCGACTGGGCTACGAGCGGCCGGAGTTCGGGGTGTCCATGACCCCGAACATCCCCAAGCCGAAGAGCCGCGGCCGGCTGTACCTGACCAGCGCCGACCCGTCCGTCAAGCCCGCGCTCGACTTCCGCTACTTCACCGACGAGGACGACTACGACGGCCGCACCCTCGTCGACGGCATCCGCATCGCCCGCGAGATCGCCGCGACCGAACCGCTGGCGAGCTGGCTCAAGCGCGAGGTGTGCCCCGGCCCGGACGTCACGGGCGACGAGGAGCTGAGCGAGTACGCCCGCAAGGTCGCGCACACCGTGTACCACCCGGCGGGCACCTGCCGTATGGGAGCCGCCGACGACGAACTGGCCGTAGTTGACCCGCAGTTGAGGATCCGGGGCCTGGACGGCATCCGGATCGCCGACGCCTCCGTCTTCCCGACGATGACCGCCGTGAACCCGATGATCGGGGTGCTCATGGTCGGGGAGAAGGCCGTCGACCTGCTTGGAGGTGAGGCGTGATGAGTACTGCCCCTGCTACCCCTGCCACTCCTGGTACCCCTGCCACCCCTGTCTTCTCTGTCGAAGGTCTCTGGAAGGTCTTCGGTCCGAAGGCGCACCGCGTCCCCGCCGACCCGGAGCTGACCACGCTCGCACCGGCCGAGCTGCGCGCCCGCACCGGCTGCACGGCGGCGGTCCGGGACGTCTCCTTCGACGTCCGCAAGGGCGAGGTCTTCGTCGTCATGGGCCTGTCCGGCTCCGGCAAGTCCACACTGGTGCGCTGTCTGACCCGGCTGATCGAGCCGACGGCGGGCACCATCGCCATCGACGGCGAGGACGTCCGCGCCATGGACAAGACCCGCCTGCGCGAACTGCGCCGGCACCGCGCCGCGATGGTCTTCCAGCACTTCGGCCTGCTGCCGCACCGCACGGTCCTGGACAACGTGGCCTACGGCCTGGAGATCCAGGGCGTCGGCAAGGCGGAGCGCCGTGAGCGGGCCGCCGAGGTCGTCGCCAAGGTCGGCCTGGAGGGCATGGAGCACCGCAGGCCGGGCCAGCTGTCCGGTGGCCAGCGCCAGCGCGTCGGCCTCGCCCGGGCGCTGGCGGTGGACCCGGAGGTGCTGCTCTTCGACGAGCCGTTCAGCGCGCTCGACCCGCTGATCCGGCGGGACATGCAGGAGGAGGTCGTGCGCCTGCACCGCGAGGAGGGCCGCACGATGGTCTTCATCACCCATGACCTGAGTGAGGCGCTCAAGCTCGGCGACCGCATCGCCCTCATGCGCGACGGCCGCGTCGTCCAGCTGGGCACCCCCGAGGAGATCGTGGGCTCGCCGGCCGACGACTACGTCCGTGAGTTCGTCCGGGACGTCCCGCGCGAGCAGGTCATGACCGTGCGTACGGCCATGCGGGCCGCCTCGGCGGACGAGACCGGCAGCGGCCCGGCTCTCGCGCCGGACGCGACGGTGTCGGAGGCGATCGAGGCCGTGGCGCGTACCGGGGCCCCGGCCCGGGTCATGGACGGGGCACGGTGTCTGGGGGTGGTCGACCACGAACGGCTTCTCGGCGTCGTGGCGGGGACGGAGCCGAGTTCCCCAGCGGGGGCGCGGCAGGGTGCCGTAGCGGGGGCAGAGATGAGCAAGGAGGTGGCGTGATGGCCACCGTCACCACCCCCGCCCCTCGCGTCGCCGTTCCCGGCGTCCTCAAACACCCTGCCCTGCGCAAGCTCCTGCTGCTCGCCCTCGCCGCCGCGATCCTCGTACCGCTGGCCAACGCCCGCTGGGCGAGCGGCACCTGGCCCGCCGCGCTGACCGTCGACTTCACCGAGCCGCTCACCAAGGCCAGCGTCTGGATCATCGACAACCGGGACAGCCACCCGCTGTTCGTGTACTTCTTCGGGCACATCAGCAACGCGGTCGTGCTCTCGGTGCGCGCCGTGTACCTGGTGCTGCTCGCGGCCGGCTGGGCCGGCGTCACCGCCGCCGCGTCCCTGATCGCCTGGCGGGTCGCGGGCTGGAAGCTCGCCGCCGGCACCGGTGTCGCGTTCCTGGCCTGCGGGTTCCTCGGCATGTGGATCCCGACCATGCAGACCCTCGCGCTCATGGTCGTGGCGGTCCTCGCCTCGGTCGTCGTGGGCGCGCTGCTGGGCCTCGCCGCCGGGCTCTCCGACCGTATGGACCGGATCCTGCGCCCCGTCCTGGACACCATGCAGGTGCTCCCGGCGTACGCCTACCTGCTCCCCGTCGTCCTGGTCTTCGGCATGGGCGTCCCCGCGGCCGTCCTCGCCACCGTCGTCTACGCCGCCCCGCCGATGGCCCGCCTCACCGCCCTTGGCCTGCGCGGCGCCGACAAGGAGGTGCTGGAGGCGGTCGAGTCGCTCGGCACCACCGCGCGGCAGCGCCTGCTGACCGCCCGCATCCCGCTGGCCCGCAAGGAGCTCCTCCTCGGCCTCAACCAGACGATCATGATGGCGCTGTCCATGGCGGTCATCGCGTCGGTCATCGGCGCGGGCGGCCTCGGTGACCGCGTCTACCAGGCGCTGGGGTCGGTCGACGTCGGCGCCGCGCTCGCGGCCGGTATCCCGATCGTGCTGCTCGCCGTCGTACTGGACCGGGTGACCGGCGCGGCGGGGGCGGCGCTCGGTGACGAGCCGCAGCCGAACGGCCGGGCACGCTGGCTGTACGCCCTGGCCGCCGCCGTGGCCGTAGCTGTCGCCGGCCGTCTCGCGGGCCGCCTCGACTGGCCCGACGCCTGGGCCGTGAACATCGCCGAGCCGGTCAACCGCGCCGTCGACTGGATGACCGACCACCTCTACTCCGGCGTCCCCGTCATCGGCGGCACCGCCGACTGGGCGGCCCACTTCACCACCTGGGTCCTCGACCCCGTACGCGACACCCTGCAGGGGCTGCCCTGGTGGTCGGTGCTGCTGATCGTCGCCGCCCTCGCCTGGCTGATCGGCACCTGGCGCACCGCGCTGACCGCCGTGCTCGCCATGGCCGCGATCGGCGTCCTGGGTGTGTGGACGCCGTCGCTCGACACCCTCTCCCAGGTGCTGGCGGCCGTCGCCGTCACCCTGGTCCTGGGCTTCGCGACCGGCATCGCGGCGGCGCGCAGCGACCGAGTCGAGCGGATGCTCCGGCCCGTCCTGGACGTCTTCCAGACGATGCCGCAGTTCGTGTACCTGATCCCGGTGGTGGCCCTGTTCGGCGTGGGCCGCGCCCCGGCCGTCGCGGCAGCGGTCGTCTACGCCCTGCCCGCCGTCGTCCGCATCACCACCCAGGGCCTGCGCCAGGTCGACCCGGCCGCCCTGGAGTCGGCCCGCTCGCTCGGCGCGACCCCCGCCCAGCAGCTGCGGCAGGTCCAGCTCCCGCTCGCCCGCCCGGCGTTGCTGCTCGCCGTCAACCAGGGCGTGGTCCTGGTCCTCGCCGTCGTCATCATCGGCGGCCTGGTCGGCGGTGGCGCGCTCGGCTACGAGGTCGTCGCCGGCCTCGCGCAGGGCGACCTCGCGACCGGTCTGGTGGCCGGCGCGGCGATCGTCTGCCTGGGCCTGATGCTGGACCGGGTGACCCAGCCGACGGAACGCCGCGCGAAGAAGGGAGCGTGACATGCGATTTCGTACCCGACGTATGCGTACGACTGCCGTAGTGGCCGGGGCGTCCTCGCTGCTGCTGCTCACCGGCTGCGGCGCCGCCGACATGACCAAGCAGGCCTCGCCCTTCGCCAACGCCCAGGGCACCAAGACCGTGACCCTCTCCGTCCAGTCCTGGGTCGGCGCGCAGGCCAACGTGGCCGTCGCCCAGTATCTGCTGGAGCACGAGCTCGGCTACCGCGTCGACACCGTCCAGATCGACGAGGTCCCCGCCTGGGACGCGCTCAGCCAGGGCCGCGTCGACGCGCTCATGGAGGACTGGGGCCACCCCGAGGAGGAGCAGCGGTACGTCAAGGACAAGAAGACGATCGTGCCCGGCGGCGACCTCGGGGTCACCGGGCACATCGGCTGGTACGTCCCGACGTACTTCGCCAAGGCCCACCCGGACGTCACCGACTGGAAGAACCTCAACAAGTACGCGGATCAGATGCGCACCGCGGAGAGCGGCGGCAAGGGCCAGCTGATGGACGGCTCGCCGTCCTATGTCACCAACGACAAGGCGCTGGTGGACAACCTGGACCTGAACTACCAGGTGGTGTTCGCCGGTTCGGAGGCCGCGCAGATCACGCAGATCAAACAGTTCGCCAAGGCGAAGAAGCCCTTCCTGACGTACTGGTACTCCCCGCAGTGGCTGTTCAAGAAGGTCCCGATGACCGAGGTGAAGCTGCCCGCGTACAAGGAGGGCTGCGACGCGGACCCGAAGAAGGTCGCCTGCGCCTATCCGCACACGCCGCTGCAGAAGTACCTCAACGCGGACTTCGCCAAGACCGGCGGCGAGGCGGCGGCCCTGCTGAAGAAGTTCAAGTGGACGACCGAGGACCAGAACGAGGTCTCCCTGATGATCGCCGACCAGAAGCTGTCGCCCGAGGAGGCGGCGAAGAAGTGGGTGGACAGCCACGAGTCCACGTGGAAGGCGTGGCTGTCCTGACGGACGGCGTGGCCGTCCCGACGCTCACTTCGTGAGACCGGCCGCGATCTCGCGCAGCGCCTCGGCGGAGCTGCGCTGGAGTCCCGGCCCGAACGTGATCCGGGTGGCCCCTAGTTCACCGAGTCCGGTGGGCGAGGGGCCGCCCCCGGTCACGGTGCCGTGCACATTGACCGGCCCCTGGATCCCGGAGCGCAGCAGCGGCAGTACGTCGACGGGGGCGCCGATCGGATACACGCAGTCGGCGCCCGCGGCGACGTACCACGCGGCCCGCTCGATCGCCTGTTCCGCGGCCTGCTTGGGGTCGGCGGAACCGGGTGGGCGGATGAAGGTGTCGATCCGGGCGTTGACGAAGAGCCGGTCGGCGGCGGCGTGCCGTACCTCGGCGAGCCAGTCGGCGTGCGCCCGCGGGTCCTTGAGCGCCCCGTCCTCGGAGTCCTCCAGGTTGCACCCCACGGCGCCCGTCTCCAGCAGCCGCTCCACCAGCTCCTTCGGCGCGATCCCGTACCCGCCCTCGATGTCCGCCGACACCGGCACGTCGACGGCCCGGACGATCCGCGCGACCGCCGCGAACATCTCGTCGGCCGGGGTCTGCCCGTCCTCGTACCCGAGCGAGGCGGCGACGCCCGCACTCGGGGTGGCGAGCGCCGGGAACCCGGCCTCGACGAAGACACGGGCGCTTGCGGCGTCCCAGGGGCCGGGCAGGACGAGCGGGTCGCCGGGCGCCTTGCGTCGGTGCAGCGAGCGGAAGGCTTCGACCTTGGTCATGTGGTGTATCCCCCTGGTGGAATGCGACGGCCGACCATCACGCGGTTCCAGTTGTTGATGGCGATGATCAGCCCGACGAGATGGGCGAGTCGGATGTCGTCGAAGTGCGCGGCGGCACGGTCGTAGACCTCGTCCGGCACGAACCCGTCCGTGAGAACGGTGACGGCCTCGGTCAACGCGAGCGCGGCCCGCTCCCGCTCGCCGAAGACGTCCCCGGCCTCCTCCCAGGCGGCCAGCAGGTCGAGCTGCCGCTCGCTCACGCCGTGCTCGCGGGCGAGGGCGAGATGCATGTCGAGGCAGAACGCGCAGTGGTTGAGCTGCGAGGCCCGGATCACGACCAGCTCGGCGAGAGCCGGGTCGCCGAGCCCCTTCTTGGCGGCGGCGCTGACGGCCGACATGGCCTGCCCGACCTCGCGGTCGAGGAGTGTCGTACGGGTCCCCGGTGCCGTACGGGTCACTGGTGCTGCCCCGGCTGGTAGTGCCCCGGGGTCATACGGCAGGTCACCCCGAACCGGTTCCACGCGTTGATCACCGTGATCGCGGCGATCAGCTGGGCCAGCTCGGCCTCCTCGAAGTGCGCGGCGGCACGGTCGTACACCTCGTCCGGCACGAACCCGTCCGTCAGTACGGTCACGGCCTCCGTCAGCTCGATCGCTGAGAGCTCCTTCGGGGTGTAGAAGTGCGCGGACTCCTCCCACGCGCCGAGCTGCACGATCCGCTCGACGCTCTCGCCCGCCGCGAGGGCGTCCTTGGTGTGCATGTCCAGGCAGAACGCGCAGTGATTGATCTGCGACGCGCGGATCTTGACCAGCTCGTAAAGCTTCGGTTCGAGCCCCTTCCGGGCAGCCGCGTCGAGCCGGATCATCGCCTTGTAGACGTCGGGGGCGTGCTGGGCCCAGTTGAGGCGGGCGGGGTTCTCGGGGGCGTACTGCACTGCGGTGGTGGTTGCGGTCGTCGTCATGATCTCGACCCTAGAAGCGAAGCAGCCCAGGAGTATGGTCCACTTTCATGCGGAAACCCTGGGCCACTCTGGGCATCGACCTCCACCTGGAACCCTCGGGGCCGGGCCTGCGGCGCGGCCTGACCGACGCCCTGCGCGAAGCGGTCCGCACCGGTCGCCTCGCACCGGGCACCCGTCTGCCGTCCTCCCGCTCCCTCGCCGCCGACCTCGGCATCGCCCGCAACACGGTCGCCGAGGCCTACGCCGACCTGGTCGCCGAGGGCTGGCTCACGGCCCGGCAGGGGTCGGGCACGCGGGTCGCGGACCGGGCGGTGATGCCGTCGGGCGGCGCCGGCGCGGTGACCACGGCGGGCGGCGACGGCAGGGGGCTCCCGTCCGCCGGCGGCCACGTGGCGCCCCCACCGACGGGCGCACCCCCGACACGTGGCGCCTCCTCCCGACCGGGCGCGCCCACCACACAGGGCGCCTCCCCTCCGCAAACCGCCCCCGCCCGGCACCATGCCCCCCTGCCACCCCGCGTCACCGCCCCACCCCGCGCGCAACGCCCCCGGCCCGCCTACGACCTGGTCCCCGGCTCCCCGGACCTCGCCTCCTTCCCCCGCACGGAGTGGCTCAAGGCCGCCCGCCGCGCCTTCCTCGCCGCACCGCACGAGGCTCTCGGCTACGGCGACCCGCGCGGCCGCGCCGAACTGCGCGCCGCCCTCGCCGGATACCTCTCCCGCGCGCGGGGGGTGCGCGCCGACCCCGAGCGCATCGTGGTGTGCGCCGGTTTCGGGCACGGCCTGCACCTGCTCGGCAGGGTGCTGCGGGCGCGCGGGGCGCAGACGGTGGCGGTGGAGTCGTACGGCCTGCCGCCGCACTGGAACCAACTGACGACGGCGGGCCTGACCACGGCCCCCCTCCCGTTCGACGAACTCGGCACGAACCCGGAGGGATTGACGGACCAGTCGGCACTCCTCCTCACCCCTGCCCACCAGTTCCCGATGGGCGTGGCCCTGCACCGCGACCGCCGGGCCGCGGTGGTGGACTGGGCGCGGCGCACCGGCGGCCTGGTGCTGGAGGACGACTACGACGGCGAGTTCCGCTACGACCGCCAGCCCGTGGGCGCGCTCCAGGGCCTGGGCCCCGACCACGTCGTCTACCTGGGCACGGCCAGCAAGTCCCTCGCCCCGGGCCTGCGGCTCGCCTGGATGGTGCTGCCGCCGACGCTGGTCGAGGAGGTGACGGCAGCGAAGGGCCATGTGGACACCTGCGGCGCGCCGGACCAGTTGACCCTGGCGGAGTTCCTCACGTCCGGCGCCTACGACCGCCACGTCCGCTCCGCCCGCCTGCGCTACCGGCGCCGACGGGACGCGCTGGTCCGGGCCCTGGCCACCCACGCTCCCCACATCGACGTCACCGGCATCGCGGCCGGCCTCCACGTCCTGCTGCGCCTCCCGCCCGGTACGGAACAGTCGGTGGTCCAGGCGGCGGCCTGGCAGGGCCTGGCCGTCCACGGCCTGACCTACTTCCGCCACCTGTCCGCCACGACCGAGCCACTGGACGCGCTGGTCGTGGGGTACGGGACTCCACCGGATCATGCGTGGGCGGGAGCGTTGGAGGCGTTGTGCCGGGTTCTGCCGTAAGCCTCACGGAACGTCAGGGGACCCGTCAGGCCCCGGACCTCCGGGAATGCCTCGGGGAAATCCCGTGGCCGGCCGGAGGCGAGGATTCCTGCGGCAGCTCGCCGAACCGCGCCAACACCAACGCCCCCGCCACCGCCACCACAAAACCCAGCACGGCCAGCCAGCCGAACCCCTCCCGCGTACGGTCCCCCAGCCACACCACCCCCACCACCGCCGGCCCGACCGTCTCCCCGATCACCATCGCCGCCGTAGCCGTCGTCACCGACCCCCGCCGCAACGCCGACGTCAGCGCCAGAAACGCCGCCCCACCCCCCAGCAGCAGCGCATACGCCGCCGGATTCACCACCAGCTCCGACACCGCGACGGAGTCGATCAGCCGTACCGCCACCTCCACCACCCCGAACCCGAACCCGGCCGCCAGCCCGAGCACCAGACCCCGCCCGCGCTCCGGCAGCCGCCCTCCCGCAAGCCCCACTCCCAGCACCCCCACGGCCACCCCGAGCATCGCGAACCTCAGCGCGTCCGACCCGCCCAGATCCCCTTCCGTGCCGGAGGCGAGCCCGAGCATCCCCAGCCCGGCACACACCACCCCCACCGCGGCCCACTCACCCCGCCGCAACCGCACCCGCAGCAGCCGCGCCGAAACCACCGCCGTCACCGCGAGGCTGGACGCCAACGCCGCCGCGACGGCGTAGAGAGGAAGCGCCCGCAGCGCCACGACCTGCAACACGAACCCCAGCCCGTCCAGAGCCAGCCCGGCCAGATACCGCCACTGCCGCAGCGCCCGCAGCAACACCCCGGCCTCGCCGCCTCGACCCCCCTGCGCGCTCGCCGCCCGCGCGGCCATCGCCTGCAGGACGGTGGCCGTACCGAAACAGGCCGCCGCACCCAGTGCACACACCATCCCAACCGGCACAAAGCGACTGTAGGTGAGCGGCGGAAGGCCAGCCCGCCGACAGCCGCACTCTTGACGATCTCTAGGCTGTCCGCCGGACAACAACCGGATCATCGGGATCATCGGGGGAGACACACATGGCGGAAACGCGACGTCGGTTGCGCTCCAGCACCGTCGTACTCGGCGGCATGGGAGTCATCGCCGCGGCCCTGACGTCCTGCGGCTCGGAACCGGACCGCCGCTGCGTCGACCGCGACAGCTACACCTACGAGGGCTACAAGGTCATCGCCGACAAGAACTGCAAGTCCGGCTCCACCACCTCCGGCTCCTCCTACAGCAAGGGCCGCAAGAAGACCGGCTCCGGCAACAGTCGCGACGCCGCCTGGTACTACGACGCCGACACCGACGGCGGCCGCGCCGACTACGGCACCTTCAGCCGCAGCGAGGCCGTCGACCGCGGCGGCTTCGGCTGCTCCGGCTCGGGCAGCAGCGGCGGCTGAGCAGGGCCCGAGGAAAAGACGAAGGCAACCGGAAACCGGCAGGAACCCGCAGGACACGCACATGGAGCGCCGCACGATCGAGCCCCGCCCCGGCTGGCAGCAGACCGTCGAGGAACAAGGGCTCATCTACCCCCTCACCCGCTACCCCGACAACTCCCTGCGCCCGTACTGGGACGAGAGCGCCCACTACGTGTTCTCCCTGGCGGAGGTCGAGGCGCTGGAGGAGGTCGTCGAGGAACTGCACGGCATGTGCCTGACGGCGGCCGAGCACATCGTCGCCGAGCGGCGTTTCGCCGACCTCGGCATCACCGACCCGCGCGTCGCGGAGGCTGTCGCCGAGGCCTGGCGCCGCCGCGCCGAACTCCCTTCCCTCTACGGCCGCTTCGACCTCCGCTACGACGGCACCGGCCCGGCGAAACTCCTGGAGTACAACGCCGACACCCCCACCTCGCTGGTCGAGGCCGCCTCGCCCCAGTGGTTCTGGATGGAGGAACGCTTTCCCGGCGCCGACCAGTGGAACTCCCTCCACGAACGCCTCATCGCCGCCTGGAAGAAACAGTCCGCCCTGCTCCCGCCCGGTGCTCCTCTCTACTTCGCCTACTCCGCCGCCGACGAACTCGGCGAGGACCTGATGACGGTCGCCTATCTGAAGGAGACCGCGGAACAGGCCGGACTGGACACCGGCTGGATCTCCATGGAGGAGATCGGCTGGGACCGCCTCTCCGGCCGCTTCGTCGACACCCAACTCCGCTTCATCCGCAGCTGCTTCAAGCTCTATCCCTGGGAGTGGCTCACCACCGACCGCTTCGCCGGCCATGTCCTCGACACCCTCGACAACGGCGGCGGCACCGGTACGACCCTCTGGATCGAACCGGCCTGGAAGATGCTCCTCAGCAACAAGGCCCTCCTCGCCATCCTCTGGGAGCTCTACCCGGACCACCCGAACCTCCTCCCCTCCTACCTCGACGGACCGAGGGAGCTGGCGAGCACGACGGGCTACGTCGCCAAGCCGCTCCTCGGCCGCGAGGGGGCGGGCGTGACGATCCACGAACCCGGCACCGGCCCGGTCGTCCGCGAAGAACCCTGCTGCTACCAGCAGTTGGCCCCCCTTCCCGACTTCGACGGCAACCGCGTCGTCCTCGGCGCCTGGGTCGTCGAGAACGAGTCGGCCGGCCTCGGTATCCGCGAGTCGTCCGGCCTGATCACCGACGAATACGCCCGCTTCCTGCCGCACGTGATCCTGTAACGGCCGTACGCAGAAGGAGAGTCGGGTGCGTCCGAGTACGGGCAGAGGCCGACGTCACGCCGGCTGTGGCGCGACCGGAGCCCCGGCCGGCCACCGCATCGACAGGCTCTTACAGCGCCACGCCCCCCCTCGCGCACACACCGGCCCCGCCCGTCGGCTCCGGATGCTCGCCCAGCACCGTCAGCAGCGGCCCCCACCCGCCACCACGCACCCTCCGGCGCAGCCCCCACGCGGGCTCCGCCCATGACGAACAGGCCTCTCGTCACGCCAGGCGCATACACACCGCCCGGCGCCGCGAGCCGATTCACATCCCGAGCACGCCCCGCAACTGCGCGAGCCCCCAGTCCAGATCCTCCTTCCCGATCACCAACGGCGGCGCGATCCGGATCGTCGGCCCATGGGTGTCCTTCACCAGCACACCCCGGTCCATCAGCTTCTCGGACACCTCCCGCCCCGACCCGTACGCCCGGGCGATGTCGACCCCGGCCCACAGACCGCGCCCCCGCACCGCGGTCACCCGCCCCGTCCCGGCCAACAGCCCCAGCTCCCGGTGCAGATGCTCGCCGAGCTCCGCCGCCCGCGCCTGGAACTCGCCCGTCCGCAGCATCGCGATCACCTCCAGCGCCACCGCACAGGCCAGCGGATTCCCGCCGAACGTCGACCCGTGCTCCCCGGGCCGGAACACCCCGAGCACATCGGCCGACGACACCACCGCCGACACCGGCACGATCCCGCCCCCGAGCGCCTTGCCGAGCACATACACATCCGGCACCACCCCCTCGTGCTCGCAGGCGAAGGTACGACCCGTGCGCCCCAGCCCCGACTGGATCTCGTCCGCCACGAACAGTACGTTCCGCTCCCGCGTCAGCTCCCGCACCGCCGGCAGATAGCCGGCCGGCGGCACGAGAACCCCCGCCTCGCCCTGGATCGGCTCCAGCAACACGGCCACCGTGTTCTCCGTCAGCGCCTCCCGCATCGCCGTCAGATCCCCGTACGGCACGATCTCGAACCCCGGCGTGTACGGCCCGAAGTCCGCCCGCGCCTCCGGGTCGGTGGAGAAGCTGATGATCGTCGTCGTACGGCCGTGGAAGTTGTTGCCCGCCACGACGATCTTCGCCATCTCGCCCGGCACGCCCTTGACCCGGTACCCCCACTTCCGGGCGGTCTTCACCGCCGTCTCCACGGCCTCCGCCCCCGTGTTCATCGGCAGCACCATCTCCATCCCGCACAGCTCGGCCAGCTGCTCGCAGAACGCCGCGAACCGGTCGTGATGAAACGCCCGCGACGTCAGCGTCACCCGCTCCAGCTGAGCCTTCGCCGCCTCCAGGATCCGCCGGTTGCCGTGCCCGAAGTTGAGCGCCGAATACCCGGCCAGCAGATCCAGATACCGCCGCCCCTCCACATCCGTCATCCAGGCCCCGTCCGCCGTCGCCACCACGACCGGCAACGGGTGATAGGTGTGCGCGCTGTGCGCCTCGACCGCGGCGATCAGGGATTCGGTGGTGCTCGACGTACTCACGGGGCTCTCCGTTTCCGCCGCCACGAGGGCTCGCGCTCCGCCAGTCACGAGGCTCGTGGCCACTGTCCATTTCCGGCCGTACGAGTGCTTTGCGGCCCCTTCCTATCGTTGCTCGCATGGTGGACGCGGGACCATGCGGCATCGGCGCGCCCGGTAAGCTGATCGGCGGGCCGTGACTGGCGCGCTGGGATGGACCAACCATCGGGGAGCGGCCCCTGGACCGAGTCCAGACCGAGTGCCGTGCGCCTGGGCCGTACCGTGATCGCTGCACACGACGTCCGGAGGTCCCCATGTCAGCCGAGCCCCTCTCCACCGAGTCCACCGCCTTCCGTGCCGCCCTCGACGTGATCCGCGCCGTCGAGCCGCGCGTGGCCGACGCCATCGGCCAGGAGGTCGCCGACCAGCGCGAGATGCTCAAGCTGATCGCCTCCGAGAACTACGCCTCCCCGGCCACCCTCCTCGCGATGGGCAACTGGTTCAGCGACAAGTACGCCGAGGGCACCGTCGGCCGCCGCTTCTACGCCGGCTGCCGCAACGTCGACACCGTCGAGTCCCTCGCCGCCGAGCACGCCCGCGAGCTCTTCGGCGCCCGCCACGCCTACGTCCAGCCCCACTCCGGCATCGACGCCAACCTCGTCGCCTTCTGGGCCGTCCTCGCCGCCCGGGTCGAGGCCCCCGCCCTGGAGAAGGCCGGCGTCCGCCAGGTCAACGACCTCACCGAGGCCGACTGGGCCGAGCTCCGCCAGGCCTTCGGCAACCAGCGCATGCTCGGCATGTCCCTGGACGCCGGCGGCCACCTCACCCACGGCTTCCGCCCCAACATCTCCGGCAAGATGTTCGACCAGCGCTCCTACGGCACCGACCCCGCCACGGGCCTGATCGACTACGAGGCGCTGCGCGTGTCGGCCCGCGAGTTCAAGCCGCTGATCATCGTCGCCGGCTACTCCGCCTACCCCCGTCTCGTGAACTTCCGGATCATGCGCGAGATCGCCGACGAGGTCGGCGCCACGCTCATGGTCGACATGGCCCACTTCGCCGGTCTGGTCGCCGGCAAGGTCCTCACCGGCGACTTCGACCCGGTCCCGCACGCCCAGATCGTCACCACCACCACCCACAAGTCGCTGCGCGGCCCGCGCGGCGGCATGGTCCTGTGCGACGACTCCCTCAAGGACCAGGTCGACCGTGGCTGCCCGATGGTCCTCGGCGGCCCGCTCCCGCACGTCATGGCCGCCAAGGCCGTCGCCCTCGCCGAGGCCCGCCAGGAGTCCTTCCGCGACTACGCGCAGCGCATCGTCGACAACTCCCGGGCGCTGGCCGAGGGTCTGATGCGTCGGGGCGCGACCCTCGTGACCGGCGGTACGGACAACCACCTGAACCTGATCGACGTCGCCTCCTCCTACGGCCTCACCGGCCGCCAGGCCGAGGCCGCGCTCCTCGAGTCCGGCATCGTCACCAACCGCAACGCCATCCCGGCCGACCCCAACGGCGCCTGGTACACCTCCGGTATCCGCATCGGGACCCCCGCCCTGACCACCCGTGGCCTGGGCACCGCTGAGATGGACGAGGTCGCCGCCCTCATCGACCGCGTCCTCACCACCACCGAGGCCGGCACGACCAAGTCGGGCGCCCCTTCCAAGGCCGCTCACGTCCTCGACCCGAAGATCGCCGACGAGATCTCCCACCGCGCCACCGACCTCGTGGCCGGCTTCCCGCTGTACCCGGAGATCGACCTCGGCTGACGGCCGCACGATGCGCCAAGGGCCTCACAGGTCCAGGTCGATCAACTCCTGTCGTGGCTCCTCCCGCGGCGGTCCGGCTCCCGGCCGGGCCGCCGCGCGGCGTATCAGCAGCGTGCCGCCGACGCCGGTCGCGAACCCGACGGCCAGCCCCGCCGCCGCCCACCCCGCATCACCCATCACCGGGCCGGGCCGGTCCCCGGCGGCAGCGGCCTCGGCCAGGCCGTCCTCCGTCCCACCGAGCACTCCCGCCAGATCCAGCCGCTCGAATACGGAGCGCGGCGCCCGATGCCAGCGGATGTCGTCGTCCTCCACTTCAGGTGCGAGATCCGAGCGCACCCAGGGAGTGCCGTCCGCGGTCACGAACAGCTGGTCCTGCCGCTGGACGGCCACGTCCCCTCCCGGAGGCCGGTTCGTCTGCGGCCAGCCTCCGACCCCTGTCAGTCCCCAGACCACGGTGATCCGCATCGGCGGATGACGTCCCTCGACCCAGTCCTGCGGCACCCGCTCCGTCCCGACGTACGTCGGCTGCAACAGCTGCCACAGGCGGGCGAAGGCGGGCTCGCCGGAGCGCAGCGCCGTCGTCCGTCCCGTGCCGCCCGCGACGACCATCGCCACATCGGGGACATCCCGGCCCTGCGCCGTCGGCGCGGCCGCTGCGGTCGTCGCCGTGCCGCCGCACAGGGCCAGCGCGGCCGAGACCGGGCCGAGCAGCATGAGCCGTACCTCCCTCCCTCCTGTCCGCCCGCCGGTCCGCCCGCGGGCCAGCCCTCTGGCCCGCGCTCCGCCTCGTGCCACCATCGGTCCCCCTCCATGTCTCTCAGCCCTATCGATCCCCACGCCGGCCCTCACTCGCCCTGTCGCAGGGGCCGCCCTCCTGGTCGGCCCTCATACGTCGCGCAGCTCCTGCCTCGGCCCCGGCTCGCGCCGCAGGCGGTCCAGTGGCAGTCGCGCGGCGAAGGGGCGCAGTACCAGGGCAAGCACCGCTCCGGCCGCCGCGCCCGGCAGAGCCCACCACCAGGCGGTGCCGTCCCCCGTCCCCGTCCCCGACCCCGCCCCCGGCGCCTGGGCCGGGGACCCCTCGGTCGCCTTGTCCGCAGCGTCGGCCGTGGCCTTCGCGCCCTCGTCCGTCCCGTGCACCTCCCACGCCGGCGGGTAGATCGCCGCGCTTCCCCCGGCTGAGGCCTTTCCCATCAGGCCCAGCTCCTTGAGCAGGGCGCGCAGCTGGGTCGGGTGATCGGCGCGATGCCAGGTGCCGTTCGTCGTCCGGTCCAGGTTCGCCGCCGTGTGAATCCAGACGTCCTTCCCGTCGTCGACCGGGAAGACACGGTCGAGGCGCCAGGGCGTCACGTCGTGCAGCATCCAGGTCACGTTGATCTGGCGGGCTGCCGTCAGGCCCGCCTCGGGCGGCTTGTCACGTGTGCCCGTGCCTGGTGCGCCGAGCAGCTGCTCCAGCTCCCCGTACTCCTCGTCGGAGTAGTACAGCGACGCCGTTTCCACGCTCTCCGGTGAGACCAGGAGCACGCTCGTCGGTCCTCCGGCCGACACGGGCGGCGCACCCCACATCAGGAGGGCCAGAGCCGCCGCCAACGCCCCTGTCAGCGCCGCCAGTTCACGACGCCCACCCCTCCAACCAGCCCAGTGCCCGCGCGACCGGCGTCCCGAGCAGCCGGCCCTCCGCCCCCGCAATCGGTCTCCCCAGCGGCCGACCCCATGTCCGCGCATCCGAACCCCCAAGCCGAGCGATCCCCGGCGACCCGTCCCCGAGCCGCAATGTCACTTCTGGTACACCGCCCGACCCGCCTGGGTTCCCACCCCGGCCCGACTATTTCCGGACCGTCCTCATCTGGACCGTCCTCATCTGGACCGCCCCCATCCGGACCGGTCCCTGTCTGGAGCCGGCCCCGCCTCGGACTGGCCCCGAACGGGCCCGCCTCCTCTGGCCCGTCCTCATCGGGGTCGCCCTTCAAGCGGACCGGTCCCTGTCTGGACCCGGCCCCGTATCCGACTGGCCCCGAACGGGCCCGCCTCCTCCGGCCTGCTCTCATCGGGACCGCCCCTCAAACGGACCGGTCCCCATCTGGACCCGGCCCCGCATCCGACCGGCCCCGGACAGGCCCGCGCCTCCGGCCGCCCCTCATCCGGACCGGCACTGACCCGGACCGACCCTGACCGACCCGGACCAACCCCGACCGAGCCCGACTGCCCCCGGACCGGTCCCCATCTGGCCCCTGCCCCGCCCCGGACCGCCCCCTCCGGACCCCTACTTCGAGAACCCCTCGGACGCCCCCTCCACCGACCGCGCGATCTCGAGCACCCGCTCCTTCGACGCCACCCCTTCCAGCCGCAGCGTCACCGTGTCGCCCCCGCCCCTGTGGGCCCACAGCAGTGTTGCCCCTGCCGTCCGCTCCTCGCGGGTGTAGGGCTTGCCGTCGGCGTCCACCAGCCAGAAGGTCAGCAGGTGTGGTCGGGCGAACCACAGGGCCGGGGCTGGGGTGCCGCTGTCCGAGGGCTCGGTGTCCAGGGCGATCCATTCCGGCGGTTCGCGCACGGTCTTGGCGAAGCCGATGTCCAGGCTCGCGCGCCGCTCGTCCAGCCGTATCGTGCGCCCGTCCTCACGCCAGCACAGGCTCACCACGAACCGTCCCCGCGGCTCACCTGCCACCGCGACCGCGTCCGGTACGCCGAGCTCCGTCGGCACGAGCGGCGCGAACCCGGCCCGGCGCTCGGCCTGCGCGAGCGACACCGAGTGGCCGCAGCCTGGCACCTCGGCACCGGGGGAGGGCACCGCCGACGGGTCGTACCGCACCTCTACACCGGCGAAGTCGAACCAGTCGAGGACCGCCGCCCGCACCGGGGGCGTGAGCACCAGCACCGTCAGCAGGCCGCACAGCGCCGCCGTCAGCGAGCGCCACCGCAGCCGCGTCCACCGCCGCACCGCCCGCAGCCGCTCGGCGGCACCCGGCGGCTCGGCCACCGGAACCGGCACGTGCTCGGCGAGCAGCTGCCCCAGCACCCGCTCGACCATCGTCTCGGTGCCGTCCGCCGCACCCGGCGCATCCAGGGAACGCCCGAGCGCCCGCAACTCCTCCGGCAGTCGGGTCGCGTCCGCACGCCGACCGCGGTCACCGGTGCCTCCGCCGGCCGCGGTGCCGTCAGGCCCCTGCGCGCGCCCTCCCTCACCCTCGTACGCCCCCGGCCCTTCACCGTCGTACGACTTCCGTCCGTCACTCACGCTCATCACCCCCTTCCTGAGGCTGAAAATCCGGCAGGAGGCGCCCCAGCTTCCGCAGCGCGCGGTTCAGCCGGGATTTCACCGTCCCTCTGGGCCAGCCCAGCGCCTGGGCCGTCTCGGACTCGTCCATCTCCAGGAGATAGCGGTAGGTGACGACCAGGCGGTGCTCCTCGCTCAGCTTTTCCAGGGCGGCCTGCAGCGCGGCACGGCGCTCTATCCGCAGTGCGGCCGCGGCCGGGTCCGCCGATTCCGGTATCAGCGGTTCGGCCTCCGCCAAGGCCGCCTCACGCCCGGCGAGCGTGCGCTGGCGCGCTGCCGTACGGACTGTGTTCCTCGTCTCATTGGCGACGATCGCCAACAGCCATGGCTTGAACGCCGCGCCGTCCTTGAACCGGCCCAGCGTGCAGTACGCCTTGACGAAGGCCTGCTGCACCACATCCTCCGCGTCCGCACCCGCCCCGAGCGCGGCGGCCGCTCTGAGCGCGATGCCCGTATGGGCCCGCACCAGCTGCGCATACGCCTCCGGCTCCCCGGCGCGTACGCGTGCGATCACCGCGGCCTCATCGACGATGCGGCCCCCCTCCCGCGTTTTCACACTCTTGGTACACCGCTCGGACCGGATCGGTTCCCACCTGTGTCACATCTGTTTCCGAGCGGTTCCGGATCGGCCCCCGACACCTGAGAGAATGGTGAGCATGGCCTCTGATCGACCCCGCGTGCTCTCCGGAATCCAGCCCACCGCAGGCTCGTTCCACCTCGGCAACTACCTCGGCGCCGTCCGCCAGTGGGTGGCGCTGCAGGAGACCCACGACGCGTTCTACATGGTCGTCGACCTGCACGCGATCACGGTCCCGCAGGACCCGAAGGAACTGCGCGCCAACACCCGCCTGGCCGCCGCCCAGCTCCTCGCGGCCGGACTCGACCCCGAGCGCTGCACGCTCTTCGTCCAGAGCCACGTCCCCGAGCACGCCCAGCTCGCCTGGGTCATGAACTGCCTCACCGGCTTCGGCGAGGCGTCCCGCATGACCCAGTTCAAGGACAAGTCCGCCAAGCAGGGCGCCGAGCGGGCCTCCGTCGGCCTGTTCACGTACCCGATCCTGCAGGTCGCGGACATCCTGCTGTACCAGGCCAACGAGGTCCCGGTCGGTGAGGACCAGCGCCAGCACATCGAGCTCACGCGCGACCTCGCCGAGCGCTTCAACGGCCGTTTCGGCCCGACCTTCACCGTCCCGAAGCCGTACATCCTCAAGGAGACGGCGAAGATCTACGACCTTCAGGACCCGGCGATCAAGATGAGCAAGTCGGCGTCCACGCCGAAGGGCCTCATCAACCTCCTCGACGAGCCCAAGGCCACCGCCAAGAAGGTCAAGAGCGCGGTCACCGACACCGACACCGTCATCCGCTACGACGCCGAGAACAAGCCGGGCGTCAGCAACCTGCTCACCATCTACTCGACCCTCACGGGGACGGGAATCGCGGAACTGGAGCAGAAGTACGACGGCAAGGGCTACGGTGCGCTCAAGACGGACCTCGCCGAGGTCATGGTCGAGTTCGTGACGCCCTTCCGGGAGCGCACCCAGCAGTATCTGGACGATCCGGAGACGCTGGACTCGATCCTGGCCAAGGGCGCGGAGAAGGCGCGCGCCGTCGCCGCGGAGACGCTCTCCCAGGCGTACGACAGGGTGGGCTTCCTGCCCGCGAAGCACTGAGCCCGTACAGCGCTGCATATCACTACGGTTGCGCCTGCCCGCAGCCCGGCCGTAGCCGTACAGTCGATAGCCGAGTGGCTGCCACGGCGGCCACTCACGCACACCAACAGACGACAGGAGACGACGTGGGGACCGTAACGATCGGCGTGTCGATCGCGGTCCCGGAGCCTCACGGCAGCCTGCTCCAGGAGCGGCGCGCGGGCTTCGGCGACGCCGCTGCTCACGGCATCCCCACGCACGTCACACTGCTACCGCCGACAGAGGTCGACGCCTCGCTGCTGCCCGCGATCGAGGCCCATCTCGAGGAGGTCGCGGCCGCCGGCCGTGCCTTCCCGATGCGGCTGTCCGGCACCGGCACCTTCCGGCCGCTCTCGCCGGTCGTCTTCGTCCAGGTCGTCGAGGGCGCGGAGGCCTGCACCTGGCTGCAGAAGCAGGTCCGCGACGCCTCCGGGCCCGTGGCACGCGAACTGCAGTTCCCGTACCACCCGCATGTCACGGTCGCGCACGGAATCGACGACGCCTCGATGGACCGTGCCTTCGAGGAACTCGCCGACTACCGGGCCGAGTGGCCCTGCACCGGCTTCGCCCTCTACGAACAGGGCGCCGACGGCGTGTGGCGCAGGCTGCGGGACTTCACCTTCGGGGGCACGGTGGTGCCGCCGCAGGCGGGGCATGTGGAGCGCGAGACGCTCCGCTAGGACCGCGGCGAGGGGGCGTGCCGCCCATCGCCGGTGATCGTCTGCGGCGGCGTTGTGGCTGGTCGCGCGCGCGAGGCGGAGCCGCCCATCGACACGGCCCCGCGCCCCTTGAGGGACGCTGCCGTACCGAGACCTACAGCGGCAGCCGTCGGAACAACCCCCGTGGCGCATGCCGCAGGGCCGACATCACGAGGCGTAGCGTGCCCGGGACCCACACCGTCTCCGAGCGTCGACGCAGGCCCAGTTCGATGGCCGTGGCGACCGCTTCCGGGGTGGTCGCGAAGGGGGCTTCGTCCAGGCCGGCCGTCATCTTCGAGCGGACGAACCCGGGGCGTACGACCATGACGTGCACGCCGGTGCCGTGCAGTGCGTCGCCCAGGCCCTGGGTGAAGGCGTCGAGGCCGGCCTTGCTGGAGCCGTAGATGAAGTTGGCGCGGCGGGCCCGTTCGCCGGCGACGGAGGAGAGGACGACGAGCGAGCCGTGGCCCTGGGACTGGAGGGCGCCGGCGCTGACCAGGCTCGCCGACACGGCGCCCGTGTAGTTGGTCTGGGCCACGCGTACCGCGTTCAGCGGCTCACGCTCGTCGCGCGCCTGGTCGCCGAGGACTCCGAAGGCGAGGAGCACCATGTCGACGTCGCCCTCCGCGAACACCTTGCCGAGCACCGCCTCGTGGGACTCGGGGTCGAGCGCGTCGAAGGCCACGGTGTGCACGTCGGCCCCCAGGGCGCGCAGATCGGCCGCCGACTGCTCCAGGGCGGGCGACGGGCGGCCCGCCAGCCAGACCGTGCGGGTGCGGCGCGCGATCAGGCGGCGCGCGGTGGCCAGCGCGATCTCGGACGTACCGCCGAGGACGAGCAGGGACTGGGGGATGCCGAAGGCGTCCTTCACTACAGCTCCTAGAGATCTGAGGGGGTTCTAAAGGCCGAGGCGGCGGGCCAGGTCCGACACGAACACCCCGCGCGGGTCGAGCTGCGCACGCAGCGCGCGGAAGTCGTCCAGGCGGGGGTACATCGCGGCGAGCAGTTCGGGCCGCAGCCGGGAGTCCTTGGCGAGGTAGACGCGCCCGCCCGCCGTGGCCACCTCCTCGTCCAACTCGTCGAGGAGGGCGGCGAGGGCGGGCAGGCCGGCCGGGATGTCCAGGGCCAGCGTCCAGCCGGGGACGGGGAAGGAGAGCCAGCCGGGGTCGGCGTCGCCGAAGCGCTTGAGGACGGCCAGGAAGGACGGGCAGCGGTGCTCGCAGATGCGCCGCACGATCCGGCGCAGGGTGTCCTCCTGGCCGTGCCCGACGACGAACTGGTACTGCACGAAGCCACTTGGGCCGTAGATCCGGTTCCAGTGGGGGACGCCGTCCAGAGGGTGGAAGAAGGCGGAGAGCTTCTGCAGTTCGCCGGTACGCGCGCGTGGAGCGTTGCGGTACCAGAGCTCGTTGAACCAGCCGACCGTACGGCGGCTCAGCAGGCCCTCGGGGAGGAAGGCGGGCGCGGCGGGCAGGCGGGAGGGGCGGAAGGCGAGCGGCTCTCTACGCGCGCGCGTGCCTTCGCGCAGTGCCTCCAGGGGCGCGTGGTCGCCGCGCGTGAGCACCGCGCGGCCCGTCGCCGCGCCGCGCGCCAGCAGGTCGATCCACGCGACTGAGTAGCGGTAATGGTCGTCGGTGGCGGTCAGGCGGGCCATCAGGTCGTCGAGATCCCGCGCGCGCTCCGTGTCGACCGTCATCAACGAGGTCTGCACCGGCTGGAGTTGGACCGTCGCGGTCAGGATCACGCCGGTCAGGCCCATGCCGCCGGTGGTGGCGTCGAACAGCGGCGTGCCGCGGCGGACGGTGTGGATCTCGCCGTCGGCGGTGAGGAGTTCCAAGGACAGGACGTGGCGGGAGAAGGACCCCGAGACGTGGTGGTTCTTGCCGTGGATGTCGGCCCCGATCGCGCCGCCGACCGTCACATAGCGGGTGCCCGGCGTCACCGGCACGAACCAGCCGAGCGGTAGCAGCACCTCCATCAGCCGGTGCAGGGAGACCCCCGCGTCGCACAGCACGGTGCCGCCGTCGGCGTCGATCGCGTGGATGCGGTCCAGGCCCGTCATGTCGAGCACCGTGCCCCCGGCGTTCTGCGCCGCGTCCCCGTACGCCCGCCCCAGGCCCCTCGGGATGCCCCCGCGGGCCCCACAGCCCCGAACGGCTGCCGCGGCCTCCTCGTACGTCCGTGGGCGGATCAGACGGGCGGTGGTGGGGGCGGTGCGGCCCCATCCCGTGACGGAGACGGTGTCGGCAGGCATGTCGGCGACCGTAGCGCCCCTATATGGGCGAGCAGTTCTGAAACATTCCTCTCCTCCCCGAAATGGGTGATTAATGGGATGTCGCCCAATATGTTCGTAGTTCTGACGATGGGGACGTGAAAAGTGAGTCCCCATGGACCGCCTCGACGACATGGACCACCGAAGCCTCGGTGGCACGGACCACCGAAGCCTCGGTGGCACGGACCGACGAAGCCTGCGGGGCGCGGAGCGCCGAAACCTGTCGGGCACGGAGCGCCGAATCCTTTCGGCGTTCCACGCCCGAGGCCGCGACCCACGCGTCGCCACCGCCGCGCGCGCCCTGTCCTGGGCCGGCGAACACGGAGCGCTGTGGCTGGCGGCGGGTCTCGCGGGGGCCGCCGTGGATGGTGGGCGACGTGGCGTCTGGTTGCGCGGCACGGCGCTCACCGCGGGCGCGCACCTCCTCAGCATGGGTGTGAAAAGGGTGGTACGGCGCCCGCGTCCGGCGCATGTCACGCCCCTCGTGCGCACCGTGGGCCGGCACTCCTTCCCCAGCTCCCACGCGACCTCCGCCACGGCCGCCGCCGTCGCCTACGGCGCGCTCGGCGCGTACGTGATCCCTCCGCTCGCTGCCGCGATGTGCGTGTCCCGCCTGGTCGTCGGCGTGCACTACCCCTCGGACGTCGCGGCGGGCGCGGCCCTGGGGGCGCTCACGGCGTGCGTCGGGGCGGGCTGGATGAGGAGGGGGAGCACCCATGACTGAGGCAGCGCCCCTCACGAGTGCCGCGAGCGAACGGGAAGCGCTGCTCCACGAGCAGCGCACGCCCCCGCGACCATCCGCACCACCACCCCGCAAAGGCGGCCTCCGCGCGCTCCCGAAAGGCCTCCTCAGGACCGCGCGACCCAAGCAATGGGTCAAGAACGTCCTGGTCATCACCGCTCCGGCCGCAGCCGGCGAGCTCTTCTCGCCCGGCGCCCCGACCCAACTCGCGCTCGTCTTCGCCCTCTTCACCGCCTGTGCTTCCGCCGTCTATCTCGTCAACGACGCCCGTGACGCCGAAGCGGACCGCGCGCACCCCACCAAACGCCACCGCCCGGTCGCCGCCGGACAGGTCCCCGTACCCGTCGCGTACGCCGTGGGAGCCGCCCTCGCCGTCCTCGCACCGGCCACCGCGGCCTGGCTGACCTCGCCCGCCGTCGCGGCCCTGCTCGCGGCGTACATCGGCATGCAACTGGCCTACTGCGTCAGCCTCAAGCACGTCCTGGTCGTCGACCTCGTCGTCGTCACGACCGGGTTCCTGATGCGGGCGGTGATCGGCGGGCTCGCGCTCGGCATCCCGCTGTCGCGCTGGTTCCTCATCACGACCGGGTTCGGGGCGCTGTTCATGGTGTCGGCCAAGCGCTACTCCGAAGCCGTGCAGATGGCAGGGAAAGCGGGCGCCACGCGCGCGTTGCTCACCGAGTACACCACCGGCTATCTGCGCTTCGTGTGGCAGTTGGCGGCCGCGGTCGCCGTCCTCGGCTACTGCCTGTGGGCCCTGGAGGAAGGCGGCGTCCCGCACACCAGCGTGCTGCCCTGGCGCCAGCTGTCCGTGGTCGCCTTCATCCTGGCGATCCTGCGCTACGCAGTCTTCGCCGACCGGGGCACGGCGGGCGAACCCGAGGACGTCGTCCTGCACGACCGCGCGCTCGCCGTCATCGGCGTGGTGTGGCTGGCGATGTACGGGCTGGCGGTGGCCAATTGGTAGGCACGCGCGCGTGGGGCGACAGACGCGAACTCCTCGGCTTCGCCGCCGTCGGTCTCCTCGCCTACGCCGTGGACCTCACCCTCTTCACCTGCCTGCGCGGCCCCGCCGCCCTGGACCCCCTCACCTCCAAAGCCCTCTCCTTCGTCGCCGGCTGCACGGTCGCCTATGCCGGGAACGCCCTCGGCACCTACCGCCACACCCACCCGAAGGGTCTGCGGCCCTACGCCGTCTTCTTCGCGGTGAACATCGCCGGAGCGCTCGTCCAGCTTCTGTGTCTCGCCGTCAGTCACTACGGCCTCGGCCTCACCTCGCAGCGCGCGGACACCGTCTCCGGGGCGGGAATCGGGATGGTCCTGGCTACAGTCCTGCGGTTCTGGGGCACTCGGACATTGGTCTTCCGTGCGGAGGGCAGAGTCGGATCATGGACTGGCTGAAGAAACTCCCCGGCGTCGGGCCGATGGTGGCCCGGCTCATGACCACGCACGCGTGGCGGTCGTACGAGCGCATGGACCGGGTGAAGTGGACACGGCTGGCCGCCGCGATGACGTTCACCAGTTTCGTCGCGCTGTTTCCGCTGCTCACCGTGGCCGCCGCGATCGCTGCCGCGACGCTCGGCACGGAGCAGCAGAACAAGCTGGAGGACAAGATCGCCGATCAGGTCCCCGGCATCGCCGACCAGCTCGACATCGACGCCCTGGTCGAGAACGCCGGCACCATCGGCCTCATCGCCGGTGCCGTCCTGCTGTTCACCGGCATCGGCTGGGTCGGCTCCATGCGCGAGTGTCTGCGGGCGGTGTGGGAGGTGCCCGAGGACGAGGGGAACCCCGTCCTGCGCAAGGCCAAGGACGCGGGCGTCCTGGTCGGCTTCGGGGGCGCCGTACTCGTGACGCTCGCGGCCTCCGCGGTCGCCTCCGCCATGGTCGGCTGGATCACCCGGCAGCTCGGCATCGACGAGGGCGGCTGGGGCGGGGTCCTGCTGCAGATCGCCGCGTTCCTCGTCGCCGTGCTCGCCAACTTCCTTCTGCTGCTGTACGTCCTGACCCTGCTGCCCGGCGTCGAACCGCCGCGCCGCCGGCTGATGGTGGCCGCGCTGATCGGCGCGGTCGGGTTCGAACTGCTGAAACTGCTGCTGAGCGGCTATATGCAGGGCGTGGCCACCAAGAGCATGTACGGCGCGTTCGGCGTGCCGGTCGCCCTGCTGCTGTGGATCAACTTCACCGCGAAGCTGGTGGTGTTCTGCGCCGCCTGGACGGCGACGCAGGGCAAGGAGGTCGAACTCGCCGACGCTTCCGAAGACTCGGACGCCTCCGAAGACTCGGGCGAGTCCGCGGGCCAGGCCCAGTCCGCGGGCCCGGCCCGGTCGGCGGAGTCGGGCGAGTCGGCGGAGCCGCCGGGGTCAGGCGCCTCCGACGACTCGGGCGAGTCCGATAAGCCTGGGCGCCTTGAGGGGCCCGGCACCCCCGAGCAGCCCGGCACCCCCGAGAACCCCGAGGTCAGGGGCGGCTCCGGCGGCGCACCAGGTCGGGCAGCGGCCACCGGCGGTTGATCAGGAACGCGCCCGCCGCGAGCAGCACCAGCACCCCGCCGGTGATCCCGAGCGCGACGCCGATGCCGGTCGAGCCGCCCGCGGCCGAGGCACCCACCGCCGGCGTCGCGGACTTCTCGGCGTTCCCGGCGCCACCGGCCTCCCCGGAGTCGTTCGCGCCGGGCTGCGCGCCGGCCTGCGCCGCGCTCTTCGGCGGCACCAGCTCACCCACCGGCTGCACCTTGCCGGCCGCCTGGAAGCCCCAGTCGAAGAGCTTCGCGGTCTCCTTGTAGACCTCGTTGTGCTCGCTCTTCTCGGGGTTCATGACGGTGACGAGCAGCACCTTGCCGTTCCGCTCGGCCACGCCCGTGAAGGTGGCACCGGCGTTGGTGGTGTTGCCGTTCTTGACGCCGGCGATGCCCTGGTAGACGGAGATGTCGGAGTCGCCGCTGAGCAGCCGGTTGGTGTTCTGGATCTCGAAGGAATCGCGGACGGACTTGCCCTTCTTGTTCTTCTTCGTCTCGCCCGGGAACTTCGCGGTGACGGTCGAGCAGTACTCGCGGAAGTCCTTCTTCTGCAGCCCGGAACGGGCGATCAGAGTGAGGTCGTACGCCGACGAGACCTGGCGCGGAGCGTCGTAGCCGTCGGGCGACACGGCGTACGTGTCGAGGGCCTGGAGCTCCTCGGCGTGCTCGTTCATCTCCTTGACGGTGTTGTCGATCCCGCCGTTCATCTTCGACAGGACGTGCACGGCGTCGTTGCCGGAGCGCAGGAAGACGCCGAGCCACAGGTCGTGGACGGAGTACGTCTCGCCTTCCTTTATTCCGACCATGCTGGAGCCGGTCCCGACGTCCGCCAGATCGGACGGGACGACCTTGTGTTCCATGGTCTTCGGGAACTTCGGCAGCACCGTGTCGGCGAACAGCATCTTCATCGTGCTCGCGGGCGGCAGCCGCCAGTGCGCGTTGTGCGCCGCGAGCACATCGCCGGACTCGGCGTCGGCGACGACCCAGGAACGGGCGGTCAGGTCCTTGGGCAGCACGGGGACGCCGCTCGCCAGGTTCACCTGGGTACCGGGCTGTCCCAGCCGCTCGCCGCCCACGGTCGACATGTTCGCCGGGGGAGTGGCCGACGGGCTCGTACTCGGTGACGGCTTGGGAGCCGCGTAGGAGACGGGCGCGGTCAGCGCGAGGGACGACAGGACGGCGGAAGTGACCAGCAGGGAGCGCCTGACGGTCTTCTTGGGTGCGGACACGACCGAGAACGTACATGCCGTTGCCATGGAAGTCCCGCTTCCGCCCCCACCCCGCTCGGAGGACCGGAGACCGGACGGTGATACTGAACTCATGAAGCTCAGCCGCCCCGTCTCCTGGTTCCTGCTCGCCTTCGGGGTGTGGAGCTGGGTCATCTGGGTCACTTTCGTCAAAAACCTGATCAAGGACAGCAGCGGGCTCGCGTTCGACGACGGTCACCCGACGGCGTACTTCTGGGTGCACCTGCTGCTCGCCGTCGTCTCCTTCGTATTGGGGACGGTCATCGGGGTCATCGGGTTGCGCTCGGTGCGCGCACTGCGCCGGACGTCATAGGAACTCGGCCGGCGCCCCGGGCGTTCACTCAGCACGCAACGGAAAGGGAACGTCGGCGTGGTCATCGTCTTCGTGCTTGTCGCACTGCTCGTGCTGTCCGCCCTGGTGGCGGGCAACTGGCTGGTGTGGCGCCGCCTGTTCCGCGACACGACCCGCGGCCCCGGGTTCGTGCGCCGAGCGGGCGTGGCGGTGATCGCCGGCGGCTGGGCGCTGACGGTCGCTGCCTTCGTCGCCGAGCGTGCGGGCGCGCCCTTCCGGCTCCAGCAGATCCTGGCCTGGCCGGGCTTCATGTGGCTGGCCCTGTCGATATACCTGCTGCTGGGTGTGTTGGCGGGTGAACTCGTACGACCGCTGCTGCGGCGGTGGCTCGAACGGCGGGCGCGCGGGAAGGAAGCCGCACAGGAGCAGCCGGTGCTCGTGCCGGCGGGAGCGACGGCGGTCACGGCGCTCGTCACGGCACCCGCCGCGCCACCTGCCACCAAGTCGGCCGGAACCCGGACCCTCACGCCCACGTCCGCCCCCGCGGATACGACCGGCCCGGCTGCGACGCGCACGGCCGACCTGGACTCGGCGGCCACGACCGCCACGACCTCTGCGCTCAGAACCGACCCGCCCCCGCCGTCCGCGAGCGACGCCACCCCGCCCTCCGCCCCGGAGTCCATGGACCCCGACCGCCCCCTGGCCGCCCCCACCCGGCGCCTCTTCGTCTCCCGCGTCGTCGCCGGTGCCGCGGCCGCGGCCGCCGTGGGAACCGTCGGCTACGGCACCTACGGCGTGCTGCGCGGTCCGAAGGTGAAGCGGGTCACCGTCCCGCTGGCCAAGCTCCCGCGCGCGGCGCACGGTTACCGCATCGCGGTCGTCAGCGACATCCACCTGGGCCCGGTCCTGGGCCGGGGCTTCGCCCAGAAGGTCGTCGACACCATCAACGGCACCCAGCCCGACCTCATCGCGGTGGTCGGCGACCTGGTGGACGGCAGCGTGAAGGACCTCGGCCCGGCGGCGGCCCCGCTCGCCCAACTCCGGGCGAGACATGGCGCGTTCTTCGTCACCGGCAACCACGAGTACTTCTCGGGCGCCGAGCAGTGGGTGGACGAGGTGCGCCGCCTGGGCCTGCGCCCGCTGGAGAACGCGCGCACCGAGCTGCCCCACTTCGACCTGGCCGGTGTCAACGACGTCGCGGGCGAGAGCGAGGGCCAGGGCCCCGACTTCGCCAAGGCCCTCGGTGACCGGGACACGGCACGCGCGTGCGTGCTCCTCGCCCACCAACCGGTGCAGATCCACGACGCCGTCGACCACGGTGTCGACCTCCAGCTCTCCGGCCACACCCACGGCGGCCAGCTCTGGCCCGGCAACCTCGTCGCGGGCCTGGCCAACCCGACCCTGGCCGGTCTGGAGCGCTACGGCGACACCCAGCTGTACGTGAGCCGGGGCGCGGGCGCCTGGGGTCCGCCGACACGCGTGGGTGCCCCGTCGGACATCACGGTGATCGAGCTGGCGTCCCATCAGGCCTGACGGGACGCGGGCCCATGGCCACCCCGCCGACCCTCTCTGTGGACAGCCTGTGAAACCTGCCGGAAACGCCCGTAGGTAAGTTCTTTCCTATGTCGTCAGAATCCTCTTCCCCCTGATGAAAAACGTGTGATTAGGTGTGCGCGCCGCTTAGGGGAGTGGCGCAAATTCGCTGTCACGTGGGGGCCCGCAGAGGGCCGGGGAGAGGGCACACCCATGCGTTCGGTTCGCATGCGGATTCTCGCGACGCTGCTCGTGCTGGCGGCCGTGGGAGTAGGCGGCTGGCAGCTGTTGCCGTCGCAGCAGGACGAGGACAGGACCATCACGGTCGGTACGACGGACGCCGTCACCTCGCTCGATCCGGCCGGCGCCTATGACGCCGGCTCCTGGGCGCTGTTCAACAACGTCTTCCAGTCACTGCTGACCTTCGAGCCGGGCGGCGTCACACCCGTGCCGGACGCGGCGCAGAGCTGCGGCTTCGACGGCGCCGGCCTGAAGACCTACCGCTGCGAGCTGCGCGAGGGCCTCACCTTCCCGAGCGGGCGCGCCATGACCGCCGAGGACGTCAAGTACTCCTTCGACCGCGTCAAGCGGATCAAGTCGGACGTCGGCCCGTCCTCCCTGCTGGCCACCCTCGGCTCGGTGGGCGCGAGCGGCCGTACGGTCACCTTCCACCTGTCCTCGCCCGACGCCACGTTCCCGCTCAAGGTGGCCACCGGGGTGGGCGCCATCGTGGACCGCGAGAAGTACCCGGCCGACGCGCTGCGCGACGACAACGCTGTCGACGGCACCGGCCCGTACACCCTGACCGCGTACACGAAGGGCAAGAAGGCCGTCCTCGCGCCCAACTCCGACTACAAGGGCGCCCTCAAGGAGACCGGCCGTCCCGTCGAACTGCGCTACTACACCGACGCGGACGCCCTGGACACCGCCTGGAAGGAGAAGCGGATCGACGTCGCCACCCGCACGCTGCCACCCGAGGTCCTGGCCGGACTGAACGCCGCCGACCCGGGCCAGCGCGTCTCCGAGGCCGACAGCTCCGAGATCCGCAACCTCTACTTCGACACCCGCGCGGGTTCGCCCCTGCACGACGTCCGGGTCCGGCAGGCCATGGCCTGGCTGATCGACCGCGAGAAGCTGGCCGCCACGGTGTACAAGGGGACCGTCGACCCGCTGTACTCGCTGATCCCGACCGGCATCACCGGCCACACGACGTCGTTCTTCGACAGCTATCCCAAGATCAGCACCGCCAAGGCGCGCGCCCTGCTCACCGAGGCGGGCGTCAGCCTGCCCGTCCGCTTCACCTACGGCTACGCCACCGGCCGCGGCGCCGGAGCCGAGGAGGCGGCGGCGATCAAGCGGCAACTGGAGACGGGCGGCCTGTTCAAGGTGACGGTCAAGGGCTACGAGTGGACCGACTTCCAGAAGCGCTGGGCGGGCGGCAAGCTCGACGCGTACGCCGTGGGATGGGTCGCCGATTACCCCGACCCGGACACCTACGGCGGCCCGCTCGTCGGCACCGACGGCACCATGAACACCGGGTACAGCAACAAGACCGTCGACCGGCTGATCAGCTCCAGCCGGCAGTACGCCGACCGCAGCGAGGCCACCCGGGACTTCCGCTCACTGCAGGAGGCCGTGGCCCACGACGTCCCGGTGATCCCGCTGTGGCAGGCCAAGGAGTACGTCGTCTCCAGTGAGGACGTCGGCGGCGGCCAGTATCTGTCGGACGGGACCGGTGTCTTCCGGCTCTGGCGCCTCACCTGGATCTAGCGTCTCAGCCGGCCCCGGGGCCCCGCGGCCCCGGCGGGGGCAGTGTCACCGTCACCTCGAAGCCCTCACCCGGCGCCGTCCGCACCCCGACCTCCCCGCCGTGCGCCTCCACCACCCCCTGCACGATCGCCATCCCCAGCCCGCTGCCCGCGCCCCCGCCGGCCCGGAAGAACCGGTCGAAGACGCGTGCCGCGTCCTCCTCGCACAGTCCCGGCCCCCGGTCCTCGACACACAGCCGTACGACGCCGTCCGCCCGCTCCACTCCCAGCCGCACCGGCACGTCGGCCGGCGTGTGCGTGCGCACGTTGCTCAGCAGGTTGCCCAGCACCTGCCGCAGCCCCGACTCGTCGGCGTGCACGAGCAGCGCACCGTCGGCGGCGACCGTGAGGGGCCGCTCGGGCTGCTGCACCCTCAGGTCCTCGGCGGCGTCGCGCACCAGGCGGCTCAAGTCGACGTTCCGGAAGCGCAGTTCGGGCCGCTGGTCGAGACGGGCGAGGGTGAGCAGCTCGTCGACGAGGTGCCCCATGCGGTCGACCTCGCCGTTCATCCGTTCCCAGACGCGCCCCCGCTCGGCCGGATCCGGCAGCATCCCCTTGTCGTACAGCTGGAGATAGCCGCGTATCGCGGACAGCGGGGTGCGCAGCTCGTGTGAGGCGTCGCCGACGAAGCGGCGCAGCTGGGCCGCGCTGCGTTCGCGGGTGCGGTACGCCGACTCCACCTGGTGGAGCATGGAGTTGAGGGCGACCCGGAGCTGTTCGACCTCCAGGGTGGCCTCTCGGCTGGAGGGGACGCGCCGGGTCAGATCGCCCTCGGCGATCGCGGACGAGGTCTCCACCATGTCCTCCAGCGGCTGCATCCGGCGGCGCACGCTGAGCATCGTCAGACAGCCGAGCAGCGCCAGCAGCAGGGTGCCGACGGCGAGATCCATCCTGAGCGCCTTGCCCATGCCCTCGTGCAGCCCCTCGGTGGGCATGGCGATCAGCACGATCGTCCCGTCCGACAACCGCGCGCCGACCGTCCGGTGGCGGTCACCCTCCACCCGTACGTCCCGCGGCTCCTCGTCCGCGGCGAGAGCGACCGGGTCCTTCACGGCGGCGGCGAGCGCGTGCTGGCGGGGTGTCGGCTTCAGCGGACCCAGGGCCGCCGGCTGCCCCGCGGAGTCGACGGCGACGTACACCATCGTCGGGCTGGGCAGCGGGTCCGTGTCCGTGGCTCCGTCCCCGGTGAACTTGTCCAGGGCGATGCCCAGTTCGCTGAGCGACTCGATCTGCCGCAGCGTGAACCCGGCGTGCCCCAGCGTGGTGCGCGCGCTCTTCAGCTCGGTGTCGACCTTGTCGAGCAGATAGAACCGCGCGGTCATCAGACTGACCGCCGTGGCGACGGCGATGCCGACGGCCAGCAGCGCCACGTTGGCCAGTGTCAGCTTGCCGCGCAGCGAGCGGACGCCGCGCCTCCCGCGCAACCCCCGCAGCCTCATGCCAGCCCGTATCCGACGCCGCGCCGCGTGGTGATCACCGGCGGCCCCAGGGCGTCCAGCTTGCGCCGCAGATAGCTGATGTAGGTCTCCACGACGGTCGACTCGGGCGGGGTGTGCTCGTACTGCCAGACATGGCGCAGGAGTTGCTCCTTGGGCACGATCCGGCCGCCGTTGCGCACCAGGAAGCGCAGCAGGGCGTACTCGGTGGGGGTGAGTTCGACGGTGCGGCCCGCGCGGCGCACCGAGTACGTCGTCTCGTCCAGCTCCAGGTCGCCGTATCTCAGCGGCGGCCGCTGCGGCAGGACGTCGGCCGGCCGGGTGCGGCGCAGTACCGCCGTGATCCTCGCGACCACCTCGTCGATGTTGAACGGCTTCGTGATGTAGTCGTCGCCGAAGCCGAGGGCGCCGACGATCTCGGCGGGCGAGTCGCGCGCGGTGAGGAAGACGAGCGCCAGGTCCGGGCGCCGCTCCCGCAGTTCACGCCCCAGCGCCCGGCCGTCGCCGTCCGGCAGCATGACGTCGAGCAGCGCCACGTCGGGCCGGGTGCGCTCGGCGAGGGTGAGCGCCTCGCGGACCGTGCCCGCGACCATGACCTCGAACCGGTGGTAGCGCAGGGCGATGGCGAGGACGTCCGCGATGGACTCCTCGTCCTCCACGACCAGCACGGTGCCAGAACCCGTCGTCATGCCCCCAGTATCGGCGGGGTCACTGACAGTCGGGCGGGTTCGCCCGTTGGAGTTCCTTGAGAGTCCCCTTTGGAGTTCCTTGAGAGTCATGGCCATCGCCTGCCACGCGCGCGCGGCGCCGCCAATCCTGTTGCCCAGGACCTGGGGGACCGACCGAACCGAATAAGGAGCGTTGAGCGTGGCGACATTGGCACGGTGGTGCTATCGGCACCGGCTGGTGGTCCTGTTGCTGTGGTTGGGGGCACTGTTCGGCCTGGGCACGGCGAGTTCCGCCGCGGGCACGAACTACGCGAACGTCTTCTCCCTCCCGGACACGGACTCCGCGACCGCGTACGACCTGATGGAGAAGGCCTTCCCTGAGCGCGCGGGCGACACCGACACGGTGGTGTGGAAGGTGGACGACGGTTCCATACGGGACGAGTCCGTACGGTCCCGGATCGAGCCCGCGCTCGAGGAGATCGGGCGGATGAAGGGGGTCGGCGAGGTCACCGGCCCGTACGCGGAACAAGGGGCCGCGCAGATCAGCCGCGACGGGCGGATCGCGTACGCCCAGATCACCTTCACCGAGCAGGCGAACGCCATCCCCAAGGAGCTGATCGAGGACGTCGTCGACACGGCGCAGGCCGCCGAACAGGGCGGACTCCAGGTCGAGCTGGGCGGCCAGGCGATCGCCCGCACCCAGGAGCCCCCGCAGGGCACGGCGGAGGCGGTCGGCATCCTCGCGGCGGCGGTCGTGCTGTTCCTGGCCTTCGGCTCGCTCTTCGCGATGCTGCTGCCGATCGTCGTGGCGATCGCGGGCGTCGGCACCGGCATGATCGCGACGATGCTGATGAGCCACGTCGCGGACGTGCCCGAAGTGGCCCCGCTGCTCGGCTCGTTGATCGGCCTCGGGGTCGGCATCGACTACGCCCTGTTCATCGTCACCCGGCACCGGCGCGGCATCCTGCGCGGGATGAAGCCGCAGGAGGCGGCCGTGACCGCACTCAACACCTCCGGCCGCGCGGTGCTGTTCGCGGGCGGCACGGTGTGCATCGCGCTCGCCGGCATGCTGGTGATGAACATGCGGTTCCTGGACGGCGTGGTCATCGCGACCTCGCTCACCGTCGTCCTGAGCGTGCTGGCCGCGATCACCCTGCTGCCCGCCCTCCTCGGCCTGCTCGGCATGCGGGTGCTCAGCCGCAGGCAGCGGCGCCGGCTCGCCGCGGCGGGACCGGAGCCGGCGGAGGCGAGCGGACTGGCGGCGCGCTGGTCGTCGTACGTCCAAAGGCGCCCGCGCCCGATCGCCGCGATGGCCCTCGTCGTCATGGCGGTCCTCGCGATCCCCGTCCTGTCGATCCGCCTCGGCGCCACCGACCAGGGCAACCACCAGGATTCCACCACCACCCGGCAGGCCTACGACCTGCTCGCCGAGGGCTTCGGGCCCGGCGTCAACGGCCCGCTCCAGGTGGTCGTCGACGGCGACGCGCCGGAAAGCCTGGTCAACGCGATCCGCTCGACCGAGGGCGTCGCCCAGGTGGCCGCCGTCCCGCCCGCGAACGGCGTCACGGTGATCCAGGTGGTCCCGACCACGTCCCCCCAGTCCGAGCAGACGGACCGGCTGATCGACCGGCTGCGCGACGACGTGATCCCGCAGTCGGACGCCGAGGCCCATGTCGGCGGCGTGACGGCGGTCTTCAAGGACTTCGCATCGGTCACCGGCGACCGCCTGCCGTACTTCGTCGCGACGATCATCGCGCTCGGCTTCCTGCTCCTGCTGGTGGCCTTCCGCTCGCTGGTGGTGCCGTTGACGGCCGCCCTGATGAACCTCATCGCGGCCGCCGCCTCCTTCGGCGTCCTGGTGGCGATCTTCCAGTGGGGCTGGGGCACCGAGCTCATCGGCGTCGGCAAGGAGGGCCCGATCACGTCCTTCCTGCCGGTGATCATGCTGTCCCTGCTCTTCGGCCTCTCCATGGACTACCAGGTGTTCCTGGTGAGCCGGATGCACGAGGAGTGGGTGCACACGAAGGACAACGCGCGCGCCGTCCGCGTCGGCCTCGCGGAGACCAGCCGGGTCATCAACTCCGCCGCCCTGATCATGATCTGTGTGTTCAGCGCGTTCGTGCTGAGCGGCGACATGGAGGGCGCGATGGCGGGCATCGGCCTCGCGGCCGCGGTCGCCCTGGACGCCTTCATCCTGCGGACGGCGCTGGTACCGGCCGCGATGCACATGCTCGGCAAGGCGAACTGGTGGCTGCCGGACTGGCTGGAGAAGCGGCTGCCGCATCTGGCCGTCGAGCCGAAGGAGGAGGCGCCGGCGGCCGAGGAGGAGCCGCTCGTGGCGGGCCGGGCCTCGGTCGTCCACGGGTTCATCCGCACCGCCGACGGTGGGCCGGTCGAGGGCGCGGCGGTGACGCTGCTGACGAAGGGCGGGCGCCAGTTGGACCGGGTGACGTCCCTGGCCGACGGCTCGTACATCGTCTCGGTGCCCGCGCCGGGGACGTATCTCCTGGCGACGACAGCCGCTTCGTACGGCTCCCGGGCGCAGCAGGTGGTCGTGGCGGACGGGCCGCTGGTGTACGACGTCGAGCTGGCCGAAGGTGAAGTGGATGCCGTCAACTGACCGCCGCTGACCGGGGTTTCAGGGGCGCTCGTCCTCGGCGGGCGCCCCCTTCTCGTTCTTCTCCGGATCCGGCACCGCGTTGGTCATCCCCGGCAGGAAGTCCGTGAACAGGTCGTGTACCTCGCGCACCAACGGCCGCAGCACCCGGAACCTCGCCAGCGAGACGCCCCGCGCGGTCAGCCGGGCGCTTCGCTCGGCGAGCCGGTAGCTGTTCCGGCGCCCCTCGGTGCGGTCGTAGACCCAGTACAGGACCAGCCCCATCTGGCCGAGCCACATCATCTCGGGCAGGACGTCCCGGAGCTCCTCGGGCACCTTGGTCTTCGTCGCGCCCGCCAGCACCTGGCGATGGATGCCGATGGCCTCCACGCGCGCGTGCTCCGACTCGGCGGAGAAGGGGCTGAGGGGGCTCGCGGGATCGGCGGCGTTCTTGAAGAACTGCACCGCGAACTCGTGGTACGGCGTGGCGATGTCCAGCCACGCCCGCAGGACGCCGGCGAGCCGCGCCTCCAGGTCGGTCTCCCGGGCCAGGACGTCCCGGATCGCCACCTTGTGCTCGGTGGCGATCCGGTCGTAGAAGCCCTGGATCAGGTGTTCCTTGCCCTCGAAGTAGTAGTACGCGTTGCCGACGGAGACCCCGGCCTCCTGGGCGATCGCCCGCATCGTCGTCTTGTCGTAGCCGCGCTCCTGGAACAGCCGCATGGCGGTCTCCAGGATCAGCGCACGGGTCTGCTCGGACTTGCTGGGAGCGTCGCCCTGTTCAGGGCTGTCGTTCATCGAGGGCACGGAACGAGAGCCTAACCAGTGGTGTTTCGGTCGGCGGTCAGGAGGTCTGTGCGGTCTGGTAGAGGTTCTGGGCGTCGGCGCCGAAGTACGGGCCGTACATCCGGTTCGGCAGGAAGTTGTACTTGAAGCTGTTCACCGAGGACAGCAGGCCGGTGCCCGTGGACTCGTTGAACTGCGTGAACCAGGGGCCGCCACTGGAGCCGCCGGTCATGTTGCAGTTCATGCCGTGGTCGTCGGAGAGCAGGAAGTCCCGGTTGGTGGTGCCGCTGCAGTAGATGAACTTCTCGCCGTCGTACGGGGCGGCCGCCGGGAAGCCGAAGGAGTACATGCGCAGGTTGTAGCCGGTGTTGAAGGCCAGCCCCTGCCCGCCCACGACGTCCGTGAGCAGCTTGCCGTCCAGCGGGGCGACGACGGCGGCGCCGACGTCGTAGTTGATGTCCTCGCTCGCCGTCCACTGCGGTGTGGACAGGGTCTTGGACGCGGTCCAGCGGCCGTAGGGGGCCTGTCCGTCGTGGTAGCCGGGCACGAAGACCCAGTTGGTGTGCCAGGCGCCCTCCAGCTTCACGCAGTGGCCGGCCGTGATCACGGTGCTCTTGTTGGCGCTGGTGACGGCGTTGCCGGAACAGGACGCCGTACGTCCCTGGTAGCTGAAGAACACCCGCCCCGCCGTGGAGACGACCGCGCCGCCACCGCTCCACTGACTGCCGGTGTTCGGGAAGGCCAGCAGGCCGATGTCGGAGACGGCCTTGCCGACCGCCGCGACCGGGCTGCTGGGCGCGACGGTGGTCGCCGCACCCTTGAGGGGCACCGAGCCGCCGTCGAGGTTGCCGTCGACGGAGACCAGGTCGAGCGGGGTCGCCGCGCGCATCCGCTCCGACGTCCAGAAGTCGCGGGCCTGTTGCTGCGCGCCGGCCGAGACCGTGCTGACCGCGGTCGAGGTGCCGGGCTTCGGCGCGGCGCTCGCGGGGGTGGCCAGGGCACCGGCGGTGAGCAGCGCGGTGACGCCGGCCAGGGCGCCGAGGAGGGGGCGGGATATGCGGGTGACGCCGGGTATGCCTCTCACACGTACTCCTTCTGCGATGGGGGGACCGGGCGACCGGGTGGGCCGTCCGGCTGACAGACAGTCGATGCGAGTGCGGAGTGGAGAACCGGGAGGCAGCGTGCCAACCCGCGCGGCGTTTTGGAAGGGCGCATGCCAAAACTGGGTCCGAAATCGGGCTGTTCAGGGCGAGTTTGACCCTCTTGGTACCGGCCTCACCCGGTGACGCAGGTGCCGCTGTCGCAGCCGGGCGGGGTGTACGTCCAGCCCTGATGCGGGTCGTACGACCACCCGTCCGCGTGCTGGTAGACACGCCCGCCCCCGCGCGCGCCGTCCTGCCGCGCCCCGCCCCCCTGCGCCCCGCGCCACTTGGCGGCGGCGAGTACGGCCCCCTTGGCGAAGCGTGCCCCCGACGGGGTGCTGAGGCGGTGCGCGAGCGGGCGATGCTCCCGCAGGGCCCACAGGGTGACGATCCAGGCGGCGGTGGACCGGTAGACCTGCCCGGCGTCACCGACGACGGTGATCTCCTCGAGGGTGGCGCCGTGGTCGAGGCCGGGGTAGCGCCGCCGAGCCTCGTCCGACCCGGCCGGCACCAGCTCCAGCGGCACCAACTGCGGTTGCCGTACGAGCCAGTCGCGCAGGAAGGCGCACAGGGAGCACTGTGCGTCGTAGAGGACGGTCAGTCGGCGGACCGGGGCGGCGGGCCCGGGGCGCGAGGCGCGGGGCCCGTCGGCCGCGCCGGCGTGGTCCGTCACGCCGGTCACGTCGTTCACGTCCGTCACGCCCCGGCCGACGGAGCGACCCAGTCCTGCGGCGCGACCGGCGGCATCTGCTCCCGCTCCATCACCCCGCGGCGCCGGATCTTGTTGAGTACGTAGACGTTGCCCAGGTGCATCACGCCGAGCACCAGCAGCACCACGCCGAGCTTGGTCGACAGGGCCTCGAAGATGCCGCGGGTGTCGAGGACGGTCCCGTCGTCGCTCAGGTACAGCGCGACGAAGCCGAGGTTGACGAGGTAGAAGCCGACCACCAGCAGGTGGTTCACGGCGTCGGCGAGCTTCTCGTTCCCGCGCAGTACGTCGGCGAGGAAGATCCGTCCGTTGCGGCTGAGAGTGCGGGCCACCCAGACGGTCAGCGCGATGCTGACGACCAGGTAGATGACGTAGGCGATGACCGTGCGGTCCATTGCCTCCCCCTTCTGAACACGTTCAAAATGCTGACGAGGGAGACTCTAGACCTCTCCTTTGAACATGTTCAACTCGGTGGAATGAGGCCTCCGTCACGCCTGCGCCAGGCGTCCATCTCGCGTCCGCCAGGCCTCCGTCGGGCCACCGTCGGGCCCGCCTCGCACCGCCCGCGCCACGCCGCCCGCGCCACGCCCGCTTTACGGCCGGCGTCCGAGTTCCGGCCGCTTGGAGTAGTCGGTGAACCCGATGACGTTCCCCCAGGGGTCGGCCATCTCGACGGTCCAGCCGGTGGCCACCGAGAACGGCTCGTCGAGCGGCACGATGCCCGCACCGTTCAGCGCCCGCGCCGCCGCCCGTGCGTCCGGCACCTCCAGCCACACGCGCGGGGAGGGCCACGGTGGCGTCCGATGCCGCAACTCCTCCTCCTGTCGCAGCAGGATGCCCGGCGTCTCGCCCCCGACCTTCAGCAGCGCGATCCCGGCCTCGTCGAGCCGGAACCCGACCGCGAACCCGGCCCGCTCGTAGAACCGGACGGCCTCACCGAGGTCACCGACCGGCAGCAGCACGTTGTCGAACCCGAGCAGTTCGTACGACTCGTCATCTGACATGGCGTCAGAATAAGGGGATGATTCGCCGGAGCCGGTGATTGTCACCCCGAACCGGACCTGACGGTCGATTCCGGCCCCTGCGCCGGCAGCCGGCCTCAGCAGCCGGCCACCCTGCGCGTGCTCACCGCGATGTCGTCCATTCGGATGTCGTACGACGACGGCGTCGGGTCGGCCTGGTAGAGCTGCCAGCCCAGCTTCAGCTTGTCGAAGGTGGGGAAGGTGAAGGGGCCCGAGGCGCCGCCGTGCTGGTCGGTGGAGGCCGTCAGGTCAGGCCGCTCGACGCCGTCGAAGTAGACCGTGACCCGGTTGTCGGAGGCGTCCAGATGGAACTCCACGCACTGCCACTTGCCGCCGGTGGCCGGCGCGGAGGTCTTCCAGGACGTCCAGTCGCCCGTGGGGCCGAGGTCGGAGCCGACGCCCCAGAAGTTGCCGTTGTCCGTGGGGGCGTACTGGCCGCCCAGAGGCCGGACCAGCGTCGGGGAGTCCGAGCCGGACGCCTCGGCGATGGTCCAGTGGGCCCAGTCGGGGGCGGTCGGGAAGGCGTCGACGCGCAGGCGCAGGCGGGCCCAGTAGCTGTTGCCGGGGGCGGTCAGGTCAGGGAAGACGAGGAAGGCGCGGCCGTTGCCCTCGGTGTGGAGGCGGAGTTCGCGGCCGGAGCGGCCCGTGGTGCTCGGGGCGACGGTCAAGGTGCCGTCGGAGGCGTCGGTGGTCCAGCCGGGGCCCGCCGTCACGGGGCCGAGGGGGAGGCGGTTGAAGTTCTCCCGCGCGAGTGTTCCGTAGGGGGCGGGAGCCGCCGAGGATGTGGGGGGTATCGCGAGCAGTACGGCCGCTGCGGCGGAGAGTACCGCTGCGGCTTTCCTCAGGAGTGCCATGCGGAAAGTGTGCAACCGCTTTCTCGTAAGTCACAGTAGTGGCAGGGGAGTTGGCTGAGGAAGGCGCCGGGGGTGTCTTGATCGCGTGAGGGGGACGGGATGGGTGTTCCGGCGGCGAAGGTGTTCTTCGCGGAGGTGCGGACGCTGTTCGCGGAAGCGGCCGAGAGATGGGGGCTGGAGGGGCCGGGTGAACGCACATCAGACCTGTTGCTCGCCACGTCCCGTTACAGCGGCGGGGGTCTGACGTACGAGTTCTACTTCGAGTGGTTCGAAGTCCACGTCAAGGTCAGAGCGGTCCTTGAAACGGAGACCGGCAAGGTCAAGGCCGATGTCGAGCAGTTGGCCATCGCGGCGGGTGTCGTCGAGAAGAGGGGCGGTGTGTCGTACAGCGCCCAGAATCAGAAGCAGATGAAGAAGTCGCTGGAAGGCCAGGCGCGTTACGTCGAACTGCTGCACCCCTTCCTCTCGGGTGACCGGGAGGCGGCCGAGGAACTCATGCGGAAGGCCGGTGCACGGTAAGCGTGCAATGCGCCGCCTCATCGGTTCTTCGGCCGACCCGCTTCAAGGATCTCCGCCACGTCCAGGGTGACCTTGGCGCCGATGGAGTCGGGCAGGGTGACGATTTCGCCGGGGGCGTGGGGGCGGTGGTTCTCGTAGGTGTCCCCGGCGGGGTTGGTGAGGACGTGGAGGCGCTGGTGTTTGCGGTCGACGATGACGTAGACGGGCACTGACGCCCTGGCGTACGCGGCGACCTTGGTCTTGAGGTCGTCCTTCCAGTTCCCGGAGGTGACCTCCAGGACGAGGCGGAAGCAGACCGGGTCGTACGCGTTGTTCTCGACGAAGTGGTCGTCGATGTCGGCGTCGACCACCACGAGGTCGGGGATGGCGTAGTCCTCGTCGCCGGTAGGGAGCCAGAGACCGACGTTCTGGAGAACCTCGGTCTCACCACTGTGCAGGCCCGCTGCGATGAACGGGATCATGAGCCCGGTCAGGGCGCGGGCGTGTGGGGCATCCGGGGAAGGGGTCACGAGGAGGTGGCCTCCGATGATCTCGACGCGGTAGCCCGGATGGCGCTCCATGATCTCGTCGGCGATGGCCGTCAGGGAGAACGGCTCGTCGTCGAAGGGCTGCTCGACGGATGCAGCGGACATCGCGTGCCTCCTAGGGGCTGGTGTCGAGAGCATCATCGTAGGCCGGACGCCGCTCGCACGTCCTTCATGATCACGTTCACCCGAACGTGTTTCCGCACGCCAGAGGGCCCCGTCTTCCCGGTGCCAACCCAGGAAACGGGGCCCTCATGGACGTACGGAATGTGACGTTCGACCTCAGAACCGGCGCGTGATCAGTGCCTTCTTGACTTCCGCGATCGCCTTCGTGACCTCGATACCGCGCGGGCAGGCGTCCGTGCAGTTGAAGGTCGTGCGGCAGCGCCAGACGCCGTCCTTGTCGTTCAGGATCTCCAGGCGCTGCTCGCCGGCCTCGTCGCGCGAGTCGAAGATGAAGCGGTGCGCGTTGACGATGGCGGCCGGGCCGAAGTACTGGCCGTCGTTCCAGAACACCGGGCACGAGGAGGTGCAGGCCGCGCAGAGGATGCACTTCGTCGTGTCGTCGAAGCGCTCGCGGTCCTCGGCCGTCTGCAGGCGCTCACGCGTGGGCTCGTTCGTGTCCTTCGTGATGAGGAAGGGCATGACGTCGCGGTACGCCTGGAAGAACGGCTCCATGTCGACCACGAGGTCCTTCAGGACCGTCAGGCCCTTGATGGGCTCGACCGTGATCGGCTTCTCGGGGTTGATGTCCTTGATGAGGGTCTTGCAGGCAAGGCGGTTCTTGCCGTTGATCCTCATCGCGTCCGAGCCGCAGATGCCGTGGGCGCAGGAGCGGCGGAAGGTCAGCGTGCCGTCGACGTCCCACTTGATCTTGTGGAGGCCGTCGAGGACGCGCTCCTTCGGGTCGATCTCCAGCTGGAAGTCTTCCCAGGTCGCCTCGGCCGAGACCTCCGGGTTGAAGCGGCGGACCCGGAAGGTGACCGTGATGTAGGGGGACGCGGCGGACTCTGCCTCCACCTTGTCCATAACGGGGGTAGCCATCAGTACTTACGCTCCATCGGCTGGTAGCGGGTCTGGACGACCGGCTTGTAGTCCAGGCGGACGGTCTCGCTGCCGTCGTCGCCCACCTCGCGGTACGCCATGGTGTGACGCATGAAGTTGACGTCGTCGCGGTTCGGGTAGTCCTCGCGGTAGTGACCGCCGCGGGACTCCTTGCGCGCCAGCGCCGACACGGCCATGACCTCGGCCAGGTCGAGCAGGTTGCCCAGCTCGATGGCCTCCAGCAGGTCGGTGTTGAACCGCTTGCCCTTGTCCTGGATCGAGACGTTCCGGTAGCGCTCGCGCAGCTCCGCGATCTTCTCGACCGCCGTCTTGATCGTCTGCTCGGTGCGGAACACCATGACGTTGGCGTCCATGGTCTCCTGCAGCTCCTTGCGGAGCGTCGCCACCCGCTCGGTGCCGGTGGAGGTGCGCAGGTGCTCCACCTGCTCGACCACGAGCTCCGCCGGGTTCTCGGGCAGCTCGACGAAGTCCGCCTTCTGGCTGTACTCCGCCGCCGCGATGCCGGCCCGCTTGCCGAAGACGTTGATGTCCAGCAGCGAGTTCGTGCCGAGGCGGTTGGCGCCGTGCACGGACACGCAGGCGACCTCGCCGGCCGCGTACAGGCCCGGGACCACCGTCGTGTTGTCCGCCAGGACCTCACCCTCGACGTTCGTCGGGATGCCGCCCATCGCGTAGTGCGCGGTGGGCTGGATCGGGATCGGGTCCGTGTACGGCTCGATGCCGAGGTACGTACGGGCGAACTCGGTGATGTCGGGCAGCTTGGCGTCCAGCTGCTCCGGCGGGAGGTGCGTGAGGTCCAGGTAGACGTGGTCGCCCTCGGGACCGCAGCCGCGGCCCTCGCGGATCTCCGTGTAGATGGAGCGCGAGACGACGTCACGGGACGCGAGGTCCTTCATGACCGGCGCGTACTTCTCCATGAAGCGCTCGCCGTCCTTGTTGCGGAGGATGCCGCCCTCACCGCGGGCGCCCTCCGTCAGCAGGATGCCCATGCGCCAGATGCCGGTCGGGTGGAACTGGAAGAACTCCATGTCCTCCAGCGGCAGGCCCCGGCGGTAGACGGCGGCCTGGCCGTCACCGGTCAGCGTGTGCGCGTTCGACGTCACCTTGAAGAACTTGCCGCAGCCGCCGGACGCGTAGATCACGGCCTTCGCCTGGAAGACGTGGATCTCACCGGTGGCCAGCTCGTAGGCGACCACACCGGCGGACTTCTTGACGCCGTCGACCTCGGTGATCAGCTGGTCCAGGACGTAGAACTCGTTGAAGAACTCCACGCCCTCCTTCACGCAGTTCTGGTACAGCGTCTGGAGGATCATGTGGCCGGTGCGGTCCGCGGCGTAGCAGGACCGGCGGACCGGGGCCTCGCCGTGGTTACGGCTGTGACCGCCGAAGCGGCGCTGGTCGATGGTGCCGTTCGGGGTGCGGTTGAACGGCAGGCCCATCTTCTCCAGGTCGAGGACGGAGTCGATGGCCTCCTTCGCCAGGATCTCGGCGGCGTCCTGGTCGACCAGGTAGTCACCGCCCTTGACCGTGTCGAAGGTGTGCCACTCCCAGTTGTCCTCCTCCACGTTCGCGAGCGCGGCGGCCATGCCGCCCTGCGCGGCGCCCGTGTGGGAGCGGGTGGGGTAGAGCTTGGTCAGCACGGCGGTGCGGCTGCGCTTCGTCGACTCGATGGCGGCGCGCATGCCCGCGCCGCCGGCGCCGACGATGACGGTGTCGTACTTGTGGATCTTCATGAGTGGATTACCTCAGCCCCGTGCCTAGCGGATGTTCGGGTCGAAGGTGAAGATCACCAGCGTGCCCAGCAGGATGGTGAACACCGTGGCGGTGTAGAGCAGGCCCTTGAGCCACAGGCGGGTGTTCGCGCGCTCCGCGTAGTCGTTGATGACCGTGCGCAGGCCGTTGGCGCCGTGCAGCATCGCGAGCCAGAGCATCAGCAGGTCCCAGACCTGCCAGAAGGGGCTCGCCCAGCGGCCCGCCACGAAGGCGAAACCGATCTTCGACACGCCGCCGTCCAGCACGAGCTGGATCAGCAGGTGGCCGATGACCAGGACCACCAGCACGATGCCGGACAGGCGCATGAAGAGCCAGGCGGCCATCTCGAAGTTGCCCCGCGTGGACTTCGGGGTCTTCTTGGTGCGCTTGCGCGGGGCCTCGATGAGGGGGGCCGGGTTGTCGACGTTGTAGAGGGACTCGCCCTCGACGGGGCCGACCCCGGTCGCGGTCTTCTCAGCAGTGGACATGTGCGTCAGCTCCCGAAGAGTTCACGAGCGGCGTGGCCGAGGACGGGGTAGATCGCCCCGAGCATCAGCACCACCCACAGGCCGACGACGGACCAGAGCATCTGCTTCTGGTAGCGCGGGCCCTTCGACCAGAAGTCGACGGCGATGACGCGGAGCCCGTTGAGCGCGTGGAAGAGGATGGCGGCGACGAGGCCGTACTCCAGCAGCGCGACGATCGGCGTCTTGTACGTGGCTACGACCTTGTCGTAGTCCTCGGGCGACACTCGGACGAGTGCGGTGTCCAGCACGTGAACGAACAGGAAGAAGAAAATGAGGACGCCGGTGACTCGGTGAGCCACCCAGGACCACATTCCTTCCCGGCCGCGGTACAGCGTTCCAGCCGGCACGGAAGTTCCTCCGGGAGCGGGGATTGGGGCCGCGCCGGCTTGTGCTGTCGGTCGGGCCCGGCCGGGTACGGTCCACCGGCCCCCAGCATCGTAGCGACGGTTGCCTGCGGCGCTTACGCCGGGCCTGTCGGTGTGATCAAACTGGCACGCGGATGGGTGATTTGCGGCTAATGGGGGGACGTGTGGGGTTGTTTGCCGGGTGCGGCGCCGTGGGGGCTGGTCGCGCCCACGCGGCGGTGGCCGCACATCGACTACAGCCCCGCGCCCCTGAGTAGCTCCACCAGACGTCCCTTTGCCAGGCGCCGGAGCTCCTCGGCCGCGACCACCCGTTCCTCCTCCGGATCGTTCGTCAAACGTGACCGGATGCCTGCCAGTACGTGGTCCAGTGCCTCGTTCGGCGCCAAGTGGTCCAGGCAGATGACGAATGCGTGACCAAATTTGGCCTCATATGCGGCATTAGCGGCATCAAGTGCCGTATGAGCCGCCCCGTACACACCCTCCGGCAGTACAGGCAACGTTTCTCCTGCCAGTGCCTCCGCCAGATCGGCCGGTGCCAGGTCGTACGCCGCCTCGTCCGAAGCCGCCAGCAAGGAGTCGACGTCGGGGTAGGGGCGGTGGTCGGCGATGCGGGTGGCCCAGCGGGGGCTGCGGAGGCAGGTTCGGAGAATTCGCAGGATCTCGTCGGCGGGGGCAGAGTTGAAGGACTCCAGCGCGGTGGGAGACGGTGGAGTGCGAGTCTGCTCGGGCAGCGACGGTATGGCGACTGGGCCAGGAAGGTGTGTGGGCGTCACGTGGGTTTCGGCAGGGGATTCTGGGGCAGGAGTGGCGCCACGTTACCGAGTGTGGACGTGTCGTGTCCGACGGATGCCCGAATTTCAGCCGAACGGGAGAGTTTCGGAACGTGTAGTGGACGTCTCAGGATGATCACAGGGCCTAGGTTGACGCCGTGAGCCAGCACAAGCACAAGCGCCGGGAACCGGCGAAGAGGGCCCTGAAGCAGACGTGGGTGCTGATCGTCGCGGTGGTCGTCGTGACGGTCGCGGCCGGGGTGAGCCTCGGGCTCCTGGCCACCGGCGACGACGGAGGGCCGACCGGGTCGCAGCAGGGGCGGTCGGCCGCGGGCACGTCCGAGGCGGCCACGCCCTCCGCGCCGAGGAAGCAGCCGAGCCCGACCCCCACGCCCACCCGGTCGTACCCGCTGTCGAAGGCACCGCGCACCATCCCGGCCGTGACCTCGCACACCGCCGCCCGCGGGCCCGGCTGGCGTCCGGCGCGCGGCGAGCGGGTCGTCGTGAGCGACGCGGAGCTCGCCGACGAGGGGCGGCTCGTCGCCGGTGAGCTGGGGCTGACGTACGCCGGCGAGAAGGAGGACGTGCGGGCCGGGGATCTGCGGCTGGCGCTGAACGACGACGAGGGCGCGGACCCGGAGTCGTACACCATGACCGTGCGCGGTGGGCGGGTGACCATCAGCGGGCCGGGTGAGGCGGGGGTCTTCTACGGGACCCGGACGCTCAAGCAGGAGGTGCACGGCGGGGGTACGGCGCCGGAGGGGGTCGTGCGGGACGAGCCGGCCAAGCCGGTGCGCGGGTTCATGCTCGACATCGCCCGCAAGCACTTCACCGCCGACTGGATCGAGGACCGGGTGCGGGAGCTGGGGGACCTGAAATACAACCAGCTGGGGCTGCACTTCTCCGACGACCAGGGGTTCCGGATCGAGTCCGACTCGCATCCCGAGGTCGTGTCCCGGCAGCATCTGACGAAGGCGCAGGTCAGGAAGATTGTCCAGTTGGCGGCCGGCCGCCACATCACCGTCGTGCCCGAGATCGACTCGCCCGGGCATCTGGGGGCGGTCATCGCCGCGCATCCGGAGCTGCAGTTGCGGAACGTTTCGGGCATCGCCACGCGCGGGGCGATCGACATCTCCAACCCCGACTCCGCGGCGATCGTCGACGACCTGCTCAACGAGTACGCCGGTCTCTTTCCCGGCGGTCAGTGGCATCTCGGCGGGGACGAGTACCAGGCGCTGACCGTGTCCGACCCCGAGGTGACCTACCCGCAGCTCGCCGCCGCCGCGCGGGAGGCCTACGGCTCCGGCGGCACCGTCGCCGACCTGACCACCGGCTGGCTCAACGACCGCGCCGACACGGTTCGCGCCCACGACCGGACTCCACGCGCCTGGAACGACGGGTTCTTCCGGAACACGTCCGTCCAGCCGGACAAGGAGATCCAGGTGGCGTACTGGACCGGCAAGGAGATCGGTGCGCGGCTGCCCGTGGAGTATCTGAAGGCCGGACGCGAGCTGATCAACTACAACGACGAGTTCCTGTACTACGTGCTCGGCCAGCCGCAGACCTTCGTCTATCCCACGGGCGAGCGGATCTACGAGCAGTGGACGCCGCGGGTGGTGCGGGGGACGGCGGCCGTGCCGGCCGGCTACGACGACCAGATCCTGGGCGGCTCGTTCGCGGTGTGGTGCGATCTGTCGAACGCGCAGACCCAGGCGCAGGTCGCCGCCGGGATCCGGATGCCGTTGCGGGCGACGGCGCAGAAGCTGTGGGACGCGGGGAAGCCGGAGCTGTCCTGGACGCAGTTCAGGGCGCTCGCGGACCGGTTGAGCTGAGCTGAGCTGTGGATTTGGCCCATACGGCTGCGAACCCCCGTACGACTGTGGTGTATTCGGCCGGAGCCGAACCGAGCAGCCAGGGGGAACCGGGATGGGCTACTGGGGGTACTTCGTCGTCGGCCGCGAGGAGCGGCCGCTGGCGGAGCTGGACGCGCTGGTGGGCGCCGAGGGGATGACCCTGCGCGAGCAGGCGCCGGGCGGATGGCAGGTGTGGGAGTACCCGAGCGGGGACGGGGAGGTCGGGAACATGAACGCCCTGGCCCGCGAGACCGGGGCGCCCGCGCTCTTCGGGTACGTCATGGACAGCGCCTCGGTGGTCGTGGAGGCGGCGGCGCCGGAGAGCGGGGCGTGGACGACCTGTCTGGGGCGGGCCGCCATGGCCGGGTATCTCGGCGGCGGTGACGAGGGGCTCACGGTGGAGGACTACTTCCTCGAACCCGCTGACGCCGCCGAGCGGGCCGTCGCCTGGGCCGCCGAGGCCGGGCACGAGGTGAACGCCGAGTCACTGATCGACGTACTCACGGCTGAAGCGGATCCTTTGGCCGAAAACCTCTTCTTCCGGCTGCTCGACCGGCTCGGTGTCGTGCTCCTGTGACACTCACGGGCCGTTGCACGCAGTAAGGGGAAGTGTGGGCTCCGTTAAGGAAGGAGCCTTCCAGGGGCCTGTGCGGGGACCCCGACCCTCATGACTGACCCGCTTAGGGAGGCGTGGATGAGCCTGGTGGAACTGATCGCTCAGGCCGACGAACGCGGACTGGCCGCCAGCGGGTTGGCTTGTTTGGATCGGTGTGTGCCCCTGCTGGGCGGTGACGACGAGGTGTTGCGGCCGCTGTGGGCGAACCTCGCGAACGGCGGGGACCCCGCGGCGTGGGGAGAACTGCTCGACCAGGTGCGCGCCAAGCTGGGCGTCGCGGAGGTCGTGGACGACGAGGACGTCGAGGACGAGGCCGCGCTGCTCGCCCGGCGGATGCTGGCCGCCGCCCCCGCCGTACGGTCCGCCCCCGAGGCGCGGATATGGGCCGACGCCTGCTCGGTCGCCTCGCTGCAGATACACCGGCTGCTCGATCCCGCGGCGGACGACGCGTCCTCGGCCGCTGCCGTGCCTCAGGCCCTCCACTCCGTTCGCGCGGGCGGGGCTCCCGTCGAGGGCCGTGCGCAGGGCATGTCGCCGCTCGTCGCCGCGGAGCTGCGCTGCCAGGTGAACGTCCTGGAGCTCCTCGCCCAGCACGGTGCGGGCGGGCTGCGCCAGGCGCTGGAGGTGTCCACTCAGGGGCGGCGCGTGCTGCGGGCGGTCGTGTCGCGGCGGGCCCGGGGGAGGGGCTGACCCTCTCGGGCGGCCGTCAGCTCATCAGCCACTTCACCACCGCGTCGCCGTAGTCGGCCGTCCGCGCGTAGAAGTCGGTCAGGTCGCGGTGGGTCGCCGCGAAGAGGCCGCGTAGTTCGGGCTCCGCGTCCGGCGCGCCGTACGGCCGCAGCAGCCGCACGCGCGCGTGCCGCCACAGGTCGTCGAAGTCGGCCGCCCTGAGGTACTCGGCGACCCCGGTCACCTGGGACGCGGTGAGCAGCAGGAACGGGGGCAGCGGGGAGTCGGTGTGGAACACCGGGCGGCCGCCGAGCACCACATGGGTGCGAGGGCCTTCCGGCGCGTGATTCGGGGGGACACCGCTGTAGAGGAGCTCGACCTCGCCGTACTGCTTGTCGAGCACCTCCTCGCGATGCCGGCCGATCCGGTCCCGCACGGTGTCCCAGTCGTCCTCGAACAGGCGCTGGAACCAGGTCGCGCTGTTGCGCAGCGCCGAGGGCGGTACCGCGCGGAGATGGAAGTACATGCTCATCAGTGACTGGAGCGCACGGGGGCGGCGAAGCGTCACTCGCGCGTCAACACGGATTGCCGCGTAAACCTGGTTCCTGGGGGAGTCCTGTGTCCGTGCTGGGGCGGAGGTGCGGTGGTCCTGCACCGGTCCGGGGCAGTCCTCGGATCCGGGTGACGAAACCCTGTTCGGGCACGCTCTCCAGAATGTGACGACTCAGCAGGAGACCAGGCCCCCAGCCGCGACGAAGCCCGTGCGGTGGGCGGCGGACGCGGTGGCGACGATGCGCGAGGGGGCGCGGCTGCGGCTCGACTACTCGGCGCAGAGCCTGTGGCGGGTCGACCGGATGATCGAAGGGCTGCGCGGTGAACGGACGCCGTACGCCGCCGCGGAGAACGTGCTGCGCGGTCTCGGCGCGTACGCCGGTGAGGTGATCGCCCGTCAGACCGGCGCCGAGTGGTGGACGTCGGGCGGCGACTTCTGGATCCGCACGCCCGACGGACGGCTGTGGGACCCGATCGACGAGGCGCGCCGGTGTTTCGCGGGCGACGGGTCGCTGCGCCTGCTGTGCCGGGACGCGACGCGTGGGGAGTCGCGGCGGTAACCCTGTGACATGACTCGGCCGGGACCCCGTGAATGGGCGGGGTCCCGGCCGGGTCAGGTGGTCCTCGACGGTTGACGAGGCTCTCGCCGGGTTACGGCGTCAGCGTCTGGCCCAGGTGGGCGTCCGTCGGGGTGCCCAGGGTGGTCTTGCTGTAGATGACCGCCTGGGAGTAGCCGAGGCCCGTGCTGTTGCTCGGCAGGTACAGCAGGATGCCGTCCGTGCCGTCCTCGCCCTCGGCGCCGAACGTCAGGTCCGCGCGGCCGTAGCCCGACAGGTCCGTCAGGGACACCGACGAGCCGAAGAGGTCGCCGCTCTCCGCGGCGCCGGGGACGCCGGACGTGTCCTGGGAGATCGCGACCGAGCCGGTGCCGGTCAGGCCGGAGGCCGTGCCCTTGACCAGGATCGCGTCGCCCGCGTTGGACTGGTTCACACCGCTGCGGGGGAAGTCCTCGCCGGGGGCGCCGGCGAGGGCGTCCGCGTAGCCGTCGGCGTTGTAGTCGCCGACCGAGACCGAGGCGCCGAAGTTGTCGCCCGACTCGTTGCCGCCGGGGACGTTCGTGGTGTCCTGGTGGATCGTCGTCATGCCGGTGGTGGTGAAGCCGGTGGACGTGCCGGGGACCATGGTGATCTGGCCGCCGGACTTGCCGCCCGACTCGGACGCCACCGGCTGGCCGATGACGATGTCGTCGTAGCCGTTGCCGTTGACGTCGCCCGCGGCGATGGAGCGGCCGCCCTTGACGGAGATCACGCCGACCTTGGTGAGGCCGGTCGCCGAGCCCGCGAAGCGGACCACGCGGCCGATGCCGCCGGTGTCGCGGTAGTTGAGGGCGACGTCCGCGTAGCCGTCCCGGTTGAAGTCGCCGGTCGCGGCGTCCAGGTAGGCGACGGCGCCCGTGGCGGAGGTCAGCGTGCCGGTCGCCGTGGCGCCGCCGGTCAGCCTCGCGTTCCAGTTGCCGCCCTTGCCGGTGCCGGCCGCGAACACATCGGCCTTGCCGTCGCCGTTGAAGTCGCCGACGGTGACCGTGGAGCCGAGCTTGGCGCCGGTGGCCGTGACGCTGCCCGAGGTGGTGTACGAGAAGCCGGAGTTGAGTCCGGGGCCGTACAGCACCGTGACCGAACCGCGGTCCGCGTGGCCGCTGGTGTCGTCCTCGCCGGGCGCGCCGATCGCGAGGTCGGCGTAGCCGTCGCCGTTGACATCGCCCCACGCCGTCGAGGCGCCGAAGTTGTCGCCGGACTCGTGGCCGCCGGGAACGCCGGTGCTGTTCTGCGTGATCGTCCGCTTGGAGGCGGTGACCGGGCCGTCGACGCCGCCCGGGACGACGGTGAGGGTGCCGCCGTTGCTCAGCGCACGGGGCGTGCCGGTGACCAGGTCGGTGATGCCGTCACGGTTGAAGTCCGAGGTCGCCAGGGCATGCGAGATGCCCGGGGTCTTGGCGACCTGGGCGATACGGCTGAGCTTGGGGTAGAGGTTGGCGCCGGGGCAGGCCGTGGAGTTGGTGTCCCGGTGGCCGAAGACCCGCGGCAGCGTGACCGACGTGCCCTTCGGGATCTTGTTGCCGCTGTAGCCCTGCTCCACGCCGGACGTCAGCGTGACCTTCCCGGTCGGGTCGATGCCGTACATGCCGAACTTCCACGCGACGACACGCGAGATCGCGTCCATACCGGCGCGGCTCGGCTTGGCCGACTCGAAGTTGCCGATGTAGGAGATGCCGACCGTGTTGGTGTTGAACCCGGCGTCGTGCGCGCCGATCACCGGCAGGTCCATGCCGCCGCTGCGGCCCTCGAATATCTGGCCGCACTTGTCGACGACGAAGTTGTAGCCGATGTCGAACCAGCCCTGGCTGATGTGCGCCTGCTGGATGGTGCGCAGCCGGGCCGCGGACTCGGCGCAGGACAGGCCGTTGTCGCTGTCGACGCCGGTGTGGTGGATGACGGCGGCCTTGATCTCGGTGCCGTACTCCGGCGTGCCGTCGTAGTCCGTCGACGCGCCCCACTCGGCCTGCGTGATGACCGGCGGCTTGACGACCGTCGACGGCCGGGGCGCCGGGACGGTGGAGGTCGGGGTGGGGGAGGCGGTCGGGGACGTGGACCCGGTGGGGGTCCCGGTGACCGTCGGGGAGTCCGTGGGCGTGGGGGCGTTCGTGGGGTCCGGGGTGCCGGTGGGCGTGGCCGAGTCGGTCGGCGTGACCGTTTCGGCGGGGTCCGTCGGCGCCGGGGGCTCCGTCGCCGGCGTCGTGGTCTCCTCCGCCGCGAAGGCGGCCGGCCGCATCGTGCCCTTCGGGTCCGTGCCGGGGTCGAGCAGCTTGACGTCCATGCCGCTCGGCTGGCCGCTCGCCTCGGTGCCGTCCGCGTTCACGAGGCGCACCTCGACACCGTCGGAGTCACCGGTCCACACCGACTCCGTACCGCCGCGCAGGGCGGCCCGCGCGCCCTCGGCGCCGTCCGCCTGGCTCGGCTCGAGCGTGACCTTCTGCCAGCCCGACCACTTGCCGCTCTCCCGGTCCCGGGTGCGCACCTCGGGCGTGCCCTTGGCCTCCGCCTCGGGGTCGTTCCAGGTCAGCACGACCGCGCTGAAGCGGTCGGTGCCCTGCTTGGCCAGACCCCGGCGGCCCGAGCCGCGGTCCTTGAGCTTGAGCGTGTGGATCGACGGCTTGCGGCTGTCGCGCTTGGCGTCGGCCGGCGCGGACGGATCCGCCATCGCGTACGTCACGACGCCGGCGCCGCTCAGCACGACGGCTCCCACCGTCAGCCACGCGCGTCTCTTCAGACTCAGCGGTTTGTACGCATGGGTCCTGCGAGGACTCAACTGCCCCACCCCTAGGAAATGGTCACGGTCGCATCACCTGTCACACAGGTGGCAACTACAAACAGCGCACATACGATCGGAACTGTCACTCACTGACACAGGCCCCCCGAGCCGACAACCCGGCAGCGGGGCCGGGTCCTCGGCGGACGCGGCCCCGCGGGTTCGGGGGTCAGGCCGCCCAGACCTCGGCCTCGTCGGCCGGGACGGTGGTGGCCAGGCCCAGCTCCTTGCGGGCGGCGACCGTCTTGTTCGGGTCGATGCCGGTGAAGGCCGGGTCGTAGGCGATGTAGAAGGCGTCGGTGTCGGCGGCGTTCGCGGCCGCCTTCCAGTGCCCGGCCGTCTTCGTCAGCTGCGCGCGCAGCTTGCCGACCTCCGTGCCCTCGATGCCCTTCAGGCCCTCGAGGTGTGCGTCGAGGGCGGTCGCGACGGCCTTGGCCTGCGCCTTGTAGGCGGCCAGGTCGTCCTCGACGTCCTTCTCGGACTGGTTGGTCCACAGGGCGTCGTAGACGGCGTTCGAACCCTTCAGATACGTGCTCTGCTCGGACTTGAAGGACTTCGCCTCGGCGTCCAACGAGCCGGTGAACTTGCCCGATTCCTTGGTGTAGCTGCAGCTCACGGCGCGGTCACCCGTCGCCCAGCTCTCCTTGGTCGGGGTGTAGTAGAAGAGGGCGACCCCCTTGGGGAGCGCCCAGGTGTCCGGGGCGAACTTCCCCGCCTCGACCGGGCACCGCTTGTCGGCGATGGCCGAGATCGCCTCGTCGCCGGGGTAGGAGGACACCTCGTCGATCTTGAAATCGCCGACGGCCTGACCCGTGTGCGCCTCGGTGCAGGGCACGATCTCGACGAGGATCTCGGTGCCCTCGCCCTTGGTGTTGGGGTTGTAGCAGTCCCCGGTCTCCAGCGAGAACACCGAGCGCTGGCGGGCCACCTTCTTCGCGCCGTCCTTGGCGCTGTCGACGGCGTCCGATACGTCCGAACACCCCGCCGCGCCGATCGCGAGCAGGGCGACGGCGGCAGCTATGCCGCGAAGGGGGCGAGAGGACCTAAGGGTCGACATGGCGTGTACATCCTCTTATTTGATCTTTATGGGGGGCGGGCGCATCGTATGCCATTTCCGTGGCACAACTGTGCGAAGGCCGTCGCCTCCCTGATGGCGTCTCTGACTCCCGATGGGCCGCGAGGGTTGTATCCGGGCCGCGTCGGACGCGCCCTGTGACACTTCTGTGAGGCGGGGCGCTGATCACCGTGGAGGGACGTGGGCAAGGTGGCCGTACCGCGAGGTGCGGATTCGCCGCGAACCGGTACGGACGAGGACAGTTCTTGCGCCAAGGAGGGGAACCCCGCCGCGTGCACGCGTACGACGGGGAGTTGGGCGCGGCCGTCGCGCGGGCTCAGGAAGGTGACGAGGCCGCCTTCGCGGTCGTGTACCGGCTGGTGCAGCCAGGGCTGCTCGGATACCTGCGTGGGCTGGTCGGGGACGACGCCGAGGACGTGGCGTCCGACGCCTGGCTGGAGATCGCCCGGGACCTCGGGCGGTTCAAGGGCGACGGCGCCGGGTTCCGGGGCTGGAGCGCGACCATCGCCCGGCACCGGGCCCTGGACCATCTGCGCCGGCTGAAGGTACGGCCCCGGTCGTCGGCGCTGGAACAGGACGTACTGGAACTGCCCGGTGCGCACAGCACGTACGACCAGGCGCTGGAGTCGATCTCCACGGAGCGCGCCCTGGAACTGGTCCGCGGGCTGCCGCGGGACCAGGCCGAGGCCGTGCTGCTGCGGGTGGTCGTCGGCCTCGACGCCCCGGCCGCGGCACGCGTTCTCGGCAAGCGCCCGGGCGCGGTCCGCACGGCCGCGTACCGGGGGCTGAAGCGCCTGGCCAAGCAGCTGGGCGTCGAAGGTGTGACGGATGACGGCCCCCGGACGCTGGGGGAATCGAAATGAACAGTGCGCGTGACGGCGGCGGCCAGGGCGGAACATCGGCGCCTCGATGAGGCGAAGTGGTGTGGGCGGTGAGTCGTACGGGGCGTGGGAGACGTACAGGCTCTACGAGCTCGTGGGGCACAGCTGTCACAGAGGCGGCGTAGATCGGGTACGTCATGTGCATCACGTACGCGACGCGCGTCACGCAGGCCGCATACGGATCAGGTCGGACAGGTCGGACAGGAACGGGACATGGACATGGGTGAACGGCAGAGCGGCGGTGGGTCCACCGGCCGTCGGCGTGTGCACCCTGACGGCATGGCTTCCGGGCATGCGTCCGGTCGCGCGTCCGGCCCGACCGTGATGCTCGACGACGCCGCGTTGGAGGCGCTGCTCTCCGCCGCCGTACTGCGCGGACACCGCGTGGACGACGAGGGCGAGCAGCGGGCCGTGGCCGCGTTCCGGGCGGCCCGGGACGCGGGGACCCACCGGGCGGCGCGCACCCGGCGCCGGGACGACTGGCGGCCCCGTGGGCAACGGCGTTTCGCGCGCTCGGTGAAGACCACGCTGTCCCTGTTCCTCGCGAGCCTCGCGCTGGGCGGTGTGGCGTTCGCCGCGATCGGTACGTCCGGTTCCTCGGACGCCCCCGCGGGAGACAAGGGCAGGCCCACCCCCTCGAACAGCGCCCCCGGTCTGCCGGCCGGCGAGCCGTCCTCCGCCGCGCCCGGCGCCGCCTCCGCGAAGCCCGGCCATCCGGCCACCGCCCAGGACACCGAGGCCAAGTGCCGTGCCTACGTGGAGGTCGAGGGGCACGGCAAGGCCCTGGAGTCGACGGCCTGGCAGCGGCTCGTCACGGCAGCGGGCGGCGAGGACAAGGTGGCCGCATACTGCGCCGAGCAGCTGGCGGCGGCGGCGAAGAACGAGCCGACCAAGAGGGCCGACGGCGCCGGTGCCACCGACAACGGCCAGGGCCCGAGCGAGCCGGGCCCGAGCCAGCCGGGCCTGAGCCAGCCGGGCCCGAGCAAGCCGGTTCCGAGCGGCCAGAGCACCCCCGGCAAGGGCGCCGCGAAGGCGGAGAAGCCCGAGAAGCAGGACTGACGCCCTCGGCGACGGCCGTGGCCGCCGCATAGTGCCTGACCGACTCCGGACGGCTGCGTTGTGCCACGCGGCGAGGAACGGCGACGGACAACCGGGGCGGTCGTCGGTCAGGCGACCGGTACGACGTAGGGGAAGGTGTCGGTCAGGGAGCGACCGTTGCGGCCGACGAAGCCGTCTCTCCCGCGCTCCCTGCGGCCTCCTGGCCGGTGACGCCGGTGGCGACCTCGGGCGACCGGGCCGTCCCCGGCCGCTGACCACCGTTCCGGCGAGGCCCGGACACGGCACGGGCGAGGGGTTCCGCCGTCGGCTGCCGGGGTCGGAGAGGGCCATGCGCGAGACGACCGGGGCCGCCACCCCCCACAGGAGAGGCCCCGGCCGTCGCGCGGCACGGGCCGCGCGGCGGCCCGTACTCTCTACAGCGCCATGACTGCGTTTTCTGTCACACCCGGACGACGACATCGCGGTGTCCTGGGTAGTTGCATGTTGTACGGACATGGACGAGCGGCTCTTTCAGGCCGTAACGTGCCTTTCGCGCCGGACGCGGAGGGTGTATGACCACCGCAACGACCTGCGGTCTTGAAGCCGCAACCATCAATTGAGGTACCTAGTGCTGGGGGACGACGCGGAGCTGACTGCCGCGGTGCTTGCGGCACAGGACGGGGACGAGACCGCGTTCCGGACTGTGTACCGCTCCGTGCACCCGCGGCTGCTCGGGTACGTACGGACGCTGGTCGGCGACCCCGACGCCGAGGACGTCGCCTCGGAGGCGTGGCTGCAGATAGCGCGTGACCTGGAGCGGTTCAGCGGGGACGCGGACCGCTTCCGCGGCTGGGCCGCCCGAATAGCCCGCAACCGCGCCCTGGACCACATACGCATGCGCGGCCGCCGCCCCGCGATCGGCGGTGACGAGACGGAGCTGACCGGGAAGGCCGCGGAGTCCGACACCGCGGGCGAGGCCATCGAGGCCCTGGCCACCGACGGCACCCTCTCCCTCATCGCGCGTCTGCCGCAGGACCAGGCGGAGGCCGTCGTCCTGCGCGTGGTCGTGGGGCTCGACGCCAAGACCGCCGCGGAGACGCTCGGCAAGCGTCCGGGCGCCGTACGGACCGCCGCGCACCGTGGTCTGAAGCGGCTCGCCGAGCTGCTCGGCGACGATCCGGAATCGGCCGGGGTGCTCGACGCCCTGCCTCCCCAGCGAGGAACCCGCGACCGTGCGGTGACGTCTGCGAGTGTGACGCAAAGCGTCACGCGGACGCAGAAGGATGTGTGATGGCCGACGAGCAGTACAGGTGGCTGGACCGCGAAACGGCGGAGCGTTTGCTGCGCGGAGAGTCACTCGAAGCTGTCGACGCCGCCGACCGCGACCAGGCCGAACGGCTCGCCAAGACCCTTGAGTCCCTGACCGCCGAACCCCCGCTGAGCAGCGCGGAACTCCCCGGAGAGGCCGCCGCGTTGGCGGCGTTCCGCGCGGCGCGCGCCGGGCGGGCCGACGCTCCCGGGACCACCGGCCACGGCTCCGGTCCGCACGCCGTTGAGGGCTCCGACGTCGGGCTCGTCCGCATCGGCGCCCCCGCCCGTGCCGCCCGTCGCCCCCGCTGGGCCCGTCCCGTACGGCTCGGTCTCGCCGCCGCGCTGGCCGTCGGCATGGTCGGCGGGGTCGCCGTCGCGGCCGGAACCGGAGTCCTGCCGACGCCGTTCGACCGCGACGAGCCGGCCCGCCCGGCCGCCTCGGTCTCGGCGTCGCTGCCGGAACGCACCCTCGTCTCGCCCTCGCCGGAGAACGGCGCGCAGGGCGAGCCCACGCCCGACGGCGGCTCGAAGGGCCCCACCGGCTCCGGGAACACCCAGGGCGCGGCGCCCGGCAGCACGGCCCCGGGCCGTGAGACCGACGCCCCGGACCGCGACGAGCACTCCGGCGGCTGGTGGCGCGACGTCACCTCCTCCTGCCGCGACCTGCGTGACGGCAAGCAGCTGTCCGCCGACCGTCGTCGCGCCCTGGAGAGCGCGGCCGGCGGTTCCGTCACCGTGCGGAAGTACTGCCAGAGCGTCCTGACCGGCGTCGGCGAGAGCACCGGCTCGCCGCGGGACGAGGGCAAGGGCGACGGCGGCCAGGAAGAGAACAAGGACAAGGGCAAGGGCAAAGACACGGACAAGGGCGACGACGACCCCCGAGGCCGGTACCAGGATCGGGGCAAGGGCAGAAGCGCTGACGCGGACCACGCGGCCGACGTGCTCGGCGCCCGCGGCCGCAGCGGCCGCCAGCCCGCCGTCGCCGCAAAGACCCCGTCCGCCGTGACCGGCCTCCTGTCGGCCCGAACCCCGCTGCCTACTGCGGAGTCAGTCGCAGTCACTCCCGCCACAAGCCGTTGACCTGCGGTTTTGTGATTCTTGGAAAATTCTTCCCGACGAGGGTGACACTTTCGGCCGCTGCGGCGCTGAACTGAGTGAGCCGACTGGTCATCGGCCCTCGCACAGAGCCGGGGTTCCCCCCGTACCTGCGGCTCGTGCATCGGCGCGGGCGGGACACGTTCCCCCGGTCCCGCCCGCGCCCCACTTCCTCCGCGCCCCGCGCCTCACCAGTGGACGACGACCTTGTCGCCGTTCCTCACCTGGTCGAACATCTCCGCGATCGCCCGCTCGTCCCGTACGTTGACGCAGCCGTGCGAGGCACCGGCGTAACCCGTGGCCGCGAAGTCGGACGAGTAGTGCACCGCCTGCCCGCCGCTGAAGAACATCGCGTAAGGCATCGGCGAGTCATAGAGCGTCGACACATGGTGCCGGGACTTCCAGTAGACGCTGAACACACCTTCCCGCGTCGGTGTGTACTGCGACCCGAACCGCACCGGCACCGTCAGCACCGTCCGACCGTCGATCATCCAGCGCAGCGTCCGGCTCGACTTGCTGATGCACAGCACCCGGCCGGTCATGCACCGCGTGTCCGGCGCGTCGGCGGGCTGCCCGCCCATCAGATACAGGTCCCACTTGCCGGGCTCGCGCGTCATCTTCAGCAGCCGCTGCCAGGTGACCTCGTCGGTCTTCCCCGTCTTCGGCAGCCCGCGCTTGCCCTGGAAGCCCCTGACCGCCTGTTCGGTCAGATCGTCGTAGGTGCCGGTCGGTCCGTCGAAGAGCCAGGCGATCTGCCGCAGCCGGGCCTGGAGCTCGCGTACGTCACGGCCCTCGTCGCCCCGGGACCACAGCACGGCGGGCGCCGGAGGCGTGGGCTCGGCGCTCGGCTTGTCGTCGGGCGGTGCGGACTTCGGGGACGGCGTGCCGCTCGGGAGCTCGATGCGCACCGGCGAGCGGTGCTCCTCGCCGGAGGCCTGCACGGTGCACCCGCACAGCACCGTGAGCACGGCTCCCGAGGCGAGCACGGCCGTCGACGTACGCCTGCCCTTGCCGCGGAGGCTCCCCATGCCCCTGACGCGTATCCACCCCATGCCTCTGGTACGCATCCCGACCCCCGTCGTCTCATCGCGGCCGGACGGTTCCGGCCGCCCCGATGTGATCACCAGATGTCCCCCCAGAGATGTTTCCCCGCACGTGCCCGGTCGCGAACCAGGGAGCATGGTGGGAGACAAGGCGGACGCCCACGGCTACAGTCCGTGGCGAAGCCGCCCGTACTGGCGGGTAACAAGCGGCACGACGCGGAGGCACACCATGGCGCGTGAGTCGGAGTCCGGACTGCCCATCGAGCCGGTCTACGGGCCGGACGCGCTGAACGACTGGGACCCGGCCGAGAAGCTGGGCGCGCCCGGCGAGTATCCCTTCACGCGCGGTGTGTATCCGTCGATGTACACGGGCCGTCCGTGGACGATGCGCCAGTACGCGGGCTTCGGTACGGCGACGGAGTCCAACGCCCGCTACCGCGACCTGATCGCGCACGGCACGATGGGTCTGTCGGTCGCCTTCGATCTGCCGACCCAGATGGGCCACGACTCCGACGCACCGATCGCGCACGGTGAGGTCGGCAAGGTGGGCGTGGCGATCGACTCGATCGACGACATGCGGGTGCTGTTCGGGGGGATCCCGCTGGACCAGGTGTCGACGTCGATGACGATCAACGCGCCGGCCGCGCTGCTGCTGCTCCTGTACCAACTGGTGGCGGAGGAGCAGGGGGTCCCGGCGGACCGGCTGACGGGCACGATCCAGAACGACGTGCTGAAGGAGTACATCGCGCGCGGGACGTACATCTTCCCGCCCAAGCCCTCCCTGCGGCTGATCGCCGACATCTTCAAGTACTGCAAGGCCGAGATCCCGAAGTGGAACACGATCTCGATCTCCGGCTACCACATGGCCGAGGCGGGCGCGTCACCCGCGCAGGAGATCGCGTTCACGCTGGCGGACGGCATCGAGTACGTGCGTACGGCGGTGGCGGCGGGCATGGACGTCGACGACTTCGCGCCCCGCCTCTCGTTCTTCTTCGTCGCCCGTACGACGATCCTGGAGGAGGTCGCCAAGTTCCGTGCCGCACGCAGGATCTGGGCCCGCGTGATGCGGGAGGAGTTCGGCGCGAAGAACCCCAAGTCCCTGATGCTGCGCTTCCACACGCAGACGGCGGGGGTGCAGCTGACGGCCCAGCAGCCGGAGGTGAACCTGGTGCGGGTCGCGGTGCAGGGACTGGCGGCGGTGTTGGGCGGCACGCAGTCCCTGCACACCAACTCCTTCGACGAGGCGATCGCGCTGCCGACGGACAAGAGCGCGCGGCTGGCGTTGCGCACGCAGCAGGTGCTGGCGTACGAGACGGACGTGACGGCGACGGTCGACCCGTTCGCGGGCTCGTACGTCATCGAGAAGATGACGGATGACGTGGAGGCGGCGGCGCTGGAGCTCATGCGGAAGGTCGAGGACCTCGGTGGCGTGGTCGCGGCCATCGAGCACGGCTTCCAGAAGGGCGAGATCGAGCGCAGCGCGTACCGGATCGCCCAGGAGACGGACTCCGGCGAGCGGGTCGTGGTCGGTGTCAACCGCTTCCAGTTGAACGAGGAGGAGCCGTACGAGCCGCTGCGCGTCGACCCCGCCATCGAGGCCCAGCAGGCCGAACGGCTCGCGAAGCTGCGGGCGGAGCGGGACCAGGGGGCGGTGGACTCGGCCCTCGACGCCCTGCGGAAGGCGGCGGCGGGGGAGGACAACGTGCTGTACCCGATGAAGGAGGCGCTGCGGGCGCGGGCGACCGTGGGGGAGGTGTGCGACGCGTTGCGGGGGGTTTGGGGGACTTACGTGCCGTCGGATGCGTTCTGAATGACCAAGTCCGGATACCGTAGGTAAGTTCACGTATCCGGAGGGGAGTTGCTGTGGCGGTGCGTGCGCGGCGGACGACGGTACTCGAAGCCGAAACGTGGCTCACTCGGCAGCTGGAGGGGTATCGCGGTGAGGTCCTCTTCGAGAGGCTCACCGCGACGCCGTGGGCGGATGGTCCGCATCAGGAAACTCTGACCAAGCTTTGCTCGGCGTTTCACGATGCTGGAGAGGGGCGCGGGCTCAAGTGCGTGCTGGGAATCGGCTTGTGGTTGCCGACGGGTCCCGACGACTTCGCGGTGCCTGGCCTTTCGGTCGTCGAAGCGGATTTCCTGAATGCGCACATCCAGCACAACTGCTATGGGCCCCCGGCTTTCCGGTTGGTGCTGGAAGTGACCGCCTGTAATTGGTCCGACGACCTAGGCCTCAAGGTCGACGCCTACGCCCGGGCCGGCATCCCCGCCTACCTCATCGCGGACCGCAAACACGACGAGGTTCTGCTCTACACGGACCCGGCCGACGGCAAGTACCCCGACCCCGTCCGCTACAAGCGAGGCCAAACCGTCCCCGTCCCCGAATCCGTCGGCGTCGCCCTCGACCTCTCCGTCGACACTCTCCTTGACGGCGACTAGCGACCCCCGAACCGGCCCAGATAGCCCAAGCCCCCGGCTGTCTGGTCCCCGGCCCACCCCACATACCCGTCCGGCCGCACGAGGAACACCCCGCAGCCGTACGACTCCAGCGCCCGCCCCCGGACCACCCGAACCGCCTCCGGCACCACCGGCGCCTCCACTCCCACCGCGACCACCGTCCAGTGCGGCCCCCGGAACGCGTCGAAGAGCCGTACGCCGTCCAGGTTGCCGTCGGGAGCGCGGTCGCCCGCCCGCACCGCACCCGGCGTCGCCCGTGTCTCCTTCGTGAGCGACGACTCCCGGTACCCGAGCCCGAGTTGACACGTTGCCTCCCCGCGCCGCACCTCCCCGCGATGCACGCTCGTCGACAACCCCAGCATGTCCGCCGCGACGTGCCGCCGCTCCTCCTCGTACGTGTCCAACAGCCCGGCGGCCGCCCCGTCCCGCAGCACCGCCCCCAGCTTCCACCCCAGGTTGTAGGCGTCCTGCACGCTGGTGTTGAGCCCCTGCCCGCCCGCCGGTGAGTGGACGTGCGCGGCGTCCCCCGCGAGGAAGACCCGCCCGTCCCGGAACCGGTCCGCCAGCGCCGCCCGCGGCCGGAAGCCCGAGGCCCAGCGCACCTCGGTCACGTCGTCGGGGGCGAGGTGAGACCGGGCGGCGACGACCTTGCGGATGCCCTCCAGCGATACGTCCACCGATGCCCCCTCCGGGAACCGGGCCACGACCTGGAAGTCCTCCGTCCCGGCGAGCGGGCAGACGGCCAGGAAGCCGTCGCCTTCCCCGTGAGGCGGGAAGATGTGCCAGTTGTCGCGGTCCAGTCCCGCGATCCTGACGTCCGCCACCAGCATCGGGCTCGGATCGACCGTCTCCCCTGTCATGCCGATGCCCACAGCCCGCCGTACGGCCGAACGGCCACCGTCGGCGGCGACGACGTAGCGCGCGCGGACGCTCTCGCCGGCCGGGAAGCGGACCGTCACGCCGTCCTCGTCCTGCGTGAGCCCCACGACCTCCCGGCCGAAGGCGACCTGGCCGCCCAGCTCCTCCAGCCGGCCGAACAGGATCTCCTGCGTCCGCCACTGCGGCACCATCCACGGCTCGGCGTGCGGCGAGTCCTCCGTCACCTCCGCCGGGTCGAACATCCGGTGCTCGCCGACCCGCTTCCCGTCCTGCCAGATCATCCCGACCGGATAGCTGCCGCCCGCGGCGCGGATCGCGTCGAGCACGCCCAGGTCGTCGAAAACCTCCATCGTGCGCGGCTGGATGCCCTTGCCGCGCGAGCCCGGGAACAGCCCGTCGGCCCGCTCCACGACCAGCGCGTCCACCCCGCGCCGCGCGAGGTCGATGCCGAGGGTGAGGCCGGTCGGCCCCGCACCCACGATCAGTAGGTCGGTCCGTACCGTCATGATCCACGCTCCTTAACGCTGTTAAGTTCGCCGGAGTGCAAGGGTGGCCTTAACGTCGTTAAGCTGTCAAGCGTGAATACGGAACGCCGAACGCCCCTCGACCGCACACGCGTCGCGGACACCGCCCTCAAGCTGCTGAACGAGGTCGGTCTGGACGGTCTGACCCTGCGCGCCATCGCCAAGGAGCTGGACGTCAAGGCGCCGGCCCTGTACTGGCACTTCAAGGACAAACAGGCGCTGCTCGACGAGATGGCGACCGAGATGTACCGGCGGATGGTCGCCGGGACGTCCCTCGACCCCGCCGACACCTGGCAGGAACGGCTGCTCAAGTCCAACCGCGGACTGCGCGCAGCGCTGCTCGGCTATCGCGACGGCGCGAAGGTCTTCAGCGGCTCACGCTTCACCGGCGTCGAGCACGCCGAACAGATGGAGGACAACCTGCGCCTGTTCACGACCGCCGGCTTCACCCTCGCCCAGGCGGTCCGCGCGACCTCGGCGACGTACTTCTACACCCTCGGGTTCGTCACGGAGGAACAGGGCGTCGAGCCGCTCCCGGGTGAGCGCCGCGAGGGCTACGACCTGGAGCAACGCGCCCGCCTGATGGCCGACTTCCCCTTGTCGGCTCAGGCGGGCGCGGAGATCTTCGCTGACTACGAACGGCACTTCGAGGAAGGCCTGGCCCTGGTGATCGCCGGGATCGAGGCGCGGTACCGGGCCGGGTAGGCGATCAGTAGTTCTCGACGTAGGTGTTGATGCAGTCCTTCCAGACGCCGTCGGGCGTCAGCTTGCACACGGTGAACTTCACCTGCTCGCCGTATGCCGGACGGGGGCTGTTGTCGGCGAGGCCGTTGTAGTTGGTCGAACCGCAGCCCCGGACGCTCACCAGTCCGCTGGTCGTCCAGGAGCTGTTCCGCCACACGTAGGCGGCGGCGATGATGCCGTTGTCGCCGTCGCAGAAGGCGTCGTACACCTCGATCGCGCCCGAGCCGCCGCCGTGGAAGTAGCCGCTGCCCAGGTAGGTCCCCGAGACGCCCCAGACCTGGACGGTGGTCGTCACCGCCGAGGCGGAACCCGCGGCCGCCACCGTGAGTCCCGTCGCCGCGGCCGCGCAGGCGGCCAGTCTGGCCATTCTGTTGCGGATACGCATTCCCTTACTCCTTCGCAGAGTTGGTCGAACACAAATCCTTCGAACTGGCGCACCTGCGCCGGTTCGGGCCACACCTCATCAGCGGAGGATGGACACGCGCAGGTGATCGTGTAGCGGAATGATGGATGCCGTACGAAGCCCGGCGTGGTTGCCGGGGTGCGCGCGGGCCCGCGGCATGGTGATGTCATGCCGAGTTCACTTGGAGGTCGGCGAGGTGTCGCGTTCAGGCAGCCCGTCGGTTCCTAGGATCACGGAGATTTCCCGCTGAGAATCCAGGTGTGCACACGTGGCCAACCAACCCACCCTGTCCGTGATCGTCCCCTGCTACAACATCGAGTCGTACGTACCCGAGACCGTGACCAGTCTGGTCAACAACGCACGGGACGACTTCGAGTTCCTCTTCGTCGAGGACCGGTCCACCAAGGACAAGACGTACGAAGCGCTGCTGACGCTGACGAAGAGACTCAAGAACAGCCGGGTGATACGGCACGAGCAGAACGGCGGACTGGCCACCGCGCGCAACACCGGAATCGACGCCTCGGAAGGCCGCTACCTCACCTTCCTCGACGGCGACGACTGGCTGGCGCCCGGCTATCTCGCGGATCTCGTCGACGCCATCGAGCGGTTCGACGTCGACTTCGTGCGGACCGACCATGTGCAGGTCACTGGCATCGAGCGGACCGTCCACCGGGCGCCCGAGGGGCGGCGGCACACCCCGCTCGACCCGCGCACCTCGATCCTCCCCGTCGACGACACCACCATGGTCGACTACCCGTACGCCTGGGCCGGCGTCTACCACCGCCGCCTCCTCGACAAGGGCATGCTGCGCTTCCACGACGGACTGAAGACCGCCGAGGACCGCCCCTGGATCTGGGACCTGCACCGCAGGGCCGAGTCGTACGCCGTCGCCAGCCTGCGCGGTGTCTTCTACCGCCGAGGCGTGGCCAGTTCGCTGACCCAGATCGGCGACGTGCGCCAGCTGGACTTCTTCCGCTCCTTCGACCTCGTCCTCGCCGAGCTCGCCGAGGACCCCGAGGTGGACAGGCTGCGCAAGAAGGCGCTGCGCAACTACTGCGTCGTCATCGCCCACCAGCTGCTGAGCCGGGGCCGGTTCGAGCGCAGCATCGCGGCCAGGCTGAAGCAGATGGCGGCCGAGGCACTGGGCAGGATGTCGGAGGAGGAGTTGGAAGAGGCCCTCGTCGGGATGGGCGAGGAACGCGTGTACATGCTGCGTCGGATACGGGGTGGCATGAAGGGAGTGGCGGCATGATCCAGATCTTCTTCTCGGCCACGCAGTACGCGGCCGCGACCGTCACCGCCGCCATCCGGGCCGGCCAGTTCGGCCCGCGTGAGGGCGTCCGCCGCATCCTCGTCGTGAGCAACACCGCCGCCGTCCCCGAGGTCGGCACCCCGCTGGACAGGATGGCCGGCTTCGAGAAGCTGCGCCCCGAGTTCGACGAGGTGCGCTCCTGGAACGAGTTCATCTCCCCGCACCACCCGGCCGGCTGGTCCCCGCGCGGCCAGGACACCCTGCTGTGGGAGAAGGCCGTACGCCTCGCCTGGAACCTGGGCGACGAGCCCGTCGAGATCGCCTGCGAGTCCATCCAGGCCAACCCCTCGCGCGCGGTCGCGGACATCTTCGCGGACAGCCCGATCCATGTGTACGCGGACGGCCTGATGAGCTACGGCCCCACCCGCAACCGCATCCCGCACGGCATGAGCAGCCGGATCGCCCGCGTCCTCCATCTCGACCTGGTGCCGGGCCTGCGCCCCATGCTGCTCGCCGAGTACGGCGTCGAGCCCGAGGCCGTCCCGAACGAGGCGATCGTCGACGTCCTGGCCCAGATCGGCGAGTCCGGCGCCGGCATCCTCGCCGAGCGCCTCCCGGCCGACAACCCGCCCACCGCCGTCCTCCTCGGCCAGTACCTCTCGGCCATCGACCTGATCACCCAGGACGAGGAGGAGCAGCTGCACATCCGCTTCCTGCGTGCCGCCGCCCGGGCCGGCCACCAGGACGTGCTGTTCAAGCCGCACCCGAGCGCGCCCGCCGTCTTCAACGAGTCCCTGGAGGCGGTCGCCGCCGAACTCGGCGTCAGGCTCACGGTCCTGAACGAGCCCGTCCTCGCCGAGACCGTCTTCGCCTTCCTGAAGCCGAAGCTGGTCATCGGCTGCTTCTCGACCGCGCTGATGACCGCCGCCGCCTTCTACGGCATCCCGGTCGCCCGGGTCGGCACGGACCTGCTCCTCGAACGCATCACCCCGTACGAGAACAGCAACCGCATCCCGCTGACCATCATCGACGCGGCCCTGCCCGACGCGGAGCACGCCGAGCTCGGCTCGCAGCTCGAACTCGCCGGGATGGCCGAGGAGCTGGCCCCGCTGGTGCGCAGCGTCGGCTACTGCATGCAGTCCCGCAAGCACCACGCCATGCGCGACGAGGTGGCCGCCTGGCTCACCGGCAACCTGAACCGGTACCAGCACTACTTCAAGCGCCGCCGCCTCACCAGCCTGCGCCTCCCCGGTGGCAGCCCGGTCCGGGCGGAGGCGCTGCGCAGGCATCCGGCGGTGCGCAAGGCCGTGCGGCAGCTGCGGTCGACGGCGCGGAAGTAACGCGCGTTCGTCGAACGGCAGTTGGGGCGCCCCGAGCCACGGGGGCGCCCCAACTGCGTTTCAGGCTTCAGAACCGCACGGCCGGCAGTCCCCGCTTCAGCTTCGGTCCGAACGGCTTCTCCACGAACCGGTGCATCAGCCAGGCCAGCCCCAGCAGACTCAGCACCGACAGGGCGAGCGTCGCGTAGGAGCCCAGCCCGAGGCCCCGGTGCAGGACCCGGATGAAGAACCAGCCCAGGTGTTCGTGGATCAGGTAGAAGGGGTACGTCAGCGCCCCCGCCACCGTCAGCCAGCGCCAGTTGGCCCAGCTCGTCCAGCCCAGCGCCACCACCGCGACGGCGGCGAAGGCGCAGAAGACGATGGCCTGGATGACGTACGGGTTGCGGTGGAACTCGCCCTGCGCCCCGGGGTGCCACAGCGCCATGACCGAGTAGCGCTGGCCCAGCAGGAAGGACATGCCGACGATCCCCCACAGCAGCAGGTCGCTGCCGAAGCGGTGGATCAGGTACAGCGCGAGGCCGCCGATGAAGAACGGGGCGTGGTCGCGCATCACCAGCTCGTCGGTCAGCGGGTTGTCGGCGACCCGGGCGAAGGCGCCGGCCAGCGTCCACAGGATGCAGAAGGTGACCACGCGGCGGTAGGTGACGCCCTTCCAGATGACGAACAGCGCGAAGAGCACGTAGAACTTCAGCTCCACCCACAGCGTCCAGCACACGCCCAGGACCCGCGGCACGCCCAGCGGCTGCTGCATCATCGTGAGGTTCACCAGGAACTCGTCCGGCCGCACGGGGTGGACGACGACCGGCAGCAGGACCGCGGCGCCGGTGACCATGACGATGGCCACCCAGTACGCCGGGTAGAGGCGGGATATCCGGGAGCGGAAGAAGTCGCCGAGGCTGCGGCCCCAGCTGCTCATGCAGATCACGAAGCCGCTGATGACGAAGAAGAACTGCACGCCCAGGCTGCCGTAGGTGGACAGCTGCGACAGAGTCGGGAACATGACCCCGGGGGACTGGTGCCAGGAGGTGGCCACCTCGCCGTTCTTGCCGGTGAAGTGGTACATGCACACCATCAGCGCGGCCAGCAGCCGCAGGCCGTCCAGGGCGCGCAGTCGGCTGGCCGCCCGGGGCCGGACGGGCGGCCGGTCGGACAGGGGCAGCCGTATGTGCGGTGCCGTGGCCTGGTCAGCCGCGCTCATCGTGGGGCCCTTCTCGTGGGAGTCGTGGGACAACCGAACCTACGTACCTCCGACGGGTGAAAGGTGAGTGACGGCTGACGCTCAGGGAGCGCAAAGGTGTCACATGGATGAACGACCACCCCTTGTCCGTTACTTTCGGCCGGCGACCCGCTTCAACGCCCGCGCCCGGCGCGCCAGTCGGCGTACGGTCGCGTTGCGCGGGATGAAGGAGAGCTGGGCCGGTACGGCGCCCGGCAGGGCCAGCGAGGTCAGACGCTTGCGCTTGAAGTAGCGCCAGGTGTGCGGGTTGAGGTGCTGGGAGAGGTAGGCCTCGGCCGCACCGCGCAGCCCCGGGTAGATCTTCGGCTGCATGGCGAACCCGACCGCCTTGAGCAGCGCGCCCAGTTCGTCCACCCGCTCCCGCGGGGGCATCGCCCAGCCGCCGGCCGCGGAGGCGTCGGCGATGTCGGGCAGCAGGGCGTCGACGATGGTGAGCGGTACGCGGTTGCTGTTCTGGTAGGGCGCGAGCCGGGCCAGCAGGGTGTCGGTGCCGACCCGCGCGACCGGGACGCCGTACAGGCCGGCGGCCGTGAGCAGTGCGGTCGAGAAGCAGCCGACGACCAGGGCGGGCCGCAGCCGCTGGAAGGCCACCTCGGCGAGTACGGGCCGGTCCAGGAGGGTGAGCTCGGCGTCCAGTTTCGTCGCCTCGTCCTCCAGGAGGCCCGACCAGTGGGCCGGCGCGAGGGGGTGCGGCTTGAACACGAGTTCGCGGTGGCCCCGTGCGACGGCGCCGCGCACCATCTGCAGGTGCAGGTCCGTCTCCTCGGCGTCGGTGAGGATGCCGAGCGCGGAGAGGTGCTGGCCGAGCAGCAAGGCGGGGCGGTCGTCCGCGGAGGCAGAACTGTCAGCCAGGTCGCCCTGGTCTGCGGCGAGCTCGCCGACCACCTTCAAGAACGCCTCGGACGGCACGATCTCGGACGGCACGCCGAACTCGGTGAGCAGCAGCGGGGTGAGGCCCGGGACGAGATCGAGGTGCAGCAGGCGGCCGATACGGGTGCCGACCAGCGGATCGACCTTGTCGCGCGTGGGGCCGTAGCTCGTGAGGCCGTCGGCGTAGACGTCGACGGGAGCGCCGGTGAACAGCTGGCACAGCGCGAGGGCCGGGTTGGTCTGGACGGACTCGACGGCCAGCTGGATCTCGTCGTCACCGAGGCCCCACAGCAGCCGTACGTACCGCTCCCACATGGGGATGTCGTCGGCGCGCGGCGACCAACCGCTCGGGTGGAAGGGGGAGATGGTCGCGTTCCAGGACCGCACCTCGTCGAAGCGCTCACTGATCGGGGTGAAGCCCGGCATGGTGTCGACGGACGGGGCGATCTCGGGGTTGGTCGCGTTGTTGGTGACCAGCAGCAGCCGCCGGTCGGCCGGTGCGAAGAGCCCGGCGTCCAGGGCGGCGGCCAGGGTCGCGGCGCCGTACAGGGTCGAGGCGCAGAAGATCTGGGTGGTGCGCGGCATCAGGCGGCCACCGTCCGGGCGCCCATCGACCGGCGGCGCACCCGCCGCAGCCGGGAGGCTCGCTGCGCGTCCATCGAGTCCATTACCTCCGCCAGCACGTCCTGCGGCATTCTTTTCAGAGCGGCGGCGCTCATCGAGCGCAGTTTTCGAGCCACGGCCGGTTCGAACCTCTCGATGTGGCCGAGATGATGCGCCATGACGGCGCAATAAGTGCGCACGGCTTTCGGAAGCAGCTTATCGGCCTCGGGATCGGCCGCCGTTTCCTCGATTACCTGATCGAACGCACGAATGAAATCCAACTGCCGGACGTCACCGATCTGGGTGAGTGAGGACGCCACTCCGCGCCGGTAGTGGACGCCCAGCAGTCCCACCGCGGCGAACGACTCCGCCTCCCGGTGCAGTTTCCAGATCCACGGCCGGTCCTCCGCGGTACGCAGCCCGTGGGTGAAGTGCAGCACGCCGCGGTCGACGAGACGGCGGTGGTAGACGCCCGCCCACGCGTACGCGTAGTCCACGGACGTCGACCGGTCGGCGGGCAGGATCGCCTCCCGCGGGTTCATCACCGTCCAGCGCCGGCCGTGCGGCACCCGGTGGATGCTGCGCGCCCGCCCCGTGCACTGCACATGGTCGGTGCGCACGAAGTCGCACCCCAACTCCTCGATCGCGGTGAGGAGTTGCGGGAAATAGCCGGGCGCTAGCCAGTCGTCCCCGTCCAGGAACGTCAGGTACTCGCCGCGCGCCCTGTCGATGCCCGTGTTCCGTGCGGTGGCCAGCCCTCCGTTCTGCTCGTGTCTGACGACCACCGCGCCCGGCAGCTCACGCTCCGCGCGCGCGAGCAGGTCCGGTGTCCCGTCGGTCGAGCAGTCGTCGACGAGGATGAACTCGAAGTCGTCACGTGCGTTCGCACGCAGACTCTTCAAGGTGTCGGGCGCGTATTGCTGCACGTTGTAGAACGGCACGATGACGGAGAGCTTGACCACGTGAAGGACGTTAGGGGGCAGCCCGTCACCCGTCTTTACCCGGAGCTTGATGTCAGGTGAACGACGCGTGGCGATGCCGTGAACCAGGCTTTTTTTCAACGGCTTCGGACCCCGATTCTCCGTTCGTCGATGTGCTGTTAACCGTTTGTTGCATTCGGGTTGGGCAGAACCTCTCCATCGCTTCCTAGCGTCTTCGACGTGCCAGTAAGTGCGACGAAGACCCGGCGAGTTGCCGTACTCGCGGATTCCGATACCCGGTGGAAATGGGGTGCGCTCACCGCGAACCGCATTGCACCGGAGAACACCGAAAAATCGGACATCCGCCTGGACGGATATCTCCTGCGCGGCCGCGCCACCCCGACCCCCCGGCAGCTCCAGGAGGTCGGCGTCCACGCCGACTCCCTGCGAGAGGTGACCGCCGTCGAGTTCCTGCGCACCATGGCGCAGGAGTCGTATGACGTCCTGGTCCTCTCCCTCGTCGGCGGGGGCGTCCAGGCCATGCTGCACGGACTGAAGCGGGTGTGGGAGGGGCAGTCGGAGCGGCCCGTGGTCGTCACCGGCTATGTCGGCGTCGTCTACGAGAAGCTCGCCGACGGCCTGCTGCTGCGGCACGGCGCGGACCTCGTCCTCGCCAACTCCCGCCAGGACGCGGAGCGTTTCCGCGCGGTGTACGACGGCGTCGGCGCCGACTCCTCGGCCGTGACCGAGGTGGCGCTGCCGTTCCTCGGCGGGGAGCCCTACGCCGGCGAGCACGACCCGTACACGGTCGTCTTCGCCGCGCAGCCCTCGGTGCCGGACAACCGCAGGGACCGTACGTACCTGCTGAACCGCCTGATCCAGCACGCCCGCAAGCACCCCGAGCGCGAGGTGCTGCTGAAGCTGCGCTCCAAGCCGGGCGAACACACCACGCACATCGAGGAGCTGCCGTACCAGAAGCTGGTGCAGCGGCTCGAACCGCCGGCCAACTTCAAGCTGGTCTACGGCAACATGGGCGAGGTCCTCGACCGCACCGACCTGCTGGTCACGATCAGCTCCACGGCGGCGCTGGAGTCGCTGCACCGCCGTATCCCCACCGTCGTCCTCACCGACCTCGGTGTGCGCGAGACGCTCGGCAACCACCACTTCGTGGGCTCCGGCTGCCTCGCCTCCTGGGACCAGCTGGACGACGGACACCGCCCGGCGCCCGACGAGGAGTGGGTGTCCCGGCAGGGCGTGGTCGCCGACGGCTCGTACGCCACCGCCTTCGACGCGGCCCGCGAGCGCATCGCCAAGCTGCTTCAGCGGCCGGGCGGACTGCCCGCCCTCACGCCGTACTACACGCCGGCCACCGCGCCCGGCTATCTGCCCGGCATCCTCGCCCGCCACCACCTCGGCCCCGACGGCAGCCCGCTGCCCGGCGCCCCCGCCCACGACAAGGAGCCCGGCCCGGTCCGCCAGATAGTGCGCCGGGCGGCGCGCGGCGCCTACCGCCACGGCGTGCAGCGCGTGGCGCCGGTCATCCGGCGGATGGGCGAGCTGTGAGCCGCCAGACCCCACGTCAAGGAGCAGAACCCATGTCCAAGTCGGAAGCAGCGCAAGGCACTCCGGTGCCGCGGGTGCTCGCCGTTATCCCCGCCCGGGGCGGCTCCAAGGGCGTGCCCGCCAAGAACCTGATGCCCGTCGGCGGCGTACCGCTCGTGGCCCGTGCGGTGCGTGAGTGCCGGGCTTCGAGACTCGTCACGGACGTCGTCGTCTCCACCGACGACCAGGGCATCGCGGCCGCCGCCCGCCAGGCCGGCGCCGAGGTCGTGCTGCGCCCCGCCGCCATCGCCGGAGACACCGCCACCTCCGAGGCGGCCGTGCTGCACGCCATGGACGCGCACGAGGCGCTGCACGGCTCGCCGGTGGACGTGGTCCTGCTCGTGCAGTGCACCAGCCCCTTCATCGTCCGCGAGGACATCGACGGCGTGGTCAAGGCGATCGTCGCCAACGGCGCCGACACCTCCCTGACCGTCGCGCCCTTCCACGGCTTCGTATGGCGCCACGGCGACGACGAGCCGGCCGCCCTGCGCGCCGAGCGCGAGGCCGTCGAGGCCGGCACCGACACCGTGACCACCCGCACGACGACGACCTCCGGCGGCGGCTACGGCGTCAACCACGACAAGTCCTTCCGCCCGCGCCGCCAGGACCGCCCCCAGGACTTCCTGGAGACCGGCGCCGCCTACGCGATGGACGCCCGGGGCTTCCGCGACCACAAGCACCGCTTCTTCGGCCGCACCGAACTCGTGCGCACCGACCCCGCCCGGGTCCTGGAGATCGACGATCCCCACGACCTGGCCCGCGCCCGCGCGCTGGCCCCGCTGTTCGACGCGGACCGGCCCGGCGCCCTCCCGACCGCCGACGAGATCGACGCGGTCGTACTGGACTTCGACGGCACCCAGACCGACGACCGGGTGCTGATCGATGCCGATGGAAAGGAGTTCGTCTCCGTGCACCGCGGAGACGGTCTCGGCATCGCCGCCCTGCGCAAGAGCGGCCTGAAGATGCTGATCCTCTCCACGGAGCAGAACCCGGTCGTCGCCGCCCGCGCACGGAAGCTGCAGATTCCCGTGCTGCACGGCATCGACCGCAAGGACCTCGCACTCAAGCAGTGGTGCGAGGAGCAGGGCATCGCGCCTGAGCGCGTGCTCTACGTCGGCAACGACGTCAACGACCTCCCGTGCTTCGCCCTCGTGGGCTGGCCCGTGGCGGTCGGCAGCGCCCACGACGTCGTGCGCGGCGCCGCACGCGCGGTCACCACCACCCCCGGTGGCGACGGCGCGATCCGAGAGATCGCCAGCTGGATCCTCGGCCCCTCTCTCGATTCCCTCACCAAGTAAGGACATCTCTGCAATGAGCACCTACTCCCGCATCCGCTCCTTCGGTTCGCGCGAGGTCGGCCCGGGCCGCCCCGTCTACATCTGCGGCGAGATCGGCATCAACCACAACGGTGAGCTGGAGAACGCCTTCAAGCTCATCGACGTGGCCGCCGAGGCCGGCTGCGACGCCGTGAAGTTCCAGAAGCGCACCCCGGAGATCTGCACCCCGCGCGACCAGTGGGACATCGAGCGCGACACCCCCTGGGGCCGGATGACCTACATCGACTACCGCCACCGCGTGGAGTTCGGTGAGGACGAGTACCGCCAGATCGACGAGTACTGCAAGACCAAGAACATCGACTGGTTCGCCTCCCCGTGGGACACCGAGGCCGTCGCCTTCCTGGAGAAGTTCGACGTCCCGGCCCACAAGGTCGCCTCCGCCTCCCTGACCGACGACGAGCTGCTGCGCGCCCTGCGCGCCACCAACCGCGCGGTCATCCTCTCGACGGGCATGTCCACGCCTCGCCAGATCCGCCACGCGGTCGAGGTCCTCGGCTCCGACAACATCCTCATGTGCCACGCCACCTCGACCTACCCGGCGAAGGCCGAGGAGCTCAACCTCCGCGCGATCAACACGCTGGAGAAGGAGTTCCCGAACGTTCCGATCGGCTACTCCGGCCACGAGACGGGCCTGCAGACCACGCTGGCAGCGGTCGCCCTCGGCGCCGTCTTCGTCGAGCGCCACATCACCCTGGACCGCGCGATGTGGGGCTCCGACCAGGCCGCCTCCGTCGAGCCGCAGGGCCTCACGCGCCTCGTCCGCGACATCCGCACCATCGAGGCCTCCCTCGGTGACGGCGTCAAGAAGGTCTACGACTCCGAGCTCGGCCCGATGAAGAAGCTGCGCCGCGTCGCCGGTGTGGTCGCCGAGGCGGAGATCGCCGCCGCGGCGGGCGAGCCGGTCCAGGTCTGAGCCTGAAGGCACCGAGTCCGAGTGCGCCGACCCCGAGTGCCCCGACAGGGAGCGCTCGGGCTCGGCGCCCTTCGGGCTCGTGGCAGCACTAGCCGCAACACGAGCTGAATACGAGCGCCGCATGAGCGCCTTACGACGGGACGGTCGTACGTCGATGAGCCACCGAGCCGGGAACACCGGCCCCCACACTCTCGCCTTCGTCGAGAGCCCGGTACAGCTCCTGAACGTGCTCGAGTGGGCGCACGCCCACGCGCATACCGGCGGCGCGGGACTCACCCTCGTCGTCCTGTCCCCGAACGACCCCATGACCCGCGGCCAGCTGCGCCGGATGGCCGAGCTGGCCCGCGAGGACGGGCACGAGGTCCGCTGGGAGGAGGCGCGCGGCGGCGCGGCGGCCCCCTTCCAGACGATCGGCGGCCTCGCGGGCCTGCTCCGCCGAGCCCACCGCGTGGTCCTGGGCGACCCCTTCTCCCGCTACGTCCAGCTGCTCCTGACCATCACCAAGGCCCGCGACCTGGTCGTCGTCGACGACGGCACGGCCACCATGGAGTTCGTCGCCCAGCTCGCCCGCGGTGAGCGCCTGGTGCGCTGGCACCGCAAGGGCGGCCGCCCCGGCCCCCGCGACCTGCTCTTCGCGCCGGTGTCGTCGGCGGCTCGGAAGCGTTTGACGCCGAGCGAGCGGCGGACGGTCGAGATCTTCTCCTCGATGCCGATGGAGGAGACCCCGGACGGCGTGACGGTCACCGCCAACACCTTCGCCTGGACCCGCGACCGCTTCGGCCCGCCCCGCATCACCAAGGGCGCGGACATGGTCGGCACGTCCCTCGTCGAGACCGGCGTCGTGGACAACGACCGCTACCTGGAGGCCGTCCGCTCCCTGGCCAAGGCCCACGGCGCGACTCGCTACTTCGCCCACCGCCGCGAGAGCGCCGAGAAGCTCCACCGACTGGCGGTCGAGACGGGCCTGGAGGTCGTACGCCCGGACCTCCCGCTGGAGCTGATCGCCCGCCGCGGCCCGATCGGCCGGACCATCCTCAGCTTCCCGTCGACCGTCGTCCACACCCTGCCCCTCGCGCTGACCGGCACGGAGGTACGGGTGGCGGTATGCGACATCGACCCGGCATGGCTGACGGACAACGCCTCACCGCGAGCACAGGGCTTCCTCTCGGGCGTGACGGGAACCGCAAGGGACGTGCACCGCCTCTCGGCCGTCACGGCCTAGCCCGGAACACGCGAGGCGAGCCCGCTACGGATTTGGAATTGGCGGAGTTGGGTCAGCTCCGATTGGCCGTGAGCAGGCAGGATCGGCGTCGATGTTGGCCCAAAGCTGCCAACCCCGGATTACGCCGGCTTGCGGGCCAGGAGGAAGGTGCGGGGGCGGGTTTCCTCGGCTGTCGGTTCGCGTCGGATTTGGGCCTGGAGGTGGAGGCCGGCTTTCGTCAGGGCGGTGGTGACTGTGGCTGGGGTGCGCCAGAAGTAGTCGAGGGTGATCTTTTGGCCGAAGCGCTCGCTCAGGTGGAGGCGGTCCTCGCAGTCGCCGGACTGGAACGCCAGCAGGACCGGGGCGCCGGGCCGCAGTACCCGGTGGAAGCCGGTGAAGGTCGGGATCAGGTGATCATCCGGGATGTGGATGAGCGAGTACAGCGCGATGATCCCGCCCAGCGTCTCGTCCGGCAGGTCCAGGGACGTCATCGAGCCGACGTGGAAGCGGAGTTCGGGATGCGCGCGGCGGGCCAGCTCCACCATCCGGGGGGAGATGTCGACGCCGAAGACGGGCAGGCCGAGGGTGTGCAGGTGGGCGGTGACGGAGCCGGGGCCGCTGCCGAGGTCGGCGACCGGCGCCGGGGCGTGCTCGTCGGCCAGCTCGGCGAAGGCGGTGACCAGGGCGCGGTCCAGAGGCGTGCTGTCGGCCGGCCAGTCGGAGAAGCGGTCCGCGTAGGCCGGCGCGATGGCGTCGTACGAGGCTCGGGTGGCCTGCAGGAAGTCGGCGGTCACGAGGCGCACCCTAGTGCGACCGGGGGACGGGCGTCCGCGAATTCACCGGGGGTGTGCGATCCCGACAGGCGAACACAACCGACGGTTCTGTTCGCGACGTGGTAAGCGTGGAGGAGTGGAGGCTAGGCACCGTCACTCTCCGTCCCCGTCGATTCCATGATCGGCGGGGTGGAAAGCCGCGCGAGTTTACCCACCCAAACCGATACCTATGCGTCGGGCGGCCAGATTTTCTTCCCCAAACGGGTTGAACTTTTGTTGATCGAGGGTCAGTTGGCCACCCCAGCGTCCTACCCTTTAGAGGGTGAACCAACTGATGTCCCCAGAGACCGAGGCCGATCACACCGGGGAAGCCGCACTTCCCGGCACCCTGCCGGAGGCGCTCCGTGCCGAACTCATCGAGTTCCGGCGCGACTTGCACATGCACCCGGAGCTCGGCAACCAGGAGTTCCGTACGACCGCCGCGATCAAGGCCCGCCTGGAGAAGGCCGGCCTCCAGCCCCGCGTGCTCGCCATCGGAACCGGGCTCATCTGTGACATCGGGGACGTCGGGGAGCCGGACGGCGAGCGGCCCGTGCTCGCCCTGCGCGCCGACATCGACGGCCTGCCCATCCCGGACACGAAGAGTGAGTGCCCGTACCGCTCGACCGTCCCCGACCGGGCGCACGCCTGCGGCCACGACGTCCACACGGCCGTGGTCCTCGGTGCGGGGCTGGTGCTGGCCGAGCTCCACAAGCGCGGGCAGCTGCCCCGCCCCGTCCGGCTGCTCTTCCAGCCCGCCGAGGAGGTGCTCCCCGGAGGCGCCGCCGACGTCATCGAGTGCGGGGTGCTCGAAGGGGTGGGCCGGATCCTCGCCGTGCACTGCGACCCCAAGGTGGACGCCGGGAAGATCGGGCTGCGGCAGGGCGCCATCACATCCGCCTGCGACCGGCTCGAAATCGCCCTCGACGGGCCGGGCGGGCACACCGCTCGCCCCCACCTCACGACCGACCTCGTCACCGCCGCCGCCCGGGTCGTCACCGACGTACCCGCGCTGGTCGCCCGGCGCACCGACGCCCGCAGCGGTCTCGCCGTGACCTGGGGGCGCATCGAGTCCGGCCACGCGCCGAACGTCATCCCGCAGCACGCCGAGCTCGAGGGGACCGTCCGCTGCCTCGACCTCGACGCCTGGCGGCAGGCACCCGACCTCGTCGTCGCCGCCATCGACGAGATCGCCAACCTCCACCGCGCCAAGTCGGAGATCAACTACATCCGCGGCGTCCCGCCCGTCGTCAACGACCCCGCCGCGACCGACCTCCTGCGCGCCGCCATGACCGCCCGGCTCGGCGCCGACTCCGTCGAGGGCACCGAGCAGAGCCTCGGCGGCGAGGACTTCTCCTGGTACCTGGAGCACGTCCCCGGCGCCATGGCCCGCCTGGGGGTACGCACGCCGGGTGACCGGATCGGCCGTGACCTGCACCAGGGCGACTTCGATGTCGACGAGTCGGCCATCACGGTGGGCGTGGAGCTCTTCACGGCGGCGGCGCTGCTCGACGCCGTCGAGTAGGTCGAGCATCCGGAGCGACTTCGCCGTCGTACGGGGTGCGCTCGTTCGGCGGAGTCCGGACGACCGCACTCGACGCCGCGCCGTCCACTCCGCTTGCGGTCGACGGGAAGCGGAGGGAGTCTGACCGCATGGCTGGCGGTCCTGGGCGACATCACGGTGAAGGCATCCCTGGTGCACGGAGCGTGCGGTGGGCGACGGGGGGAGTCGCCCCATGCGTGCCTTTCGATCCGGTGGTTCACAAGGACGTAACCGGCCATCGGCACGAATGGATAACGGCAAGACGAAACCCCGTTCCCAGGAGTGTCTACGCGCGTTAATGTGCGCCGAACTCAGCACCCACTGCGGGGCTTGGAGAATGGGGACTTCACGATGCGTCGGACATCCAAACTGACCCGTGTCGCGGTGGGGGTCGCGTCGATCGCGCTCGCCGCCACGGCGTGCGGTGGTACCAGCAGCGACAGCGGTAGCGACAGCGACACCAGTGGCGACGCCAAGGGTCTCGCCATCGCGTACGACATCGGCGGCAAGGGCGACCAGTCCTTCAACGACGCCGCGTACGCCGGTCTGCAGAAGGCTCAGAAGGAGTTCGGTTACCAGACCGACGACGTCGAGCCCACCGAGGGCGAGACGGACGCCGACAAGGAGCAGCGGCTGTCCTCGCTGGCCAGGCAGGGCTACAACCCGGTGATCGGCGTCGGCTTCGCCTACGGCCCCGCGATGGAGGCCGTGGCCAAGAAGTACCCGAAGACCACCTTCGGCATCGTCGACTCCGTGGTCGAGGGCAGCAACGTCGCCTCCCTCGTCTTCGCCGAGGAGCAGGCCTCGTACCTGGCCGGCGTCGCGGCGGCCAAGGCCACCAAGAGCAACACGGTCGGCTTCGTGGGCGGCGTGGACATCCCGCTGATCCACAAGTTCGAGGCCGGCTACAAGCAGGGTGTCCAGGACACCAGCGGCGGCAAGGTCAAGGTCGTCTCGCAGTACCTGACCCAGACGGCCGAGGAGGGTGGCTTCTCCAGCCCCGACAAGGGCAAGGCCGCCGCCGAGGGCCAGATCGAGAAGAAGGCCGACGTCGTCTACCAGGCGGCCGGTCTCTCCGGTCAGGGCGTCATCGAGGCCGCCGCCAAGGCCAAGGTCTGGGCGATCGGCGTCGACTCCGACCAGTACAAGCAGGCGGCTCTGGCCAACTACAAGAACTACATCCTGACCTCCGCCCTCAAGGACGTCGGCGGCGCGGTCTACGCGCTGGCCAAGTCCGTCCACGACGACAAGCCGCTGACCGGCACCCAGACCTTCGACCTGAAGGTCAACGGCGTCGGCCTGTCCGAGTCCAACCCGGAGTTCGCGAAGATCTCGGGTCTCTCGGACGCCGTGGCGAAGGCCAAGGAAGGCATCATCGACGGCTCCATCAAGGTCAAGACGGAGTAGTCACGGTCGTACAACGACTGTGCAGCGGGCGGCGTCCTCGGATGCCGCCCGCTGCGCCGTTCCCGGCGCGGCGACCGGCGGCCGGATCACCCACCGCCACCTCCCCTTTGCTGTCGGCAAGCCCTTGGTCAAGGCCTCGCGTGGAGTTGGCCACGGGCGCATAACAAGGTGGACAGAAGGGGTTTTCAGGGGAGTCTACGCGCGTTAATCTGCGGCGAAAGCCAGCGCCGTAGCTGTGAAGCTGTACCGAGCTGTACCGTCCGGCGCTTGTACGACAGGAGCTCTACACATGCGCCGGATTTCCCGGATCACGGTCGCAGGCGCAGCGACCGCCTCTCTGGCCCTCGCGCTCTCCGCCTGCGGCGGCACCTCGACCTCGGCCTCGTCGTCGGAGTCGAAGGGCGACAAGGGCCTCGCCATCGCGTACGACGTCGGCGGCAAGGGCGACCAGTCCTTCAACGACGCCGCCTACGCGGGCCTGGAGCAGGCGAAGAAGGAGTTCCAGTACGACACCGCCGACCTCGAGCCCACCGAGGGCGAGACGGACGCCGACAAGGAGCAGCGACTGGTGTCGCTGGCCAAGCAGGGCTACAACCCGGTGATCGGTGTCGGCTACGCGTACGCCGCCGCCGTGAAGGGCGCCGCGGAGCGGTTCCCCGACACCACCTTCGGCATCGTCGACGACTCCACGGTCCAGGCGAAGAACGTGGCCGACCTGGTCTTCTCCGAGGAGGAGGCCTCGTACCTGGCCGGTGTCGCCGCCGCCAAGAGCACCAAGACGAACACGGTCGGCTTCGTGGGCGGTGTGGACATCCCGCTGATCCACAAGTTCCAGGCCGGCTTCGAGCAGGGCGTCAAGGACACGAACCCCAAGGTCAAGGTCCTCTCCCAGTACCTCACGCAGACCGCGGAGGAGGGTGGCTTCTCCAGCCCTGACAAGGGCAAGTCGGCCGCCGAGGGCCAGATCGAGAAGAAGGCCGACGTCGTCTACGCGGCCGCCGGTCTGTCCGGTCAGGGCGTCATCGAGGCCGCCGCCGCCAACAAGGTGTGGGCGATCGGCGTCGACTCCGACCAGTACAAGCAGGAAGCCCTCGCCAAGTACAAGGACTCCATCCTGACCTCGGCGATGAAGGACGTCGCCAAGGCGGTCTACAACCTGGCGAAGTCGGTCGAGGACGGTAAGCCCGCGACCGGTATCGTTCGTGGCGATCTGAAGACCGGCCAGGTGAGCCTGTCGAACTCCAACCCGAAGTTCGCGGACAACACCGAGGTCCAGGAAGCCATCAAGACGGCCAAGGAGAAGATCGTCAAGGGCGAGATCAAGGTCAAGACGAGCTGACTACCGCAACACCCTGAGCAGCGGTAACCCCGGGGTTACGTCCGCTCGACGGGGTACGGGGAGGCTCTCCCGCGGGAGGCCTTCCCCGTACCCCGTTGTCGCGGTGCGTCGGCCCCCTTTCAGGCCATAGGGGCGCTACGCGCGTAGACGACCCCCGTCCCCAGGAGAGTGCGCCATCAACGCGTCCAGCAGCCCTCCGGCCGGCGCGGCGGTCAACGGTCAGGTGACCGCCGTCGAACTCGCCGGAATCACCAAGCGATTCCCGGGCGTCGTGGCCAACCACGACATCCACCTCACCGTCCGCAAGGGCACCGTCCACGCCCTCGTCGGCGAGAACGGCGCCGGCAAGTCGACGCTGATGAAGATCCTCTACGGCATGCAGAAGCCGGACGAGGGCACCATCGCGATCCACGGCGAGCAGGTCAGTTTCTCGTCGCCGGCCGACGCCATCGTCCGCGGCATCGGCATGGTGCACCAGCACTTCATGCTCGCCGACAACCTCACCGTCCTCGAGAACGTGGTGCTCGGCAGCGAGAAGCTGTACGGCATCGGCGCCAAGGCCCGCAAGAAGATCAAGGAGATCTCCGAGCGCTACGGCCTCGGTGTGGAGCCCGACCGGCTGGTGGAGGAGCTCGGCGTCGCCGCCCGCCAGCGCGTGGAGATCCTCAAGGTCCTCTACCGCGGTGCCACCACGCTGATCCTCGACGAGCCCACGGCCGTCCTGGTGCCGCAGGAGGTCGACGCGCTCTTCGACAACCTGCGCGAGCTGAAGGCCGAGGGCCTGTCGGTCATCTTCATCTCCCACAAGCTGGGCGAGGTGCTGTCCGTCGCGGACGAGATCACCGTCATCCGCCGCGGAACGACGGTCGGTACGGCCGTCCCCTCCGAGACCACCCCGAAGCAGCTGGCCGAGATGATGGTCGGCAGCGAGCTGCCGACGCCGGAGACGGCGGAGTCGACCGTCACCGACCGCCCCGTCATCACGGTGGACAAGCTGCGCCTGGAGACGGCCGGCGGCAAGGCCCTGCTGGACGACATCACCTTCACCATCCACGCGGGCGAGGTCCTGGGCATCGCAGGCGTCGAGGGCAACGGCCAGACCGAGCTGGTCGACGCGCTCATCGGCCTCAAGCACGCCGACTCCGGCACGATCACCCTCATCGACGAGGAGATCACCGGCTGGGCCACCCGCAAGCGCCGCGAGCAGGGCATCGGCTACATCCCCGAGGACCGCCACCGCCACGGTCTACTCCTGGAGGCCCCCCTCTGGGAGAACCGCATCCTCGGCCACGTCACCGAGAAGCCCAACGCCAAGGGCGTCTGGCTGGACCCGAAGGCCGCGCAGGCGGACACCCGCCGCATCGTCGAGGCGTACGACGTCCGCACCCCCGGCATCGACGTCACCGCCGCCTCCCTGTCCGGCGGCAACCAGCAGAAGCTGATCGTCGGCCGCGAGATGAGCCACAAGCCGCGCTTCCTGATCGCCGCGCACCCCACCCGCGGTGTGGACGTCGGCGCGCAGGCCGCCATCTGGGACCACATCCGCGAGGCCCGCCGCGAGGGCCTGGCCGTGCTGCTGATCTCCGCCGACCTGGACGAGCTGATCGGCCTGTCCGACACCCTCCGCGTGATCTACAACGGCAAGCTGGTCGCCGACGCCGACCCGGCCACCATCACGCCGGAGGAGCTCGGATCGGCCATGACCGGTGCCGCGACCGGCCACCTGGAACACGAAGAGACCCCCGAGACCCCGGACGCGCCCGAGATCCGCAAGTCTCCCGAGTCTCCGGAAGACGAGGCCCGCTGATGAAGAAGTTCGACAAGGAGCGCGTGCTCCTCGCGGTGGCCGGACCGGTCATCGCGCTCGCCGTGGCCTTCGTGCTCAGCGCGATCGTGCTGGTCGCCTCCGGCAAGAGCCCGGTCGAGCCGTACACCCTGATGTTCGAGCAGGCCTCGTTCTCCGACATCCAGGTGCTGATCATCAACCAGGCCTCGATGTACTACATCGCGGCCCTCGCGGTGGCCATCGGCTTCCGGATGAACCTGTTCAACATCGGTGTCGACGGCCAGTACCAGCTCGCCGCCATGATGGCCGCCATCGTCGGCGCCCACGCGAACCTGCCGGCCGCTCTCCAGGTCCCGCTGCTGATCCTCACCGCGGTCTGCACCGGCGCCTTCTGGTCCGGCATCGCAGGTGTCCTCAAGGTCACCCGCGGCGTCAGCGAGGTCGTCGCGACGATCATGCTGAACGCGATCGCCACGTCGGTCATCGCCTACCTGTGGCTGCCGAACGTCTTCGGCGTCAAGGTCGGCAACAACAACACCACCGGCGAGATGCACGAGTCCGGCTGGATCCCCGGCATCGACATGGGCGACGCCGGCGAGATCTACGGCCTGGTCTTCCTCGCCGTGCTGCTCGGCGTCGGCTACTGGATCGTCCTCAACCGCACCCGCTTCGGCTTCGACCTGCGCGCCTCCGGCGCCTCGGAGACGGCCGCCGCGGCCAGCGGTGTCGACCCCAAGCGCATGGTGCTCACCGCCATGCTGATCTCCGGCGGCATCGCGGGCCTCGCCGGCCTGCCGATCCTGCTCGGCGACACCCACACCTACAGCCTGAACTTCCCCACCGGCATCGGCTTCCTCGGCATCGGCATCGCGCTGCTCGGCCGCAACAGCCCCGTGGGCATCGCGTTCGCCGCCCTGCTGTGGGCCTGGCTCGACAAGGCATCGCCCGAGCTGGACTTCCACGACTACGACAAGGAGATCGCGGTCATCATGCAGGGCCTGATCGTGCTCTCGGTCGTCGTCTCCTACGAGGCCGTACGCGAGTGGGGCCTGCGCCGCCAGCAGCGCCGGGTCGGCGCGGAGCTGGCCGCCGGCAACGTCCTGGGCGCCGACAACAACACCACGAAGGAGGTGGCAGGCCGATGACCACCCCGCAGACTTCAGCGGTCGATGTCAACCAGCCCACGCTGCAGCCCGCGGCTCCGACGGGCCGCCGCCTGTCGTGGCCCGTCCTGCTGCTGGTCATCGCCGGAGCGCTGGCGCTGACCTCGATCGTCCGCATCATCACCGGCGCCGACGGCATCACCAACGTCAGCCAGATGTCCACCGCGCTCCAGCTCGCCGTGCCGATCGGCCTCGCGGGTCTCGGCGGTCTGTGGGCCGAGCGGGCGGGTGTCGTCAACATCGGCCTCGAGGGCATGATGATCCTCGGCACCTGGTTCGGCGCCTGGGCCGGCTTCCAGTGGGGCCCGTGGACCGGTGTCCTGGTCGGCATCATCGGCGGCTGCCTCGGCGGCCTGCTCCACGCCTTCGTCACCGTCACCTTCAACGTCAACCACATCGTCTCCGGTGTGGCCATCAACATCCTCGCCCTGGGCGCCACCCGCTACCTCGCGCCCCTCGCCTTCGAGGGCCACGCGGGCGGCTCCGCCAAGCAGTCCCCGGCGGTCGACTCCCTCGGCAACTTCACCGTGCCGGGCCTGTCCGACGCGCTGCGCGACCTCAACAACCAGGGCTGGTTCTTCATCTCGGACGTCGCCGGCCTGCTCGGCGGCCTGGTCACCAACGTCTCCTGGCTGACCCTGATCGCCGTGGCCCTGATCCCCGCCACCTGGTGGATCCTGTGGCGCACCGCCTTCGGGCTGCGCCTGCGCTCCTGCGGCGAGAACCCGGTCGCGGCCGAATCCCTCGGCGTGAACGTCTACAAGTACAAGTACATCGCCGTGATCATCTCCGGCGGCCTGGCCGGCCTCGGCGGAGTCTTCCTGTCCATCGTGGCCAACCCCTTCTACCTGGAGGGCCAGGTCAGCGGCCGCGGTTACATCGGCCTCGCGGCGATGATCTTCGGCAACTGGATGCCGGGCGGCCTCGCCATCGGCGCCGGCCTGTTCGGCTACACCGACAGCCTCAACCTGCGCGGCGGCTCCCAGAACGTCCACGCCCTGCTGCTGCTCGGCGCGCTCCTGCTGATCATCGGCGCCATCTGGCTCGTGATCCGCAAGAGCTACGTCTCGGCCGCGGTCAGCCTGGTCTTCGGCGCCCTGGTGTTCGCCTGGTACGCCGGCACCAACGAGGTCCCCAACCAGGTCGTCTCCGCCACGCCGTACGTCATCACGCTCGTCGTCCTCGTCCTGTCGGCGCAACGCCTGCGCATGCCGAAGGCGGACGGCCTGCCGTACCGGAAGGGCCAGGGCAAGTGACCTCGGCCGCCTCCCACGACGTCGACTGGGACAAGCTGCGCGCGGCGGCCCGGGACGCCATGTCCCGGGCGTACGCCCCGTACTCCGGCTACCCGGTCGGCGTCGCGGCCCTGGTCGACGACGGCCGCACCGTCACCGGCTGCAACGTCGAGAACGCGTCCTACGGCCTCGGCCTGTGCGCCGAGTGCGGGCTGGTCTCGGAGCTGCAGAACACCGGCGGCGGCCGCCTGACGCACTTCACCTGCGTGGACGGCGACGGCGACCCCCTGGTCCCGTGCGGCCGCTGCCGACAGCTGCTGTACGAGTTCGGCGGCCCGGATCTGCTGCTGGAGACTCCGGCGGGCATCCTGCCGCTGTCGGAGATGCTGCCCCAGGCCTTCGGGCCGGGCCACCTCACCAAGTAACTCCCGTGCGGCCCCTCCGAGTTGCCCAGGCGACAGTTGCCCGGGCGACCGGCGGGGCCGTACGACTTCTGGAACCCTCGGAAGGAAGCCAAGCCATGGCCATGGACGCCATCTCCGTCATCCGCACCAAGCGGGACCGCGCCGAGCTCAGCGACGAGCAGATCGACTGGGTCATCGACGCGTACACCCGCGGGGAGGTCGCCGACGAGCAGATGTCCGCGCTCGCCATGGCGATCCTGCTCAACGGCATGAACCGCCGGGAGATCGCCCGCTGGACCGCCGCGATGATCGCCTCCGGCGAGCGCATGGACTTCTCGTCCCTGTCCCGCCCGACGGCCGACAAGCACTCCACCGGCGGTGTCGGCGACAAGATCACCCTCCCGCTGGCCCCCCTGGTGGCGGCCTGTGGTGCCGCCGTTCCCCAGCTCTCGGGCCGGGGCCTCGGCCACACGGGCGGCACCCTGGACAAGCTGGAGTCGATCCCCGGCTGGCGGGCCCTGCTCTCCAACGAGGAGATGCTGCACGTCCTGGACACCACGGGCGCGGTGATCTGCGCGGCGGGCGACGGCCTGGCCCCGGCGGACAAGAAGCTGTACGCGCTCCGCGACGTGACGGGCACGGTGGAGGCCATCCCGCTGATCGCCTCGTCGATCATGTCGAAGAAGATCGCGGAGGGCACGGGCTCGCTGGTCCTGGACGTGAAGGTCGGCACCGGCGCCTTCATGAAGACCATCGAGGACGCGCGCGAGCTGGCCTCGACGATGGTGGGCCTGGGCACGGACCACGGCGTGAAGACGGTGGCCCTGCTGACCGACATGTCGACGCCGCTGGGCCTGACGGCGGGCAACGCCCTCGAAGTCCGCGAGTCGGTGGAGGTCCTGGCGGGCGGCGGCCCCGCTGACGTGGTCGAGCTGACGATCGCCCTGGCCCGCGAAATGCTGGAGGCGGCGGGGGTCCGTGACGCCGACCCGGCGAAGGCGCTGGCCGACGGCTCGGCCATGGACGTCTGGCGCCGCATGATCGCGGCCCAGGGCGGCGACCCGGACGCGGAGCTGCCGGTCGCGCGCGAACAGCACGTGATCAAGGCCCCGTCCTCCGGTGTCCTGACCCGCCTCGACGCCTACGACATCGGCGTCGCCGCCTGGCGCCTGGGTGCCGGACGCGCCCGCAAGGAGGACCCGGTGCAGGCGGGCGCCGGCATCGAGCTGCACGCCAAGCCGGGCGACACGGTGACCGAGGGCCAGCCCCTGCTGACCCTGCACACGGACACGCCGGAGCGCTTCGAGTACGCGCTCCAGTCGGTGGAGGGTTCGTACGACATCGCGGCGCCGGGGACGGACTTCTCGGCTTCGCCGGTGGTGCTGGAGCGGATCGCCTGACCTGGGGTTTCCCCCTTCGGGTGAACGGGATCGGTGGACCTGCGCCGGTCCCGTTCGGCATGCTGGGATCGGTGACGCACCGATAAGGAGACCGCCATGAGCGCACTCACCGTGAGCCAGGACCCCGACCAGAACTGGGACGACCTCGTCCGGTTCTGGGAGGAGATGGAATGGCCCGAGGGCAGCAAGGTGGAGATCATCGAGGGGATCGTCACCGTGACACCTGCTCCCGCGTCCCGCCACAACGTGATCGCGGAACGCATCCAGCGTCGCCTCTACTCCGTGATCCCCGAGGACTGGGGCATCTTCCAGACACTGGCGATCGCCGTGCCGTCACGTCTGGGCATGCTCATCCCTGACCTGGTCGTGGCTCCCGTGCGGGAGTGCGCGGCGGCGGACTCCCACATCCCGGCAGTCCTTGCCGAACTCGTCGTCGAGGTGACCTCCAAGTCCAACGCCCGTCACGACCGCGTCAGCAAGCCCGCCGCCTACGCCACCGCAGGGATCCCGCTGTACATCCTCGTCGACCGCTGGGCTCCTGGAGGGCCCACCGCGACGCTCTACGGAGAGCCGAAGGGCGATGTCTACCGTGTCCTGAGCGCCGTGAAGTTCGGCGATCCCATCAAGCTGCCGCAGCCCTTCGACGTGACGATCGACACCGGCGAGTTCCCGGTCGACTGACCCTCAGCCCAGCAATGCCGCGACCACGACCAGTACCGGCACTGACAACACCGTCGATACCAGAATCGAGTCCCGAGCCAACCGCTCACCCACCCCGTAACTCGACGCATACGTGAACAGGTTCTGCGCGGCCGGCAACGCCGACGTCACCACCACGTCCAGCAACTCGGCCCCCCTCAGCCCGAACACCCCCGCCGCCAGCGCCCACGCCGCAGCCGGCTGCCCCACCGACTTCAGCGCGACCGAGAGCAGGACCGGCTGCCGGTCCGGGCCCCGGCCGGGCATCGTGCTGCCGCACAGGGAGATGCCGAAGGCCAGCAGGACCGCCGGGACCGACATGCCGCCGATCAGGGTCAGCGGGTCCAGGACGGGGGCCGGGACCTTCACCCCCGCCGCCGATACCGCCACCCCCGCCAGCGAGCCGACCGCGATCGGGTTGCGCAAGGGCGTCAGCAGCCGCCGCCACAGTGGGCCCTTCTCGCCCTCGCCGGACAGGTCCAGGATCGTCAGGGCGATCGGGGTGACCCCGACCAGCTGGAACAGCAGCACCGGCGCCACCAGCGACGCGTCGCCCAGCACGTACACCGCGATCGGGATGCCGAGGTTGCCGGAGTTGACGTAGCTGGAGCACAGCGCGCCGATCGTCGTACGGCCCACGCCCCAGCGCCGTACGACCCCGACCGCGACGAAGACTCCGGCCGCCGCGGCCGTGCTCAGTGCCGTGACCAGCAGGCGGCTGGAGAAGATCACCGAGAGGTCGGTCTGCGCCAGCGTGGTGAAGAGCAGGGCCGGGGACGCGACATGGAAGGCCAGCTTGGTCAGCACCTCGCGGCCCTGGCTGCCGAGGTAACCGCGCCGGCCGATCACATAGCCCACCCCGATGACGACCGCGATCACCGCGAACCCCGTCAACACCCCTTGCACGGTGCCTCCTTGGCGGGGAGGAACACGCAGGGTACCCGGGGATGCGCTGATGCGTGGGGCATACAGCCAACCCTCCGGGGAAGGACGGGAGCGGGTCAACGTGATCTCGGTCGGCGGACACCCCGCGCACATGCGATGAGCAGCGGGAAGCGGCGACCGGCGCCCGTTCCGATGAGTTATGCCCGCCTGCCCGGTCTACCGATCGTGGATGCCATGACACCCGCTGTACTCGTGCTGGTCGGACCCGTCACCCGGGACGAGGTGGCAGGGCTGTGCGACGACGTGCGGGCGCTGCTGGAGGCCTCGGGGGCAGGGGTCGTGGTGTGTGACGTCGGAGGGCTCGGGCCGCCGGGACTCGGCGCCGTCGACCTGCTGGCGCGGCTGCAGCTGGCCGCCCGGCGGGCCGGCGGCCGGATACGGCTGCGCGACCCCGACCCGGCCCTACACGCCCTCCTCGACCTGGTCGGCCTCCGCTTCGAGAAGGAGGGGGAGCCCGAACAACGGGAACCAGCGCTTGGTGTCGAGGAAGCAGTGGAATCCGGTGATCCGGCCCTCTGATATCTCCAGCACCTGCACGGCCCACGGAGTGAAGCCGCCCGCCTCCGGGTCCGGCTTGTACTGGGCGAAGCCCGGCAGCCCGTTGACCTGGACCGGCACCAGATGCGAGCCCGCGCAGGGGGCGCCCAGGGTCGTCATGAAGCCGGTGATGTCCTCGACGCCCGTCAGCCACAGGTCGAACGGCGGCATCGTCATGATGGCGTCCTCGTGCAGCAGGGCCGTCAGGGCCGTCATGTCATAGCCCTCGAACGCCGCGACATACCGCTCCAGGAGCTTTTGCTGCTCGTCGTCCAGCGGGTCGGAGGCGGCGGCGTCGCTGCCCGGCTGCTGCTGCTGCTCGGCGAGGGTCGCGCGGGCCCGCTGCAGCGCGCTGTTGACCGACGCGACCGTCGTGCCGAGCAGCTCGGCGACTTCGCTCGCCTTCCAGGCCAGCACCTCGCGCAGGATCAGCACCGCCCGCTGCTTGGGCGGCAGCTGCTGCAGGGCGGCCATGAAGGCGAGCCGCACCGACTCCTTGGCGACCGCCGCCTCCGCCGGGTCGTCGGTCGTCGGCAGCACCCGGCTGTCCGGCATCGGCTCCAGCCAGGTGTTGTCCGGGCGGGGCGAGAGCGCCGCCCGGGCCAGCGGAGTCGACTCCGTCAGGTCCATCGGCCTGGCCCGCTTGTTGCCGGCGGTCAGCATGTCCAGGCACACGTTCGTCGCGATGCGGTACAGCCACGACCGGAGGCTGGAGCGCCCCTCGAACTTCTCGTAGCTCCGCCAGGCGCGGACCATCGTGTCCTGCACCGCGTCCTCGGCCTCGAAGGACGAGCCGAGCATGCGGTAGCAGTACCCGGTCAGTTCGACGCGGTGCTTCTCCAGCCTGACGTCGAGGTCCCTTGTCGTAGTCGCCGTACCGTCGCTCATCGTCCACCCACCCCTGTGGCCCTATCCCGAAGAGCGCCTCATCGCGCCCAACACCTCGGAAGCTACCGCAGCGCACTGACAATGGCCCCCGGAGCGCACAAACGCCCAGCTCGGAGCCGTTGTCAGACCAGTTGCTTCACCGACATGAGCAGATGCCGGTGCGCGGCAGGCACGTCCTCCTGCGCACCCTCGCCATCCGGCCCGCCGCCCTGTTCCCCGCCTCCGACCGCGCTGAGCAGTGCCCGCTGTCCGGTGCCCAGCAGCTCCATCCGCAGCCGCGGCGCGTCGAAGGAGTTCAGCGCGTCCAGCAGATACGCCGGATTGAAGGCCACGGTCACCTCCGGCGCGCCGTTCAGCACGGCCGGCAGCCGCTGAGCCGCCACGTCGTCCCCGAACCCGGCCCGCAGCAGCACGGAGCCGTCGGCCGAGAAGTCCATCCGCACCGGACCGCTCGCCTCGGCCACCACGGCGACCCGCCGCACCGCCTCCGTCAGCGCCCCGCACTCCACCTCGGCGACCGCCGCCCCCGCCGTGTCGAACAGCGACCCGTACTTCGGCAGCCGCCCGTCCAGCAGCCGTACGACGGCCCGCATGCCTCCGCCCTCGAACCCGACCAGGCCTCCGCCCCCCGCGCGATCCAGCCCCACCCGGACGACTCCGCAGCGCCCCAGCGACCGCGCGGCCTCGAGCAGCCGCCGCGCGGGCACCAGTGCGTCCACGGCACCGTCGGAGGCCGTCGCGTCGCCCTCCGGCTTCCACTCCACCCGCCGTACGGCGTACCGATACCGGTCCGACGCCGACAGCGTCATCGAGTCGCCGTCCAGGCGCAGCTGTACGCCGGTCAGCACCGGCAGTGTCTCGTCCCGGCCGGCCGCCACGGCCACCTGGCCGACGGCCGTCGCGAACGCGGCGGCGTCCACACTGCCGTACACCGGCGGCTGGGACGGCAGGGCCGGGTACTCCTCGCGCGGCAGCGTCGACATCCCGAACTCGGTGCCGCCCGCCGTCACCGTGAACCGCGTCCCCTCCAGGGCGCAGCTCACCGGCCCGTCCGGCAGTACGCGGCAGATGTCCAGCAGCCGTCGCCCGGGCACGAGCACCTCCCCGGCCGACGCCGTCTCCGCGTCCACCCCGATGCGCGCCGCGGCCTCGAAGTCGAAGCCGGAGACGGTGAGCCGCCCCGCGCCGGCCGCAAGCAGCAGGCCGCCCAGCACCGGCACCGGCGTGCGCGAGGGCAGCGCTCGTGCCGCCCACCCCACGGCCTCGGCGAAGGCGGTGCGTTCGATCCGGAACTCCATCAGAAATCCCCCTGGTCAAGGCCGGTCGTCAATGACCGCGGAGGCTATCCGCGACCACTGACAACCCGCCCCCACCAGGGGGAACATGGTCCGCTCCGGACTCAGGCCGCCGTCGTCAGCTGCCGCTGTCGCTGCAGCCGCGCCGCCCGCGTCCCGAAGACCGTGATCGTCACGACGCCGAGCACCGCCAGCAGGCCGACCCCGACGGTCCCGGCCCAGCCGCCCGCGTGGAAGGCGATCGCGCCCACCGTGCTGCCCGCGCTGGAACCGATGTAGTACGCGGACTGGTACAGCGCGGAAGCCTGCGCGCGGCCGTGGGTCGCCGTCTTGCTCACCGCCGAGGACGCCACTGCGTGCCCCGCGAAGAAGCCGCCCGTGATCAGGACCAGGCCCAGCAGGACCAGCGGGAGCGAGCCCGCGAGGGAGAGCAGCAGACCGGTCGCCGTCGTCGCGCCCGCCGCGTACAGGGCGCCTCGGCGGCCCAGGCGGCCCACCAGCCGGCCCGCCGTCGACGCCGACACCGTGCCGACCAGGTAGACCAGGAAGATCGAGCCGATGATGCCCTGGGGGAGGCCGAACGGCGCCTCCGTGAGGCGGTAGCCGATGACCGTGTACACGCCGCCGAAGACCGTCATGAACAGGGCGCCGATGGCGTACAGGCGGCACAGCAGCGGGTTCGCGAGGTGGGTGCGGACCGTGCGGGCCAGCACCCGCGGCCGCAGCGAGCCCGGCTTGAAGTGGCGCGGCGCCGGGAGCAGCAGCCGGAAGGCGACCGCGCACGCGACCGCGATCACGCCGATCACCGCGAGGGCCACCCGCCAGCCCCACTCCTGCGCGACCCAGCCGGTGATCACCCGGCCGCTCATGCCGCCGACGCTGTTGCCCGCGACGAACAGCCCGATCGCCGTGACCAGCGCCTTCGGCCGGACCTCCTCGGCCAGATAGGCCGTGGCCGACGCGGGCAGACCCGCCAGCGCCGCGCCCTGGACCGCCCGCAGCACGACCAGGGCGGTCAGGTTCGGCGCGAAGGGGACCAGCAGTCCGACGGTCACCGCGACCGCCAGCGACGCCGTCATGACCGTACGGCGTCCGAACCGCTCCGACAGCGCGCTCATCGGCAGCACGAACAGGGCCAGACCGCCTGTCGCCGCCGCCACCGTCCAACTCGCCTCGCTCGCCGCCACCCCGAACTCACCGGAGATCAGCGGCAGCAGGGCCTGCGTGGAGTAGAGCAGTGCGAAGGTCGCGACACCGGCGAGGAAGAGGGCGAAGCTCATCCGGCGGTAGCCGGGGCCGCCCGGGGCCATACGGGAGTCGACGACAGGGACAGCGGGTGCGGCGCCCACGGTGGTGGACGCCCCGGTACTGGCGGGAGACATGTTTCGAAGCTACGTACGATCCCCCTGATCCGTCCAATGCATGGATTGGCCATAATCGTTCCCATGAAGCATCAGCAGAGGTCACGGGCTCGCCTGTCACCATCCAGTGACACAGAAGACATGGTGATGTTGCTGGCTCCCCGCCTCGCGTACTTCGCCGGCGTCGCCCGCACCGAGCACGTCACCCGGGCCGCGCAGGAGATGCAGGTCCCGCAGTCCACGCTCTCGCGCGCCATGGTCCGCCTCGAACATGACCTGGGCGTCGACCTGTTCGCCCGCCACGGCCGTACGGTCTCGCTGACCCCCGCCGGCCGCACCTTCCTCGCCTCCGTCGAACGCGCCCTCGCCGAGATCGAGCGCGCCGCCGACGAGGTCCGCGCCGACGCCGACCCGGCGACCGGCAAGGTCGCCTTCGGCTTCCTGCACACCATGGGCGCCGAAACGGTCCCGGGCCTCCTGCAGGCCTTCCGCGCCGACCACCCCCGGGTCCGCTTCAGCCTGGTCCAGAACTACGGCGAGGCGATGATCGAGCGGCTGCGCTCCGGTGAGCTCGACCTGTGCCTGACCTCCCCGGTGCCGGACGCCCCCGACCTGGTGGCCCGCCGCCTGGACGAACAGAAACTCCGCCTGGTCGTCCCCGCCGACCACCGTCTGGCCTCGCGCAAACGCATCCGCCTGGCCGAGGCGGCCGACGAGACCTTCGTGACCCTGGAACCCGGCTACGGCATGCGCCGCATCACCGACGACCTGTGCCAGGAGGCGGGCTTCAAGCCGCGCATCGCCTTCGAGGGCGAGGAGGCGGAGACGTTGCGCGGGCTGGTGGCGGCGGGGCTGGGAGTCGCGCTGCTGCCGCCACCGGCGGTGCCCCGCCCGGGAGTGGCGGAGTTGACGGTCACGGCCCCACGCGCGGCCCGTGAAATCGGCGTCGCATGGCTGGCGGACCGCCCGGACACGCCGCCGGTGGCCGCCTTCAAGAAGTTCCTGCTCTCAAGAAGGGGAAGCCTGTTGCCCTGAAGCGGCGCGGGACTGTTGTCGATATGCGGCTCCGCCGCGTGGGCGCCAGCCACAGATGGCCTGTAGTCCGGAAACCATCTCACCCCTTACGGCGCTACCGTCTCTGCCCGAAGCCGGAGGCCAACGGCATCCGCAATCCCAAAGGCGGCGGAGCCGCGAACGCGTCGGCGACCGGCCGCGAGAACGCCTTCCCGAACAGCGCCCCCATGACGAAGTCCTCGGCCAACGCGAGGACTTCATCCCGATGCTGGTGCAACCCGTGCCGATCGGAGTGCACTTCGAACCGGCACACATCCCGGTTCGCCTTCTTCGCCCGCACCGCCAGCCGAAAAGACAGCTCGGGGTCGGAGACCTCGTCATTCGTGCCGTGCACGATCAGCACCCGCCGCCCGCCGAGCTGCTTCACCGGTTCGGGCGAGGCCGCCAGATCCTCCTCCGGCAGCCAAGGGGCGATCGACAGCACGGAGTTGACGGCCTCATGGCCGCCCGCGTGCAGGGCCGCCCGCCCGCCCATGTCGACCCCGGCGAGGCACACGGGGACGTCGCCATAGCGCCGTACGACCTCGTCCGCGGCCCATGACGCGTCGCTCGCGAGGTTCGCGGCACTGCCGTTCCAGCCGCGGAAGCGGTAGTGGACGACATGCGCCGCCAGCCCCTCCCCGCGTCCCGCCCGCATCAGGCGGCGCCCCAGCGTCCGCACGTACGAGGTCGCCAACAACGGGGCCGGCTTGCGCTGTGATACCTCGTCACCGCCGGGAAGCAGGAGGACCACGCCACTCACCGCCGTCGGCTCCGGCCCGATCGCTCTGCCCAGCCGGGCCCTGCGAACCGGCGTCGCTTGGTGTGCCATGACAGAACAGTGTCAGAAGCGTGGGTGTACGCCACCCTGCCGTGGGGTCACCGTTACGTATCGACGAATTCGTACAGCGAGGGAAACGTCCCGATGAGCGCGCCGTCTACGCGCGTAGGCGTTACAGTGCGAAAATGACGAGCGAGACTGCCCCGAAGGCGACCATTCCGAGCTCGGACCAGATCCGCCGGGCGCCGAAGGTTCTGCTGCACGATCACCTCGACGGCGGGCTGCGCCCCGGCACCGTCGTCGAACTCGCCCGCGCGACGGGCTACACCCAACTCCCCGAGACCGACCCCGCCAAGCTCGGCCTGTGGTTCCGCGAGGCGGCCGACTCCGGCTCGTTGGAGCGGTACTTGGAGACCTTCTCCCACACCGTCGGCGTGATGCAGACCCGCGAGGCCCTCGTCCGGGTCGCGCGCGAGTGCGCCGAGGACCTCGCCGAGGACGGGGTCGTCTACGCCGAGGTGCGCTACGCGCCCGAACAGCACCTCGAAGGCGGACTCACCCTCGAAGAGGTCGTCGAGGCCGTGAACGAGGGCTTCCGGGAGGGTGAGCGGATCGCGCGGGAGAACGGCCACCGCATCCGCGTGGGCGCCCTGCTCACCGCCATGCGACACGCCGCCCGCGCCCTGGAGATCGCCGAACTCGCCAACCGCTACCGTGACCTGGGTGTCGTCGGCTTCGACATCGCGGGCGCCGAGGCCGGCCACCCGCCCACCCGGCATCTCGACGCCTTCGAGTACCTCAAGCGCGAGAACAACCACTTCACCATCCACGCGGGCGAGGCCTTCGGGCTGCCGTCCATCTGGCAGGCCCTGCAGTGGTGCGGCGCCGACCGGCTCGGGCACGGGGTGCGCATCATCGACGACATCCAGGTGCACGCCGACGGTTCGGTGAAGCTCGGCCGGCTCGCCTCGTACGTCCGGGACAAGCGCATCCCGCTGGAGCTGTGCCCCAGTTCCAACCTCCAGACGGGCGCCGCCGACTCCTACGCCGCCCACCCCATCGGGCTGCTGCGCCGACTGCACTTCCGGGCGACGGTGAACACCGACAACCGCCTCATGTCCCACACCACCATGAGCCGGGAATTCGAGCACCTTGTCGAGGCATTCGGTTACACGCTCGACGACATGCAGTGGTTCTCCGTCAATGCGATGAAATCATCGTTCATTCCTTTCGATGAACGGCTCGCGATGATCAATGACGTGATCAAGCCCGGATATGCCGAACTGAAGTCCGAGTGGCTTTTCCGACAGGCGACCTCTACCAGCGACTCTGCTGCCGAGAAGGGGTGACTGGAGGCTCTCCGCCCACGGGGAATGCAGGCACCATTCACAATCCGTCCTCATTTCGATGTTTGCGGCGGTGTGCCGGGCGTGTTTACGGTCGAGAACCGCTCACCACCCCGTATCGAATTTCGAGGACGCATTTCATGAAGCAGTCTGCTGCCAAGACCCTCGGTGTCGCCGCGCTCGGTGCCGCCTTCGCCGCCGCCGGTGCGGGCGCCGCGAACGCCGCGCCGATCGCCCCGGACGCCGCCGGCGCGGCGCTGGGCGCCGTTCAGACCCTCCCGGCCGGGGACCTCGCCCAGGCGGCGCCGGGCGCCGGTGCGGGGCTGGCCGCCGGGCCCGAGGCGGTCACCACCGGACTGGCCGCCGCGCAGACCGGTGTGACGTCCGCCGCGCAGCCGGCTGCCGAGCAGGCGCTGGCCGGTGGCCCGACCGGCGTGGCCGGCGGGCTGCTCGGCGGTATGCCGGTGCAGGGCCTGTCCGCCGAGGGTCTGACCCAGGCGGCGCCCACGGGTCTGCCCACCGAGGGCCTGCCCGTGAACGGTGTTCCGCTCGGCTGAGTCCGCTCCCCCTGAGCGCGCCGCTGGGGCGCACCCTTGGACACCGGGTGCGCCCCAGCGGCGTATCTGTGTATGCCTCTCCGGTTCTACGCCTCTGCGTCTCTACGTCGAGCGGTTCACCAGGCCGTGCGTGTCTTGTTCGCCTTGTCCTCCGAGGGGAGCAGGAGCCACAGGGCTATGTAGAGCAGGAACTGCGGGCCCGGGAGCAGGCAGGAGACCAGGAAGATCACGCGCATCGTCGTCGCGGAGGTGCCGAAGCGCCGGGCCAGCGCGGCGCACACTCCGCCGATCATGCGGCCGTGGGTGGGGCGGGCAAGCGCGGTCATGGTGCGGCTCCTTCGTGAGCGTCGGTCGAAGGCCCCCTGTGGGGTCTCCCGAGGCGGTGCCTCATCTGACATCAACACTAGGGCGACGAAGCGGGCAAAGCGTCACTCTACGGAGCTATCCCGACCCTGGGAATCGTCGGGGTCCGACCCTGAGCGGGCTCCTCCTGGGGGACCGTCGCCCGGTCTGCGCGCTCGGACCTGCGGCGGAGCCAGGCGCGGGCGGCGGGGACCACCGTCGTGTGCGCCAGGGCCACGCCCACCGTGTTCAGCAGCAGTGAGTCGACATCGACGACCTGGCCGGGTACGCCGGTCTGCAGCAGCTCGATGCCCAGCGAGATCAGGGCGCCGGCGGCGACCGTGCGGACGAGGGAGCCGAGGGGGGAGGTGGTGAGTCTGCCGTGTGCCATCGGGATCAGAACGCCCAGTGGTGCGAGCAGCGCGAGGCCCTCGGCGATGCGGCGGGCGGCCTCCTGCCAGCCCAGCGCCAGATCCGCTCTGATCCCGGCGAACGGCCGCAGGTTGGCGGGCATCACCCAGGGGACGTCCAGGGGGCGCAGCGTGAGCCAGGCGACGAACGCGAGGTGCGCGACCAGGAGGACACCTCCCGTCGCACGGATGCGGATCGCGGCGCTGCCGCCGATGGAGCCTTGACGCTGCACGCCCCCGTAGACGCGTCCCCCGGCGGGATCGGTTCCGGGGGGCGGCGTTGTGGGGTGAGGCGTCCGCCACAACTTGCCTCCGGCGGTTGGGCTGGGGTGCCTGCGGCGGCCTGTGCGGGTGGGGGTGCGTCGCGTGCCTGCGGCGCCTGTGCCGGTTCGGTGAGGGTTCGCGTAGCGCCTGCGGGTGCGTTGTGGGGCGGGGCCGCGTCGGGGGGTGTCCGTCCTCGGTCCGGTGGTGGGCGTACTGCCAGGAGGTGCTGTTTCTTGACACCGGACTCTGCGGGCGGACACCCCCCGACGCGTCCCCTTCCCGCCGTACGCGACTGCGGGCCCGTGGGGGTGCGCCCACAGGGGGTGCGGCGAGCGTGTGTCAGCCGTCTGTGACCTCTGTTGACGGGGGCTCGTTGCTGCCGGGGCGGGTGCGGACCTCGTCCGTGCACTCGTAGCGGAGTGGGGGAGCGTCGTCGGGGCCGCCGAGGATTACCGAGCCGTCGCCCTCGGCTGCCGTCGAGTCCGAGAAGGTGCAGACGATCTGGGCCAGTGCGTAGGAGGTGAGGTCGTTGGGGGGTGTGCTCAGGCGCAGTGCCTCGTCGGGGTCGTCGGCGCGTGGGCTGCTCACGCTCATGGCGCCGCGGACGTCCGTGGTGTAGCCGGCCTCCTTCTCCTCGGCCGACGGGGTCGCCTCCAGCTCGTCCAGGAGGCCCTGGGCCACGAGGACGCGTCGTTCCGAGTCCGCGGTGCCTTCCGGTACGCGTACGGTCCGGTCGACGGCCACCAGCTGGGAACCGCAGAGCAGGAACACCTGGACCGGGAGACCTCGCGTGGCCCGCGTCGACACGTCCGGTTCGGAGAGTGAGCAGTGCACGCGGGAGGGGCCGGGGCCGAAGTCGGTCGGGACCTCCGTGGACCGTATGCCGCATCCGCTCAGCAGGGCGGCGGTGAGTGTGGAGAGGGCCAGAAGGCGGCGTACGTTTCGCTCCGGCATCACGCGGCCCCCTTCTGCGCGCCGTCGGCGTTCTTGCCGTTGCCCTCGTTCTCGTCCTGCTCCGCCAGCTTCGACGCGTCCCGGGGCAGGCGCAGGGTGAATACCGCGCCGCCCTCGGGGGAGTTGGCGGCGGTGATGTCGCCGCCGTGGATGTGGGCGTTCTCCAGGGCGATGGACAGGCCGAGGCCGCTGCCCTCGGAGCGGGGGCGGGAGGCGCTGGCCTTGTAGAAGCGGTCGAAGACGTGGGGGAGTACGTCCTCGGGGATGCCCGGGCCGTGGTCGCGTACCGTGATCACCACTGAGTCGTCCGCCTCGCGGATCGAGACGCGGACCGGTGAGCCGCCGTGCTTGAGCGCGTTGCCGATGAGGTTGGCCAGGATGACGTCGAGGCGGCGGGGGTCCAGGCGGGCCATGAGGCCGCGCTCGGCGTCCAGGTCCACCGCGTCCAGCCAGGCCCGGGCGTCTATGCACGCCGTGATCTGGTCGGCGACGTCGACGTCGTCCAGGACCAGGCGGGCCGTGCCCGCGTCGAAGCGGGTGACCTCCATCAGGTTCTCGACCAGGTCGTTCAGGCGACGGGTTTCGCTGACCACGAGGCGTACGGCGGGCTCGATCATGGGGTCCATGGAGCCGGTCTCCGCCTCCAGCTCCTCTTCGAGCACCTCCGTCACGGCGGTGATCGCGGTGAGGGGGGTGCGCAGCTCGTGCGACATGTCGGCCACGAAGCGGCGGGACGCCTCGTCCCGTCCGGCCATGTCGGCGACCCGCTTCTCCAGGGCTTCCGCGGCGTTGTTGAACGTCCGGGAGAGGTCGGCCAGTTCGTCCGTTCCGGAGACCCGCAGGCGGGTGTCCAGCTTGCCCTCGCCGAGCCGTCGGGCGGCGACGCCCAGGCGCTGCACGGGCTTCAGTACGGTCGTGGCGGCGGCCTGCGCCAGCAGCGCGGAGCCGATCAGAGCCAGGCCCGTGGCGATGCCGAGCGACCAGGCCAGGGAGTTGAGGTCCTTGGCCTCCTGCTCCAGGGACTTGAGCATGTAGCCGGTCGGGCCGCCGCCGTTCACCCGCGTCCCGGCGATCAGGTACGGGGTGTCGTCGTCCGAGATCCGCTGCCAGTACAGGCGGTACTCGGACTTGTTGTCGACTTGCTGCTTCTCGTTCACCGCCGTGCGCAGCGACTTGGGCACGTCCGCGAGGGTGAAGCCGTCCAGGCCGCCGGAGCTGCCGTACATGGGCTTGCCGTCGGCGTCCTCAGCGACGAGCAGCACGGTGAAGCGCTGGCTGCTGTTGGCCATCTGCCCGGCGGTGTGCTGCAGCTCGTCCTGCGACGGATTCTGCGGCAGCAGGCCCGCACGGTTCTGCATCTGCTGCTCGAAGTCGCGCAGCACCGCGTCCTGGGTGCGGGTGAGCACCGCCTCGCGGTTGAGCCAGTAGGCGATCCCGGAGGCCGAGACGGCGGCCGTGAGCGCCACCAGGCCGAAGACGACCACCAGGCGCAGTCGCAGGCTCGTGAAACGCAGCCTCGACCACACTCCCTTGCGAGCCGCGACCCAGCCGCGGAAACCCCCTTGCGCCTTGGTCACTGAGGCGCGTCCAGGCGGTAGCCGACACCACGCACGGTACGGATCAGAGTGGGGGAGGAGGGGACGTCCTCGACCTTGGCGCGCAGTCGCTGGACGCAGGCGTCGACCAGGCGGGAGTCGCCCAGGTAGTCGTGCTCCCAGACCAGGCGCAGGAGTTGCTGGCGGGACAGGGCCTGACCCGGGCGGCGGCTCAGCTCGAGCAGCAGGCGCAGCTCGGTCGGGGTGAGCTGGAGGTCCTCGCCGTTCTTCGTCACGGTCATCGCCGCACGGTCGATGACGAGGCTGCCGTAGGTCGCCGCGTCGTTGGACTCCCGCTCGCCGCGCCGCAGCACGGCCCGGATCCGGGCGTCGAGGACGCGCCCCTGCACCGGTTTGACGACATAGTCGTCCGCGCCGGACTCCAGCCCGACCACGACGTCGATGTCGTCGCTGCGCGCGGTCAGCAGGATGATCGGCAGCTGGTCGGTGCGCCGGATGCGACGGCACACCTCGAAGCCGTCGATGCCGGGCAGCATCACGTCCAGCACGATCAGGTCCGGCCGCTGCTCACGCAGCAGTTTCAGGCCGTCCTCGCCGGTGGCAGCCGTGGCCACACGGTGTCCCTGGCGCGTCAGTGAGAGCTCCAGGGCCGTGCGGATGGCGTCGTCGTCCTCGATCAGCAACAGGGAAGGCACGGGGGTCATTCTGGCCCATGCGGGGCGGTCTTTCGACACCTGTACGAGCTGTACGGATACGCGCACGTAGCGCTCATGACTGTGTGCGGGCTGTCGTGCGCCTGGGGACGGCCTACGGCACAGGCCCCTGTGACAGGTCTGTGACAGTCGGCGGACACGGCCATGAAGGTGCCCGGGCAAGCTTTTCGGCACAGGCAAGACAGCAAGTCGCAAGTCGCAAGACAGCAAGTCGCACGACAGCACGACGAACGAGAACACCGGAAGTCCACGACGGGGGGCGCGAGATGAACACGCTGCACGGCACCAGCACCAGCGCAGTGATCACGCGTCTGCACGACGTGCACGGGGGCCGGGGTTCCGAGAAGTCCGGTGCCGTGAGCGGGCGGGGGTGCGCTCGCGGCACCGGGCGTCAGCACACCGCGTACATGACGGTGGTTGACGGTTTCACGGGGGAAGCGCACGGGGGATCCGCGTACAGGGAGGACTCGGGGGAGCGTCGCCGCTCGCTGTCGGAGGCGGAGTTCACCGCCTACGTCCAGGAGCGCCGCGCCTCCCTGTACGCCACCGCCTACCACCTGACCGGTGACCGTTTCGAGGCCGAGGACCTGCTGCAGAGCGCCCTCTTCTCGACGTACAAGGCCTGGGACCGGATCAGCGACAAGGCCGCGGTGGGTGGCTATCTGCGGCGGACGATGACGAACCTGCACATCAGCGCGTGGCGCCGCCGCAAGCTGAACGAATACCCGACCGAGGAGCTGCCGGAGACGCCCGGCGACACGGACGCGATGCGCGGCACCGAGCTGCGCGCGGTCCTGTGGCAGGCGCTCGCCCGCCTCCCCGAACTCCAGCGCACGATGCTGGTCCTCCGCTACTACGAGGGCCGCACCGACCCGGAGATCGCGGAGATCCTCGACATCAGTGTCGGCACGGTGAAGTCCAGCATCTGGCGGTCGCTCCGCCGGCTGCGTGAGGACGAGGTCCTCAGTTTCGGCCGTGACGAGGAAGACGCCTTCGGGGAGCTCGTCGCCTGAAGGTCTTGGGGGACCGCTCGGGGGAGCGGTGGCAAGTGGGGGGACCCACGGGGGCCGGGGGGCCCGCGGGGGGACCAACGGGGGAAACGGGGGGTGCTCCGCCACGGGGGAAGCGGGCGGAGCACAACGACAGCGGGGCTGGAGGGCCGGGGGGTCCGTCCAGTCCCGCTTCGCTGTGCGGTCAGCGCTCAGCGGACCTGCATGAGGATCGCTTCGGCGGCCGTGTCACCTACGGCTATGGCGACGGCCCGGTCCATCCCCTCGACCTCGTACGCGGTGATCGTGCGCTCGGGGACGGTGTCGCCGGGGTTGTTCGGGGTGTCGTCGCACTCCGGGATCGTGGCGGTGCCCAGCTCCTCCCCGACGGTGAATTCGACGTTCGCGACATCCGAGTAGGTGCGGCCGTCGTAGCTGACCAGGTAGACGCACGACGCCTCGCCCGCACCATCCGTACCGCCCGACGCCGCACAGCCGACGGCCGCCGCGATGAGCAAGGACGTCATGACCAGCCGTCGGCCGGTCCGCAGAGCAGTCGTCATCGGCTTCCTTCCCGCGGGGACCGTTGTTCCGGTCCTACGACGGCGAAGGCGCCGGCTTCGTTCAGGTGGCCGGAGTCGCCGCCGGGCGGCGGCCCGCGGCGGCCGCGGTGAGGCGGCCGAGGGCCTCGTCCCGGTCGCAGGCGTGGGCGCCCAGCGCGGTCTGATGGGCGATGATCGAGCGTTCCAGGCGCATCAGGCGCCAGCCGCGGCGCAGCAGGAACGGGACCGACTTGCGGCTCTCCTTCAGGTCGCGCACGAAGCGGCGGCGGAAGGTCTTCACCGGGCCGCGGCTCAGGCACAGCGCGTCGGCCAGCACGCCGAGTTCCCGGCAGCGGTTCACGATCTCGGCCGCGAAGATGCCCTCCGCGATGAACAGCGGGGTACGGCCGATCTCCACGGTCTCCTCGCCGGTGCGGGCGCTGAGCGAGATGTCGTACAGCGGCACGTTCGTACGGCCCGTGCGGCACAGTTCCGTGATCGCCGCCACGGCCGTGTCGGCGTCCCACGAGTCGGGGTGGTCCCAGTCGATGTCGGAGCTCCCGGGGACCTGCGGCAGGGTCGGGTCGTCGCCCTCTTTGTAGAAGTCGTCGAGCCGTAGCACCGGGAGGCCGGAGCGGGCGGCGAGAAGGGACTTGCCTGAGCCGGAGGGGCCGCAGAGCAGCACGACTCGCGTCGGTATGGGCGGTTGGGAACTCACGGGACACCAGTGTGAGGCATCGCCGGGCCACAGAACGACCCCGCGTACCGCCTTTGCAGCGCGCGTCACATCCCGACTGCCCTATGTGTCGGCCTGATCACCCTGTGCGTCGGCGAGGAGGTGTGGCAGAGAGCCGCGTTTCCCCTGGACGGAGGGGAAACGCGGCTCTCCGGTCTGGGTACCCGTCGGACCTCAGTACGACGAGCCCGACGCGCCCAGCGACCCCGTCGGGTGCCAGACCGTCTTGGTCTCCAGGAACGCCGTCATGCGGTCGGTGCCGGGGGTGGCCGCCCAGTCGTCCACAGGCTGTGGACGCAGGACGCGCTTCAGGTTGTCCGCCGCCGCGATCTCCAGCTCCTTCGCCAGCACCTCGTCGGCGCCCGCGAGGTCGATCGCGTTGACGTCCTGATGCGCGGCCAGGGGCGTCGCGATCTCGGACGTGCGGCCGGAGAGGACGTTGACCACGCCGCCGGGGAGGTCGGAGGTGGCCAGGACCTCGCCGAGGGAGAGGGCGGGGAGCGGGGACTTCTCGGACGCGATCACGATCGCCGTGTTGCCCGTCGCGATCACCGGGGCGACGACCGAGACCAGGCCCAGGAAGGACGACTCCTGGGGGGCCAGGACGGCCACCACGCCCGTCGGCTCCGGGGAGGAGAGGTTGAAGAACGGACCCGCGACCGGGTTGCCGCCGCCGACCACCTGGGCGATCTTGTCCGTCCAGCCCGCGTACCAGACCCAGCGGTCGATCGCCGCGTCGACCTGGGCGGCGGCCTTGGACTTGGACAGACCCTCGGCGTCGGCGACTTCGCGGACGTACTGCTCGCGCCGCCCCTCCAGCATCTCGGCGATGCGGTAGAGGATCTGGCCCCGGTTGTACGCCGTGGCGCCGGACCACGCCCCGAACGCCTTGCGCGCCGCGACCACCGCGTCACGGGCGTCCTTGCGGGAGGAAAGGGGTACGTTCGCCAGCCAGTTGCCCTTGGAGTCGCTCACCTCGTACACCCGGCCGCTCTCGGAACGCGGGAACTTCCCGCCCACGTACAGCTTGTAGGTCTTGAAGACGGAGAGCCGCTCGGCGCGCTCGGTCTTGTCGTTCTTGTCAGACATCGAGGTACGCCTCCAGGCCGTGGCGGCCGCCCTCGCGGCCGAAGCCCGACTCCTTGTAGCCGCCGAACGGCGAGGTCGGGTCGAACTTGTTGAACGTGTTGGACCAGACGACGCCTGCCCGGAGCTTGTTGGCCACGGCCAGGATCCGCGAACCCTTCTCCGTCCAGATGCCCGCCGACAGGCCGTACGGGGTGTTGTTGGCCTTGGCGACGGCCTCGTCCGGCGTGCGGAAGGTGAGGACCGACAGGACCGGGCCGAAGATCTCGTCGCGGGCGATCCGGTGCGCCTGGGTGACGTTCGTGAAGAGCGTCGGCGCGAACCAGTAGCCGGCGGTCGGGATCTCGCACGCCGGGGACCAGCGCTCGGCGCCCTCCGCCTCGCCCTGCTCGACGAGGGTGGTGATGCGCGAGAGCTGTTCCTCGGAGTTGATCGCGCCGATGTCCGTGTTCTTGTCCAGGGGGTCGCCCAGGCGGAGGGTCGACAGGCGGCGCTTGAGGGAGTCCAGCAGCTCGTCCTGGATCGACTCCTGGACCAGCAGGCGGCTGCCCGCGCAGCAGACCTGGCCCTGGTTGAAGAAGATCCCGTTGACGATGCCTTCGACGGCCTGGTCGATGGGGGCGTCGTCGAAGACGATGTTGGCGCCCTTGCCGCCCAGTTCCAGGGTGAGCTTCTTGCGGCTGCCGGCGACCGTGCGGGCGATCTCCTTGCCGACGGCCGTGGAGCCGGTGAAGGCGACCTTGTCGACGTCCGGGTGCGCGACGAGCGCGGCGCCCGTGTCGCCGTAGCCCGGAAGGATGTTGACGACGCCCTTGGGCAGGCCCGCCTGGCGGCAGATGTCCGCGAAGAAGAGGGCCGAGAGGGGCGTCGTCTCGGCGGGCTTGAGCACGACCGTGTTGCCGGTGGCGAGCGCGGGCGCGATCTTCCACGCCAGCATCAGCAGCGGGAAGTTCCAGGGGATGACCTGGCCGGCGACGCCGAGCGGCTTCGGGTTCGCGCCGCTGTGCCCATTTGTCGTCCTCCGGCCGAACCCAGCGTGCTCCAGCTTGTCTGCCCAGCCCGCGTAGTAGAAGAAGTGCGCGGCGACCAGGGGGAGGTCGGCGTCTCGGGTCTCCTTGATCGGCTTGCCGTTGTCCAGGGTTTCGAGGACGGCCAGCTCGCGCGAGCGCTCCTGGATGATCCGCGCGATGCGGAACAGGTACTTGGCGCGCTCGGCGCCGGGCAGTGCCGACCACTTCACGAAGGCTTTGCGCGCGGCCTTCACGGCGCGGTCCACGTCCGCCTCGCCGGCCCGGGCGATCTCGGAGAGGACCTCCTCGGTGGACGGCGAGACGGTCTTGAAGACCTTGCCGTCCGCCGCCTCCGTGAACTCGCCGTCGATGAAGAGGCCGTACGAGGGCGCGATGTCCACGATCGCGCGGGACTCGGGAGCCGGTGCGTATGCGAATGCCGATGCCATGGTGATCAGTCCACCGTCACGTAGTCGGGGCCGGAGTAGCGGCCGGTGGCCAGCTTCTGACGCTGCATCAGCAGGTCGTTCAGGAGCGAGGAGGCGCCGAAGCGGAACCAGTGGTTGTCCAGCCAGTCCTCGCCGGCGGTCTCGTTGACCAGGACGAGGAACTTGATGGCGTCCTTGGTCGTCCTGATCCCGCCGGCCGGCTTCACGCCGACCTGGATGCCGGTCTGGGTACGGAAGTCGCGCACCGCTTCCAGCATGAGGAGCGTGTTCGCCGGGGTGGCGTTGACGGCGACCTTGCCGGTGGACGTCTTGATGAAGTCCGCCCCGGCCAGCATGCCGAGCCAGCTCGCCCGCCGGATGTTGTCGTACGTCGACAGCTCGCCGGTCTCGAAGATGACCTTCAGGCGGGCGCTGGTCCCGCAGGCCTCCTTCACGGCGACGATCTCGTCGTACACCTTCATGTAGTTCCCCGCGAGGAACGCCCCGCGGTCGATGACCATGTCGATCTCGTCGGCACCGGCGGCGACGGCCTCGCGCACGTCCGCCAGCTTCACGGCGAGCGGGGCGCGGCCCGCCGGGAAGGCGGTGGCGACCGAGGCGACCTTGACGGTCGAGCCGGCGACGGCCTCCTTGGCGGTGGCCACCATGTCGGGGTAGACGCAGACGGCCGCGGTCGCCGGGGTCGTACGGTCGGTGGGGTCGGGGTGGACCGCCTTGGCGCCGAGCGCCCGGACCTTGCCCGGGGTGTCCGCGCCTTCCAGCGTCGTCAGGTCGACCATCGAGATGGCGAGGTCGATGGCGTACGCCTTGGCGGTCGTCTTGATGGAACGGGTGCCGAGGGACGCGGCACGCCCCTCCAGGCCGACCGCGTCGACGCCGGGCAGCCCGTGGAGGAAGCGGCGCAGCGTGCTGTCGGACGCGGTCACGTCCGTGAGTGCGTGAGCGCTGGGGGTACCTCCCACGCTTTCGGCAGTGGGGGAGGGTGCATTGGTGGGCATGGTCACCAGACGAGCATATCTACGCGCGTAGCGGCTGTACAGGCCCGGATGCTCATCTTGTGTGGGGGGTGGTGCGTATGAGCGCCGTTCGAGGCGTCGGGCAGAATCGGCCCCATGACGACCCCCGAGCATCAGTCACCCACCCCGGACCCCGCGACGAAGGACCGGGTCTACCGCTCGCCCATGGGCATCGTCGGCGGCGCCGCGCTGCTGGCGATCGCGCTCTGGCTGGGCGGTGACGCGCTGGTGCGGGGCGAGGGGCGCACGCAGTGGCTGGCGCTCGCGGCGCTGATCCTGATCGTGCCGCTGGTGTCCGCGTTCACCCTGCGCCCCGCCGTCTACGCCAACGAGGACCGACTGCGCATCCGCAACCCGTTCCGCGTGATCGTGCTGCCCTGGGGCCAGGTCGCCGCACTGCGGTCCGGTTACTCGAACGAGGTGGTCACCAAGTCCGGCACCAAGTTCCAGCTCTGGGCGGTCCCGGTCTCCCTGCGGGCCCGCAAGAAGGCGGCGCGGCGCTCGGCCCGGGCGGCCGCGGAGCGGAGCGCTGCCGCGCGGGGTGAGCGGGGCCGCGCGGGCGGGGCGATGGGGCTCGGCGGGCTCGGGTTCGGGGCGCCGCGAGGGGACGGCGACGCGGAGGGGCCCATGCGGGCCGAGACCGACAAGGTCATCGACGACCTGCGCGAACTGCTGGAGCGGCGGGAGACGGCGGAGTCCGCGCAGGGTGAGGTCACCGTGCGGTGGGCTTATGAGGTGGCGGGGCCCGTGGTTGCGGGGGCTGTGCTGCTGGTGATTTTGCTGGCGATGGGGTAGGGGCCGCCGGTTGCCGGTTGCCGGTTGCCGGTTGCCGGTTGCCGGTTGCCGGGCGCTCGGCGTCGCAGTTCCTCGCCTTGAGACCGGCCCTCGTCACGGCGCGCCCGGATAGACCAGTGCCATGTACGCACTGCAGTACGCCGACCCCGTGACGGCCGCCGCGAGAGTCAGCGTGCGGTAGCGGCGGGAGGCGCGGGACAGGTGCAGGGCGAGGGGGAGCAGGAGCGGGAAGGCGGGGAGGAGGAAGCGGGCGCGTGGGAAGTAGACGCCGCCGCTGCCGAGGACGATCGCCAGCAGTACGGCCGTGAAGACCAGCAGCGGCACGGGCTGCCGGTCCCACACCGACAGCCCGAACAGCACCACCGACGCGATCAGCGTGAGCGTCACCATCACCAGGAACAGCCCGGGGTCGGGCTCGTACACCAGCAGCCGCCGCATCACCCGCAGGGTCTCGCGGCCGCCGTCCAACTCGTTGCGCCACAGCCGCTGTACGGCGAAGTAGCCGTCCCAGCGGCCCACCCGCAGGCCCACCCAGCCGACGTATCCGCACCAGCCGAGCGGCGCGATCGCGGCGGCCGCGAGGGTACGGAGGCGGAAGCGGCGGCGCAGGGCGAGCAGGGCCGCCACGGTGACCGCCGCCGCCACCGCGATGCCGGTCGGGCGGGTCAGGCCCGCGAGTGCCGCGAGCCAGGCGGCGGTGAGGAGGCGGCCGGTGAGCACGCCGTACAGCGACCAGGCCGCGAGCGCCGTGAACAGGGACTCGGTGTAGCCCATCCACTGGACCAGGCCGACCGGGAGCGCGGCCCACAGAACCGTGAGGAGGATGCCGACCCGGCGGCCGTGCAGCCGGTCGCCGACCGCGAAGACGCCCCACGCGGCGACGAGGGAGGCGAGGACGGCGAGGGCGAGGCCGGTACTCGCGCGGGTCCCCGGCGTGACGGCCGCGACCGCCTTGACCAGGACCGGGTAGAGCGGGAAGAAGGCGAGGTTGTTGGCGCTGTACGCGGTGCCGAGTTCGTGCGCGTAGCCGTGGTCGGCGATGCCGAGGTACCAGTCGGCGTCCCACTGCGTCGCCAGGATCGGCCAGACGCCGTGCTGTTGGCGGTGGGCCCAGACGGTGAGGAGCAGCAGGCCCGTGGCGCGCACGGCGAGGTAGGCGAGGAGGGCGGGGGCCGCGCGGCGCAGGGCGTGCCGCAGGGCATGCAGCAGGGCGGGGAGCACACGCGGAGGTGGCGGGGGCGGGGAGCCGGAGTGGGGGGCGGCGCCGGGGGCGGTGGTCGCGCGGGGTGTCGGCCGGAATGCGGTCGTGGACACGGCGGCGGCTCCAGGCAAATCGGTGGTGCGTTTCCGTTCCACCGTTGCCCGGGGGGTGCGGCGGGGCGGGGAGCCCGGGTCAACCGCCGTGCGGAAATCGCCCGAAGGGGTGCCTCCGGATGGAGGCACCCCTTCGGGAACGGCCAGAGGTTCGCGTACGGCTCAGATGCCCGCCGCCACCGACAGGTCCCGCTTGATCGTCTCCAGCAGCTCGGTCGCCCTGGCGCGGGCGGCCGGGAGGTCGGCGTGGGCCGCGACCGGGACGACGACCTCCAGGTAGCACTTCAGCTTGGGCTCGGTGCCGCTGGGGCGGACGATGACGCGGGCGCCTTCCAGGGTGTAGCGCAGGCCGTCGGTGGGCGGGAGCGTCTCGGTGCCCTGGGTGAGGTCCTCGGCGCGGGTGATGGCCAGGCCGGCGAGCTCGGTCGGCGGCTGCTCGCGCAGCCGGCGCATGGCGTTCGCGATGACCGACAGGTCCTGGACGCGGACCGAGAGCTGGTCGGTGGCGTGCAGGCCGTGCTCCACGGCGAGGTCGTCGAGCAGGTCGAGGAGCGTGCGGCCCTCGGCCTTGAGCACGGAGGCGAGCTCGGTGATCAGCAGGGCGGCCGTGATGCCGTCCTTGTCGCGTACGCCCTCGGGGTCGACGCAGTAGCCCAGGGCCTCCTCGTAGCCGTAGCGCAGGCCGTCGACGCGGGCGATCCACTTGAAGCCGGTGAGGGTCTCCTCGTAGGCCAGTCCCGCCTTCTCGGCGATACGGCCGAGGAGGGAGGAGGAGACGATCGACTCGGCGAAGGTGCCCTGTGCACCGCGGTCGACGAGGTGCGCGGCGAGCAGCGCGCCCACCTCGTCGCCGCGCAGCATCCGCCACGCGTCCCCGTCCTTGACGGCCACGGCGCAGCGGTCGGCGTCGGGGTCGTTGGCGATGACGAGGTCCGGGTCGGTCTCGCGGGCCTTGGCGAAGGCCAGGTCCATCGCGCCGGGCTCTTCCGGGTTGGGGAAGGCGACGGTCGGGAAGTCCGGGTCGGGGTCGGCCTGCTCGGCGACGAGGGCGGGGGCGGGGAAGCCGGCGCGCTCGAAGGCGGCGAGGAGGACGTCCTTGCCGACGCCGTGCATCGCCGTGTAGACGGTGCGGGCGGTGCGGGGGGAGTCCGGGGCGAGGACCGCGTCGGTGCGGGCGAGGTAGGCGTCGAGGACGCTGTCGTCCAGGGTCTCCCAGCCCTCCGTAGGGCGGGGGACGACGGTGAGGGACGGTACGGCGGCGATCTCTTCCGCGATGTCGACGTCCGCGGGCGGGACGATCTGGGAGCCGTCGCCGAGGTAGACCTTGTAGCCGTTGTCGCGGGGCGGGTTGTGGCTGGCGGTGACCTCGACTCCGGCGACCGCGCCCAGGTGCCTTATGGCGTACGCCAGGACCGGGGTGGGCAGGGGGCGCGGCAGTACGGCGGCGCGCAGGCCCGCGCCCGTCATCACGGCCGCCGTGTCGCGGGCGAAGTCCTCCGACTTGTGGCGGGCGTCGTAGCCGATGACGACGAGGCCGCCCTCGTGGCCGTTCTTCTTCAGGTACGCGGCGAGGCCGGCTGCGGCGCGGATGACGACGGTGCGGTTCATGCGCATGGGGCCGGCGCCGAGTTCTCCGCGGAGGCCCGCGGTGCCGAACTGGAGGGTGCCGCTGAAGCGTGCGGTGAGCTCCTCGATGTCCGCGGCGTCGATGAGCTTGGCGAGCTCGTCGCGGGTCTCCGGGTCCGGGTCCTCGGCGAGCCATGCCTGGGCCCGGGCGATGAGTTCGTCGTGCACGTCGGTCTGCCTCTCGTTCGTGTCGTTCGGAGCGGGGGGAGGTGGGAGGGGGTTTTCGCCCCCGCCGCCCCTACCCGTCCCATCCTGAAGGGGCTCCGCCCCTTCGACCCCGGCCAGGGGGCTCTGCCCCCTGGACCCCCGCTCCTCAAACGCCGGAGGGGCTGAATTTCAGCGGGGCCCTGGGGGCGCAGCCCCCAGGGATGGGACGGGTAGGGGCGGCGGGGGCGAAAGAACGCCCTACAGCCGGCCCAGCACCTGCGCCAGCAGCGACCCCATCCGCGTCGCCGAGTCGCGTCCGGCCTGCAGAACCTCCTCGTGGTTGAGGGGCTCGCCCGTCATACCCGCCGCGAGGTTCGTCACCAGCGAGATGCCCAGCACCTCCGCACCCGCCTCACGCGCCGCGATCGCCTCCAGCACCGTCGACATGCCCACAAGGTCCGCGCCGATCACGCGGGCCATGCGGATCTCGGCCGGCGTCTCGTAGTGCGGGCCGGGGAACTGGGCGTAGACGCCCTCCTCCAGCGTGGGGTCGATCTCCTTGCACAGGGCGCGCAGGCGCGGGGAGTAGAGGTCGGTGAGGTCGACGAAGTTGGCGCCGACGATGGGGGAGGTGGCCGTGAGGTTGATGTGGTCGCTGATCAGGACCGGCTGGCCGGGGCGCATGCCCTCGCGCAGGCCGCCGCAGCCGTTGGTGAGCACCAGCGTCTTGCAGCCGGCCGCCACGGCGGTGCGGACACCGTGGGCCACCGCCGCGACGCCGCGGCCCTCGTAGTAGTGGGTGCGGCCCAGGAAGACGAGGGAGCGCTTGTTGCCGATCCGGTAGGAGCGGATCTTGCCGCCGTGCCCTTCCACCGCCGGCGGGGGGAACCCGGGCAGCTCGGTGACCTGGAACTCGGCCTCGGGGGCGCCGAGCGCGTCCACGGCCGGTGCCCACCCGGAGCCCATCACGAGGGCGACGTCGTGGGTCTCGGCGCCGGTGAGTTCGCGCAGGCGCGCGGCGGCGGCGTCGGCGGCGGCGTGGGGGTCGCCCTGGATGTCGTCCGGAAGAAGAGATGCGTTCACGCGACTGAGGGTAGCCGGTTTGGGCCTACGCGCGTAGATGACAGAGCTCACGGGATGGCGATCGTTGTCTTGTCGTTTCCAACGAAGGGGCCCCGTGAGAGCGGGGCCATTCACTCGTCCGTGACGAGGATGTCCTTGTCGTTGAAGACCTCGACGATGAAGATCAGCAGGCGGCCTCGACTGACCGTGTACTCCACGAGGACGTTCTGCGTGAGCCGGATCGTACGATCGTCGCCGGTGGAGCTTATGGGCCGTGACACCGAGAGGAACGGGTCGCGTGCGAGCAGGGCGATGCCTTTGTCGAATGCGGCGCGCTGCCGGTCGTCGAGCCGGTCGCGGGCCTCGGCGGCCTGCACCGTGTAGTAGACGTCGTACGTGGTGGGGGCCATGCGATCTCCCGTTGTGCGCCGATGTCCCAAGTCTAGAAGTCGCCCTCCCTCAACAGGGACGCTTCCGCAGCTCCATCACGTAATCGTGCGGCGCACCGGCGGACTCCGCGGCGTCGGCGATCTCCCCGAGATAACGGGCCGACGGCAGCCCGCCCTCGTAGGCGTTCAGCACGTACACCCACGCCGGCTCCTCGCCCTCCAGCGTGTCGACCCGCACCCGGAGCCGCCGGTAGATGCCCAGGCCGACGCCCTCCCAGCGGTCCAGGGACTCCTCGTCCATCGGGGCGATGTCGTACAGCGCGACGAAGACCTGCTCCTTCGGCTCCTCGACGAGCGTCGCCAGCGCCCCGTCCCAGCCCAGCTGCTCGCCCCCGAACGTCAGTCGCCACCCGTTCAGCCAGCCGGTGGCGCGCAGCGGCGAGTGCGGGGCGCGGCGGGTCATCAGCCGCGCGTCGAGATTGCCGGCGTACGCGGCGTAGAGCGACATGCACAGAGGGTACGGCAGGTGAATCGTCCTCCCCTCCCGTAACAGTGGTGTCTCGGGCGGGCCCCCAGGCAGTGGCACGGTGTGGCGTGCGGGACAATGGAGTACGTGACTCGGATCGTGATCATCGGTGGCGGACCCGGCGGATACGAGGCGGCCCTGGTGGCCGCCCAGCTCGGCGCGGAGGTGACCGTCGTCGACTGCGACGGTCTGGGCGGGGCGTCGGTGCTGACCGACTGCGTGCCGTCGAAGACTCTCATCGCGACGGCCGAGGTGATGACCACCTTCGATTCCTCGTACGAGGAGCTGGGGATCATCGTCGCCGACGACACGCCGCACATCGACACGCCCGCGCGTGTCGTGGGCGTGGATCTGGGCAAGGTCAACCGGCGGGTGAAGCGGCTCGCGCTCGCGCAGTCGCATGACATCACCGCCTCCGTCACGCGTGCCGGTGCGCGGGTGCTGCGCGGGCGTGGCCGGCTGGAGGGCATGCAGGCCCTGGACGGCTCGCGCAAGGTCGTGGTGCGGGCCGCGGACGGCACCGAGGAGACCCTCGTCGCCGATGCGGTGCTGATCGCGACCGGCGGTCACCCGCGTGAGCTGCCCGATGCCCAGCCCGACGGTGAGCGGATCCTGAACTGGACGCAGGTGTACGACCTGACCGAGCTGCCCGAGGAGCTCATCGTGGTCGGCTCCGGTGTGACGGGTGCCGAGTTCGCCGGTGCCTATCAGGCGCTGGGGTCGCGGGTGACCCTGGTGTCGTCGCGGGACCGGGTGCTGCCGGGTGAGGACCCGGACGCCGCCGCCGTGCTGGAGGACGTCTTCCGGCGGCGCGGCATGAACGTGATGGCCCGCTCGCGGGCCGCGGCCGCCAAGCGGGTCGGTGACCGGGTGGAGGTCACCCTCGCCGACGGGCGTGTGATCAGCGGCAGCCACTGCCTGATGGCGGTGGGTGCCATCCCGAACTCCGAGGGCATGGGCCTGGAGGAGGCCGGGGTCAGGCTGCGCGAGTCGGGGCACATCTGGACCGACAAGGTGTCCAGGACGACCGCGCCGGGCGTGTATGCCGCCGGTGACGTCACCGGTGTCTTCGCCCTCGCGTCGGTGGCGGCGATGCAGGGACGTATCGCCATGTACCACTTCCTCGGCGACGCGGTGGCCCCGCTGAACCTGAAGACCGTCTCCTCGAATGTCTTCACCGACCCGGAGATCGCCACCGTCGGCTACACCCAGGCCGACGTCGACGCGGGCAAGATCGACGCCCGGGTGGTGAAACTGCCGCTGCTGCGCAACCCGCGCGCGAAGATGCAGGGCATCCGGGACGGCTTCGTCAAGATCTTCTGCCGTCCCGGTACGGGCATCGTGGTCGGCGGTGTGGTCGTGGCGCCGCGCGCCTCGGAACTGATCCATCCGATCTCGATCGCGGTCGACAACAATCTGACGGTCGAACAGATCGCGAACGCCTTCACCGTGTACCCCTCCCTTTCGGGGTCGATCGCCGAGGTGGCACGACAGCTGCACACGCGGAAGTCCGGCGGCGAGATCTGACGGCCGAAACCAACTCCTCGCTGGTCACAGGGAGTTGTCGAGCATGCGTACGGCATAGGCGGCGTGGACTAGGCCCTATACCACTCCTTGCCCTTGCGTACGAACAACTTCTGTTATTCGGCGCAAACTGCTGAAACCAGACGGTCGTTGGGGTTACTGTCAGTTTCGTGTTCGCTGCAGAACGTCGCCAATTGATCCTCGAAATGGTGCGAGCGAACGGGGCCGTGTCGCTCCGTGAGCTCGCCCGCGTCGTCCAGACCTCCGAAGTGACCGTACGGCGGGACGTGCGCGCACTGGAGGCAGAAGGACTCCTCGACCGCCGGCATGGCGGTGCGGTATTGCCGGGCGGGTTCACGCGGGAGTCCGGCTTTCCGCAGAAGTCACATCTCGCGACCGCCGAGAAGACGGCCATCGCCGACCTCGCCGCGAACTTCGTGGAGGAGGGCGAGGCGATCGTCGTCGGGGCGGGAACCACCACGCAGGAGCTGGCACGCCGGCTCGCTCGCGTCCCCGGACTGACCGTCGTCACCAACTCCCTACTGGTGGCACAGGCGTTGGCCCATGCCAACCGGGTCGAGGTCGTGATGACCGGCGGCACGCTGCGTGGTTCGAACTACGCCTTGGTGGGCAGTGGCGCCGAGCAGTCCCTGCAAGGGCTGCGCGTGTCCCGGGCCTTCATCTCCGGGAGCGGGCTCACCGCCGAGCGCGGGCTGTCCACGTCCAACATGCTCTCGGCGTCCGTCGACCGGGCGCTGGTGCAGGCGGCCGCGGAGGTCGTCGTCCTTGCCGACCACACGAAGCTCGGTACGGACACGATGTTCCAGACGGTGCCCACGGAGGTCATCACGCGGCTCGTCACCGACGATCCGCCGGCGCACGACGACCGTGCCCACGCCGAGTTGCAGGCGCTGGCCGACCAGGGGGTGCAGATCGCCGTGGCCGGGGCGACCGGGAACCCGGGGGGTGACGAGGTCCCGGCTCGGCGGCGTGCGGGTTCCCTGCCGGGGCCTAGGCGGGGGCAGGGGTTGCGGCCCGCTGCGGCGGTGCTCGGGGAGCAGGGGCCGACGGAGCGGGAGCGGGCCCGGGTTGCGGATTTGCGGCGGCGTTAGGGTCGCCTGTTCGCCGTAGGGGTTCGTGTTGTTGTGCCTGTGCGGGGTGTGTGTGGTTGCTCGCGCCCACGCGGCGGAGCCGCATATTGCTACAGCCCCGCGCCCCTAGGTGGGCTTCAGGCCCCGCAGTGTCAAGTGCAGCAACCTGTCCGCCAGTTCCGGATCCCCCGGTGTCTCCTCCGCCGCCAACGCGATCGCGTGCGTGAGCTGGAGGAGGTCACCGATCGCCACGTCCTCCCGGACCGTGCCCGCCTCCTGCGCGCGTGCCAGCAGCGCGCCGCCCGCCTCCCTGATCGGGCCGCTGCACCGGGCCAGGGCCGAAGTGTTGTCGTACGACACGGACATCAGGGACCTGGCCAGGCCCCGGTACTCCCCGGCGTGGGTGACCATCTCGCGCAGCCAGGTCACGAGGGCCGCGCAGGGCTCCGGGGCGTGCAGGAGTTCTCGGGAACGGGTCAGGAGGTCGCCGACCGCGTCCTCGAAGACCGCGCTCAGCAGGGCGTCACGGTTGGGGAAGTGGCGGTACAGCGTGCCGATTCCGACGCCCGCGCGGCGGGCCACGTCCTCCAGGGACGCGTCCGTGCCGCGTTCGGCGAAGGCGGAGCGGGCCTCGGTGACCAGACGCTCGTGGTTGCGGCGGGCATCGGCGCGCATGCCTGCCGGCGGCCGGGTCATGCAGTTCACCTGCCCTTCCTTCACTTGTTCCGTGGGTTCAGCATGCCATCGGCCGCCCGGATGCAAAGAACGAGGCGCCCGGTGGGCTGATCGCTCAGTCCGCCGGGCGCCTCGGGACGTCGTACGTCTCAGTCCTTGATCTCGCAGATGGGGGCGCCGGAGGTGAGGGAGGCGCCGACCTCGGCGGACAGGCCCTTGATGGTGCCGGACTTGTGCGCGTTCAGGGGCTGTTCCATCTTCATCGCTTCGAGGACGACGATCAGGTCGCCTTCCTTGACCTCCTGGCCCTCCTCGACGGCCACCTTGACGATGGTGCCCTGCATCGGGGAGGCGAGGGTGTCGCCGGAGGCCGCGGGGCCGGACTTCTTGGCGGCGCGGCGCTTGGGCTTGGCCCCTGCCGCGAGGCCGGTGCGGGCCAGGGTCATGCCGAGCGAGGCCGGGAGGGAGACCTCCAGGCGCTTGCCGCCGACCTCGACCACGACCGTCTCACGGCCGGCCTCCTCGTCCGCCTCGGTGTCGGCGGGAGCGGCGAAGGGCTTGATGTCGTTGACGAACTCGGTCTCGATCCAGCGGGTGTGGACCGTGAACGGCTTGCTGGAGCCGGTCAGTTCCGGCGCGAACGCCGGGTCGGTGACCACCGCGCGGTGGAAGGGGATGGCGGTGGCCATGCCCTCGACCTGGAACTCCGCCAGGGCGCGGGCGGCGCGCTGCAGCGCCTGCTCGCGGGTGGCGCCGGTGACGATCAGCTTGGCCAGCAGGGAGTCCCAGGCCGGGCCGATCACGGAGCCGGACTCGACGCCCGCGTCCAGGCGGACGCCGGGGCCGGTGGGCGGGGCGAAGGTGGTGACGGTGCCGGGGGCGGGCAGGAAGTTGCGGCCCGGGTCCTCGCCGTTGATGCGGAACTCGAAGGAATGGCCGCGCAGCGGCGGGTCGTCGTAGCCGAGTTCCTCGCCGTCGGCGATGCGGAACATCTCCCGCACCAGGTCGATGCCGGCGACCTCCTCGGTCACCGGGTGCTCCACCTGCAGACGCGTGTTGACCTCCAGGAAGGAGATCGTGCCGTCCAGGCCGACGAGGAACTCCACGGTGCCGGCGCCGACGTAGCCGGCCTCCTTCAGGATCGCCTTGGAGGAGGAGTACAGCTCGGCGACCTGCTCGTCGGAGAGGAACGGGGCGGGGGCCTCCTCGACCAGCTTCTGGTGGCGGCGCTGCAGCGAGCAGTCACGCGTGGAGACGACGACCACGTTGCCGTGGGAGTCGGCCAGGCACTGGGTCTCCACGTGCCGCGGCTTGTCGAGGTAGCGCTCGACGAAGCACTCACCGCGGCCGAAGGCGGCGACGGCCTCGCGGACGGCGGAGTCGTACAGCTCGGGCACCTCTTCGAGCGTGCGGGCGACCTTCAGGCCGCGCCCGCCACCACCGAAGGCGGCCTTGATGGCGATCGGCAGGCCGTGCTCCTCGGCGAAGGCGACGACTTCCTCGGCCCCGCTCACGGGGTCGGGCGTGCCGGCCACGAGAGGGGCGCCGGCGCGCTGCGCGATGTGCCGGGCGGCCACCTTGTCGCCGAGGTCGCGGATGGCCTGCGGCGGCGGGCCGATCCAGATCAGACCGGCGTCCAGGACCGCCTGGGCGAAGTCGGCGTTCTCGGAGAGGAAGCCGTAGCCCGGGTGGATCGCGTCCGCCCCGGACTCACGCGCGGCCTTGAGGACCTTGTCGATGTCCAGGTAGCTGGTGGCCGGAGTGTCACCGCCCAGGGCGAACGCCTCATCCGCGGCGCGGACATGCAGAGCGTCCCGGTCCGGGTCGGCATAGACGGCCACGCTCGCGATCCCAGCGTCCCGGCAGGCCCGGGCCACGCGGACAGCGATTTCGCCACGGTTGGCGATGAGCACCTTGCGCACGATTGAGGCTCCCTCCTTGAAACAAGCCGAGTTTAGGGACTGCCGACACGCCACATCGACCCGTCCCCAGTGGTGAGCTTGCCCACACGGAGCGTGATTCCAGGCTCGCTCGACCTGCGAAATCCCATGTCGCGCCTCGGTACGCAGGTCTCTCCCGGAAAACCCTAGCCCTCCGCTGTGGTCAAGGTCTCTGTCATCACGTGCTGCGGGCCACTCTGTTTCTTTGTGGAATCCCTACGAATGGCCCAATGATTCTTTGCTGTCGCCCGAACCCTTGTCCCGGGGTTTACCCGTTAGTAGCGTTCGCGATGTCTCGTACGTACTTGGGGTAACAGCGCGGCTCGGAAGTGGGTGGGGACCGGTGGTACGCAGGCCGGTGGCGTGGGTGGTGGCGCTCGTGCTCTTCGTAGAGGGGCTCGGCGTCGCGGCGCTGCAGTGGTTCCTCGGTGTGGTCGTCGACCGGCAGGACATGTCGCTGGCCGGCCTGGACCCTGACGTGATGTCGACGTCCTCGAAGGTCGGTGGCCTGGTCTTCGGCGGCTACTTCGCGCTGTGCGGGCTGGTGGCCCTGCTCGTGGCGGTGCGCGACCGCGCCCCGGCCGGCTTCGGGCGCATCCTGCTCATCAGCGCGGCCGTGGTGCACGGGCTGCTGGGCGCGTTCGCCTGGGGGCTGGTGGGCTGGACGGCGTTCCTGCTCATGGTCGTCGTACTCGGCCTGATAGTGCTGCTGCTGATGACGTACGACGCCCAGGGCGCGCCCGCCGCCCAGGAGCCCGTCGGCGCCGCTCCCGACGGGGGCCAGGGCGGCGACGGTTCTCCGGCCGGCGGGCCGCCGGTCACCTCTCCGCCGGCGCCCACAACTCCGTGATGCCGATGCCCAGTTGGCTCAGCAGCCGTCGTACCAGCGGCAGGCTGATGCCGATCACATTGCCGTGGTCGCCGTCGATGCCGTCGATGAACGGGGCCGAGCGGCCGTCGAGGGTGAACGCCCCGGCGACGTAGAGGGGTTCGCCGGAGGCGACGTACGCGGCGATCTCCTCGTCGGTCGGCTCGCCGAAGCGGACGACCGTGGAGGCGGTCGCGGAGGCGTACCGGCCGGTGGCGGTGTCGTAGACGCAGTGGCCGGTCTGGAGTGTGCCCGCGCGGCCGCGCATCGACTTCCAGCGGGCCGTGGCCTCCTCGGCGTCCGCCGGCTTGCCCAGGGCCTCGCCGTCCAGGTCGAGGACCGAGTCGCAGCCGATCACGATCGCGCCCTTGACCTCCGGCTTCGCCGCCACGACGGAGGCCTTCGCCTCGGCCAGGGCCAGCGCCAGCTCGGCGGGGGTCGGCGCGGTGACGGCGTCCTCGTCGACGCCGCTCACGATGACCTCGGGGTCCAGACCGGCCTGGCGGAGCAGATTGAGCCGGGCGGGGGACTGGGAGGCGAGGACGAGTCGGCGGCGCGGCTGATCAGTCATGCGGTCAGCGTATCGGCGCGCCCGGCCGGGCTCACCTCAGCCCGAGCACGATCATCGTGAGCACCATGGCCAGCGCCATGAGAACGCCCAGCCGCCGCAACATCTCCTGCATGTCGCGCAGTTCCTTGGGCGGCTCATTCTCCGGGTCGGACCACAGCATGCCTTCCATCGTCGGTCGGGGGCCCGGGGCGGCGCCTGAGTACGCATACTCAACTTCCCTCTACAAACGGTGCTACGGTTCCATTAGCTAAAGGGACTTCAGTTCCGTTTGGAGGATGTGCTGCCATGTTCACGACTTCCTGGACCGCGTCACCCCAACTGCCCAGCGAGGGCTTCACCCCCAACTGGTCCCGCGAGGGCTTCTGGCGCCAGTCACTGCGGCAGGTCGTAAGGCTGTCGGCGGGAGGTGGCCGGGTGCGGGTGCGGCTGTCCCACGCGTACGGCGCCTCGCCGGTGCGCGTCGCGGGCGCGAGCGTGGGGCGTACGGCGGGGAGGGCCGCCGTGGAGCCGGGATCACTCACCCGGCTCACCTTCGCAGGCGCCGGGGAGGCCCGGATACCGGCCCACGGCGAGCTGGTCAGCGATGACGTCCCGCTCGCCGTCGCCGCCGGGGAGTCGGTGACCGTCACGCTGCACTTCGACACCACCACCGGACCCGCGACCTTCCACGCCCAGGCCTTCACGACCAGCTATCTGGGCGAGGGCGACCTGACGGCCCACACCGGCGGCGAGGGCTTCGACGCGGTGACCGAGTCCTGGTACTTCCTGTCGGCGGTGGAGGTCGACGCCGGCCGCGGGGACGCCGTCGCGCTCTTCGGGGACTCGATCACGGACGGGTTCGGGTCGACGCCGGGCGCCGACCGCCGATGGTCCGATGCCCTTGCCGCGCGCACGGGGCGGCCCGTGCTCAACGCGGGCATCGGCGGGAATCTGCTGCTCAACGACTCCGCGTGGTACGGCGACGGCGGCATCCGCCGGTTGCGCCGCGATGTTCTCGACCGGCCCGGCGTGGACACGCTGGTCGTCCTGCTCGGGCTGAACGACATCGGCTTCAGCGAGACGGACGAGCAGCCGACCTACAAGCCGGCGCCCGTGGTGGAGGCGGAGGAACTCATCGCCGGGCACCGGGAGTTGATACGGCAGGGCAGGGTGGCGGGACTGCGGGTGATCGGGGCGACTCTGCTGCCGTTCGGGGGCTCGGACCACTGGGGTGAGCACGCGGCCAAGGTGAGTCACGAGCTGAACGAATGGATTCGCCGCTCGGGGGAGTACGACGCGGTGGTGGACCTGAACCGGGCGCTGGCCGACCCGGAGGACCCGGATCGGCTGCGGCCGGCGTACGACTTCGGCGACCACCTGCACCCGAACGACGCCGGGTACGAGGTGATGGCCGAAGCCGTGTCGACGCTCCTCTAAGCGGGCCAGTACGTACGCGCCCACGTCGTCGGGCCCGGCTGCGGCACCCTCTGCGCCGCGATGCGGGACGGGTCGGACCAGGAGTCGCGCGGGGTCGGTGCGCCGGGCGGCAGGGTGCTCGCCGCCGCGGCGCGGGCGCGGACCACCGCCAGTGCGGCGGCCAGCTCCTCCGGTGTCGGGTTGCCCCTTAGGACCTTGATGTTCATGACGGCTCCCAGCGGGCCTAGAGGGGGATGTTGCCGTGCTTCTTCGGAGGCAGGGATTCCCGCTTCGTGCGCAGCTGACGCAGGCCCCGTACGACGTGCAGGCGGGTGTCGGACGGCATGATCACCGCGTCGATGTAGCCGCGCTCGGCCGCGATGTAGGGGTTGAGGAGGGTGTCCTCGTACTCCTGGATCAGCCTCGCGCGCACCGCCTCCAGATCCTCGCCGTTCGCCTCCGCCTCGGCGAGGGTGCGCCGGTGCAGGATGTTGACGGCGCCCTGGGCGCCCATGACGGCGATCTGGGCGGTGGGCCAGGCGAGGTTGAGGTCGGCGCCCAGGTGCTTGGAGCCCATGACGTCGTAGGCGCCGCCGAAGGCCTTGCGGGTGATGACCGTGATCAGCGGGACGGTCGCCTCGGCGTAGGCGTAGATCAGCTTGGCGCCGCGGCGGATGATGCCGTCGTGCTCCTGGTCGACGCCCGGGAGGAAGCCGGGGACGTCGACGAAGGTGATGACCGGGACGTTGAAGGCGTCGCAGGTCCGCACGAAGCGCGCGGCCTTCTCGCTGGCCTGGATGTCGAGGCAGCCGGCGAACTGCATCGGCTGGTTGGCGACGATGCCCACAGGGCGGCCTTCGACCCGACCGAACCCGGTGATGATGTTCGGCGCGAACAGCGGCTGCGTCTCGAAGAACTCGGCGTCGTCCAGGACGTGTTCGATCACCGTGCGCATGTCGTACGGCTGGTTCGCGCTGTCCGGCACGATCGTGTCCAGCTCGCGGTCCTCGTCGGTGACGGACAGGTCCGCCTCCTCCGGGAACGCCGGAGCCTCGGAGAGGTTGTTGGACGGCAGGTACGACAGCAGCTGCTTGACGTACTCGATGGCGTCCTTCTCGTCGCCGGCCATGTGGTGCGCCACGCCGGAGGCGGAGTTGTGGGTGCGGGCGCCGCCCAGCTCCTCGAAGCCGACGTCCTCACCGGTGACGGTCTTGATGACGTCCGGGCCGGTGATGAACATGTGCGAGGTCTGGTCGACCATGATCGTGAAGTCGGTGATGGCGGGGGAGTACACCGCACCGCCCGCGCAGGGCCCGACGACGAGGCTGATCTGCGGGATGACCCCGGACGCGTGCGTGTTGCGGCGGAAGATCTCGCCGTACGCGCCCAGCGAGGCCACACCCTCCTGGATACGGGCGCCGCCGGAGTCGTTGATGCCGATGACCGGGCAGCCGGTCTTCAGCGCGAAGTCCATGACCTTGACGATCTTCTGGCCGTAGACCTCGCCCAGCGCACCGCCGAAGACGGTGAAGTCCTGGGAGAACACGGCGACGGGGCGGCCGTCGACCGTGCCGTACCCCGTGACGACACCGTCGCCGTACGGGCGGTTCTTCTCCAGGCCGAAGTTGGTGGAGCGGTGCCGCGCGAACTCGTCGAGCTCGACGAAGGAGTCCTCGTCGAGGAGGAGCTCGATGCGCTCACGGGCCGTCAACTTGCCCTTGGCGTGCTGCTTTTCGACGGCGCGAGCGGAGCCGGCGTGCGTCGCTTCCTCGATACGGCGCTGGAGATCCGCGAGCTTGCCCGCGGTGGTGTGGATGTCGATCCCTTGGATCTCGTGACGCTCTTCCGGCTCGGACATCGGGATGGCGCTCCCTGCCTGCTCAAAAGGGGGGACGGTTACTCATCCGTAGAGTAGTGGGGGGCCTACGAATCAGCAGTGCGGCGTTTCACACACCTAGGGTGGCTTGCATGACGCCGCGAGATGCATCAGACGACAGCCGCTGGTCCGACCTGCAACGTCCGCCGCTCAACGCCGCAGCGCTGCGCCGCGGGCTCGTGCGGGAGGGCGGGTTGTGGCGGGACGTGGAGCTGGTGCAGCGCACTGGCTCCACCAACACCGACCTGGTGGACCTCGCCACCGAGGGCAAGGCGAGCGAGGGCGCGATCCTGGTCGCCGAGGAGCAGACGGCCGGCAAGGGGCGCCTCGACCGGCAGTGGACGGCTCCGCCCCGCTCGGGGCTGTTCTTCTCCGTGCTGCTGAACCCCGCCGAGGTGCCCGCGGCCCGCTGGGGGTGGCTGCCGCTGCTCACCGGGGTCGCCCTGGCGACGGGGCTGTCACGGGCGGCGGGCGTCGATACGGCACTCAAGTGGCCCAACGACCTGCTGGTGACCGTGGGCGGCGAGGAACGCAAGGCCGGCGGGATCCTGGCGGAGCGGGCCGGTGACGAAGGGGTGGTCGTCGGCGTCGGCGTCAATGTCACGCTGCGTGAGGACGAGCTGCCGGTGCCGCAGGCGGGCTCGCTGGCCCTCGCCGGAGCCGTGAGCACGGACCGGGATCCGCTGCTGCGGGGCGTGTTGCGGTCGTTGGAGGAGTGGTACGGGCGTTGGCGGGCCGCGGCTGGGGACCCGGTGGTGAGCGGGCTGCAGGAGACGTATGCGGCGGGGTGCGCGACGCTGGGAAGGGTCGTGCGGGCCGAGTTGCCGGGGGAGCGGACGATCACGGGGGAGGCGGTCGCCATCGACGGGGACGGGCGGCTGGTGCTGGCCACGGCGGAAGGGGTGCAGGAGCCCGTGGGGGCGGGGGACATCGTGCATCTGAGGCCGGCGTAGGCGCGGGTGGGGCTGTACGCCTCTCGGGAGTGAGGTGGCCCACACCTGCCGTAAAGTGAAGGCCGGTCGATTACTGACCGCGGCAGATCGGAAGGGCAGCAGGCGTGACCGTCGACGACACGGGCTCCGGCACGGGCGCGGACGGCCGGGTGGACCCCCATGCCGCCGACCCCGGCGAGGATCCGCTCGCCCTGCGCCTCGAACAGCTCATCCTCGGCGCCGAGCGGCGCTACACCCCGTTTCAGGCGGCCCGTAGCGCCGGTGTCTCCATGGAGCTGGCGTCCCGGTTCTGGCGGGCCATGGGGTTCGCCGACATCGGGCAGGCCAAGGCGCTGACCGAGGCCGACGTACTGGCGCTCAGGCGTCTCGCCGGTCTCGTCGAGGCGGGGCTGCTCAGCGAGGCCATGGCCGTGCAGGTGGCCAGGTCCACCGGGCAGACCACGGCGCGGCTCGCCGACTGGCAGATCGACTCGTTCCTGGAGGGCCTGACCGAGCCGCCGGAGCCGGGCATGACCCGCACCGAGGTGACGTATCCCCTGGTCGAGCTGCTCCTGCCCGAGCTGGAGGAGTTCCTCGTCTACGTCTGGCGCCGCCAGCTCGCCGCCGCGACCGGCCGGGTCGTGCAGGCCGCCGACGACGAGGAGATGGTCGACCGGCGCCTGTGCGTCGGCTTCGCGGACCTCGTCGGCTTCACCCGGCTGACCCGCCGTATGGAGGAGGAGGAGCTCGGCGAACTCGTCGAGGCCTTCGAGACCACGGCCGCCGACCTGGTGGCCGCACGCGGCGGCCGGCTGGTCAAGACCCTCGGCGACGAGGTCCTGTACTCCGCCGACGACGCGGCCGTCTCCGCCGAGATCGCCCTGCGGCTCATCGAGACGATGGCCAACGACGAGACGATGCCCGAGCTGCGCGTCGGCATCGCCTTCGGCACGGTGACCACCCGGATGGGCGATGTCTTCGGTACGACCGTGAACCTCGCCTCCCGGCTCACGTCCATAGCTCCGCGTGACGCCGTCCTCGTCGACAGCGCGTTCGCGGAGGAACTCATCCGAACGGGTGAAGCCCCCGCGTCGGAGGCGGAGGCCGCGGAGGCCGCTGCCGCGGCGGAGAAGGAGGGGGAGGAGCCGCCGGTGTACCGGTTTGCGCTGCAGCCGATGTGGCAGCGGCCGGTGCGGGGGCTTGGTGTGGTCGAGCCTTGGCTTTTGACGCGGAGGGCGTCCGGCGGGGGCGAGTGAGCGCCGTTGGGGTGGTGGCTGTGGCTCGGCTGCGGGTTCGTTGTGGCTGGTCGCGCAGTTCCCCGCGCCCCTTCGGGGGCGTTGCAGCGCGGGGCGTTTTCAGTCGCCGCTGGTCAAGCGGTCTACACACAGGCCGATGACTGGGACACAGACTGAGTCCTCATCGGGGTGATCCGGCTGTGGGGCCGGGGGATTCGGGTCCGCCTGGCTGGGCGGGGTGGTCGGGGTCGGGGCCGGTCGGGGTGCGTGACTGGTCTGCGTCGCCGGGCGGGGTGTCGGGGGCTGAGCCTGACCGTCGGCCGGCGTCGTGCTGGGTCCTGGCGTCGCGGTCGTGTTCGTCGTCGGTACGACGATCGTGTTCGTTGTCGGTGTCGCGTTCAGGCCGCCCATGACAGAGGTTGCGGACGGACTTGCCTTCGGGGCAGGTGTCGGGACGGAGGCCGCAATGTCGGTCGAGCGGTCCTTCTCCGTGACCGTGTCGGAGTCCGGGACGGGGTCCGTCTCGGTGGCGCTGAGGCCGGTGACGTCGGAGCCGGGGGTCAGTCGTACGAGGCTCAGTGCGCCCGCGGCCAGGGCCAGGCCGCCGGCCGCGAGGAGGACCTTGCGGGGGCGCGGGCGGCGGTGGCGGCCGCGGGCACCGAAGAGACGCGGGGCGGTCTGTTCCGCCTCACCGGTGGTCCCGGTTTCTGCTGATGTCTCCACCGTCACGCCCATCACGACCCCTCCCAACGCACTCGCGCCCCCAATGCGCCGTGGTGTCGCGCACGTTATGCGTTGGCGTGGGCAGCGAGGCGGGAGTTGGGTGGGATGTCACTCGAACGGGGTGTCGGCACTCGATTCGGGAACCGCTCGTCGGGCCTTTCCCCGGCGCGGTCCGGCTGCGATGATCGGGACGATGGTGTTAACCCGCGTTAACCGGAGGGTGTCATGAGCGAGGAGCGGTACGGGGAGTTCGTGCTGGTGCGGCGGCACGGTGACGGGGGTGCCGAGGGCGCCGGGCATGTCGCGGAGCTCGTCCTCGACCGGCCCAAGGCCATGAACGCCGTGTCGACGGAGATGGCCCGTTCGATCGCGGGGGCGTGTGCGGCGCTGGGCGCGGACAACGGCGTACGGGTGGTGGTGCTGACCTCGACACATGCGCGGGCGTTCTGTGTCGGGGCGGACCTGAAGGAGCGGAATTCGTTCAGCGACGCCGATCTGGTGCGGCAGCGGCCTGTGGCGCGGGGGGCGTACACGGGGGTGCTGGAGTTGCCGGTGCCGACGATCGCGGCGGTGCACGGTTTCGCGCTGGGGGGTGGCTTCGAGCTGGCGTTGTCCTGCGATGTGATCGTGGCCGACCGGACGGCCGTGGTGGGGCTGCCGGAGGTGTCGGTCGGGGTGATTCCCGGGGGCGGGGGCACGCAGTTGCTGCCGCGGCGGGTGGGGGCCGCCAGGGCGGCGGAGCTGATCTTCACGGCGCGGCGGGTCGAGGCGGGTGAGGCTCGGGAACTGGGGCTCGTGGATGTGCTGGTGGAGGAGGGGCGGGACCGGGAGGAGGCCCTGGCGATGGCGGGCCGGATCGCCGCGAACTCGCCGGTGGGGCTGCGAGCGGCCAAGCGGGCGCTGCGGGTGGGGCACGGGCTGGATCTGCGGGCCGGGCTGGAGATCGAGGACGCGGCTTGGCGGGCGACGGCGTTCTCGGGGGACCGGGCGGAGGGGGTGGCGGCGTTCAACGAGAAGCGGCGGCCTGAGTGGCCGGGGGAGTGATGCCGGGGGAGTGGTGGGGGCCGGCTGTCCCTTGGCTGCGGTTTCGGCGGTTCGGCGGTTCGGTGGTTCGGTGGGGGTGATTCGTCGGCGGGCGGTTGCGGCGGGGGAGGGCGTACGGCCGTACGCCCGAGCATCCTCTGTCGGCCCCGATGCTCGGCCACGGGCTGAGTGATCGGTGGTGGGGCGGGGTGGTGGCGGGATCGGCCGGTGAGCTCCCCGTTCGCCACACCAACGTCCCGAATCGGCGCAAAACTACCTAGCCTGGAGTGATGGGTGAGGACAGACGGCTCGCGGCCGTAGTGGCGCTGGCGCAGGGGATGGCGGCGGCGCACACCCCGCGTGAGTCCTGGCGGGCGGCGGCGCTCGGGGCGTGTCGGGCGTTGGACGGGAGCTTTGCGGCGCTGTCGGTGTGGGAGCGGGAGCTCGGGCGGTTGCGGGTGCTCGTGAATGTCGGGGACCGGGCCCGGGGGGAGGAGGAGTTCCCGAGCGACGAGGCTTATCCGGTGCATCAGTTCCCGGAGATCACCGAGTTCCTGCACGAGCGGTGGGCCGCCGGGGGTGAGCCCAACGCCTGGGTGGAGACGGCCGACGGTCCCTCCACCGGTCATCCCGGGTACTGCCATCAGCGGGTGGCGGCGCTGCGGCGGCGGGGGCGGGGGTGCTGTGTCGTGGCGCCGATCGTGCTGAACGGGCGTGCTTGGGGGGAACTGTATGTCGCTCGTTCCGTCGGTGTGCCTGTCTTCGACCGTGCGGACGCCGACTTCGCGACCGTGCTGGCCTCCGTCGTGGCGGCCGGGATGGCGCAGTGCGAGCGGCTGGAGGAGGCTCGGCGGCTGGCGTTCACCGATGCGCTGACCGGGCTGGCGAATCGGCGTGCTGTCGATGTGCGGCTGGAGGAGGCCATTGAGCGGCATCGCAGTCACGGTGTTGTCGTGAGTCTCGTCGTCTGCGATCTCAACGGGCTCAAGCGGGTGAACGACACCCGGGGGCATGCCGTGGGGGACCGGCTTCTGGAGCGGTTCGGGTCGGTGCTGTCGCTGTGTGGCGCGATGCTGCCCGGGGCTCTTGCCGCGCGGCTCGGGGGTGACGAGTTCTGTCTGCTCGCCGTCGGGTCGCCCGTCGGTGATGTGGTGAAGGCCGCCGAGGAACTGTGTCGTCGGGCGGCTGAGTTGGAGTTGGGGGAGGGGGTCGCGTGCGGGGTGGCGTCCACCGAGGACGCGATCGGGCCGGTTCGTTCTGCGCGGCGGCTGTTTCGGCTTGCTGACGCGGCTCAGTACCAGGCGAAGGCGGTTCGGGCCGGTATGCCTGTCGTCGCGGGGCGGGAGGGGCCGGACGATCCTGTGGTGCGGCTCGCTGACGCGGAGCCGGCCGGGGAAGGGGTTGTGGAGCGGCGGCGGTTCCGGGGGCGGTTGCCGTGACGGTGCCGCGGTGGGCCTCGCGGGGTTTCGCCCCCGCCGCCCCTACCCGTCCCATCCTCCAGGGGATGCCGCCCCTTCGACCTCGCGTCCCTGGGGGCCTGCGGCCCCCAGACCCCCGCTTCGGCCCTGAACGGGCCTCGTCCTCAAACGCCGGACGGGCTGAAATGCGCGGGCCGGCGTTGTAAGGGGTGTACCACGTGCCCGCTAGTGACATCTTCGTCTTCACTGCGTACGCTCCTGAATATGGATATGCACACTGTGGTGGTGGGGACGTCCGGGGTCACCGCGTCCGACGTCCTTGCCGTGGCGCGTGGTGGCGCGCGCGTCGAGTTGTCGGCGGAGGCGGTTGCGGCGCTTGGCGCGGCGCGGGAGATCGTGGACGCGTTGGCGGCCAAGCCCGACCCGGTCTACGGCGTCTCCACCGGCTTCGGGGCCCTGGCGACCCGGCACATCAGCCAGGAGATGCGGGGCCGGCTGCAGCGCAACATCGTCCGCTCGCACGCCGCCGGGATGGGGCCGCGGGTGGAGCGGGAGGTCGTACGGGCGCTGATGTTCCTGCGGCTGAAGACCGTCTGCTCGGGGCGTACGGGTGTGCGGCCCGAGGTCGCGCAGACCATGGCCGATGTTCTCAACGCCGGTATCACTCCCGTCGTTCACGAGTACGGCTCCCTCGGGTGCTCCGGTGATCTGGCTCCCCTCTCGCATTGCGCCCTCGCGCTCATGGGGGAGGGCGACGCGGAGGGTCCGGACGGGAGCGTGCGGCCGGCCGGGGAACTTCTCGCCGCGCATGGCATCGCGCCCGTCGAACTGCGGGAGAAGGAAGGCCTCGCCCTCCTCAACGGCACCGACGGCATGCTCGGGATGCTCGTCATGGCCCTCGCCGATCTGGACACCCTTTACAAGTCCGCCGACGTCACCGCCGCGCTGAGCCTCGAAGGGCTCCTCGGGACCGACAAGGTGCTCGCACCCGAGCTCCATGCCATTCGGCCGCACCCGGGGCAGGGCGCCTCCGCCGCCAACATGCTGGCCGTGCTGAAGGGTTCGGGACTGACCGGACATCACCAGGACGACGCGCCCCGCGTCCAGGACGCGTACTCCGTGCGGTGTGCTCCGCAGGTCGCCGGTGCCGGGCGGGACACCATGGCGCACGCGCGGCTCGTCGCCGAGCGGGAGCTGGCCTCGGCGGTGGACAATCCCGTCGTGCTGCCCGACGGGCGGGTCGAGTCCAACGGCAACTTCCATGGGGCCCCCGTCGCCTACGTGCTCGACTTCCTCGCCATCGCCGTCGCCGACCTCGCCTCCATCGCCGAGCGGCGCACCGACCGGCTGCTGGACAAGAACCGCAGCCACGGGTTGCCGCCGTTCCTGGCCGACGACGCGGGTGTCGACTCGGGGCTGATGATCGCCCAGTACACCCAGGCCGCCCTGGTGAGCGAGTTGAAGCGGCTGGCCGTTCCGGCGTCCGCCGACTCCATTCCCTCCTCCGCCATGCAGGAGGACCACGTCTCCATGGGCTGGTCCGCCGCCCGCAAGCTGCGCACGGCCATCGACAACCTCACCCGCGTTCTGGCGGTCGAGCTGTACGCCGCCACCCGCGCCATCGAGCTGCGGGAAGGGCTCGCCCCGGCGCCGGCCTCGCAGGCCGTCATCGACGCCGTACGGGCCGCCGGGGTGCGAGGGGCGGGGCCGGATCGGTTCCTGGCGCCCGACCTCGCCGCGGCCGACGCGTTCGTGCGTGGCGGGGAGCTGGTCGTGGCGGTGGAGAAGGTCACCGGGCCGCTCCAGTAATTCCGGTGCTTCCCGTGGTTCCTGAAAGAGGGCCCTGTCGTACGGGCGACAGGGCCCCGGGGCGGCAAAGGGCGGGTTACTTCAGCTTCGTGGCCTGCGCGTCGATGAGGGCGGCCGGGATGTCGTACGCCTTGTCCGACATCATCAGGCCGAGGTTGATCGTGTAGTACGTGGCGAGGGTACTGCCGTGCCGGACCACCTCGATGTGCGTGGTGCCGACGTCGCCGTCCTCCATGTCGCTCACCGCGGCGAACGCCACCGACTCGTCACCGGTGCCGGACGCCTTCTCCGCGCTGATCTTGGTGAGCTTCTGGTCCGTGCCCTGCATGGTGAGGGTGAACCCGCCGGAGCAGCTCTCGACCGCGTCCGACACGGACTTGAAGGTCTCCGCGGCGCCGTCACCGTCGTACGAGGAGAGTCCCACGACGGTCAGGTCGAGGCTCAGCGCGTTGGCGAAGGAGTCCTCGAACTCGCCCTCGCTCAGGTCCTCCAGGGACTTGGAGGCGGTGTCGGTGGGCTTCTTCTTGTCCTCCCTGACCATGACGGCCGCGTTCGAGGCCGAGTCGCCCGGTGCCAGGCCGCCCATGGCGTAGGCCAGCGGGGTGCACTTCTCCTCGCTGCTCTTGATGTCGTCCTTGGACTTCGGCAGCTGCTTGCCGGAGGTGTCCACCTCGTATCCGTCGACATCGCCCTTGGCGATGATCGCCTTCTTCAACTCCGCGGAGCTCAGCGCCTTCGCGTCCGAACCGCCGGAGTCGCCCCCACAACCCGCGACAAGGGCGAGCGTCAGCGCGCTCACGGCAACCGTGGCGGCTACACGCACGCCCGATGATCTCTTCATGGGCGGACTATGAAGGCCATGTCAAGGAATCGTCAAGCCAATTCAAAAGCCGAGCTGCTCCCGGCGCACCGAATAGGCGACGAAGCCCGCGCCCAGCCCGAGGAAGACGGTCCCGCCGATGATGTACGGGGTGGTGTCGAAGCTTCCGGTGTCGGCGAGCCGGGTGCTGTCAGCGGCGGTGTCGTCCGTGCTCTCGGAGGCGGCTCGTGCCTGCTGGGTGACCTGCGTCGACGGGGTCGCCGAAGGCTCCGTTCTCGCCGGCTCGTCCCCCGTCGCGTTGGCGGAGGGCACGAACCACAGGGCGCCCAGCAGGGCCCCCGCGGCGGTGGCGGTCAGCAGCGATCGGCGTGCGGTGGACGACGATCGGTGAGCGGCGGACACGGAATATCGATCCCCTTGTGGCGCTGGCGAATTGGCCGTGTGGGGCGATGTTAGTGAAAGTCGCGGGTCACGGGAAAGTCACAGGGGAAATCAGCCGTACGCTCCGGGCATGAGTGCACCAGAAACATCACGTTTTGTACGGCTTCGCGTGGAACTCGTCCTCGAAGTGGAGGACGAGGACGCCCTGACCAAGGCCGCGCTGCGGCGCATCGCCGGCGACGAGACCATGCCGGCCGACGAACGGGCTCATGCCGAAAGCGCTGTGACGGAAGACACGGCGGAAGCCCTCGCTTATCTGGTCGACCCGTTCGACCTGGTCAGCGAGGTACCGGGAGTCGAGCTCGCGCAAGCCTCCTGGTCCAGCGAACACATCGGCTACGACCCGGATTCGCCGGAGTGGGACCTCGACGACGATGATGTCGACGAGGACTTCGACGACGAAGGAACCGACGGCGGCGAAGGCGCTGAAGGGGCCGAAGGGGCCAAGAGGGCCGGCTGACGCGGCTTGGGGAAATCGTGACCCCGGGCGGCAACCGCCGCCCGGGGTTTCGTCGTCTCATGGGGCGCACTGACCGACATCTGCACCACCTGCCCCGGCGGACGTGGTGTGCCCCACACATCCAAGCAATGTGGAACGGGACGAACCGGTCGTAGCGTTGAAGATTCTTGACGGGGACTCTCGGGCGTTTTGGGATTCGGGAACAATGGAGAAGCGTGTGATGACGAACAGTAAGCGGCGCAAGGGCCTGGCGGTCGCGTCCGCACTGCTCGGTGGTGTCCTGGTGCTCTCCGCCTGCTCCGGCGGCGATGACAACGCCTCCGGAAGCGATGGCGGCGACTCCTCGCAGGCCAAGGTCGACGAGGCGGCCGCCAAGAAGACCTCCGAGGCCCAGATCAAGATCACGCCCGAGGACGGCACCGACAACGCCTCCATCAACAAGTCCGCCGCCGTCACTGTGAGCAAGGGCACGCTCACCGAGGTGACGATGACGACCGCCGAGGGCGCCGCGGTCGAGGGCGAGATATCCGCCGACAAGACCAGCTGGAAGCCCAGCGGCCAGCTGGAGCGCTCCACGACCTACAAGGTCACGGTGACGGCGAAGGACTCCAAGGGCTTGGAGGCCCACGAGAACGCCTCCTTCACCACGGTCTCCCCGGACAACAGCTTCCTCGGCTACTTCACGCCGGAGGACGGCTCGACCGTCGGTGTCGGCATGCCCGTGTCGATCAACTTCGACAAGTCGATCACCAACAAGGCGGCCGTCCAGAAGGGCATCACCGTCTCCACCACCAGCGGCCAGGAAGTGGTCTGCCACTGGTTCAACGACACCCGCATGGACTGCCGGCCCGACGAGTACTGGAAGGAGGGCTCGACCGTCACCATGAAGATGGCCCTGGACGGCGTCGAGGGCTCCAATGGTGTCTACGGCGTCCAGGAGAAGACGGTCACCTTCAAGATCGGCCGCAACCAGATCTCGTACGTCGACGCGAAGACCAAGCAGATGAAGGTCACGCAGGACGGCAAGACCATCAAGACCATCCCGATCTCCGCCGGTTCGCCGGAGAACAAGACCTACGAAGGCATCATGGTGATGTCCGAGAAGTTCAAGGAGACGCGCATGAACGGCGCGACCGTGGGCTTCACGGACGACGACGGCAAGGGCGAGTACGACATCAAGGACGTGCCGCACGCCATCCGCCTGTCCACCTCCGGCACCTTCGTGCACGGCAACTACTGGGGCGCCAAGTCCATCTTCGGCAGCGTGAACACCAGCCACGGCTGCGTGGGCCTGTCCGACACCAAGGGTGCCAACGACAAGGGCACCGCGGGCTACTGGTTCTACAACAACTCGATCGTCGGTGACGTCGTGGTCGTCCAGAACACCGGCGACAAGACCATCGCGCCGGACAACGGCCTCAACGGCTGGAACATGGACTGGGCGCAGTGGAAGGCCGGTTCGGCGGTCTGACGGCTGCTGGGGCAGCGAGCGCACCGCGCACTGACGTGAGCCTATGAAGGCGGCCACCCGACCGGGTGGCCGCCTTCGCGTTCCCGGTGGCCCGAGGACGAAGTGGACGTCGTACTCGCCGAGATGGAGGAACGGAGGAGAAGATCGGGCCCACAGGACACATCACGTGCAACCGCTTACTGTGGCTGGGGCAACACCTGGAAATCCGCGCGACCGCCACGGCCGGACTCGCTTCGGCGGCCATGGTGGTGCAGCTGATCGCAGCTTCTCGGACGAGGGGGACGGCATGAGCGACTCGGACGCAGACCGGCAGGAGCGGTTACCGGACCCCTCGTCGGACCAGCCGGACGCGGAGTCTGCATCCGCTCGACCGTCGGGCCGTTCGCGGATGGCGGTCGTCGCCGCGGCGGTGGTGGTACTGGCGGGGCTGGGCGTCGGCGGTGGGGTGCTGCTGTGGGACGAGGGTGACGGGCCGGGCAAGGCGGCGGTCAAGTTCGCCGACCTGCCCAGCCCTTGCGAGGCGAATCCCGGCATCCTCTTCGGGCCCTCGACTCAGTGGGCCACTGGCATGGATATACCGGGTGAATACGACGAGACCGGACAGGTAAGCTGCACATGGCTCGGCGGCATCGCCAGCGGCCCGGACAAAGGCGCACACTTCGAGCTCTCGCTCCTGTACAGGGACTCGTACACCGACCTCGACGGGGTACCCGCACCCATCACCGTCAAGGGAGCGCCGTCGGCTTCCGCTGCGGGGGACGACTTCGGGGACGAATGCCGGGTTCAGTGGCGGACGTCGTTCGGGAGCGTCATCGTCGTCGCCCGTATGGACTTCGGGAACCAGCCGCAGGACATCTGCGCCGACGCCGCGGAGTTCGCCGCCGCGCTGAAGCCGAGACCGCCGGAGTGAACCTCGATCTGAGCCCCTGTCACGGTGAGCGCCGCGGCGGGGGCTTCTTGCTCCAGCCCTTCAGAGGGGCCGTACGTCGTCCTTGAGCCCGGCGACGAAGGGGGCCCAGGCGTGGGCGGTGAGGAGCAGGGCCGGGCCGTTGGGGGCCTTGGAGTCGCGTACGGGGACGAGGCCGGGGATGTTGTCGGCGACCTCGACGCAGTTGCCGCCGTCGCCGTTGCTGTAGCTCGACTTGCGCCAGAGGGCGGCGCCGGGGAAGTCGCCGGCGATCTCGACGCATTCCCCGCCGTCACCGTTGCTGTAGCTGCTCTTGAACCAGAGAGCGTCACTCAAGTCGATCCGGCTGCCTGCCATTTCGGTAATCCTCTGCCGCTGTCTTGATCATGGCCAGGGACGCGTCTGGTGACAGTGCTACGGCCCTGAGCCGATCGTATGCCTTGCGGTACTGCTTCACGAGGGCCGGATCGTCGATGGTGTCCCCGCTGTAGGACGCCTCCGTGTAAACCAGCGGGGGCGCGTCGGGGAAAGTCATGACCATGATGGAGGCCGCCATCAGGGGATACGCCCCCGCCTTCCGCGGGACGATCTGCGGAACGATCCGGCGCCGCTCGGCCAACTCCACGATCCGGTCCAGCTGATCGGCCATCTCCTGCGACGGCAGGAACGCGTCGGTGAGGAGCGACTCGTGCAGGATCGCCCAGTACTCCGGAGTGGAGTGGTTCTCGTCGAAGAGGCGGGCGCGGGCGAGACGGGCGGTCACCTTCTCCTCGACCCACTCGTCGGCGGCGGCCGGGTGCGCCGACCGGACCAGCGCCCGCGCGTACGGGGCAGTCTGGAGCAGCCCGGGGAAGATGCAGGGGGACCACAACTCGATGGTCTCCGCGTGCCGCTCCGCCTCCAGCGCCTTCTCGAAGTACGCCGCGTGCGGCCCCCGCCGCGCCTTCCGCACATCCTCGCAGTTGCGCTCGAAGTACCCGTCAGTCTTCAGCGTCCGATCCACATGCCGAGCCAGATCGAGCGGCATCCGCCGCTCCCCGCGCTCAATGTCGCTCAGATACGTCTTGCCGTAGAAGCTGCCTTCGAGCAGCCCCTCCAGCGACAGCCCCGCCGCCTCCCGCTTCCACCTCAACTCCTTGCCGTAGAACGTCGGGACGCTCATCGAGCCGTCAATGTCCTTGCGCTGTGCCATCGTTCACCTTCCGCAGCCCAGGTCGCGAACGCGAAGCCCCTTTCACGGTAGCCAGCCGCACGCCAGTCTGTGAGCGATTCGTCACTGAACGCAACGTTCCACAGAAAGGCCCTCACTCGATGCCCACTCCCTGCGACACGACCCTCTGCGCGGAGGAACTCCGCACCGCCCTCGCCCTGCACGGCATCACGCTTCCCTCACTCCGTGCGGACCTCCCGACCTTCGCGGGCGACTACTCGCCACCCGCAGGCCTCGTCGCGCTCGGGAACTGCAACACCGCGACCGCCCGCGCCCTCGCCGCCGTACTCCGCGAGGCGGCCGAACGGTGACCTTCGAGCTGAGTCTCCTCGCCACCCCCAAGTCGGTGCCCGAACTGCGCCATCACCTCCGTCACCACAGCTTCGACGTCCGCCTGTGCGCGAGCGAGTTGCTGACGAACGTCATCGACCATCTCGGGGAGGGCACCCCGGTGACGGTCCGGGTTCTCGGCACGGGCAACGGGTGCACGCGGGTCGAGGTGACCGACCCGGAGCCGGGTGCCCGGCCGGTCCTGCTCCGGGCCACCCCCACGGACGAGTCCGGCCGTGGCCTTGCCCTCCTCGACGCCGTGGCCCGGCGTTGGGGCGTGGAACAGGAGGCGGGCCGTAAGACGGTCTGGTGCGAGCTGGGGGAATGCCTTCAGCGCTCTGTGTAAGCCGCGGAATCCGGGCACACCGGGTCGGATGTCTGACTGTGCAGATACATGGACTGCTCGGCCCTGGTGAAGTTCCGGTTGACGATGCGGCAGATGTCCCGGGCGATCTGTTCGGCGTCCGGGAGCGTCACATTCCACAGGCGTGCGTTCTCGTCGTCGCTGGCGGTGGCGAGGATCTTGCCGTCCGGGCTGAACGCCGCCGAGTTCACCACGTCGGTGTGGCCCGTGAGCACCGCGCGGGCGATTCCTGAAGCCGCGTCCCACACCATCGCGGTGGTGTCGTCGCTGGCGGTGGCGAGGGACGTGCTGTCGGGGCTGAACACCACCGAGTTCACCGAGTCGGTGTGCCCTTTGAGCGTGACGCGGGCCTTGCCTGAGATGGCGTCCCACAGACGCACGGTGTTGTCCGTGCCGCCCGCGGTGGCGAGGGTCCTGCCGTCCGGGCTGAGCGCCATGGAGTTCAGTCCCAGGGGATCCTTCAGCAGGGTCCGGGATGAGCCGGATGCCACGTCGGAGACCTGGACGAAGCCGTCCGTGCTGCCGGAGACGAGGGTTTCACCGTCAGGGCTGAAGGCCACCCAGTGCTGAGGGTCGTACACCAACGCGTTCCCGTTGACATCCCTCAGCGTGCGTCGGGCCTTTCCGGAAGGGACGTCCCACAGTCGTGGGACGCCGTCGTTGTCGATGGTTGCGAATGTCTTGCTGTCAGGGCTGAACGCCATCGAGTCCACCTCGTAGTCGTCGCCCTCAAGAGTGGCGCGCAAGGTGCCGGAGGCGGTGTCCCACAAGCGCGCGAAGCCGTCCGTGCCACCGGACGTGGCGAGGGTCCTGCTGTCCGGGCTGAACAGCAGGGAGTCCAGTCCGCGCGTGTCATTCAGCCCATGGCCCGCGCTGTCGTCGTTCATGTCCCACAGCCAGAGGGCGCCGTCGGACTGGCCGGTGGCAAGCGATCTGCCATCAGGGCTGAACGCTATCGAGTACCAGTTGGTGGTGGAGAAGTCGTGAGGGTCACCGAGAGGATGATGTTCTTCCTTTCCCGAGAGAACTTTCCACAGTTGCACGGAAGCCCAGTCGCCGTAGGTGGCGAGTGTCCTGCCGTCCGGGCTGAACCTCACCGAGTCCAGTTCCGATCCGTCGTGAAGTACGGACCGGGAGTTCCGGTTGGTCGCATTCCAAAGCCGCACATCCCCGAAGGTGCTGCTGGTGGCCAGTATCTTTCCGTCGCGGCTGAACGCCAGGGAACTCACTTCCGTGGTGTGCCCCTTGAGGGTGGCGCGGAAATTACCGGTAACCAGGTCCAGAAGCCGTACGCTGCCGTCGCGATGGCCGGTCGCGATCGTGTTTCCGTCGGGACTGAACGCGATCGACTCAACGGCAGCGGTATAGCCATTGGCGGTGCCGAGCGACTTACCCGTGTCGGCGTTCCAGAGCTTCAGGGTGTCGTACGCGCCGCCGGTGGCCAGGCTCTTGCCGTCGGGGCTGAACGCCAGCGGAGTCGTGCTGTCGGCGAACGAACTCTTCCTGGCGAGTGGGGTACCAGAATTCACATCCCACAGCCGTGTGGTGTTGTCGGCGTCGACGCTGGAATTGACGATCTGGGCGGCGATCGTTTTCCCGTCGGGGCTGAAAGCCAGCGAAAAGGCTTCGCCGGTGCGGTGGTCGAGTGTTCTTCGTGCCTTACCCGAACTCACGTCCCGTAGTCGCACCTTGCTGTCATCGCCGCTGATGGCGACGGTCTTTCCGTCAGGGCTGAAGGCCACTGAACTCGTCCCGTACTCCTCGGGGAGGATCCAGGTGGTTCGGGATTTACCGGAAGTCAGATCCCACAGTTTTACCATTTTGTCGGAGGCGCCGGAATTGACGGTGGCGAGTGTCTTGCCGTCCTGGCTGAAGGCCATGGCCAACTCGGTGCCGTCGTAGGTTTTGAACGTGGCACGGAGTTTGCTGGAAGCCGCGTCCCACAGCCGCACGGTTCCGGAACTGCTGCCGGTGGCGAGTGTCTTGCCGTCGGGGCTGAAGGCCACCTGTGCGAGGTCGTCGTCGCCGTCGAACTCGGGGAGGATGTCTCGCAAGGGGAGGTCCGCGGCTGCGTAGAGAGCTCCCTTCGCCTCGGCGGTGGGGCTCATCCGGTACGCCTTGACGGCCAGCAGCGAAGCCAGGTCGGGGTCGAGGTCCCGCATGTTGGAGGATTCCAGGGCGATCTGCCGTGACTCCGCGGCCAGTTGCCGCGCCTCCGCCTCGTGCTGGGCGGTAATGGCGTCCTGCCGCGAGACGAAGGCCACCCCCGCCGCGATCAGGGCGAGGGCGAGCGCGCCGGCGAGAATGGTGTTGAAGCGCCGCGTGCGGCGGAGTGCGGCGTTCTGGTGTTGATCGCTCGCGGTCAGGAGCGCGGCGACGTCCTGCGGGAGTGAGCGCTTGCGGTCCCACTCAAGCCCTTCGCTCAGGAGGCTTCCGTCCAGCAGGTCTCCGGGAAGCTGTTTTTGACCGTGCAGTTTCGCCTGCTCTGTGGCGCGGTCCAGCCAGACCTGGAACTGGCGGTCCTCGTCGACCCAGTCGCGCAGTTCGCCCCAGTCGCGGATGAGGGCATCGTGGATGAGTTCCGCCGCCGGTTCGCCACGGCTCTGTCCGGGCTGCGACATAGTGCCGATGGTGATCATGCGGTGGCTGGTCAGGGCGGCCAGCACCTTGTCGAAGTCGGCCTCGGGAGCGGGTTCCTCGGCTGCGGGGACTGTGGGTGGTGCCTCGGCGGAGCTGGTCTCGGGAGCGGGTTCCTCGGGCTTGGGGGCCGCTGCCAGTGCGCGTAGCCGGGTGAGGGGAACCTGTCGGCGTGTCGCCGGGATGCCGTTGGCGTCGTCCGCCGGCCGTACGAGCGCGGTCAGGATCCTCTGGGCCATCGCGCCCTGGGCGTCGTTCTCCAACTCGTCGATGGCGCGGTTGCACCAGTTCTTCAAGGCGCCGGTCACGGTGCCGAGATTGCGATAGCCCTGGCGCGTGAGGCGGCCGTCGTGGTCGTCGAGCTTGTCGCACAGTTGGCTCAGTGCCAGCTCCAGGGGCGGGAGCAGAGTGACCGGCACCTGGTCGTTGGCGGTACCGGCGGTGTGGATGATGTCCCGGACGATCAAGTCCGCCAAGCCGCTCTCGACGCCGATGCCGACCTCTTCGGCGGGCCCGGTGATGATCTCTTCGAGCTCCTCGGCGGTCAACGTCCGGGGGACGTTGACCAGGCCGGGCAGCACGGTGTTCATGAGGTCGGGAGCCAGGGCCTCAAGGGGGGCGTAGAAGTCGTTGCGCATGATCAGGATCAGGCTCACGGGCACGCGTGAGCGGATCAGTTCGACGAGTTGACTGGCGACAGCCAGACGTCTGTCGGAGGCGGGGGCTCCCTCTGCCGGCGTCGGCTGCTGGGTGAGCAACTCCTCGAACTGGTCGATGACCAGGACCAGACGAGCGCAGCCCCGATCATCCGCCAGACGGCGTTTGACCGCGGGCAGAATGCCGTCGGTGGCGGCCCCGGGCAGTCCGGCATCCTCAAGTGCGGTGAGTAGGTCCTGGTTTGGCCGGGCGACCACGTGCGACCACTGGGCACTCCCTGGGATGCGTCCCTTGACCAGGGCAGGGAGTACTCCGGCGTTGATCAAGGAGGACTTGCCGGCGCCCGATGGGCCGAGGAGCAAGAGCGCGCGAGGGTGCTGTTCCAGGGCTGCCGTCACGCTCCGCACAGCGGAGTCCCGGCCTTTGAACAACTTCGCGTGTTTCGCGTCGAACGACTCCAGCCCCCGGTAAGGAGGCACCTGGGTCCAGACCAACTCCGGGCATAGCTTGCGCAGTTCATCGGTGGGCGTGCCGTATGCCATGTTCTGCCCTCTGGCGTGGGCATCCGTCGGGGTGATCGAGTTGACCATGGCGATCACCAGACCCGTGTGCTCGTCCACGACCGGTCCACCGCTGAAGCCGGTCGTCAGGCCGTTGCCGTCGGACAGCTGCAACAAGTCGCCCATACCTTCGGAGTGGGTCACGTCACCGGCCTTGGCGTAGCCGTAGTGGCCGTCCGCTATTGCCTGGGAGGGGAACCCGAACGAGAACACGTCATTCCCTTGACGCCCCCGAGCCGACCTCATCGGCAACGGCACGGCACCCGGCAGGACACTCTCAAGCCGTACGACAGCGATGTCCTCCGCCTCCGATGCCCGCCACCGGTCGGCCAGCACCAGCCCGGTCCTCTCGGGCTGGTTCGGCAGATGGGGGAAGACGAGTCGCACCTGCCCGTCGGGGCCCTGCCCCACGGCCTCCACCACGTGCGCACAGGTGACGACCAAGTCCTCATGGATCAGGAAGCTCGCGCCGGCGACACTGCCGTCGGCCTTGAGGACCTTGGCAGTGGCGGCTCTCACGGCCTCACGGCCACTGCCACTACCCCACACAGGACTCTCCGTCACCGTCACGTCCCCGTCCTCAACCGGAGGTGCCAACGTCGGTCCCCCTGTTCTGCCACAGCACCCGCACCTTCAGATGAACCCCCGCGCCGGTCTTGGTGATGACAGCCCCGGCCTCCGTCGCCAGATTGACGCCGAACTCCACTTCGACCTCGTCCGGGCCGGCCTCCCTCAGCTGTTCCAGTACTGCCCGTGCAGTGTCACGGACCGGTACGAGACTCTCCTGCAGGGTCCTGGGCAGCTCACGGATCCCGTCCGCGATCCGGCCGGCCTTCACCGGGCCGCTGGACCCCGCCGGCGTGGTTGGCACCGCTTCGAACAGGATCGTCCCGCCGTCCTCGAGCGGTACACGCAGCAGGCCCTGCATCAACTTCCCTTCCTCCAGGCTTAGTTCGCATCAAGAGATGCCAGCTTCAACCATGTACGCGCATGGTGTCAGCCCGCTCGCGACGGGCGCGATTTTCACCGGAGCACCACATCCGGAGGTTCCGGCGCAAGCTTCACGCCGCTGACAGCGTCGTGAGAGCTCACCCCGGGCTCACGTACAGCCTTCTCATCCATCTCTTATTTCGGCCCTATCTCTTCATCACGCGCCGTTCTGCTTTGCGGCGCATGTTCTTCACCCGGTCTCTTGTGAGGAGGCCCCGGCGTTCAGCCAGGAGGAAGCGCATCCCGTGGCAGCGATGCGGAGTGTCGCCGTATCCGGCGCCTCCTAGACGCGGAGCGCCGCTCCCGCCTGCCGACGAGCCGAGTGAATGTGAACACCTGTGCCCGCGTGCGCCGATTGGGGTGATTGTGGCGGGAGCTGAGTGCTGGTGTGCGGATATCGCACGTATGGTCGTCCGGCGGGGATGCGTGACCGGAACTTGGGCGGGGGTGATGGTGTGGCGGTAGGGGTGAGGGCCGACGGGGTGGGGCATGCCCGGTACACTTTCCGGCTTCGCGTGTCATACGCTGCCAGCGGAGCCCTGTTGGCGGAGTGGGGCCGGTGCCGGTGGGTGTGGAACGAGTGTGTGGCCAAGTCCAAGGCCGTGCACTTGAATAACAGGGCGGGGGGAGAGAAGCGGACGTGCGGCCCGGCACAGCTTGACAAGATGTTGACCGAGGCGCGCAAGGCGACCCCGTGGCTACGCGAGGGCTCCTCGGTGCCGCAGCAGCAGGTCATCAGGGACTTCGGTAAGTCCCGCGCCAAGGCTCAAAAGGACATCAAGGACCGGCTGGTCATGGCACGCCGGGCTGGGATGCCCAGGTGGAAGAAGAAGCGCGAGGCGCTGTCCACTCTCAACTACACCCGACGTGGTTTCCAATTGAAGGACGGAGTGCTGCACCTAGCGGGCGGGATCGTCTTGACTGTGGTGTGGTCCCGGGAGTTGCCCGCGGCCCCGTCCAGTGTCCGCATCTACCAGGACAGCATCGGTCACTGGTACGCCAGCTTCGTCGTCCTCGCCGCCGTCGAGCCGCTGCCCAAGACCGGTGCGGTGATCGGCATCGACTGGGGTGTGAAGGAGACCGCCACCACCACATCCGCAGCCCACGATCTCCCGCACGCCGAGCACGGCAAGAAGGCCAAGGAGAAGCTGACCCGGTACGACCGAATGGTGGCCCGCCGCAAGCCGAAGAAGGGCCAGACCGGTTCGAAGGGCTACCGCGAAGCGAAGCGACTGCGCGCCAAGGCATGCAAGAAGGTCGCCCGACAGCGTCAGGACACCGGCCGCAAATGGGCCAAGGCCGTCGTGACCACCCATGACGCCCTGGCCGTCGAGGACTTCAAGCCGAAGTTCCTCGCCAGGACGACCATGGCCCGCAAGGCTGCCGACGCCGCCATCGGCGCCACGAAACAGGCCTTGATCGAGATGGGCCGCAAGCACGGCCGTGCCGTGCATCTGGTACACCCCGCGCATACCACGATGGACTGCGCGCACTGCGGAGCGAGAGCCAAGCACGCATTGCCGCTGGGTGAGCGCACCTACACCTGCAACGCATGCGGAACCGTGAGGCCACGGGACAAGAACTCCGCACGCGTGATGCTCGTCCGGGCTGGTCTCAACCCGGCTGGTGCTGAGGGCGTAAGACCGCCTGGGGTGCTGCCCCAGGCGGCTGCCTGAGCCAGGAATCCCGTCCCTTCAGGGAGGGGAGGATTCAACTACCTGAGGCGCGAGCTGCGTCGCCGCTGGCGCTGCACCCGAGGCGAGGAAACCGTCGACATCCACCCTCCTGCAGATGCTCGGCGGCCTGGACCGGCCCACCGCAGGTGAAGTCGTGCTCGACGGCACCGACTTGGCCAAGCTCTCCGAAACCCGGCTGACAAAGGTCCGCAGCGAGAACATCGGCTTCGTGTTCCAGTCCTTCAACCTCATCCCCACCCTCACCGCACAGGAGAACGTCGAGACCGCCCTCGTCCCCCTCGGCGTAAAGACGAAGGAGCGGCGCGAACGTGCCGCCGAGGCACTGAAGTCGGTAGGGCTCGGAGAGCGCCTCGGGCATCTGCCGAGCGAGATGTCCGGCGGCCAGCAGCAGCGCGTCGCCATCGCCCGCGCGCTGGTCAAGGAGCCGAAGGTGCTGCTGGCCGACGAACCCACCGGCAACCTCGACGAGTCGATGCGCGACGAGATCATGGACGTACTCGAACGCATGTGGAAGGAGCTCGGGTTGACCTTCATCATGGTCACCCACGACTCGGCGATCGCGAAAAAGGCCCCGCGGGTGGCGACCATCCGCAAGGGACGGATCACTGTCAAGGAGAACGCGGGGGCGTAACACCACAACTCTGTAACGGAGTTGGGCCGACGCGTAACAGTCGGCAGGGCGCGCTTCTTACCTTCCTCTCATCTATTGAGGTGCCTGATCGCCCCTCGGCATACTGCGTATTCCGGGGGGCGAAGCGCGTGTGCGCGGGATCTCCTCCGGCCGGGTGAACAGCGAATTCACCCGGACCTTCTGCAAGGGGGAAACTTGCGCAGAAACGTCAGAAGAACATGCGCGGCCTCTGTCGCCACGGCGGCCGCCGTCGCCCTCGCCGCGGGCATGACCAGCCCGGCGTCGGCCGAAGCGGAGCAGCGCCCGTCCGGCGCCGGCGCCGCTGCCTCGCTCACAGCCCCGCACCGCATCACCCTGATCACGGGTGACCGGGTCTCCGTCGACTCCAAGGGCCGCGTGGTCGGCCTGGAGCGGGCGAAGGGGCGCGAGCACATACCCGTACAGATACGCAAGGCCGGCGGGCACACGCTCGTCACCCCGGCCGACGCGGCCCAGTTGGTCGCCGCCGGCAAGCTCGACCAGCGGCTCTTCGACATCACCGAGCTCAACAAGTCGGCGACCCGCACCTCCCAGGCCAAGGGCCTGAAGGTCATCGTCGGCTACAAGGGTGCCGCCGCCGGCACCAAGGCCGATGTCCGTGACGCGGGCAAGCTCCGCCGGACCCTGAAGTCCCTCAACGCGGACGCGGTGCAGACCGCGCACCAGGACGCGCCCGAGCTGTGGGACGCGCTCACCAACGGCGACAAGGCCGCCTCCGGTATCGCGCACATCTGGCTCGACGGCGTCCGCAAGGCCAGCCTCGACAAGTCGGTCGCGCAGATCGGCGCCCCCAAGGCGTGGGAGGCCGGCTACGACGGCAAGGGCGTCAAGATCGCCGTACTGGACACCGGCGTCGACGCGACCCACCCGGACCTCAAAGACCAGGTGATCGCGGCCAAGAACTTCACGCCGGCCGCCACCGCGGAGGACAAGGTCGGTCACGGCACGCACGTCGCGTCCATCGCGGCGGGCACCGGCGCCAAGTCCGGCGGCAAGTACAAGGGTGTGGCGCCCGGCGCCGACATCCTCAACGGCAAGGTCCTCGACGACACCGGCTCCGGTGACGACTCCGGCATCCTCGCCGGCATGGAGTGGGCCGCCGAGCAGGGTGCCCAGGTCGTCAACATGAGCCTGGGCGGCGGCGACACCCCGGAGATCGACCCGCTGGAGGCGGCGGTCAACAAGCTGTCCGCCGAGAAGGGGATCCTCTTCGCGATCGCGGCGGGCAACTCCGGGCCGGAGTCGGTCGGTTCGCCGGGCAGCGCGGAGGCCGCGCTCACCGTCGGCGCCGTGGACGACAAGGACCAGCTCGCCGAGTTCTCCAGCACCGGCCCGCGGCTCGGCGACGGCGCCGTCAAGCCGGACGTCACCGCGCCCGGCGTGGACATCACGGCGGCGTCCGCCAAGGGCAGCCTCATCGAGCAGGAGGTCGGCGAGAACCCGGCCGGCTACCTGAGCATCTCGGGTACGTCCATGGCGACCCCGCATGTCGCGGGCGCCGCGGCGATCCTCAAGCAGCAGCACCCGGACTGGACGTACGCCGAGCTGAAGGGCGCGCTGACCGGTTCCACCAAGGGCGGCAAGTACACGCCGTTCGAGCAGGGTTCGGGCCGTATCCAGGTCGACAAGGCCATCAAGCAGACCGTGATCGCCGACCCGGTGTCGGTCAGCTTCGGTGTGCAGCAGTGGCCGCACACCGACGACAAGCCGGTCACCAAGGAGCTGACGTACCGCAACCTCGGTACCACTGACGTCACGCTCACGCTGTCCTCGACCGCGACCAACCCCAAGGGGCAGGCGGCTCCCGCGGGCTTCTTCAAGCTGGGCGCGACGAAGGTGACGGTCCCGGCGGGCGGCAAGGCCTCCGTCGACTTCACCGTCAACACGAAGCTGGGTGGCACGGTCGACGGCGCCTACTCCGCGTACGTCACGGCGACGGGCGGCGGGCAGAGCGTCCGTACGGCCGCCGCGGTGCAGCGCGAGATGGAGTCGTACGACGTCACCATCAAGCACATCGACAAGGACGGCAAGCCGGACGCCGACTACAACACCGTCCTGCTCGGCTACTCGGGTCTGGCGACCGACCGGTCGTACCAGGTGCCGCTCGCCGAGTCCGGCACGACCAAGATGCGGCTGCCCAAGGGCACGTACCTGCTGGACGCCTGGATCGCCAAGGACTGGGTGAACCTGGAGGGCGGCCTCGACTGGGTGGTCCAGCCGAAGCTGAGCGTCACCAAGAACACCTCCGTGACGATCGACGGCCGCACGACCAGGTCGGCGGACATCACTGTGCCGGACGCGCAGGCCAAGCAGGTGCTCGCGAGCACCAGTTACTACTACGAACCGGCGGGCATCGGCATCGGCGTCGGCCTCGGCTCCTTCGCCGACATGCGCATGGCACACCTGGGCCCGGAGATCGCCAGCGGTCTGAACCAGACCTGGAACGGCCAGTGGACCAAGGGCGCCGCCGCCGAGTACGACGTCGCCACCACCGCCAAGGTCAAGAAGATCCAGGGCAAGAAGGTCCGCCACTTCAAGGCGGGCGAGCTCGCCAAGGTGAAGAACAACCTCGGTGCCGCGGCCCCCGGCAAGACCGGCGCGCTGGTCCCCGTGGGCCTCTTCCCCGAGGACGTGGCGATCGGCACGCCGATCGAGCAGAAGCTGCCCGGCTCGCGGACGGTGTACCTGTCGACGTCCGACAAGATCAAGTGGACGTTCGACTTCATGCAGTACGCGGGCAAGGACGCGGACGGCTTCCCGATCAGCGACGCCTACTACACCCTGGGCAACGCGCAGACCTTCAAGGCGGGCCAGAGCTACTCGAAGACCTTCAACACGGCGGTCTTCGGCCCGCACATCAACGCGGACTACGGCCTGTTCCGTGACGGCAACGACATCTACGGCTTCCTGCCGCTGTTCGCCGACGCCAACAAGCACGCCGGCTCGTCGGACTTCACCGCGGTGACCACGAGCCTGTACCGCAACGGCACCAAGGTCGGCACCAACGACGACCCGCTGATGGGCGGGAAGGCGTTCACGGTTCCGGCCGGGGAGGCCGAGTACAAGCTGACGACCTCGGTCAAGCGGAGCGCCAAGGTCGCGGCCGCCTCCACGCGGATCGACGCGAGCTGGACCTTCCGCTCCAAGAAGCCGCCGGCCTCCGGTGGCGACTCGGCAGCCCAGCAGGTCAAGCTTCCGGCCTCCACGGTCCGCTTCAACGCCACGACGGGCCTGGACAGCCGGGTCGAGGCCGACAAGAAGGTGACGTTCCCGGTCACCGTCGTGGGCTCGGCCGCGGGCAGCAACCTGAAGTCGCTGCACGTGTACGTGTCGTACGACTACGGCCAGACCTGGAAGAAGCTCGAGGTCAAGAACGGCAAGATCACCGTGAAGAACCCGGCGAAGGGGAAGGCCATCTCCTTCCACGCCAAGGTCGCCGACAAGAAGGGCAACAAGTCGACGGTCTCGATCTACAACGCGTATTACGGCAAGTGATCGAGTGGCTCACATGTGACCCATGTGGGCCATGAGCGAACCGCCCGCCGGAAGTACAGCTTCCGGCGGGCGGTTCGTGTTTCGTTGAGGTCATGACGGCACACACGGTGGAATACATCCGGTACCGCATTCCCGAGCAGAAATCGGCCGAGTTCCTGGCCGCCTACACCCGCGCCGCGGCTCAGCTGGCCGCGTCCCCGCACTGCGTCGACTATGAACTCGCCCGCTGCGAGGAGGACTTCGCGCACTACGTCCTGCGCATCACCTGGACCTCGACGCAGGACCACATGGAGGGCTTTCGCGAGTCGGAGCTCTTCCCCGACTTCCTCGCCGAGATCCGCCCGTACATCCCGTACATCGAGGAGATGCGCCACTACAAGCCGACGACGGTCCGCGGCACGGGCGCGTCGGTGCCGACGCTCTACGCCTGGGCGGGCGGCGCGGAGGCGCTCTCCCGCCTGACGTCCGTCTTCTACGACAAGGTCCACAAGGACGACCTCCTGGCCCCGCTGTTCGCGGACCTGGACCCGGCCCACGCCGAACATGTGGCGCTCTGGCTCGGCGAGGTCTTCGGCGGCCCGCCCGCCTACTCCGAGACCCAGGGCGGCCACGGCCACATGGTCGCCAAGCACATGGGCCGGGGGATCACCGAGCCCCAGCGCCGCCGCTGGGTCGACCTCATCCAGGACGCGGCCGACGAGGCGGGTCTGCCGACGGACGCGGAGTTCCGTTCGGCGTTCCTGGCGTACGTGGAGTGGGGGACGCGGCTGGCGGTGCACTTCTCGGGGCCGGACGCGGTGCCGCCGGCGGAGCAGCCGGTGCCGAGGTGGAACTGGGGGGCCGCGCCGCCGTATCGGGGATGACGGTTCGCCGGGGCGGGAGGGCGCCGTTGCCGTAGGGGACGGCCCATGGTCGCCGGCACGCGGTTCGTCTTCCGAGGCCTCACGCATCAGCCGCAGAAAGCGGGAGTCGGCCGTCGTGGCCCTGCGGCGCGGCGCGGGACCGGCGGCGTAGTTCGCCCTCGCACCGCCCGGAGCGCGTCAGTCGCCGCTGCCGTACGGCCGTGTCAGGATCTCCAGGTTGTGGCCGTTCGGGTCTTCGAAGTACGTGCCGCGGCCGCCGTCGTTGTGGTTGATCTCGCCGGGGCGGCGGTGGTGGGGGTCGGCCCAGTGCGTCAGACCGGCCGCCCGTATCCGGCCGAAGATCGTGTCGAAGTCGTCCTCCGACACCAGGAACGCGTAGTGCTGCGGCGTGATCGCGCCGGGCGAGTCCAGGTAGTCCAGGGTCACCCCGTTGGGGATCTCGACCGGGATGAAGGGGCCGTACTGCGGGCTCACCTCCAGGCCCAGGATGTCGGCGAGGAACCGGGCCGACGCCTTCTTGTCGTGCGCGGCGACGATGGTGTGGTCGAGCCGGACGGTCATCGGGGCTGCCTCCTCGTGTGGACGGCTCGGACGGGCTCCTGGTTTCACGCTAGGCAGGGCCGCCGCCCGGCACATCGGCCGCAGGGACGGGGTGGCGCTACTCCTCTGGTCCTCCGTCCTCGGGCCCCAGCTCCGGAGCCCCCCGTTCCGCATTTGATCGATCAGGTTAAGGTAAGGCTCGCCTTAGTAATCGTGGATCGTTCGTTGGAGCAGTCGTGCGCGCAGTGGGAATGAAGGCCGTCGGAACCAAGGCCGTCCTGGCCACGGCCGTCGTCGGAGGGCTGCTCGTCGGCTGCTCGGCCTCGGACGGCGGTGGCGGCGCCAAGAAGGAGGACGGCTCGCGCAGTCAGGTCATCGGTGCCTCCGAAGGCGACGGCCCCTCCGCCGCGCCCAGCGCCCTCGCCGACGGCATGGGTGCCGACACCGACGAGGACGGCGCCTTCCCGCGCACCGTCAAGCACTTCCAGGGCAGCACGACCATCAAGGCCGAGCCCGAGAAGATCGCCGTCCTCAGCACCGGGCAGCTCGACGACCTGCTCTCGCTCGGCGTCGTGCCCACGGCCACCACCCGCGCCGACAACGCCGGGCTCGTACCGGACTACCTCGCCGACGCCTTCCCCAAGGACAAGGCCCGGCTCGCCGCGATGACCGACGCGGGCACCCGGCAGGCGCCCAACCTCGAATCGCTCGCCGCCGCCAAGCCCGACCTGATCCTCGCCAACGACTCGCTCGGCGACCTCTACCCCAAGCTCTCCAAGATCGCGCCCACCGTGATCACCGCCGGCAACGGCGTCAACTGGAAGCGCGACCTGCTGCTCGTCGGCGAGGCCGTCGGCAAGGGGCAGCAGGCGCGGAAGCTGCTCGGTGAGATCGTCGCCGAGGCGAAGGGGAAGGGACAGGACATCGGCGGGGACCCCGCCGTGTCCATGGTGCGGTTCACGCCGGACCGGACCCGGATGTTCGGGGTGTCGTCCTTCACCGGGTCCATCGCCGTGGACATGGGGCTCAAGCGGCCCAAGTCGCAGCAGTTCAACGCCATTTCGGAGGACATCGGCCCCGAGAGCGTCGACACCGCCGACGGCGACTGGATCTTCTACTCCGTGCAGGGGGACCCGGCGAAGACCGACGCCGCGAGCGTCGTGGCCGGGCCGCTGTGGAAGTCCATGAAGGCGGTCGAGGCCGGCCACGCCGTGAAGGTGGACGACGACCCGTGGTACCTCAACGCCGGTCCCACGGCAGCGCGTCTGGTGATCTCGGAACTCGCCGAGAACATCGGCAAGTAGACCTGTGCCCCGTCGCCTTGTCTGGCCGGCGGCCACCCTCGTGCTGGCCGCCGCGGCCGTACTCAGCCTCGCCGTCGGCACCCGCGCCGTACCGCCGTCCGCCGTGCTCGACGCCCTGCTGTACGGCGGCGGTTCGCCGGACGCGCTGGTCGTACGGTCGCTGCGGCTGCCGCGCACCGAGGTCGGGCTGGCGGCCGGTGCCGCGCTCGGCATGGCCGGGGCGGCGCTGCAGGCCGTCACCCGCAACCCGCTCGCCGATCCCGGCATCCTCGGACTGAGCCAGGGGGCCGCGGCCGGGGTCGTCCTGGCCATCGCCCTCGGCCTCGCGAACGGCTTCGGCGGCCACGTCTGGTACGCCTTCGCCGGCGCCGTCGTCGCCGCGTGCCTGGTGTACGGCATCGCGGCGCGCGGCCGGGGCGGGGCCTCGCCGGTGAAGCTGGCGCTGGCGGGGACCGCGCTGTCGGCGATGACGGCCGGGGCCACGACCGTCGTCCTGACCTCCAGCTCCGCCACGCTCGACCAGTTCCGGTTCTGGCAGGTGGGCGCGCTGAGCGGGCGGGACGCGGGAACGGTCGTACGGATGCTGCCGTTCCTGGCCGGCGGGGCGGTGCTGGTGCTGGCCTGCGCGCGGGGGCTGGACGCGTTGGCGCTGGGGGACGAGACGGCTCGGGCGCTGGGGCACCGGGTGCGGTTGGTTCGGGGGGCCGCGGCGCTGGGGGCGACGCTGCTCACCGCGGCCGCGGTGGCCGCGGCGGGGCCCATCGCCTTCGTGGGACTGGCCGTACCGCATCTCGCGCGGCGGCTGGTGCGCGGCGGGTATGCGGCGGTGCTGCCCCTGTCCGCCTTGCTCGGGGCGGCGCTGCTGCTGGGCGCGGATGTCGTGGGACGGGTGGTGCGGGCTCCGGCGGAGGTGCCGGCGGGCGTGATGACGGCGTTGGTGGGGGTGCCGGTGCTGGTGGTGCTGGTGCGGCGGCGAGGCACGGTGTCCTGATGACCAGACCGACCGGCCCCGGCCCGGCGCCCGGCCTGACCCTCCTGCGCCCCCACCCCCGCGTCTCCCTGCTCCTCCACCGCCGTTCCGCCGTCGTCGCCCTCACTCTCCTCGGGCTCCTCCTCACGGTGACGCTGGCCTCGGCCTGCCTCGGCCAGACGTACCTCCCGCCCGCCGAGGTCTGGCACACCCTGCGCACCGGCTCCGGCCCCCACGACCTCGTCGTCAATGAACTCCGCGTCCCCCGTATCGCCGTCGGCGCCCTCGTCGGCGCCGCACTCGGGCTGGCCGGGGCTCTCGTGCAGACCGTCACCCGCAATCCGCTGGCCAGCCCGGACGTCATCGGCGTCGGGCACGGGGCCGCCGCCGCGACCGTGCTCGCCCTCTCGACCGGCGCGGTGAGCTCGCCGGGCGCCATGCCCGCCGTATCCGTCCTCGGCGGACTCGTCGCGGCCGCCCTCGTCTACGTGCTGGCCTGGCGGCACGGTATGCAGCCGAGCCGGTTCGTGCTCACCGGCGTCGGTATCGGTGTCGCGCTCTCCGCCGTGGTGCAGCTCTACCTCACCGACAGTGACCTGGAGGCCGCCGAGCAGATCAAGCTGTGGCTCACCGGGAGTCTCAACGGGCAGGGCTGGGCGCAGGCGGCGCCCCTGGCCGCCGTACTGGCCCTGTCCCTGCCCGCCCTGGTGTGGGCGAGCCGTGCGCTGCGGCCGCTCGGGCTCGATCCCGAGACCGCGGCCGGACTCGGCGTACGGGTGGACCGGGCGCGGCTCGGCCTCACCGTGCTCGGCGTCGTCCTCGCCGCCACGGCGACCGGCGCCGCGGGGCCGATCGGGTTCGTGGCGCTGACCGCCCCGCAGCTCGCCCGGCGACTCACCCGTACGCCCCAACTCCCGCTCCTCAACGCCGCGTTGACGGGCGCGGTCGTCCTGGTCGCCGCCGACCTCGCCGCCCGTACCCTGCTTCCCCCGCTGGAGATCCCGGTCGGCGCGCTCACCGCCCTGGTCGGCGGGCCGTATCTGCTGTGGCTGCTGGGGCGTCGTACGGCGACACGCTGAGGGCCCCGGAGCGGTGCGGCTCCGGGGCCCTCGGGCTCTTGCGGTGGGCGTCAGATGGTCGCCGTGTCGATCACGAACCGGTACCGCACATCGCTGCTGAGCACCCGCTCGTACGCCTCGTTGATCTGCTCGGCTTCGATCAGCTCGATCTCGGCGCCGATGCCGTGCGCGGCGCAGAAGTCCAGCATCTCCTGCGTCTCGGCGATGCCGCCGATCATCGAACCGGCGAGGGTCTTGTTGCCGCCGATGAGCGAGAACAGGTTCAGGGCGATGGGCTCCTCGGGGGCGCCCACGTTCACCAGGGCGCCACCCGTCCTCAGCAGGCTGAGGTAGGCGCCGAAGTCCAGCGGCGCGGAGACCGTGGAGAGGATCAGGTCGAAGGAGCCGGCGAGCTCCTCGAACGTCTTCGGGTCGCTGGTCGCGTAGTAGTGGTCGGCGCCCAGCTTCAGGCCGTCGTCCTTCTTGCGCAGCGACTGCGACAGGACGGTGACCTCCGCGCCGAGCGCGTGCGCGATCTTGACGCCCATGTGGCCGAGGCCGCCCAGGCCGATCACGGCGACCTTCTTGCCCGGCCCCGCACCCCACTGCTTGAGCGGCGAGTACGTGGTGATGCCCGCGCACAGCAGCGGCGCGGCCACGTCGAGGGACAGGCCGTCGGGGATGCGGACGACGAAGTTCTCGTCGACGACGACCTTCTCCGAGTAACCGCCGTAGGTCGGCTCACCGTCCTTGCCGATGGCGTTGTACGTGCCGACCGAGCCACCGGTGCAGTGCTGCTCCACGCCGGCCTTGCAGTTCTCGCACTCACGGCAGGAGTCGACCAGGCAGCCGACGCCCACGCGGTCGCCGACCCGGTACTTGGTGACCCCGGGGCCGACCTCGGAGACGATGCCCGCGATCTCGTGGCCGGGGACCATCGGGAAGATCGCCTCGCCCCAGCCCTCGGTGGCCTGGTGGATGTCGGAGTGGCAGATACCGGCGAACTTGATGTCGATCAGGACGTCGAACTCGCCGACCTCACGGCGCTCGATGGTGGTGCGCTCCAGCGGAGCCTTGGCGGCGGGTGCTGCGTATGCGGCAACGGTGGTCATGCCGGGTTCTCCTAGAGGGGTCCTGCGCCCGGCTGCCTTCTGACTTGCTGCTCGTTCGTCCGGGCACGGCATCCAGCCTGCGGGAACGCGCCGGAGTCACCCAGCCCTCCGTTGTACGTACGTCCGCTGGTCCTACCACTGGCGGGGACAGGATCGTGTGCGTACGACCGGGAATACTTGAGGCATGGACGACAATCCCGAATCCACGGCGGGACCCGCCGCCGACCCTGGTGCCGACCTCGGTGCCGGTCTGGACCGGCGCGCCGAGCTCAGCGAGTTTCTGCGCACCCGGCGTGCCCGGCTGAAGCCGGAGGACGTCGGGCTGCCGGACTTCGGGCGGCACCGCAGGGTGCCGGGGCTGCGGCGCGAGGAGCTGGCGCAGCTGGCCGGGGTGTCCGTGGCGTACTACACGCGCCTGGAGCAGGGCAACGGGCGGAACGTCTCGGCGGAGGTCCTCGACGCGATCGCGCGGGCGCTGCGGCTGAGCGACGCCGAGCACGCGCACCTCACCCACCTCGCCAAGCCCAAGCAGCACAAGAAGAAGCAGGTCCCGCGGACGGAGCTGGTGCGGCCGGCGCTGCGGCAGCTGCTGGACTCGATCGACGGCGTGCCCGCGTACATCTCGGGCCGGCGCTCCGACATCCTCGCCTGGAACCGGATGGCGGCGGCCGTCTTCGGCGACTGGTCCGAGCTGCCGCCGCAGGAGCGGAACTGGGCCCGGCTGGTGTTCCTGCGGCCCGAGTACCGCGACCTGTTCGTGGAGTGGGACCAGAAGGCGTACGACATGGTCAGCTACCTGCGCATGGACGCCGGCTGCCACCCGGACGACCCGCTCCTGTCCGCCCTGGTCGGCGAACTCTCCGTCAAGAGCGAGGAGTTCCGCCGGCTGTGGGCCACCCATGACGTCAAGGAGAAGAGCTACGGCGTCAAGCACATCCGGCATCCGCTGGTGGGCGGGCTGACCCTGAACTTCGAGTCGTTCCGCCTGTCCGACGGCACGGAACAGAGCCTGATCACGTACCACGCGGAGCCGGGGTCGCCGTCGGCGGAGGCGTTGCGCCTGCTGGCGAGCTGGGGCGCCGACGCCACGAAGGCGGGGGCGGCGGGTACGACGGGTACGACGGGTACGGGAATGTCGGCGCCGTCGGCGTGACGGGCCAGCCACGCCGCTGCCCGTGCGGTGGGGTGGCGCGGCTCAGCGGCTGCGGCCCTCGACCGCCGCAGCGATGTCGTCCAGGTCCTTCGCGACCGCTTTGCTCACCGCCCGTGCGCCCACGCCGCCCATAATTCTGGCGAGCAGGCGAGTGACGCCGCCGGAGGCCACGGCCGTGAACGTCATACGGACCGTCGTCGCCGACGCCCCGTCCGGCCGCAGCAGCCACTCCGAGACGTAGTGGCTGCCGTGCGACTCGGCCTCCACCACATAGCGCTCGGGCGGCTCGCAGGCGGTCACCCACATCTCCTCGGTGGCTTCCTTGCCGAACATGCGCCGGGTCTCCCGCCACCGCGTACCGACGCCGAAGCCCCCCTCCGTGAGGACCTCGACGCGCGTGACACCGCTGATCACGTCCGCCATGCCGCCCAAGTCGGTCATGGCTTCCCACACGCGACCCTGACCTGCGGCGATGCGCCGCTCCACGACGACGCTTCTGCTGCTCGTGCCACCACCGCCATCCATGACACCCATGAAAGCAGTGGGGTCCGACAACCGCAGGACGAGCGGGCGACGACGGCACGACGACCGCAGGACGACCGAGCGCGTCAGACCATCTCGGGTTGCGGTTCCGGCCTCGGCGCCGGCGCGGCCTTCGGCTCCCACACTTTGGTGGTCCGCACGTAGCCGTAAACAACGGAAAGCATCGCCAGAATGAGCATCGGTCCGAACACCCACGGGTGCGTGGCCATTTCCATCGCAAGAAAGCGATACGACACCAAGAGCGCGGCGAAGACCATCGAGCCGTAAGCGACCAGCTGGATTCCCGACCGGTCCCAGCCGCGTTCGTGTGTGCGCAGAGTTGCCTCGACGGTGAGCACGAACACCACGCCGGCAATGAGATCCACACCGTAGTGGTAGCCGAATCCCAGCGTCGCGCCGAGCGTGGCAATCAGCCAGAACGTGCCTGCGAAGCGCAAAATGCGCGGGCCCTTGCGGGAATGAATGAAGATCGCGGTGGCCCATGCGGTGTGCAGGCTGGGCATGCAATTGCGAGGAGTGATCTCGTCGTAGGGCATCGCGTGCGGGGTATTGAGGGGCGGCGGCACGTCCGGCCACAGGTTGGCCAGCGCCCAGTGCCCACCGCCGGTGCCGAATGCGCCGGTGCCGTAGGCGAAGACCGGCCCGACCACCGGGAAGATCATGTAGATGGCCGGCCCGAGGAGGCCGATCAGCAAGAAGGTGCGCACCAGATGATGGCTCGGGAAGCGGCGCTCGACCGCCACGTGGCGCAGCTGGTAGAGGGCGATGACGACGGCGGCCACCGCGAGCTGGACGTAGACGAAGTCGAGAACATGGGCGCCGACCGGGCCCATGGCCCTGACGGCCCGGCCCGCCACCCACGACGGGTCGCCCAGCGCGTGATCGGCGGTCGCCAGATACGGGTCCAGCACCGTCGGGCGGGTCTTCGACGTGATGAGCAGCCAGGTGTCGCCCGTCTTACGGCCGGCCACCAGCAGCAGGCCCAGCCCGACGCCCTTCAGCAGCAGGACGCGTTCTGCGCCGGTGCGGCGTGTGACCGCGATGACGGCACAGCCCAGGATCACCCACAGCGCGCCGTTGCCGAAGGGGTGGCCGTCGGGCGTCCTGATGTCGAACACCCAGCGCACCAGCACGAAGACGACGTCGATACCGATCGCGGCACCGAGGGCGATGAACCGTTGCCGCCAGGTGAGCACCACCATCGTCAACGCCATACTGGCGTACAGCAAAAACCCTGATTTAGGGGCGAATATCACCTCTTGCGCCTGGCAGGTTATCGGCCCCGGTAGGCCGTACTGGCGCGCGGCGATCTCCAGGGCGATGGCGAATCCGAGTGCCGTTGCGCCTGCCGTGGCCCACAGGATGATTCTGCGTCTTGGTCGGGGAAATGCCCGCGAGGATATAGGTATCAATTGTGGTGTTTTGGTCGATTTGATATGTATTGTTTAGGCGGGTCGCTTTTCCTGTCGAATGGCATCTTTTTCCGGTCGAGGTGGGCAATAGGGGCGATCGTTCGTAAGTTCGATCATGCTAGCCGAGGGGAAATCCCATGCCCATGCCTCGGTCAGGAATCGGCGTGCGGTCGTGAAGGGAGAGGGCATTCCCGGGGTGGACGTTTCCATTCCGGTGCGGGGTGAGGAGAGTGGTGAGGGAGTGGTGAGGGGAGTGGTGAGGGGAGTGAGGGAGCGCTCCCACGCCCCGACTTCACCGCCGTGGACGGCCAGCGGTGTTGCCCGAGCTCTTCTGGAAACCCATCAGAGCCCGGGCATCTTCATGCGCCGGCTCGAAGGCGTGGCCGGAGGCCGGTCAGCCTTCCGCCGGTGCGACACCGATCGGGCAGGACACCCCGGTTCCGCCGATCCCGCAGTAGCCCGCGGGGTTCTTGTCCAGGTACTGCTGGTGGTACCCCTCCGCCGGATAGAACGTCCGACCCTCCGCCGGAAGGACCTCGGTCGTGATCGTGCCGTAGCCGGATCCGTTCAGGACCTGCTGGTACGACTCGCGGGAGGCCTCGGCCGTCTCGGCCTGGTCCGGGGTGTGGGTGTAGATCGCGGAGCGGTACTGGGTGCCGACGTCGTTGCCCTGGCGGAAGCCCTGGGTCGGGTCGTGGGCCTCCCAGAAGGTCTTCAGGAGACGTTCGTACGAGATCACGCTCGGGTCGAAGACCACGCGGACGACCTCGGTGTGGCCGGTCAGGCCCGAGCAGACCTCTTCGTAGGTGGGGTTCTCGGTGTGGCCGCCCTGGTAACCGACCAGAGTCGTCCACACGCCCGCCGGAAGCTGCCAGAACTTGCGCTCGGCACCCCAGAAGCAGCCCAGACCGAAGTCGGCGACCTCGAGGCCCTCGGGGTAGGGGCCGAGCAGCGGGTTGCCGAGGACCGTGTGGCGGTCGGGGACCGTGAAGGCCGGCTCGGGGCGGCCCCGCAGCGCCTGCTCGGGGGTGGGCAGGACGGGCGTACGGCCGAAGAGCATGAGGGTTCCTTCCTCGCGGGACTCACGGGACGCGTGGGCCTCTCGGACCTCGCGGGCCGCGGCCACGACTGCGGTACGGCGGCGGGGGTGCCGCCCCGCCGGGCGGTACCCCCTTCAACATACGGGCGGGTCCTCGGATTCCACCCCGCGCCCTCACCACGGTGAGGCTGCGGCTCAGTGCGGCAGCGTCGCCGGGCTGCCGCCGTTCGCCTCGTAGCCCGCCACCGCCAGCGCGCGGTAGACCGCGAACTCCGCGGCGGGGTCGGGGGAGAGGGTCCAGGGGAGCGCGCCCACGTGGCCGTCGACCGCTATCAGCTCGTTCATGGCCTCCGCCCAGCGTTCGCCGCGGACCAGGAAGAAGACCAGCAGATGGCGTACGTGCGCCAGCATCGGGTCGTCGGGGCGGGCCGCGTGCACCGCGTACAGCGCGCCGTGGATCGCCTTCGTCACGACCTCGCTCTGGTAGAAGCCGCTGACCAGGTTCACCTCGGGCAGATGCTCGAAGACCGCGAAGAGCGGCATCGCGGCGAGGAGGGAGCCCTGGGGGGCGCGGGCCGCGGCCGCCTCCGCGAAGTCGTAGGCCAGCTTGCGCGAGCCGTGCCACTTCTCGCACCAGTAGTGCAGGGCCGCCAGGTGCGCGCCCATGTGGGTCGGGGCGCGGTCCAGGATCTTCAGCCAGAGCTGCTCGAACTCCGGCTGGGAGTAGGCGAGTCCGCGCGCGACCGACAGCTCGATGATGTACGGGATCGGGTCACCGGGGGCGAGCAGGGCGGCGTCGCCGCACGCCGACTTCGCCTCCTCCATGATGATCCGGAACTCGTCCGTGCCCGGTGTCGCCGTGCGCCACGCCTGCTGTACCAGGAACTCCGCGTGTACGGCCGCCCCGCCCGCGTCCTTGGGCTGCTCGGCCCGCCACACCCGCAGCCACTGGCCGCCCGGCGACTCGCTGACTCCGCCCGGATGCTGCTGGAGCTCCAGGGACGCGGCGCCTGCGAAGGCCTGCACCCGCTGCCAGCGGACCTCGCCCTCCGCTTCTGTGCCGGACAGCAGCTGCGAGGCCGCGCGGTAGTCCTGGGTGCGCTGCACCAGATCCAGGACGTCCAGCAGGTCCTGGTCGGGGCCGGGCATGCGGACGTCCAGCTCCTCCTGCCGTACGAAGCCGTAGTTCGCCGGGTCCGCGGCGTCGGGGTGGCCCGGCGGGACCTGCTCGATCATGCCCCGGCGGCGCCTCATGAACGGCACCAGCACGAAGCCGATCATGACGAGCGCGATCAGGACCCAGAGAATTTCCATGCCTCCAGCGTTCCAGACGCCACTGACAATTGGCCAACGTGTTGCCTCCGGCGGTTGGGCGGGGGGTGCCTGCGGCGGCCTGTTGCTGTGGGGTGGGGGTGCGCGTAGCGCGTGCGGGTGGGGTGTGGGTCGGGGCCGTGCCGGGGGGTGTCCGTCCTCGGTCCGGTGGTGGGCCTTGGGCTGGAGGTGCCGTGTCTTGACACCGGACTCTGCGGGCGGACACCCCCCGACACGGCCCCTTCCCGCCGTACGCGACCGCGGGCCCGTGGGGCTACGCGCCATTCCCGGCCAGCCACAGCAGCCCGCGCCGCCGCAGGCAGCCCCCGCGCCGCGACTGCCCGCGCAGCTGCGGGCAGTCCCCGCACTGCCATGGCCCGCGCAGCCGCGGGCAGTCCGCACACCGCCGCAGCCGCGTAGCTGCGGGCAGTCGTGCCGCTGGGGCGGCACGGGTGGGCGCAGCGGCACCCCGTTAGCGCCGGGCCGGGCAACCCACCCCCGACCAGCCCCACGCCGGGCAACCCGCAAAGGGGACGGCACCTGTGACTCGGCCCTGCCGACGCAGTGACGCACCGCGGAACCATCAGTCGGTCTCCGCCAGCGGGGCTGGGTATCCGCCTGAAAACCCCGCCGTCCGGCATCCGGGCCGTTCGCGCATTACGCTCGGGGCCCATGAGTGACAGGCACATCAGTCAGCACTTCGAGACCCTGGCGATCCATGCGGGCAACACCGCCGATCCCCTGACCGGCGCCGTCGTCCCGCCGATCTACCAGGTCTCGACCTACAAGCAGGACGGCGTGGGCGGCCTGCGTGGCGGCTACGAGTACAGCCGTAGCGCCAACCCGACCAGGACGGCTCTGGAGGAGAACCTCGCCGCCCTGGAGGGCGGGCGTCGCGGGCTCGCGTTCGCGTCCGGACTGGCGGCCGAGGACTGCCTGTTGCGTACGCTGCTCAGCCCCGGCGACCACGTGGTCATCCCCAATGACGCATACGGCGGCACGTTCCGGCTGTTCGCGAAGGTCGTCGCCCGGTGGGGGGTGGAGTGGTCGGTCGCCGACACCAGCGACCCGGCTGCTGTGCGGGCCGCCATCACCCCTAAGACCAAGGTCGTGTGGGTGGAGACCCCCTCCAACCCGCTGCTCGGCATCACCGACATCGCCGCCGTCGCCCAGATCGCCCGGGACGCGGGCGCGAAGCTCGTCGTCGACAACACCTTCGCCACGCCGTATCTGCAGCAGCCGCTGTCGTTGGGCGCGGATGTCGTGGTGCACTCCCTGACCAAGTACATGGGCGGTCACTCGGACGTCGTCGGGGGCGCGCTGATCGTCAGCGACTCGGACCTGGGCGACGAACTGGCCTTCCACCAGAACGCGATGGGTGCGGTCGCCGGGCCCTTCGACTCCTGGCTGGTGCTGCGTGGCACCAAGACGCTGTCGGTGCGCATGGACCGGCACAGCGAGAACGCCACGAAGATCGCCGACATGCTCACCCGCCACGCGCGCGTGACGCGCGTTCTGTACCCGGGGCTGCCCGAGCACCCCGGTCACGAGGTCGCCGCCAAGCAGATGCGGGCGTTCGGCGGCATGATCTCCTTCCGGGTCGCCGGTGGCGAGGAGGCGGCCGTCGAGGTCTGCAACCGGGCCAAGGTGTTCACGCTCGGCGAGTCCCTGGGCGGAGTGGAGTCGCTCATCGAGCACCCGGGACGCATGACGCACGCGTCCGCGGCCGGCTCGGCCCTGGAGGTACCCGCCGACCTCGTCCGCCTCTCCGTGGGCATCGAGAACGTCGACGACCTCCTGGAGGACCTCCAGCAGGCGCTCGGCTAGTCAGGGGCCTTGCGGGAAGGGCTCACCAGCCCGTCAGCGGTGGAGTCGTCTCCGAGGGCGGCTCCACCCACGGGCGGGCCATCAGCGCCCACACCACGAACGTCACCGTCGCGGCGAACAGCAGCAGCCACATCAGCCGTACGGCTGCCGTCCTGCGGCGCAGCATGCGGCCACCGCGCCGCACGACCTCCGGGTACAGCTCCGGGGGCATCGGCGGCGGCGTGCGCTCCATGATCCGCCGTGCGGCCGCCTCACGTTCGGTGCGATTCATGGCGATGCCGCCTTCGCTTCGAGCACGGTCGGTGCCGGGCCGCGCGGCGGATGCAGCAGGGTTGCCGTCGCCCGGTCGCAGATCGCGTGGACACGTTCCCGGGGGAGGCCGAGCAGGGCCGCCGCCTGTTCCTCGGCGACACCCTCGTACAGCCGCAGGACCAGGATCAGGCGTTCCTGTGGCGAGAGCCGGGCGAGCGGGCTGTCGGGGTGCGGGCGGGACCGGCCGAGGACGCCCAGGCCGCCGTACTGATGCCAGGCGGCTCGGGAGAAGCGGGTGGCCAGGTACTGGCGGGCGCGGTCGTACGGGTCCTCGCCGCGCAGCCGGTCCCAGCTCGCGTACGTGTGCGCGAGGGACAGCGTCAGCAGGCGCCGCGCGCGCGGGTTGTCGTCCGGTGGCTCAGCGGTGAGCAGCGTGGCGGCATGCAGCAGCCGCCCTGCCGCGCCCGCGACGAACGCCTCGAACTCCCGGGCCCGGCGGGCGTCCTGCTCCGCACGCCGTCGTCCCACCGCCCCTCCCGCCTTGAGCGCCCACCAGTTTCATATGAGGCCAGCGGCGACCCAGGGTCAAGAGCCGGGAACCGATCACATGAGCACGCGCGCGTATGCAGCTTGGGGCTTCACGTCTCATCACCCAGCCCGTGCGGCGTTTGAGGCCGGGGCCGCGCCGTCCCTGGCGCCTCCCGCTCGCTGGTGGCTGGGCCTCGTGGTGCCGGGTGTCGCTGCTCTGCGCAGGGCTGCGTCATTCGGCCCGTCGGGCGTTTGAGGCCGGGGCCGCGCCGTCCCTGGCGCCTCCCGCTCGCTGGTGGCTGGGCCTTGTGGTGCCGGGTGTCGCTGCTCTGCGCAGGGCTGC
>NZ_JBIWIY010000011.1:228629-300939 GCF_044764885.1 Streptomyces sp. NPDC093591
TGCGTCATTCGGCCCGTGCGGCGTTTGAGGACGAGCACGGCCGTCCCCAGCCCCCACCCACCCGGAGGGGGCTTGGCCTTGCGGCGCCGACCTCGCTTCTCGGCGCCGGTCGGCATCTCTCAGCCTGTCCGGCGTTTGAGGACGAGGCCCGTTCAGGGCCGATGCGGGGGTCTGGGGGCCGTAGGTCCTCAGGAGGGCGGGGTCGAAGGGGCGGTAGCCCCTGGGGGATGGGACGGGTAGGGGCGGCGGGGGCGAGGCCGGGGCCGGCACGCGCCCCGCCGAACCGTCCCTCAGGACGCCGTGGGCGACTCCGCGCCCGTGATCCCCTGCGCCGCCATCCGCGAGGACAGCGCGGTGTTGAAGCGAGTGAGGAGCGTGCAGAACGCCTCGCGCTCCTCCGGGGCCCAGTCGTGTGTCAGCTCGGCCATCAACTGACGCCGCGACGAGCGCACTTCCTCCAGCCGCGACTGCCCGCGCGGGGACAGCTGAAGCACCACGGCCCGCCCGTCCTCGGGGTGCGAGGTGCGCTTGACGAGTCCGGTGTCGACGAGCGGCGCGACCTGCCGGGTGACCGTCGACGAGTCGATCCCCATACTCGCGGCGAGCGCCTTGACGCCCATGGGGCCTTCCTTGTCGAGGCGGTTGAGCAGCAGGTATGCGGCTCGGTCCATGGAGTTGCGCACCTGCCCGACCCCACCGAGCCGGGTCTGTTCGGCACGACGGGCGAACAGCGCCACCTCGTGCTGCAGCGTGTCGAGGAGACCGCTGTCAGCGACGGTCGACATGTCCATCGACATTTCAGGTGTTGTGGGCATGGCCGGGGGCTCACTTCATGAAGGGGGTGCTGGGTTGGGGGACAGGGTACGCGGCCCGGACGCGGGCTGTACCGGCGCTGCGCAAACACATCTCGGTGCTTGGTCACACCAGGGCGTCGCGCCTGTGAACTGCGAGACTTGAGTCATGAGCTACAGCACGGCTGACTCCTTGCCGCCCGTCACCCTCGACGACGTGCGCGGCGCCCAGAAGATGCTGACGGGCGTGGCGCGGGTGACGGCGATGGAGGGCAGCAGGCACCTGTCCCAGCTGGTGGGCGCGCCGGTGCACTTCAAGTGCGAGAACCTCCAGCGGACGGGATCCTTCAAGCTGCGCGGCGCGTATGTGCGGATCGCCGGGCTGCTGCCGGAGGAGCGGGCGGCGGGTGTCGTGGCCGCGAGCGCCGGCAACCACGCGCAGGGCGTCGCCCTGGCGTCGGCGCTGCTCGGCGTGCGCTCCACGGTGTTCATGCCGAAGGGCGCCCCGCTGCCGAAGATCAGCGCCACCCGGGACTACGGCGCCGAGGTGCGCCTGCACGGCCAGGTGGTCGACGAGACGCTGGCCGCCGCGCAGGAGTACGCGGCCGAGACGGGCGCGGTGTTCATCCACCCCTTCGACCACCCCGACATCATCGCGGGCCAGGGCACGGTCGGCCTGGAGATCCTGGAGCAGTGCCCGGAGGTGCGGACGATCGTCGTCGGCATCGGCGGGGGAGGGCTCGCCGCGGGTATCGCGATGGCGGTGAAGACGCTGCGGCCGGACGTGCGGATCGTGGGTGTGCAGGCGGCGGGCGCGGCGGCGTACCCGCCCTCGCTGGCGGCCGGCCGCCCGGTCGCGGTCGACAACCCGGTGACGATGGCCGACGGCATCAGGGTCGGCCGGCCCGGTGACGTGCCGTTCCGGATCGTCGGTGACCTGGTGGACGAGGTCCGCACGGTCACCGAGGACGAGCTGGCCACCGCCCTGCTGCTCTGCCTGGAGCGGGCCAAGCTGGTCGTGGAACCGGCCGGGGCGAGCCCGGTCGCGGCACTGCTGAGCGACCCGGCCGCCTTCGAGGGCCCGGTCGTCGCGGTGCTGTCCGGCGGCAACGTCGACCCCGTGCTGCTCCAGCGCGTCCTGCGGCACGGCATGGCCGCGCAGGGCCGCTACCTGGCCGTACGGCTGCGGCTGACGGACCGGCCGGGCGCGCTCGCCACGCTTCTCGGGGTGTTGTCAGTGGTGGACGCTAACGTCCTCGATGTGAGCCACGTACGGACCGACCCACGGCTCGGGCTCACGGAGGCGGAGGTCGAGCTGCACCTGGAGACGAAGGGCACGGCGCACTGCGTCGAGGTCGGCCAGGCCCTGCGCGAGGCGGGTTACACGGTCATCGGCTGAGGTCAGGCCCCTCTTCGTCACTCGTTCGAGTAAGTTCATTGAGAGACGCGATACATCGCGTTATGGTGTGTCTGTATTGCATGGCAGTAATCCCCAACGACGTGGAGACTCATATGCCAGGCGCCATCTATGCCGAAGGCCTGGTGAAGACCTTCGGTGACGTAAGGGCTCTGGACGGCGTCGACCTCGATGTTCCCGAGGGCACGGTCCTCGGCCTGCTCGGGCCGAACGGCGCGGGCAAGACGACGACCGTCCGCTGTCTGACCACCCTGTTGCGTCCCGACAGCGGCTCGGCGGTCGTCGCGGGCATCGACGTCCTCAAGCATCCCGACGCCGTGCGCCGCTCCATCGGCCTGTCCGGCCAGTTCGCGGCGGTCGACGAGTACCTCACCGGCCGCGAGAACCTGCAGATGGTCGGCCAGCTCTACCAGATGAAGGCGAAGGCGGCGAAGGCCCGCGCGGCCGAACTGCTGGAGCAGTTCGATCTCGCCGACGCCGCCGACCGCCCCACGAAGACCTATTCCGGCGGCATGCGCCGCCGCCTCGACCTCGCGGCCGCCCTGGTGGTCTCACCGCCCGTGATGTTCATGGACGAGCCGACGACCGGCCTCGACCCGCGCAACCGTCAGCTGCTGTGGGAGGTCATCAAGCGACTGGTCTCGGGCGGTACGACCCTGCTGCTGACCACCCAGTACCTCGAAGAGGCCGATCACCTCGCGCACGAGATCGCGGTGGTCGACCACGGCCATGTCATCGCCACGGGCACCTCCGACCAGCTCAAGGCCCGCACCGGCGGCGAGCGCGTCGAGGTCGTGGTGCACGAGCGCGAGGACATCCAGTCCGCCTCCGAGGTGCTCCGCGGCTTCGGCAAGGGCGACACCACGGTCGAGGACCACATGCGCAAGCTCACCGTGCCCGTGACCGGGGGCGCCAAGCTCCTCGCCGAGATCATCCGCGAGCTCGACACCCGCGGCATCGAGATCGACGACATCGGACTGCGCCGCCCGACCCTCGACGACGTCTTCCTGTCCCTGACAGGACACGTGGCCGAGGTGAAGGACGAGGAGAACGGCAAGGAGACCGTCAAGTGAGTGCTCTCGACGCCGTGCGGGTCGCACCGGCCGCGAACCCGGTCAGCCAGTCCTTCCGGGACTCGATGGTCGTCGCGAAACGCAACCTGATCCGGATGTCCCGGATCCCCGAGATGATCATCTACGGGCTCATCCAGCCGATCATGTTCGTGGTGCTGTTCACCTACGTCTTCGGCGGCTCCATGCAGATCGGGGGCAGCACCAGTGCCGTCGACTACAAGAACTTCCTGATGGCGGGCATCTTCGCGCAGACCGTCACCTTCGCCACCGCCAGCTCCGGCGCGGGCATCGCCGACGACATGCACAAGGGGCTCATCGACCGCTTCCGCTCCCTGCCCATGGCCAGGGGGGCGGTGCTCACCGGGCGTACCTTCGCCGACCTCGTCCAGACCGCCCTGACCCTGGTCGTCCTGGCCGTGGTCGCCCTGCTGGTCGGCTGGCGGATCGGGTCGGACGGAAACACCAACGCCGGCCGGGTGCTGGGGGCCTTCGGGCTGCTGCTCCTGCTCGGGTACGCGTTCACCTGGATCGGCGCCCTGATCGGCATGTCCGTCCGTACTCCCGAGGCGGCCACGTCCAGCGGACTGATCTGGCTCTTCCCGGTCACCTTCATCTCGAACGCGTTCGTGGACACCAGCCATATGACCCCGTGGCTGCGTCACGTCGCCGACTGGAACCCCTTCAGCGCCACGGTCCAGGCCTGCCGCGAGCTCTTCGGCAACCCGGGGGTCTCGCCCTCGGACGCCTGGCCCATGCAGCACCCGGTCTGGGCCTCGCTGATCTACTCGGTCCTGATCATCGCGGTGTTCCGGACCCTCGCGGTACGGAAGTACCGCTCGGCGACGGCGTGAGGGACGAAACCCCTGGCGTGACGAAGCCCCCGGCGCCGCATGGGCGCCGGGGGCTTCGTCAAGGACATGCCGGGCGGGGTCGGCCGCCGTGCCGTCCGGGTCAGCCGCTGTAGGGCTCGGCCTTCAGGATCTTCACCGAGGCCTTCTTGCCGTTCGGCAGCTCGTACTCCGCGTCCTCGCCGACCTTGTGGCCGATCACGCCGGAACCCAGCGGGGACTGCGGGGAGTACGTCTCGATGTCGGCGCTCGCGTATTCGCGTGAGGCGAGCAGGAAGGTGAGCGTGTCGTCCTCGTCACCGTCGAAGGCGATCGTCACGACCATGCCGGGGGCCACCGCACCGTCCGCCGAGGCCGGCGCCTCGCCGACCTTGGCGTTCTCCAGGAGCTGGGTCAGCTGGCGCACGCGGAGCTCCTGCTTGCCCTGCTCCTCCTTGGCCGCGTGGTACCCGCCGTTCTCACGCAGGTCGCCCTCCTCGCGCGCGGCCGCGATCTTGGCGGCGATCTCCGTACGCGCAGGACCAGACAGGTACTCCAGCTCGGCCCTGAGCTGGTTGTACGCCTCCTGGGTCAGCCAGGTGACGTTCTCGCTGGTCTGGGTCACAGGTGCTCCTCGTAGGTACTGGGAATACAAAGCATCGCCCTACCCAGAAGGATGTTCCTTCACGGATGGGCGAAACCACGAGCCTAACAATTCAATGCCCGAAGGGGGAGGACATAAGCCATCAGAATCACGTCAACGCAGGTCAGGGCCTATGGATTCCGGGCGAATCCGGTCGGTGTCGACCACGGGCGGTCGGTTCCGGACGCGGTTCGGTCGTCGGTCGGTCGTGAGCCGGTCGCGGATCCGCCGGAGGTCCGTCGGGGGTCCGTCGCGGGCAGGCCGGGAGGGTCAGTCGGCGTGGCAGCCGAGCAGCTCGGCCGTCGTCCCCTGGGACGTCGTACGGAGTGTGACGACCTTGTCGATCCGGGTGGCGTCGCCGTCGAAGCGGAAGTCGGCCCGGCCGACCTCGGCGCCGCTCTCCGCCTGGGAGCGCAGCGTGCAGTAGCCGGAGGCGCCGGCGTCCTTGCGGACCTCCAGGTGGACCTTCACCGCGTCCTTGCCGGCGTCGAACTCGATCACCTCGGCGCTGATCTTGTTCTGGCCGACGTAGTGGTAGCCGAAGTAGCCGACCAGCGCCAGCAGGGCCACCCCGAGGGCGGCGCCGACGACCTTGAGCGTGCGGTCGGAGCGCGCGTCCGAGGAGCGGCCGTAGCGGCCCTCGGGCAGCCGCGTGCTCGCCATGCTCATGATCGTCCTCTCGGCAGGGGCGGGACGGATCTCCCAAAAGGGGCCTGCGTGCCGTACCCCGGAATTATCCGCCCCCCGATTCGGTCACTATAGAAGCCGCCGATCGCACCGGTTCACACCGGGCGCCGACTTATGAGGATTGAGTCTTGACTGACCAGTTGCGACTGATGGCCGTCCACGCCCACCCCGACGACGAGTCGAGCAAGGGCGCGGCCACGATGGCGAAGTACGTGTCCGAGGGGGTGGACGTGCTGGTCGTGACCTGCACGGGCGGGGAGCGCGGCTCCATCCTCAATCCCAAGCTGCAGGGCGACAAGTACATCGAGGAGCACATCCACGAGGTACGCAAGAAGGAGATGGACGAGGCCCGCGAGATCCTCGGGGTCAAGCAGGAGTGGCTCGGCTTCGTCGACTCCGGCCTGCCCGAGGGGGACCCGCTGCCCCCGCTCCCGGAGGGCTGCTTCGCCCTGGAGGACGTCGACAAGGCGGCCGGTGAGCTGGTGAAGCAGATCCGTCGCTTCCGTCCCCAGGTGATCACCACCTACGACGAGAACGGCGGCTACCCGCACCCCGACCACATCATGACCCACAAGATCTCGATGGTGGCGTTCGAGGGCGCGGCGGACACCGAGAAGTACCCGGAGGCGGAGTTCGGGCCCGCGTACCAGCCGCTCAAGCTCTACTACAACCAGGGCTTCAACCGCCCGCGCACCCAGGCGCTGCACGACGCGATGATCGCGCGCGGTCTGGAGTCGCCGTACGGGGACTGGCTCAAGCGCTGGGACGAGTTCCAGCGCGCCGAGCGCACGCTCACCACGCATGTCCCGTGCGCCGACTTCTACGAGATCCGCGACAAGGCCCTGATCGCGCACGCCACCCAGATCGACCCGGACGGCGGCTGGTTCCGCGTGCCGATGGAGCTCCAGAAGGAGGTCTGGCCGACGGAGGAGTACGAGCTGGCGAAGTCCCTCGTCGATACCTCCCTCCCCGAGGACGACCTCTTTGCGGGCATCCGCGACAATGCCTGACATGAGCGCAAGCGCAAGCCTGGCAATGACACACCTCACCACCCTCGCCAAGGAGGTGGACGAGGACAAGGTCACCCCCGGCGTCCTCGGCTTCATCGTCTTCGCGGTGATGGCGTTGGCGGTGTGGGGCCTGATGAAGTCCATGAACCGCCACATGAGCAGGGTCGACTTCAAAGAGGCCCCGGACCCGAAGGCGGACGCCGGGAACGCCCGGGACACCTCGGCCTCCGGCTCGGCGAAGCCGTAGCAGGGCTCACCGGGCGGGTGCACGTACGCCGTACCCGTCGGCGAGCGCGGGCGGCGTCTTCGCGGGTACGGTCCGTCACCCACAGGTGTGACGGACCGTACGGTCCGCGCGTCTACGTCCCGGCCGCGACGCCCACCCCCATCACCTCCCGCGCGTGGCGGTTGGGCACCATGCCGAGTCGCCAGGCCTGCCAGCCCTCCTCCAGGTTCACCCCGCGCTCCAGCAGGAGCAGATACGCCTCGACGTAGTCGCTCAGCTTTCCGTCCCGCAGCTCGTGCCCGGCGCGGCCCAACCGGGTCAGCTCCTCCTGTGCCACCGCCGTCCCGACCTCGACACCGCCCGGCGCCGCGTACGGCAGCAGCGTGCAGCGCAGGAAGCGGGCCCAGTCCTCGCCCCTGCGGTCGCCGTAGGACACGAACAGAGCGACCGCGTCCTCGCACAGGGTCAGCGCCTGCTGCGTACGGGCGTTCCCGGCGTCCACCACCGCCAGCTCCAGGCACGTCCATGCCTCGCCGTGGGCCACGCCGATGCGCTGGAAGTCGGCGCGGGCGTCGACCAGGAGCTGGCGCGCGAAACCGGAGTTGCGCAGGGAGCCCGTCTGGGCCGCCCGCTGGTCCCGTGTCACCCGCGCCGAGTGGTGCCGGGCGCACGCCAGGCCGTACACGTCCCGCATCCGGGAGAACATCGTGCGTGAACGTTCCAGCTCCCGTACCGCGAGGTCCAGGTTGCCCGTCTCCTCCAGGGCCTGGCCCAGGTAGTAGACGGACCATGCCTCGCCGCGCGCGTCCTCGTTGTCGCGGTGGTGGGAGGCCGCCTGGCGCAGGCCGTCCACCGCGGGGGACGGGTCGCCGGCGACCAGGCGGGCGCGGGCGAGCTGGGTCATCGCCCACGCCTCGCCCCGGGCGTCGCGGGTACGGCCGTACAGGTCCAGGGCCGTGCGCAGCTCCGACTCCGCGCGCGGTACGTCGCCCATGCGCAGGCCCAGCTGACCCAGCTGGAAGTGGGCCCAGGCCTCGCCGTGGATCGACTCGCCATCGCGGTGCAGGGCGAGGGAGCCGGTCAGCAGGTCCAGTGACTCGCGGACGCGGCCGCGGTCGCGTTCCACCGCCGCCAGCGCGTGCATCGTCCAGGCGCGGTCCGTCGCCAGAGCGGGCGCCGACTGCAGGTCCAAGGCCTCGCGGAGTTTCGTCGCCGCCTCGGTCAGGTTGCCCTGGTGGTGGAGGGTGATGCCGAGGGAACACAGGGCCCGGGCCGCGCCCGCGTCGTGATGGGCCTCCATGTAGAGGTCGACCACCGAGGTCAGGGTCGTGCGGGCCTTGTCGAGTTCGCCGAGCTGGCGGGCCGCGATGCCCGTACGCCACTGCACCGAGCGCACCAGCAGGCCCTGGTCCACGGCCTGCGCGAGCTCGCTGATCTCGCCGAGCCGGTAGAGGTCGCCGCGCAGCAGGCAGTAGTCGCACAGCGCGCCCAGCAGGTTCAGGACCGCCGCCTGGTTCACGTCCTCCGCGTGCCTGAGCGCCGCCGTGATGAAGCTCGACTCGTCGTCCAGCCAGCGCAGCGCGTCGTCCAGCGAGGTGAAGCCGTGCGGGCTGAAGCGGTCCGAGCGGGTCGACATGTTGCCGTCGACCAGGCGAAGCACCGAGTCGGCGAGGTCGGCGTAGTTCACGATCAGCCGCTCCTGCGCCGCCGTACGCTCCGCCGGGTCCTCCTCGTCGAGGAGGCGGGCGTGGGCGAAGGCGCGGACCAGGTCGTGCAGGCGGTAGCGGTTGCCGCGGACGTGGTCGATCAGGCCCGCATCGGACAGGGCCACCAGGTGGCGGGTCGCCTCCGCCTCGTCGGTGGCCAGCAGCGCCGCCGCCGCTGCCGCGCCCAGCGATGCCCGGCCCGCCAGCGCGAGCCGGCGCAGCAGGCGCCTCGCCGACTCCGACTGGTCGGTGTAGCGCAGCCACAGCACCCGCTCGACCGGCTCCACCGGGCCGTACGCCCCCAGGTCCGTCGCCAGCGTGCGCGGTGATCGCGGCCCCAGTGCCGAGCCCGCGATGCGCAGCGCCAGCGGCAGCCCGCCGCACAACTCCCTTATCCGGTCCGCGGATTCGGCGTCGTAGGGACCCGAGGAGTCCTGCGCCGCCGCGCTCAGTAGCTCCTCCGCGCCGGCCGCGTCCAGCGACCCCACCGGCAGCTGATGCACCCAGGCGGCGAGATCCGCGGGCAGGTCGAGGGGCTCGCGTGCGGTGACCAGGACCAGGCTGTCGCAGCGCTCGGGAACGAGGGTGCGGACCTGCTCCGGGTCCGAGGCGTCGTCCAGTACGACGGTGACCGGGAGGCCCGCGAGGTGCTGGTGGTAGAGCTCGGCGAGCCGCTTGACCTGCTGCTCCGCAGATGAACGCTCGCGGAACAGGAGCTGCTCGCGCGGGGCGCCCAAACGGTTCAGCAGATGCAGCAGCGCGTCCCGGGTGGACAGCGGCGCCTCCTCGGCGGTGTCGCCGCGCAGGTCCACCACGCACGCGCCGCGGAACTGGTCCTTCAGGTCGTGGGCCGCGCGGACCGCCAGTGCCGTACGACCGCTGCCGGGCGACCCGTGCAGGACCACGACCGTCGGCTTCGTCTCCGTACTCGCCCGCGCCGCCTGCACCCACTGCCGGATGCGGGCCATCTCCTGCCTGCGGCCCGCGAACGGTCCCGTCGGCTCGGGGAGTTGCCCGAACGACTGCGCCAACAGGTTCCGCCCACGGGCGGCGGCGCTCTTGTCGGCGCCCTTCAGCCGCGGCCCCGTCTTCTTCGGGCCGGTGGACGCGCTCAGCACCCGCTGCTGGTCGAGGAAGGGACGGATGCCCCGTACCTCCAGCGCCGTCAGCCACTGCAGCCGCAGCTGTTCCGGGCCGCCGGGCTGGCCCACGGCACCCGCGCGATGGTGCGCGGCCGGCAGATGCGTGCCGGCCACCTTCACGACCGTCGCCGCCGCGCCCACGACACCGACGGTCACGCCCGCGCCCACCGCGGTGCCCGTGCCCGTGCCGAGCGCCAGGTCGGTGACGACGGCGGCGAGCGCCGCGACGCCCGCCACCATCAGCGGCGTACTGCCGCTCTCCCGCGCGAACCGCTGCCCGAACGTCAGCCGGCCGGCCTCCGCCTCGTCCAGCGCGCGCGTATACGCCTCGTACTCCTCGGCCGCCGACTGCGCCATGGCGTCCAGCGCCCCACGCGCCCGTGACAGCAGCACCTGCCCGTCGGTGCGCCCGCCCGAGCGCCGCACTTCCTCCTCCACGGCCCGGACCAACAGCCGCTCGGCTTCCGCCCGATGGCTGTCTCGCATGTCACGTCCCCCTCCGGCGGCAACGGCGTTCTTGGTCAAGTGTGCTGCGGATGGCGCGTTGTGGGGAGAGGGGCGGGTGGTCGGGGGACGGGGAAGCTCGACGTCACCGTCTCGGGGACGCCTGCCGAGTGACGGACGGGGTACTGCGGCAGGATGGACCTCATGCCGAACCGACTGGCTCACGAGACGTCCCCCTACCTGCTCCAGCACGCGGACAACCCCGTCGACTGGTGGCCGTGGTCGGCCGAGGCCTTCGAGGAGGCACGCAAGAGCGGTAAACCGGTCCTGCTCAGCGTCGGCTACAGCAGCTGCCACTGGTGTCACGTGATGGCCCACGAGTCCTTCGAGGACCAGGAGACCGCCGACTACCTCAACGCCCACTTCGTCAGCGTCAAGGTCGACCGCGAGGAACGCCCCGACGTGGACGCCGTCTACATGGAGGCCGTCCAGGCGGCCACCGGCCAGGGCGGCTGGCCCATGACCGTCTTCCTCACCCCCGACGCCGAGCCCTTCTACTTCGGCACGTACTTCCCGCCCGCCCCCCGGCACGGCATGCCGTCCTTCCGGCAGGTGCTGGAGGGCGTCCGCAGCGCCTGGACCGACCGGCGGGACGAGGTCGCCGAGGTCGCCGGGAAGATCGTGCGGGATCTCGCCGGGCGGGAGATCTCCTACGGCGGCACCGAGGCACCCGGTGAGGAGGAGCTCGCGCAGGCGCTGCTCGGGCTCACCCGGGAGTACGACCCGCAGCGCGGCGGGTTCGGGGGCGCGCCCAAGTTCCCGCCGTCCATGGTGATCGAGTTCCTGCTCCGGCATCACGCGCGGACCGGGTCCGAGGGCGCGCTGCAGATGGCCCAGGACACCTGCGAGCGGATGGCCCGCGGCGGGATCTACGACCAGCTCGGCGGCGGGTTCGCGCGCTACTCCGTCGACCGTGACTGGATCGTGCCGCACTTCGAGAAGATGCTGTACGACAACGCCCTGCTGTGCCGGGTGTACGCCCACCTGTGGCGCTCCACCGGCTCGGAGCTGGCCCGCCAGGTCGCCCTGGAGACCGCCGACTTCATGGTGCGGGAACTGCGTACCGCGGAGGGCGGGTTCGCCTCCGCGCTCGACGCCGACAGCGACGACGGGACCGGCAAGCACGTCGAGGGCGCGTACTACGTGTGGACTCCGCGGCAGCTGCGCGAGGTGCTCGGCGACGACGACGCCGAGCTCGCCGTTGACTACTTCGGCGTCACCGAGGAAGGCACCTTCGAGCACGGCTCCTCCGTCCTCCAGCTCCCGCAGCGGGAAGGTGTGTTCGACGCCGAGAGGATCGCCTCCGTGAAGGAGCGCCTGCTCGCCGCGCGGGCCGACCGCCCCGCCCCCGGCCGTGACGACAAGATCGTCGCCGCCTGGAACGGCCTCGCGATCGCCGCCCTCGCCGAGACCGGCGCCTACTTCGACCGCCCCGACCTGGTGGACGCCGCCCTCGGCGCCGCGGACCTCCTCGTACGGCTGCACCTGGACGAGCACGCCCGCCTCGCCCGCACCAGCAAGGACGGCCAGGTCGGCGCCAACGCGGGTGTGCTGGAGGACTACGGCGACGTCGCCGAGGGCTTCCTCGCGCTCGCCTCCGTCACCGGTGAGGGTGTCTGGCTGGACTTCGCCGGGTTCCTGCTCGACCACGTCCTGGCCCGCTTCGCCGACGAGGAGTCCGGCGCCCTCTACGACACCGCCGCCGACGCCGAGCAGCTGATCCGCCGCCCCCAGGACCCCACCGACAACGCCGCCCCCTCCGGCTGGAGCGCCGCGGCCGGCGCCCTGCTGGGCTACGCCGCGCAGACCGGCGCCGAGCCCCACCGCGTCGCCGCCGAGAAGGCGCTGGGCGTCGTCAAGGCCCTCGGCCCGCGCGTCCCCCGCTTCATCGGCTGGGGGCTCGCCGTCGCCGAGGCCAACCTCGACGGGCCGCGTGAGGTCGCGGTCGTGGGACCGGCGATGGACGACCCCGCCACCAAGGCCCTGCACCGCACGGCACTCCTGGGCACTGCCCCGGGGGCGGTCGTGGCCGTGGGAACTCCGGAGAGTGGCGAGTTCCCGCTCCTCGCCGACCGTCCCCTGCAGCAGGGTCAACCCGCCGCTTACGTCTGCCGTAACTTCACCTGCGACGCCCCGACCACCGATCCGGACCGGTTGCGAACCGCTCTGAGCAGCTGAAACGGCAGTGTGCGCGGGGCAGTTACGCGGCCCGTGTTCGAATTGTTCACTCTCGGGGCTCGTTGTGACGAAACGAGCTCTTCATCCAAACAGCCTGCGTACTTCACAGATCCCCCCTACTGTCTACACAGTTCCGCGACAGATGTGACGTGCTGTCGCGGCAGGGGGCATTGGGGATCTGGGGGGATCTGTTGCTGACGTCTGTCTTTATAGCCGTCGTCTCGCTGGCCTTGTTCTGGATGGCGGCTTTCACCCTGTGGTGGCAGATGCACGCGTGGCGTACGCCCGAGGTGCTCGCCTCCACCCGGTTCAGCAGACCGGACGGCGGCGAGCACGTGTCGTTCTCGCTGCTGCTCCCGGCCCGGCACGAACAGGCCGTGCTGGACCACACCATCCAGCGGCTGCTGGAGTCCACACACACCGACTTCGAGATCATCGTCATCGTCGGGCACGACGACCCGGAGACCACCGAGGTCGCCGAGCGGGCCGCCGCTCGCGACCCACGGGTCCGCGTCGTCGTCGACACCCACGAGAAGAAGAACAAGCCGAAGGCCATGAACACGGCGCTGCCGCACTGCCGCGGCGACGTCGTCGGGGTCTTCGACGCCGAGGACCAGGTCCACCCGGAGCTCCTCGCCCACGTCGACCACGCGTTCCGGACGACGAAGGCTGACGTGGTCCAGGGCGGCGTCCAGCTGATCAACTTCCACTCCAGCTGGTACAGCCTGCGCAACTGCCTGGAGTACTTCTTCTGGTTCCGGTCGCGCCTGCACCTGCACGCGCAGAAGGGGTTCATCCCGCTCGGCGGCAACACCGTCTTCGTACGCACCGACGTGCTGCGGGAAGCCGACGGCTGGGACCCGAACTGCCTCGCCGAGGACTGCGACCTGGGCGTCCGGCTCTCCAGCGTCGGCAAGAAGGTCGTCGTCGCCTACGACTCCGACATGGTGACCAAGGAGGAGACGCCCGGCAGCCTGATGTCGCTGCTGAAGCAGCGCACCCGCTGGAACCAGGGCTTCCTGCAGGTCTACCGGAAGAAGGACTGGAAGCAACTGCCCACCTTCGGGCAGCGGTTGCTCGCCCGGTACACCCTCATGACGCCGTTCATGCAGGCCTTCACCGGGCTCGTCATCCCGCTCAACATCGCGATCGCGGTGTTCCTCGACGTGTCCGTGACCGTCGCCTTCATCACCTTCCTGCCGGCCGTCACCGCGCTCGTCACCTTCGTCTTCGAGGTCGTCGGACTGCACGACTTCGGCAAGCAGTACGGACTGCGCGTCCGCTTCGTCCACTACCTGAAGCTCATCGTGGGCGGTCCCTTCTACCAGGTGCTCCTCGCCGGGGCCGCCGTCCGCGCCGTATGGCGTGAGCAGCGCGGCCGCAACGACTGGGAGCTGACCACCCACGTCGGCGCGCATCTCACCACCGCCGAAGCGACCCGTGACCTCCGAGAGGACGTCCCTGCGTGACCTCCACCCTTCCCGCGGTGACCACTCCGAAGGTCCCCGCGCAGAGACAACCTGTCCCCATCGAGCGTTCGGCCAGTCGAACGAGCCCGCCGCTCCGCCTCCGCTCCTCCCGCCCCGACCTGGTCCTGTGCGGCGTGCTCCTCGTCGCGATCCTCGTCGTCCAGGGCTGGAACATCGCCGACTACCCCACCCTCAGCGACGACGAGGGCACCTACCTCGCCCAGGCCTGGGCGGTCCAGGAGGGCCGGGGTCTGGCCCACTACACCTACTGGTACGACCACCCGCCCCTCGGCTGGATCCAGATAGCCCTGCTGACCTGGATACCGGCCGCGCTCAGCCCCGAGTCGATGACCGTCGGCACCATGCGCGCCGCGATGCTCGTCATCAGCGCGGTCAGCGCGGTCCTCGTCTACGTGCTCGGGCGGCGGCTCTCCCTGCCGCGCTGGGCGGCCGGGCTCGGCATGGTCCTGTTCGGACTGTCACCCCTGTCGGTCGTCCTCCAGCGAGAGATCTTCCTCGACAACCTCGCGGTGATGTGGACGCTCCTCGCGTTCGCGCTCGCCGCCTCCCCGAGCCGCCACCTCTGGCACCACTTCGGCGCCGGGATCGCGGCCGCGACGGCCGTACTGACCAAGGAGACGATGCTCTTCGTCCTCCCGGCGGTCTTCGTCACCATGTGGCGGCACAGCCACCGCGACACCCGCAAGTTCGCCCTCACCGGCGCCGTCACGGCCTGCGCGCTGATCGGCCTCTCGTACCCCCTGTTCGCCCTGCTGAAGGGCGAGCTGTTCCCGGGCAGCGGCCACGTCTCGCTCTGGGACGGCATCAAGTACCAGATGACCAGGCCCGGTTCGGGCTTCATCCTCGACCAGGGCTCCGGCTCCCACGGCGTCCTGCGGTCCTGGCTCTACTACGACCGCGTCCTCATCCTCGGCGGCCTCGCGGGCGGCCTGCTGCTCCTGGCCACCTGGCGCTGGTCGGTCACGGCCCGGTCGCTGGCGGGACCGTCGTTCGCGGTGGTGATCCTCGCCCTGGTGGCCATGCGCCCCGACGGCTACCTGCCCGCCATGTACGTCATCCAGGCACTGCCCTTCCTCGCCCTGGTCCTCGCCGGAGGAACGGCCTCCGTCGCCCACGCCGTGCTGCGGCGATGGCGCTCCGAGGCCGAGAAGCGGTACGTCACCGGCGGGCGGTACGCCCTCGCGGCCGTGCTCGCGGTCGCCGCCGGCGCCTATGTCGTCCCGCGCTGGTACGACGGCGACCGCACCGCCGTCACCGCCGACGCCAACGCGCCCTACCAGGCCGCCTCGAAATGGCTGGCCACGGAGGTTCAGGACCCCGAGGACACCCGGGTCCTCGTCGACGACGCGCTGTGGCTGGACCTGGTGCACGCCGGGTACAAGCCCGGGCTCGGCGCCATCTGGTTCTACAAGGCCGACCTCGACCCGGCCGTGACGAAGACGATGCCGCGCGGCTGGAAGGACCTCGACTACGTGGTCGCCTCGCCGACGGTACGGCGGGACGCGGTCGACCTGCCCAACGTGAAGGCGGCGATGGAGCACTCGACGGCGGTCGCCGTGTTCGGCCGCGGCGCGGACCGCATCGAGATCCGCCAGATCCAGACAGCCTCCGGAGGCGTTCGATGAGCCAGGAACACACCGCCCCCGAGGAGCTGGGCGATCCGGCCGTGGAGGTCGCCGAGGTGGCCGAGCCGGGCGCCGTCACCATCGTCGTACCGACCTTCAACGAGTCGGCGAACGTACGGCAGTTGTTGCACCGGATCACCGAATCGGTGCCGTCCCGGCTGCCCTGCGAGGTCGTCTTCGTGGACGACTCCACCGACGACACCCCGCAGGTCATCAAGGAGGCCGCGCAGGACTGCCCGTTCCCCGTCACCGTCATCCACCGGGACGAACCGGTCGGCGGGCTCGGCGGCGCGGTCGTCGAGGGGATGAAGGCCGCCGGGTCGGACTGGATCGTCGTCATGGACGGCGACTGCCAGCATCCGCCGTCCCTGATCCCGGAGTTGGTCGCCACCGGCGAACGCGCGAACGCCGGTCTCGTCGTCGCCTCCCGGTACATCAAGGGCGGCAGCCGGGCCGGACTCGCGGGCAGCTACCGCGTGGCCGTGTCACGTGGAGCGACCTGGCTGACCAAGTCCCTGTTCCCGCGCCGGCTGCACGGCATCAGCGACCCGATGAGCGGCTTCTTCGCCATCCGCCGCAGCGACATCACCGCGGAGGCGCTCAAGCCGCTCGGCTACAAGATCCTGCTGGAGCTGGCCGTGCGGAGCCGCCCGCGCGCGGTCACCGAAGTGCCGTTCGTCTTCCAGGAGCGGTTCGCGGGGGAGTCCAAGTCCACGGCGGCGGAGGGGCGCCGCTTCCTGCGGCACCTCGCCGGGCTGCGTACGGCCGACCCGCTGGCCCGGATGGTGGTGTTCGGGCTGATCGGGCTGACCGGGTTCGTGCCGAACCTGACCGCGCTGTGGGCGTTGACGCAGGCGGGGCTGCACTACCTCCCCGCCGAGATCGTCGCCAACCAGTTCGGCGTCGCCTGGAACTTCCTGCTCATCGAGAAGCTGCTGTTCCGCGACCGCCGCCGGCACCGCCACTGGGCCGACCGCACCGTACGGTTCGCGCTGCTCGCCAACGCCGACCTGGTGCTGCGCATCCCGCTGATCGCGCTGCTCGTCGGCCAGTTCGGGCTGGCCGTACTGCCGGCCACCGCGCTGGCCCTGGTCATCACCTTCGTCCTGCGCTTCGCCGGTACGGAAGCGCTGGTCTATCTGCCGCGCAGGAGCCGCACAGCAAGGAGTTCAGCGTGAGATCCAGCCGTATGAGAGCAGGACGGAGAACGGCCCTGCTGGCCGCGATGGGCCTCACCGGAGGCCTGCTCCTCACCTCACCCCAGCCCGCCTCCGCCGCCAACCTCATCAAGAACCCCGGCTTCGAGACCGCCGGCACCGGCGACATGCCCTACTGCTGGAAGAAGTCCGGCTGGGGCGACAACGACTTCGCCTTCGAGACGACGGCGGACGCTCACAGCGGCTCCAAGGCGATGAAGGTGTCCCTCACCCGCCGCGTCGACGGCGACCGCAAGGCGCTGATCACCGAGTCCGCCGAGTGCGCGCCCGTCGTCACCGTGGGCAAGCAGTACGACCTGGGGCTCTGGTACAAGTCGACCACCCCGGACACCGCGATCACCCTCTTCCGGCACGACGCCACCGCCGGATGGCAGTACTGGACCGACCTCAAGACGCTGGAGCCGGCGGCCGGCTGGACCGAGGCCACGGTCCGTACGCCCGAGGTGCCCGCCGGCACCGACCGGATCGCCTGGGGCGTCTCCGTCTACGGCACCGGCTCCGTCACCACCGACGACTACACGATGGACCAGGTCGCCGACCCGGTCCCGGACCCGGTGTGCACGGGCACGGCTCAGGAGTGCGCGAACGGCCGCTGGGACGTGCTGCCCACGAAGAACCCCGTGCGCTCCATGCACTCCGTCGTCCTGAACAACGGCAAGGTGCTGCTGATCGCGGGCTCCGGCAACGACCCGGAGAAGTTCGCGGCGGGCACGTTCACCAGCGCGGTCTACGACCCGCAGAACGGCACGTACAAGCAGATCCCCACGCCGAAGGACATGTTCTGCGCCGGCCACGTCCAGCTGGACGACGGGCGGGTGCTCGTCATGAGCGGCAACAAGGGCTATCCGTCGGCCGACGGCAAGATCGGCTACCAGGGCTACAAGGACTCGTACCTCTTCGACCCGGTCACCGAGACGTACAGCAGGACGAACGACATGAACGACGGCCACTGGTACCCGTCGGCGACGATCCTCGGCAACGGTGACGTGATCTCGTTCGGCGGGCTGAAGGAGGACTCCACCGGCTCGGTGACCGCCGAGCGGTGGTCGGACGCCGAGCAGCGCTGGCTGCCGACGTGGCAGGTCAACCAGACCTGGTCCTTCTGGGGCCTGTACCCGTCGATGATCCTGATGCAGGACGGCCGCCTGTTCTACTCGGGCAGCCATGTCTTCGGCAACAACATCCCGGGCACCGGATCGGCGATCTACGACTACGACGCCAACACGATCACCCAGGTCCCCGGCCTGCAGAACAAGGACGAGCGCGACCAGTCGGCGAGCGTGCTGCTGCCTCCGGCCCAGGACCAGAAGGTCCTCACCATCGGCGGCGGCAACATCGACTCCAACCCGGACGCGAACCGCCTCACCGACGTCATCGACCTCAAGCAGCCCAACCCGTCCTACGTCGCCGGCCCGCCGCTCCCGCAGGGCACCGTCGACCTCGGCGGCGGCAAGGTCCCGCAGACCGGCAACCAGGGCAAGATGTACGCCTCCGCCGTACTCCTGCCGGACGGCAAGGTCCTGGAGACGGGCGGCGCCCTGCACAACCGGGCCGACCCGGTGTACGAGTCGTCGCTCTACGACCCGGCGACCAACACCTTCGACCCGGTGGCCACGGACCCGGAGGAGCGCGGCTACCACTCCTCCGCCTTCCTGCTGCCCGACGGCCGGGTGATGACGACGGGCGACAACCCGGGCAACGGCACCTGGAACCACGACGTGTCGGTCTACACCCCGCCCTATCTCCTCAAGGGCGAGCGCCCGACGATCACTTCGGTCATCGACACCGAGTGGACGTACGGCGACACCCAGCGGATCACCGTCGACCGTCCCATCGCCAAGGCCGAGCTGATCCGCCCGGCCGCCGTCACCCACTCCTCCGACCCCAACCAGCGCTTCGTCGACCTGCCGCTGTCGGTGGACGGCAACAACGTCGACCTGAACGTGACGAGCAACCCCAACCTGGCGCCGCCCGGCTGGTACATGCTCTTCGCGGTCGACGCCAACGGCGTCCCGTCGGTCGCCAAGTGGGTGCACCTGCAAGGACCGCAGGCCCTCACCGCCACGGATGCGTCGGCTCACGTCCATGACTTCGCCGACGACCTCAAGGGCAAGGTCACGGGCCCCGGCAAGAAGCGCACGTCCCAGAAGGTCAGCCCGACCGTCTCCGGCTGCGACCGCCACTACGGCTCCGCCAACGTGTGCGTGCCGACGGACTTCCCGCCGACCGTGAAGACGACGACGAAGTCCCGCTGCGACTGGCTGAAGGCGAACGACTACGGCCGCCTGAAGGTCAACGGCAGGGACGACCCGCTGCGGCTGGACCGGAACGGGGACGGAATCGCCTGCGGCAAGAAGGATCTAACGAGGCGCTGACGCGCCCCGAAGGGGCGCGGGGCTGTATCGATTTGCGGCGCCGCCGCGCGGGCGCGACCAGCCACAGCGGCGCCGCAGTTCCCCACGGCGCTCAACCATCAACGGCGCTCCGAGCGGAGCGACATCGCGTGCTCCACGATGGCCACCAGCTGTTCGTGGTGCGCGCCCTTCCAGTACGCCCGCCCGCACCGGGTGCACTGCGCGAAGACGTCGTACGACCGCTGCGTCCCGCCCTCCAACTGGTCCGCCACCTCCTCCTTGGTGGCCTCCTTGAGCAGCCCGTTGCAGGCGGTGCAGCGCGTCCAGGGACGCAGTTCGGGCCGGAACCGGTCGAGGATGTCGCGGAGCTGCTCCTCGGGCCGGGTGCTGTAGACGAAGGCGCCGGCCCACAGCTCACGCCGGCGCAGCAGCCCCCGGTCCCGGCTCAGCATCACCCGCTGCTCGGCGGCCGAGCGGGCGGCGAGCGCCGGGTCGCCGATGTCCGTCGACTCGTACGCCGTGTCCACGCCGAGCAGGCGCAGGCGGCGGGCGAGGGTGCCGAGGTGGACGTCGAGCAGGAAGCGCAGGGGAGCGCCGGGCACCCTTTGGGGGCGCTGGACGGGCCGTACGGTCACGGACTCGCCCGCCGCCGGGACGTGCGCCACCGGCACCTCGCGGCCGTCGACGATCAGGGTGCCGACCTCGGTCAGCGGGACGCCGAGGGACTCCACGACATGGCCGAGGGCCGAGACGCCGTCGGTGGTCACCTGGGCGGCCCCGCCCTCGCGCCGTCCGTTCGGCAGGAACAGACGCAGCTCGGGGGCGAATTCGACGTGGATCTCGGGTCCGTTCACCTGGTCAGGATGTCACGGCCGGGGGCTCGTGCCTCAGCTGTTTTTCGCGGGGAGACCGTGCTCGATCACGTCCAGGGCGCGGTCGAGGAGGTCGCGGAGATCGTCCTTGAAGTCGTTCTCGGCCCAGTACAGGGAGATCTCCGCGAGGCCACCGATGAGGGAGTTCGTGAAGACCCGCACCTCGAAGTTGTCCCGCGGCAGGCCGGTGCGATCGGCGACGGCCTCGGAGAGCATCCGGCCGGTGACCGACATGCTCTCCAGCATGCGGGAGCGCACCGCGGGGACCTGGACCATGAGGTGCGACCGCAGCCGGGTGGCCTCGGGCTCCTGCTCCAGCCCGGTGCTGATGGCCAGCCTCATGACGTACCGCAGTGACTCCATCCACGGCTCGTCCGCCGGCCGCTTGCGCAGTTCGTCCAGCAGGATCGGGTCGTACTCGTCCGTGAGGACGATGTCCTCCTTGGTCGGGAAGTAGCGGAAGACCGTGGACGGCGACACCTCCGCGCGCTCGGCGATCTGCTCGACCGTGGTGGCGTCGTAGCCCTGTTCCTCGATCAGGGCGTAGGTCGCGGTGCGGATCGCCATCCGGGTCTTGATCTTCTTCCGCTCACGAAGTCCCAGCTGAGGGCCGTCGGGGAGGGGGAGGGAACCTGCGGGTGTCATGGGGCTCATTGTCGAGCATCGGCCTGCGCGTCAGCCATGTCAGGAGGCGTGGAGGTCTCGGTCGGACGAGGTGTGGCCGGCAGGAAAGCCGCCGCCAGCAGCGCGGAGACGAGGGCCGCGATGCCGCACACCAGCAGGACCACGCCCATGCCGTGGACGTAGGCGCTGTTCGCGGAGGCGGCGAGCTCCGCTGCCTTTTCGGGGCTCGCCCGCTCGGCGACGAGGTGCGCCGCGACCACGGACTCCCCGGCGGTGTCGGCGGCCTGCGCGGGCAGCCCGGTGACGTCGAGCCGGTCCCGGAAGGCGCCGGCGAGCAGGCTGCCGAGCAGCGCGATGCCGATCGCACCGCCGACCTGACGCATGGTCATCAGCAGTCCGGAGCCGCTGCCGGCGCGGTCGCGGGGCAGGGCGCTCAGGCCGCCGTTCATGGCGGGGATGAGCGAGAGGCCGAAGCCGAGGCCGGTGATGGTGAGCCACAGCGCGACGAATCCGTAGCCGGAGTCCGCGGTCGTACGGCTGCCGAGGATCCCGGCGAAGGCCAGCACCACCAGGCCCGCGCTCACCGCGGCACGCGCACTGAAGCGGGCGACGACCTGCGGGGCGAGGCGGGAGGCGACGAGCAGTCCGCCCATCATCGGCAGCAGCCGTACGCCGGTGCCCAGCGCGTCGTGGCCGAGGACGGCCTGGAGGTAGGGCGGCAGCACGAACAGCAGGCCCGTCAGGATGAACGTCACCAGGGTCGCGGCGACGGTGTTGAACAGGAAGCCGCGGTGGGCGAGCAGGGTCATGTCGAGCATGGGGCGCTCGACCCGGCGTTCGCGCAGCACCAGCGCGGCGATCAGGAGCACGGCCGCCCCGAGCATGCCCAGGACCACCGGGTCGCCCCAGCCGCGGGTCGGCGCCTCGATGATCGCGTAGACGAGGGCGCCGAGCCCGGTCACGGCGAGCGCGGTGGAGAGGGTGTCGACCTTCGGGGAGGCGGGGTCCTTCGTCTCCGGGAGCAGGAAGACGCAGGCGGCGATGCCGATCGCGGCCATCGGGACGTTGATCAGGAAGACCGAGCCCCACCAGAAGTGGTTCAGCAGCCAGCCGCCGATGATCGGGCCGAGCGGCAGGCCGAGCGCGGAGGCGGCAGAGGTGATGCCGACGGCCTTGGTGCGCTCCTCGGGGCCGAAGAGCGTGGGCAGCACGGAGAGCGAGAGCGGGGTGACCAGAGCCGCGCCCACGCCCATCACCGCACGCGCGGCGATCACCGCGTTCACGTCGTCGGCGAGCGCGCCGACCAGCGAGCCGGCGAGGAATATCCCGAGGCCGGTGATCAGCATCCGCCGCCGCCCGAAGCGGTCTCCGAGCAGGCCCGCGGGCAGCATCAGCGCGGCGAAGACGACGACGTACGCGTCCGCCATCCACTGCTGTTGGCCGGTGCCGGCGCCAAGATCGGCGGCCATCGTCGGCAGCGCCACGTTGAGGATCGTCATGTCGAAGCCGAGTGTCAGCATGCTGGCGACGAGGGCGCCGAGCGCCCACCAACGGCGAGGGTCCGGAGTGGCAGTTTCCATGAAATGAGAGTAGCTCTCAAAATAGAGTGACTGTCAATCGGTTTCGGCATGCAAAAAGGGCCACGGCTCGCAAGCCGTGGCCCTGAACGAAGCTGCGCGTGGGTCACCCGTGCTGGTAAGCCACCAGCGAGATTCCGACGTAGTGCGTGATGAAGGCCGCCAGGGTGAAGGAGTGGAACACCTCGTGGAAGCCGAACCAGCGCGGTGACGGGTTCGGGCGCTTGATGCCGTAGATCACGCCGCCCGCGCTGTAGAGCACGCCGCCGACGATCACCAGGACCAGCACCGCGATGCCGCCGGTGCGCATGAAGTCCGGCAGGAAGAAGACGGCCGCCCAGCCCATCGCGATGTAGCAGGGGGTGTAGAGCCAGCGCGGGGCGCCGACCCAGAAGACGCGGAAGACGATGCCCGCGGCCGCCGCGGCCCAGATGCCCCACAGCAGCCACTGACCCTTGGCCCCCGGCAGGAGCAGCATCGTCAGCGGCGTGTAGGTGCCCGCGATGATCAGGAAGATGTTCGCGTGGTCGAGTCTGCGCAGGACGCCGTCCATGCGCGGGCTCCAGGTGCCCCGGTGGTACAGCGCGCTCACGCCGAACAGCAGGCAGGCCGTGAGGGCGAAGATCCCGCAGGCGATACGGCCTCTCGTCGAGTCCGCGAGGGCGGTGAGCACCAGGCCCGCGACGAGCGCGGCCGGGAACATGCCCAGGTGCAGCCAGCCGCGGAGCTTGGGCTTGATCTCGTCCGTGAGGTGCTGGGCGTGGTGCGCGATCTGGTGTGGCAGGGAGGACGCGGCGGGACCCCGGCCGGCGGCCGGTGAGTCCGTGGGCGCGTCGGGGGCGGGCGACGTCATGCGGGGCATCGTACCTACGGGTCCGTAAGTGACGTATCAGGGTGGCCAGATGACCGCTCGGAAGTGGCCATCGTCTCATGGGGTACCCGGAATGGGCGCACCCGGGGTGAAGCCGTGGTGACGCATCGAAAACATCTGGATGAGTGGCGATGCTCACGCCGCTCACCTGTGACGCCCTCTGGACATATGCGCAGACGCGTCGGATGATCAAATGAGTGCGGTCGGCACCGGATGAGCGCGGAAGATCGGGTTGGCGGATCCAGTCCTCCCGTCCGCGAAGCATCCGGGTCGCGGCCCCCACGGGGCATACAAGGGCATATTCAGGACAAAATCCCTCACTTAGGAGCAACCGTGGCGCGCGACATCGCGGCTCCCCCCGTCGTCCCCACAAACCACCAGGCACTGGTCTCGTGGGTGAACGAGATCGCTGAACTGACGCAGCCGGACAGCGTGGTCTGGTGTGACGGATCCGAGGCCGAGTACGACCGCCTGTGCGAGGAGCTCGTCGCGAAGGGCACCTTCAAGAAGCTCGACCCGATCAAGCGCCCCAACTCGTACTACGCCGCCTCCGACCCGACCGACGTCGCGCGCGTCGAGGACCGGACCTTCATCTGCTCCGAGAAGGAGCAGGACGCGGGACCGACGAACCACTGGATGGACCCCGCCCAGATGCGTGAGGTCTTCTCCGGCGAGAAGGGCGTCTTCCGCGGCTCGATGCGCGGCCGGACGATGTACGTCGTCCCGTTCTGCATGGGCCCGCTCGGCTCGAAACTCTCCGCGATCGGCGTCGAGATCACCGACTCGGCCTACGTCGCCGTCTCCATGCGCACCATGACCCGCATGGGCCAGGCCGTCCTCGACGAGCTCGGTGAGGACGGCTTCTTCGTGAAGGCCGTGCACTCCGTCGGCGCCCCGCTGGAGGAAGGCCAGGAGGACGTCCCCTGGCCCTGCAACCAGACCAAGTACATCTCCCACTTCCCGGAGAGCCGCGAGATCTGGTCCTACGGCTCCGGCTACGGCGGCAACGCCCTGCTCGGCAAGAAGTGCTACGCCCTGCGCATCGCCTCCGTCATGGCCCGTGACGAGGGCTGGCTCGCCGAGCACATGCTCATCCTGAAGCTGACCCCGCCCACCGGTGAGTCGAAGTACGTCGCCGCCGCCTTCCCGAGCGCCTGCGGCAAGACCAACCTCGCCATGCTGGAGCCCACCATCTCCGGCTGGACCGTCGAGACGATCGGCGACGACATCGCCTGGATGCGCTTCGGCGAGGACGGCCGTCTGTACGCCATCAACCCCGAGGCCGGCTTCTTCGGCGTCGCGCCCGGCACCGGTGAGCACACCAACGCCAACGCGATGAAGACGCTGTGGGGCAACTCGGTCTTCACCAACGTGGCGCTGACGGACGACGGCGACATCTGGTGGGAGGGCATGACGGAGGAGACCCCGGCCCACCTGACGGACTGGAAGGGCAACGACTGGACGCCCCGGTCGGAGACGCCGGCCGCCCACCCCAACGCCCGCTTCACCGTTCCGGCCTCCCAGTGCCCGATCATCGCGCCCGAGTGGGAGGACCCCAGGGGCGTGCCGATCTCGGCGATCCTCTTCGGCGGCCGCCGCGCCACCGCCGTACCGCTGGTGACGGAGTCCTTCGACTGGAACCACGGCGTGTTCCTCGGCGCCAACGTGGCGAGCGAGAAGACCGCCGCCGCCGAGGGCAAGGTCGGCGAGCTGCGCCGCGACCCGTTCGCGATGCTCCCCTTCTGCGGCTACAACATGGGCGACTACATGGCCCACTGGGTCGACGTGGCCAAGGGCAAGGACCAGTCGAAGCTGCCGAAGATCTACTACGTCAACTGGTTCCGCAAGAACGACGAGGGCAAGTTCGTCTGGCCCGGCTTCGGCGAGAACAGCCGTGTCCTGAAGTGGATCGTCGAGCGCCTGGAGGGCAAGGCCGAGGGCGTCGAGACCCCGATCGGCATCCTCCCGGCCAAGGGCGCCCTGGACACCAACGGCCTCGAACTGGGCGACTCCGACCTCGACTTCCTCCTCACCGTCGACAAGGAGGTCTGGCGCGAGGAGGCAGCGCTCGTCCCCGACCACCTCAACACCTTCGGCGACCACACGCCGAAGGAGCTGTGGGACGAGTACCACGCGCTGGTGCAGCGCCTGGGCTGAGCACAGCCCCCGAAGACGCCGCGGCCGGCTCCGATCGTGCCCTGACCAGCAACATCGTCACGGCCGGCCGCGGTGACCGCACCGAACAGCACCACAGACCGGCGAGGTTCCGTACAACGGCGTGCGGGGCTCTGGGCCTGTCGCTGCGTTCCCGTCCGCATCGAGGGAAGCGCGCGGTGACAGGCCCTCGCCTGTATCCGGCAACCTTCTGCCGTCGCGCCCCTTGATCGCAGGATCTTCATGGCTGTTACATGTTCAACACACGAGTGTCACTGATCTCAGTGAGCACTCAATTCAGCCTGTGGGGGGCACAGTTGAATACAGCACACCGTCCCAGACGCCTCGCGGCCACGCTGCTCGCCGCCACACTCGCCGGGACCGGCCTGACCGTCGCCGCCGCACCCGCGGCCCACGCGGCGGCCTCGGACGCCGTGGTCAAGCTGCCGATCTCGTCGTACTCGGCGCTGGCGGTCGACAACGTCCACGAGCGGATCTTCGTCGCGGACAGCAACACCAGCTACTCCGGGAACAGCGGCACCATCGCCGTCTACAACTTCCAGGGCGAACGCCTCACGACGATCACCACGACCAACCATGTCTCGGGCCTGGCGCTGAGCGCCGACGCGTCCAAGGTCTACGCCGGTCTGCGCGACCGGATCGAGTCGTACGACACCACCACCTTCCAGAAGACCCACGTCGCCTACGCGAACACCGACACCTGCGGTCGTGATCTCGCCCACTCCGGCGGCCAGTTGTACTTCACGACGCCGTACTCCCAGTACGTCTCCCAGTGCGCCACCGCCGGCACCTACGTGGACGGGGTCGTCAACGGCGCCCTCACCCGCACCGGCTGGAACGACTCCGGCGAGCTCCAGCTGGAGTCCGGCCCCGGCAACAGGATGCTCATGGGCCAGCCGCTCAACGCGAACGCGCCCAACCCCTTCGTCACGGTCTTCGACACCAGCGGCGACAGCCTCGTACGCAATGCCGCGCGCCGCTTCGCCGACAGCGACGGCAAGGGCGCCCTGGACTTCAAGGACATGGCGTTCTCCCCGGACGGCGCCAAGGTCGCCGTCGCCGACGCCGCGTACGGCACCCGGCTGCTGAACGCCGACGACCTGTCGGACGCGGCGACCGGCTACCAGGCGCTGCCGTCCGGCGCCGCCGCCAGCTCGGTCGCCTTCAGCGGCGACGGCAAGTACATCGCGCGCGGCGCCTCGGCCACCGGCTCCACGCCCGACCTGCTGGTCCAGCCCGCCGACCCGGCCGACGCCACCGCCCCGCTGGAGTTCGTCTTCGAGGGCAGCCTCGACGGCGACAAGGTCGTACCGCGCGGCATGGAGTGGTCGGCCGACGGCTCCCGGCTGTTCGCGGTGACCACCAACGCGGTCGGCACCCAGTACTGGCTGCACATCATCCAGCCCCCGGCCGTCCAGTACGACGCCCGCTTCACCGGCGGCCTCACGCACAGCCCCGCCCAGGCCGTCGCGGGCGAACCGCTCGCCGTGCGCGGCAAGCTGGAGCAGGACGGCCCGGCGCCCGCCGAGCCCCTGAAGGTCAATGCGACCCGCACCGACGCCACCGGCGCCCACGACCTGGGCACCTTCACCGTCAAGGCCGACGGCACGTTCACCGTCCTCGACGAGCCCGACCTCGTCGGCGACGCGACCTACACCGTCTCCTACCTCGGCGACCTGACCCACCGCCCCGCCGAGGACGTCACCACCACGGTGTCCGTCGGCAAGGCGCCCACGTCGATCGCGCTCACCGCGCCCGAGGAGGGCTCGCTGAGCACGGGCGTCGAGATCACCGGCACCTTCACCGCACAGGGCAAGGCGCTGCCCGACCGGGCGGTCCTCAAGGTCACCCGGATTGACCGGCTCGGCACCGGCACGCTGTCGTCGGTGACGGTCGGCGCCGACGGCACGTTCACGATCAACGACCTGCCGCGCACCCGGGGCGACGCGGACTACACGGTCAGCTGGCCGGGCGACGACCTGCACAGCGCGTCGTCCGCCTCGGCGACGGTGTACGTCAGGCGGTAAGGCCGCCTCCGGTCCCGCCCCGGTCCTCCAGATAGCGGGTGTGGGACTCCTGGCGGCGGGCCTCCACCTCGCGCAGGCCCGCCGCCAGGCGCTCGGCGTCCTTCTTCAACAGGCCGAGCTGGCGCTCCAGATGGAGTTCGGGCGACTCGGTGCCGGGCGTCATCCGCGTCCACCACCGCGTCCGTACGAAACTGTCGACGGCCTCGGGAAGATCGCGCCGCACGATCCGGGAGAGCACGTGCACGCCCTCCGGGTCGTGCGCGAGCAGCTCGGCCACCCAGCCCCGGTCGAGCAACGCGCCCAGCAGCTCGGTGAGTTCACGCAGTCGCGCGGCCACCGTGACCGACAGCTCGACGTCCGTCAGATAGCCGCGCAGCCTCTCGAAGTCGTCCCGCACTTCGTCGAGTTGGGCCGACGGATCCGGGAAGTCGGGCAGCGCGGGCCGCTCCGGCGGGGCGATCAGCGCGCCCGCGCCGTAGAGGCCGGCGACGACGACGGGCCAGTACGGCCCCGCGACCCCCGCGAAGGTCAGCACGAGCCCGACGACCCCGCACGCGCTCCCCGCGATGTTCTTGCGGGACTCCAGGTACGCCAGTGCCTTGCCCGGAGCGGACTCATTGGTAGCCACGGATCTCCTCGAAGGCGCCGTCCAGCGAGCCCTCCTGGGCGTCGAAGAGGCGGCCGCCGGTCAGCTCGGCGATGTGCTCCAGCTCGGACCGGTCGGAGTCGCCGAAGAGGATGGGGAAGACGGGGATCTGCTTCCCGGCGGGCGTCAGACCGTTCCGGTAGAAGGTGTCGAACTCCCCGGCGTCCGCGCCCGCCGTGTTCTCGCCGTCCGTCATCAGCACGATCGACGTGAACGTGTCCTTGTCGGTGCGCAGATGGTCGTACGCCTTCTGCAATGAGGTGAAGATCGCGGTGTCGCCCTCGGCTTCGAGCTCCTTGGTGTCCTTCCTGATCCCGTCGAGACCGGCCTTCGGATCCGCCGGGTCGACGACATGGGTCCGCACGCTCTTCACGTCCGACCCGAAGGGCATCAGCGTGACCTCCTCGCGTTCGCGGAAGTCGCCGGTGAGGTCGGTGAGCGCCCGCTTCAGCTGCTCGAGGCGGTCGCCCTCCATGGAGCCCGAGGTGTCGAGTACGTAGACGGTCCTGGACGGGCGGCGCAGATCGTTCTCGTACGAGTCGAGCAGGCCGTCGGCGACGGAACGGCTGCCCGGGAAGGGCAGTTCGCGTCGGCGGCTGGTGTCGAGGCCGGACGCGGGCGGGACCGAGGCGACGACCGGGCGGCGGTGGGTGCGCTCGGTGATCAGCCGCTGGATGTCCTCGGTGCGCAGCGCCTCGGTGATGCGCCGGACGTCCTCGCGGATCGCCGCGTTCGTCGAGGCGAGGGAGGAGAGCGGGTAGTCGGCGGTGACGACGCCGTCCTTGGGGCGGATCACGGTCAGGCCCGGGATGCCCTTGAGGACGGACTCGTAGTTGAGCAGGGCGTCGACGTTCCCGCGCCGCTCGTACGCCGTCGCCAGCCAGCCCGAGGAACCCGACGTCAGCTTCTGCCCCTGGAAGAACTCCTTGAGGCGGGGCGTGGCCCTGTCGACGTCCGTGTCGGTGAGCGCGGACTGGGCGCCCGAGAGGGCCGAGGCGACCGAGACGAGCGTGGCGAAGCCGGAGTTGGAGCGGGCGGGATCGGTCATGCCGTAGGTCAGCCTGCCGTCCTGGACGGCCTGCTCGATCTGCGACCAGGTGACGTCCTCGGGCTGCCAGCCCAGCGAGCCGAGCGTCGTCGACCTGACCCCGACGGCGACCGGGCTCGACATGACCGGCGTCTGCGACACGACCTTCTTCGCCGCGTCGGGGCGCAGCCGCAGATAGTCGTTGGAGGACAGCCACAGCGCGTCGTACTGCCCGTCCGCCTTGCCCTTCGCCAGCAGTTCCACCGCGTCGAGGGTGCCCATGTAGGTGGGCCGCACCTTGATGCCGGTGTCGTCGGCGATCCGGTCGAGGACCGGGCTCATGTCACTGAGCTCGCTGGAGGCGAGGACGCGGAGGGTGCCGGGCTGCGGGGCGTTCGGGTTCGGGTCGTCGTCGGCCTGTTGCGAGGTGCAGGCGGTCAGCAGGGCCAGCGCGGCGAGCGCGGGGGCGAACAGTCGTGCTCTCATCCGAGCCCGCCTTCCAGCGCACCCTGGGAGCGGCTGCGCTCCAAGTAGGCGCTCGCGTGCCGCAGTTCCGCGGTCAGGTTCTCCACCGTCGTCGCCATCGCCTCGGTCGCCTGGACCTTGTAGGTGTCGATGGCGTCGAGCGTGCGGTAGATCTGCTGGAAGGCGCTGCGGAGGGTCTCCGCTCCCACCGCCGGGTCGGCGGCGATGCGCTGGATCTCGCCGCCCTGCGTGGCGAGCATCTCGGCATTGCCCCGAATGAGCTCCTCCGTGGTCCCGCGCAGGGCGTTGACCTGCTCGACGACCTTCTTCTGGTTGTCGAGCGCGGACGCCAGCATCACGGAGATCCGCAGCGCCGAGACGGTGGTCGTGGCCGCCCGGTCGACGCCCTTGATCAGCTCCTCGTTGTTGCGTCGTACGACGTCCATGGCGAGGTAGCCCTGCGCGCACACGGCGAGCTGGGTGAGCAGGTCCTGGTGCTTCTGCCGGACCGGGAAGAGGACGTCGGCCCGCAGGGAGTCCGCCTGCTGCGGGTCGCTCCCGTCGACCCCGGCGATGTGCCGCTCGACGGCGGTGTCCAGGGCCTGTGTGAGGACGACGTACTCCTGGAGCTTGCCCATGGTCTCCCACAGGCGCACCCGCTCGGTCTGCAGCGCGGCGTTGTCCCGGCGCAGCTCGTCCTGTCCACCCCGCAGGGACCCCACGATCTTGTTGAGGGTCCCCTGCGCGGAGGCGTACTTGGCGACGTGGTCGCGCAGCCTGTTCCCGCCGGGGAGCCGGGAGAGGAACTTGCGCCCCTTGGCGGCGGGCAGATCCCTCGGATCCAGGTCCTCGACCACCCGCCGCAGTTCCACGAGCGAGCCCGCGACCTGCGATTGGGCGTCCCCGCCCTTGTCGGGCAGGCTCCGGACGGTCCTCTCCAGCATGCGGTTGGACTGCGCGGCGGCGGTGCGCATCTCACCCGCACCCAGGGCGGTGATCTCGCCGACCTTGCCGGCGAACTCGGGGGAGCGGGCGTCGAGCGCCGCGAGCTCCTCCACATAGGCGGAGGCCTTCTCGGCCATGTCGGTACGGACGGCGTCGTCCACGGGGACGAGCCCGCCCGCCTTCTCCCGCGGCACCGTGGCCACGGGCTCGGGCGGCGTGAGGGTGAAGGTGTCGTCGTTGCTGTTCATGAGCTGCTGTCCCCCTTATCCGCGCGCCCGTCGCGCCAGCTCGTGCAGCACCTTGGCGGTGGGCACGGGCGCCTGGCGGACGCCGGTCAGCTCCTGCTTGAGGTAGGTGGTGTCCGAGGTGAACTCGGCGGCGCCGCCCTGCGGCCGGAAGCCGTGCCGGACCACCAGCTCGCGCAACTTCGGGTCCGAGGAGAGGAGTTCGGCCACTGCCTTGCCATTCTCGGTGAGCGGTACGGCGGTGTGGTCGCTGTTGACCGTGGTGTCGGGGTAGAGGACGACCAGGTCGTCGGGCTTCTGCCCGTCCGCCGACAGCGAGGCGACCTGCGACTCGTAGACCACGACGAGCGGATTGCCGGCACCGCTGACGAAGTCCCGGAAGGCGGCGTCGCTGCCGGCCTGCTGGGCGCCCTGCACACTGACCAGCTTGCGCAGCAGCGGTGCGGTGCGATCGACCTCGGCGTCGGTGGCGACGACCTTGCCGCCGTTCGCGACGTAGGAGGCGGCCGCGAGATAGAGGGCGCCGGAGTTGGAGGTCTCGGGGTCGGTGCTGGACAGGTAGAGCGTGCCCGTCAACTCCCCGTACTTCTCGGCCCCCTTGAGCTGCTGCCAGGTGCGGTCGGTGCGGGCGGCGTCCAGATAGGCGGCCATCCTCAGCGTGCCCCGGTGCGCCTCCTCCAGCGCGGCGAGGCCGTTCGCCGCGAGCACCTCGGCGGCGTTCTTGTGCGCCACGACGACCAGGGGCGAGTAGAAGGGGCGGGGGAGGGCCCCCGTCACCTTGTACTTCGCGGCGAGTTCGGCGGCCGGCGCCTGGCTCGACGGCAGCGCGAGGTCGTACCCCTTGAGGTCCAGCCCCTCCATGGCCCACGACCCGGAGGTCTCGGCCTTCACGGTGTAGCCCTTGGCGGCGAGGGCCTTCACCACGTCGGGATCGGCGAAGAACTCCGCCTTCTCCGATCCGATCACCGCGCGCACGGTCTTCGTTGCCGTGCCGTTGTCCTCATCACTGCGACCCGCGACGACGGCGGCCACCACGCCACCGATCAGCAGAACCGCGAGGACGATCCCTGCGATACGTCTCACGCAGGGAAGAGTGCTCCCGGAATCCAACGTTCCCCGCCGAAAGGGGTGAACGGCAGGCGTCGTGCCGGTCTCGGTACAACACGGGGGGCGGCAACGCCCCGCTTTTCAGGGGCGCGGGGCTGCGTCGATATGCGGCTCCGCCGCGTGGGCGCGACAAGCCACACCGAACCGCAAGCCGCGACACGACAGCTCCCCTATGGCGAGGGCGAATGTCGGCCAAAGCCAACGCAGTGAACTCGTGGCGCCCGGTCCGCGCGTCGCTGCGGGTGCACGCGGACCGGGGCCGTTCAGGGGGTGTCAGCCGACGCCGGTCAATTCCTCCGACTCGGCCAGCGCGGCGGCATGCGCGTCCATACGCTCGGCGGCGAGGATCGCGGCAGCCGTATCCGCACGAGACGCGGCAACGACCAGCGCGCGGCCCGCGAGGGCGTGTGCCCGCTGGTGCAGGGCGGTGAGGTCGGTGCCCGAGGGTGCCGCGGACATGCGGGCCGGCGTCACCCCGCTCCGCAACCGGGTCACCTGCGCGGCGAGCCGCTCGGCCGCCTCGTCCACGTCGGCGGAGGGCGCCGCCGCGCGCAGCTCATCGGTGACGGCCAGCAGCGCCGCGAGGTGCCCCGCGAGCTGGATGTCCAGCTCCTCCTCGCGCGAACGGTGCGGAAAGTCGGAGGTCGAGCCGGCCATCGTGCTGTGGACCGACTTGGTGCGGATCGGTTCGTACATGGATGGCCTCCTGTGCTGTCAGGAAGCCATCCTAGCTTAGATTCCGTCTAAAGTTGAGCGAGCGCAAAAGATCTACGGCTGGCTGTATCCGTCCAGGAATCGCCCGATCCGCCCCACCGCGTCCCGTAGATCCGTGACCGTCGGCAGGGTCACCACCCGGAAGTGATCCGACTCCGGCCAGTTGAAGCCGCTGCCCTGGACGACCATGATCTTTTCGCGCCGCAGCAGGTCCAGGACCATTCGCCGGTCGTCCTTGATCTTGAAGACCTTGGGGTCGAGGCGCGGGAAGAGATACAGCGCCCCCTTCGGCCGTACGCACGTCACCCCGGGGATCTGTGTCAGCAGCTCGTACGCGACATCCAGCTGTTCCTTCAGCCGCCCCCCGGGCAGCACCAGGTCATTGATGGTCTGCCGTCCGCTGAGAGCGGCCACGACCCCGTGCTGACCGGGCATGTTCGCGCACAGCCGCATGTTCGCGAGGATGGTGAGGCCCTCGATGTAGGAGTCGGCGTGGGCGCGGGGGCCCGAGATCGACATCCAGCCCACCCGGTACCCGGCGACCCGGTAGGCCTTCGACATGCCGTTGAAGGTGAGGGTGAGCAGGTCGGGGGCGACGGCGGCGGTCGGGGTGTGCGTGGCGCCGTCGTACAGGATCTTGTCGTAGATCTCGTCGGAGCAGACGAGGAGGTTGTGCCGGCGGGCGATGTCCGTCAGCCCCCGGAGCATGGCCTCGTCGTACACGGCCCCCGTCGGGTTGTTGGGGTTGATGATGACGATGGCCTTGGTGCGGTCGGTGACCTTGCGCTCGATGTCGGCGAGGTCGGGCATCCAGTCGGACTGCTCGTCGCACCGATAGTGCACGGCGGTGCCGCCGGACAGGGACACGGCGGCGGTCCACAGGGGGTAGTCGGGCGCGGGCACGAGAACCTCGTCCCCATCATCAAGCAGCCCCTGCATCGCCATGACGATGAGCTCGGAGACGCCGTTGCCGATGAAGACGTGCTCGACGTCGGTCTCGATGCCGAGGGTCTGGTTGTGCATGACGACGGCCCGGCGCGCCGCGAGCAGCCCCTTCGCGTCGCCGTAGCCATGGGCCGTCGACACGTTGCGGAGGATGTCCTCCAGGATCTCGGGCGGACACTCGAAACCGAACGCGGCCGGGTTCCCGGTGTTCAGCTTGAGGATCCGATGCCCCGCCGACTCGAGCCGCATCGCCTCCTCGAGCACCGGGCCCCGGATCTCGTAACAGACGTTGGCGAGCTTGGTCGACTGGATCACCTGCATGTCAAGGAGCTTACGGCCCGGTAAAGCCCACCGGGCCGTGTTTTCCGACACGTGAGACGCGGGGGTTTGGGCCGTTATCGCCGGTGGCTGTCCCACGGGCCGCTCCCGTCCCTAGAATGCGCGGTCATGTCCAGGCCACCCAAGCGCGAAAACGAGCCACCGCAGGCGCCGCCGAACGTGTACCTCCCGCAGCCGACGGCATCCCCCGCCTACGAGGAGTACGCGGATCCGGCGGCGGCACACGGCTGGCAGAACGCGTACGACGAGACGGCGCAGCTGCCGCCGGTGGCCGACGCGGGCACTGGGGCACTGGGCGGGGCGGCCCCCGTGAGGGCTGAGGTCGGCGGCGAGGGTGCGGGGGACGGTTACGACTACAGCTATAGCTATAGCTACAGCTACAGCTACGGCCCGAATGCCGACTACGACCATGACCATGACCACGACCTCGACCACGACTACGGATTCGGCGACGGACGCCCTGGTCGGCGGGGCGAGGGTGCGGGCCGGGGCACGCGGCGCAAGCCCAGCACCTGGCAGTCGCGTCGCGTGGCGGTCATGGCCGGTGCGGTGGGCGTGGTGTCGGCGGCGGCGCTGATAGCGGGGTTCTCCCTGTCCGGCTCTTCGCCGGAGGATGACGTGCAGGTCAAGCAGGACCGGACGAGCCCGACGGCGGATGACCCGGCGGACCCGGCGGACCCGACGGAACCGTCCGATGGCACGTCGGCCGGCGCCCGCCCGCCCGACGCCACCGAGCCGTCACGCTCTTCGCCCGCCACCGCCTCGGCGAGTCCCTCGGCCACCGACGACCCCACGGACAAGGCCGGCACGCCCTCACCCACCCCGTCCACGAGCAGCACGGCCCCCACCACACCCACGGCCTCCCCGACCACGCCCGACCCGGGAAACGCCAACGGCAATCCCGGCCGCGGGCAGGGCAACACCAAAGGGCCCAAGTAGCGGAAGCCGCTCAGGGCGTGAGGTGCTTGGCGACCGCCCTGACGAGGTCGGTCTTGGCAACCTGCAGCGCGAAGCGCCCGCCGCTGTCCGGGACCGGTTTCGCGTACCAGGGCAGCCCCCGGCGACGCCACTTGGCCGGCGTCACCTTCTCCGGGAGCAGCTCAGGCAGAGGCCAGGACCAGTCCCCGAGCCGGAGCTCAAGACGGCGCTGCCGCCCTGCCCGTCCTCCAGTACGGCGGCCAGGGAGCCGTCGGGGCGTGCGGAGGGAGTGCTCCGGCCGGTGAACTCCAGCTCGGTGGCCGCGTCGGCAGGCGGAGTTCGTCCTCGGCCCGAGTGCCGGCACCGTCGATGGCGCGGACATCGAGGCCTCCCAGGGCGCGTGAGCCCCCGGTGTGCCCGCTGTGGTGATCTCACCGTCCTCTCGTGAACGTCCTGCGCCGCCGGCTCAAAACCCCCCGATCGCCGTGATAGGGAAACCCCTACGGCTTGAACTCACCGGTAAGTAAGTCCTTGTCCGTACCCCCCTCATGTGGTGACAATGCGCATGACAAAAATGCGGGTGACCGGAAGTTCTTCGGTCACCCCTCTTCGTATGAGGGGACCCCCACATGAGAAAACCGCTCGGCGCCGCCCTCCTCGCCCTGGCGATAGCCGGGGCCGGCGCCGTACCCGCGGTCGCGGCTCCCGGGGACTCGGCCGAGTCCTTCGGCAAGAGCGCGGACACGGCCGGTGTCACGTCTGTGGTCAATGACGCCGTCGCATCCACCGCGCAGACCCTCGACCAGGTCCTGAACCCCAAGGTCCAGGCCGTCAACTTCGCGGGCACCGTCGCGCTCAGCAACTGTTCCGGCTCCGTCGTCCGCTTCTCGGACTCGGAGGACAACGACCCGGCGCTGGTGATGACCAACGGCCACTGTCTGGAGACCGGCATGCCCGGACCCGGCCAGGTCGTGGTCGACCGGGCCTCCAGCCGTACCTTCAGTCTGCTCAACTCCTCGGGCAGCCGGGTCGCCACCCTGCGGGCCAGCAAGATCGCCTACGGGACGATGACCGACACGGACGTCGCCTTCTACCAACTCACCACCACGTACGGGCAGATCAAGAGCTCGTACAACATCAACGCGCTCACCGTGGCCGAGACCCACCCGGTCGCCGGCACCGCCATCACCGTCGCCTCCGGCTACTGGAAGCGGCTGTACAACTGCAACATCGACGGGTTCGCGTACCGCCTCAAGGAAGGCGACTGGACCTTCAAGGACTCCGTCCGCTACACCTCCGCCTGCAACACCATCGGCGGCACCTCCGGCTCCCCGGTCATCGACCAGGCCACCAACAAGGTCGTCGCCGTCAACAACACCGGCAACGAGGACGGCGAGCGCTGCACGGTCAACAACCCGTGCGAGGTCGACGAGAGCGGCAACGTCACCGTCCGCCAGGGCATCAACTACGCCCAGCAGATCTACCAGATCCCCGCCTGCTTCGGCGTCGACAACAAGCTCGACCTGAGCGCGAGCGGGTGCGTGCTGCCCAAGCCGTAACCCGGCTACGCGGTTCCACGGATCGCCCGTCCCGCCAGTACGTCCGTGCGGCGGCCGTCCTCGATCACGAAACGGCCGTCGATCAGGACGTACGGGATGCCCGTCGGTAGCGTGCGTGGCTCCTCGAAAGTGGAGCCCGCCGCTACCGTCGCCGGGTCGAACAGCACCAGGTCCGCCCGGTGGCCCTCGCGGACCAGCCCCCGGTCCGGCAGCCGCAGCCGCGCCGCCGGGCGCGAGGTCAGATGGGCCACGCACTCCTCCAGGGACAGGATCCCCAACTCCCGTACGTACCGGCCGAGGTAGTGCGGGAACGTGCCGTACGCCCGCGGATGCGGCTTCGTACCGCGCAGGATGCCGTCCGAGCCGCCCATGTGCACGCGGTGCCGCATGATGGTCCGTACGTTCTCCTCGTGGCCCACGTGCTGCAGGATCGTCGAGCCCAGCCGGTCCGCCAGGAGCAGCCGGCGAGCGGTCACCCAGGGGGCCTCGCCGCGTGCGGCCGCCGACTGTTCGACCGTACGGCCGACGAAGTCCCCGAGCGCCGGGTCGCTCACGCCCGAGATCTCGATCGTGTCCCACTCGATCGGCACGCCGTGGCAGCCGTCCGCGCCGATGACCTCCATGTGGTGGCGGATGCGCTCGGCCGTCGCGTCGTCCGAGAGGCGGGCCAGGATCGCCTCGGGTCCCCCCTCGCTCGCCCAGCTCGGCAGCATGGCGACGAGAGTTGTGCAGCCGGGGGTGTAGGGGTAGGTGTCGAGGGTGATGTCGGCTCCGGACTCCAGCGCCTTGTCCAGGAGGGAGAGCAGCTCCGGCGCCCGGCCCTTGTTCACGCCGAAGTTCATCGTGGCGTGGGCCAGGTGGAGGGGGCAGCCCGCCTCCCGCGTCAGGGCCACCATCTCCTCGTACGCCTCCAGGGCGCCGGCCCCGTACGAGCGGTGGTGCGGGCAGTAGTAGCCGCCGTACGACGCCACCACCCGGCACAGCTCCGTCAGCTCGGCGTCCTTGGCGTACATGCCCGGCGTGTACGTCAGCCCGGACGACATGCCGACCGCGCCCTGCTCCATGCCCTCGGCGACCAACCGCCGCATCCGGTCCAGCTCGTCCGGCGTCGCCTCCCGGTCCTCCCAGCCGACGGCGAGCGCGCGGACCGTCCCCTGGGGGATGAGGTACGCCGCGTTCACGGCGATGCCCCGGCCTTCGAAACCGGCGTCGAGGCGGTCCAGGTACTCGCCCACCGTCCGCCAGTCGAAGTCGATGTCGTCGCCGGAGCCGTTCCAGCCGGTGATCGCGCGGCGGACCTCGGCGAGGGTGCGGTCGTCGACGGGGGCGTACGACAGGCCGTCCTGGCCGATGACTTCGAGAGTGACCCCCTGTGCGGCCTTCGCGCTGTGGTCGGGGTCCCGGAGCAGCGCCAGGTCGCTGTGGGCGTGCATGTCGATGAAGCCGGGGGAGAGGGCGAGACCCTCCGCGTCCAGTTCCCGGCGTGCCTTGGGCCGTTGGCAGCCGGCGGCGGCCGCCTCCTGGACGATGGACACGATCCGGCCGCCGTCCACGACCACATCGGCGCGGTAGGACGGACCGCCGCCGCCGTCCACGACCTCCGCGTCCCGAATGACGAGCTCTTCCACGACCGCCACCCCCTAGAAGAACGTGCGGATGTAGTCGACGACCGTCCCGTCCGCCTCCGCGACCGGAATCAGCTGCCACTTGTCGAACGACGTGCACGGATGGGACAGCCCCATGCCGAGCCAGTCCCCGACCTCCAGGTCCGCCTCCTGCGTCGTACGCAGCCAGGCGTGCTGATCCGACAGGGCGGTGACCGAGATGCCGGTCGCCGGGCGTTCCGGACCGCCCTCCCGGCGGACCACCTGGGCGAACGGCAGATCGAGGTCGTACGCCGCGTCCCGCTTGCCCGCGTTGACGAAGGCCTGCTCGGGGGAGGGGCGGGAGACGACCTGGGCCCACAGCCGGAAGGCGGGTTCGAGGGCGCCCTCCTCCGGGACCCGGTTGAACGGCGTCAGCTTGCGGTAGTGGCCGTCGTCGTGCGAGACGTACGCGCCCGAGCGCAGCAACTTCAGGACGGGCAGGGAGAGTTCGGGCATCTCGGTGAACACCTCCGCCACCGCGTCGAACCATGCGCTGCCGCCCGCGCTGACGACGATCTCGTCCAGCCCCGCGAACCGCCCCGCCTTGTCGAACTCGACGGCGAGGGTGACGAGCCGGCGCAGCCATGCGTGCACCCGCTCGGGGTTCGCCTGCGGAACCTCGCCCTCGTACCCCGCGACGCCGACCAGCCGCAGCGTGGACACGGCGGCCACCGCGTCCGCGACGGCCGCGCATTCGGCTTCCGTACGCACGCCGGTACGGGCGCCGTCACCGGCCGCCAGCTCGACGACGACGTCCAGCGGGCGACCGGCCCCGGCGTCCCGCAGCGCCGCGTCCATCTGCTCCACGCCGCGCACGGAGTCGACGTAACAGAGGAGACGGAAGTCCGGATCGGCGGCCAGCTCGCCGGCGATCCAGCGCAGGGCGGCCGCGTCCACCAGCTCGTTCGCGAGGAAGACCCGCTGGGTGCCGTACGCCCGCGCCACCCGCACCTGGTGCGGCACCGCGAGCGTGATGCCCCACGCCCCGTGCTCGATCTGCCGCTGGAACAGCTGGGGGGCCATGGAGGTCTTGCCGTGCGGCGCGAAGGCGAGGCCGTGGCGCGCGGCGTACGTCTCCATGAGGTCGAGGTTGTGCTCCAGGCGCTCGGCGGAGAGCGCGAGCACGGGGGTGGCGAAGCCGCCGGTGAAGAGGTTGCGGCGCTGGGCGGCCAGCTCGCCGACGGTCAGGCCGTCGGCGTCCGGGGGGAGGCCCTTGAAGCGGTGGTCGACGCGGTCCTCTGCGAGGCGGGCGAGTGCTTCGGAGGGGGTGTCGGCTGTCATGGAGCCTCCCTGATCTGGGGGGTTGCATTGTATGCAACGCTCATTGCGTATAGCGCTTACGGCTGTCTAACATCTCGGCCAACGCGGGGTCAACGGAGCCGCGTCCCGCGCAACCGCCGAGGAGCCACGACGATCGTGACTGTCACCGGACCGTGCAATGCCCTCGACGTCGTCGACGTTGTCGCGCTCGGCGAGTCCATGGTCACGTTCCTGCCCACCCGTCCGGGACGCCTCGCCGATGTGCCGTCGTTCGAGCGGGGGATCGGGGGTGCGGAGTCCAATGTCGCGTGCGGGCTCGCCGCCGCCGGGCACTGCGTGCGGTGGGTGAGCCGGGTGGGGGCGGACGGGTTCGGCGACCACTTGGTGGAGGCGATCGGGGGGTACGGCGTCGACGTCTCGGCCGTACGGCGGGATCCGGCGCGGCCGACGGGGGTGTACTTCCGCACGGCGGGAGACCGGGGCACGGCGGCCCATGAGGTGGCGTACTACCGGGCGGGTTCGGCGGCGTCGGCGATGTCCGTGGAGAACGTGGACCTTGGCGCGGTGCGTTCGGGGCGGGTACTGCATCTGTCGGGGATCACGGCGGCGCTGTCGGGTGGGTGCCTGGAGCTGCTGCGTGAACTCGTCGCCCGGCGGCCCGGTGGCCCGCTCATCTCCTTCGACGTCAACTACCGCCCGGGGCTGTGGCGGGACGCCGACGGGCCGAGGGTGCTGCTGGAGCTGGCGCGGGCCTGTGACTTGGTCTTCGTGGGTGCCGACGAGGCGGAGGCGGCTTGGGGGGTGACCGGGGGGCCGGAGGCGATCCGCGCGCTGCTGCCGGAGCCGGGGGTGCTGGTGGTGAAGGAGGGGGCGAGGGGCGCGACACTCTTCGACCACGCAACTGAGGCACCACGGCACACGCCGAACCCGCAAGCGGCCGCCCGACCGACTGCCTCCGCCGGCCCGCGGCGGGCCGACGGGCCGGCCCCGCTCGCCCAGCTGCGGCCGGCCGTCGGGCTGGGCCCGTCTGCTCAGCCGGGGTCGGTCGACGGGCCTGAGCGATCCGTCCAGTCGCGAGTAGCCGATGGGTCGGCCCCGTTGGCTCAGTCGCGGTCGGTCGATGGGTCGCATCCGTCCGCTCAGCCGGGGGTAGCCGACCGCTCGGCCCTGTCCATCCAGTCGCGGGGAGCCGATGGGCCGGACCCGGCCGCTCAGCCGCCGCCGGTCGACAGGCTGGACCCGTCCGCCCAGCCGCGGGCATTCGTGCCGCCCAGGGTGGTGCCCGACCCAGAGAAGGGCGGCGCCCCGTCGGGGCCGGGTTGCGCGACCCACCCCCGCCCGGCCCCCACGCCGGGTGACTCGCAGACCCACTCCGCCGAAGCTGCCTCGCCGGGCCCCGCACAGCCAACCGTCTTCGTCCCCGCCCCCCACGTCCACATCGCGGCAGCGACCGGCGCGGGCGACGCCTTCGCCGCCGGATTCCTCTCTGCCACCCTGCACGGGCTGCCGGTCCGCGACCGGCTGAGGCACGCCCACCTCTGGGCCGCCGCCACCCTCACCGCCCCCGGCGACCTCGCCCCACCCCCTTCCCGCGACCACGCCGACCGCCTGGTCGCCCTCGACGACGCCGCGTGGGAGAAACTTCGACTCGGCCCCGGCTGGACGCAAGCCGCAGAAGAACGGGCCGACGAGGAGGTACGTACGCCATGAGCCAGACCGTCGACCGCGCGCTGAGCATCCTGCCGCTGCTCGCCGAGGGGCCCGCCGACCTCGGTCAGGTCGCCGACCGGCTGGGGGTCCACAAGTCCACGGCCCTGCGCCTCCTGCGCACCCTCCACGAGCACGGCATGGTCTACCGCCAGTCCGACCAGCGCTACCGCCTCGGCGCCCGCCTCATCGCCCTCGCCCAGGAGGCGATGGAGAACCTCGACATCCGCGAGATCGCCCACCCCCATCTCGTACGTCTCAACGAGCAGTGCGGCCACACCGTGCACCTCGCCGTGTACGAGGAGGACGAGGTGCTGTACATCGACAAGGTCGAGAGCCGCTACCCCGTGCGGATGTACTCCCGGATCGGCAAACCGGTCGCCATCACCGTCGCCGCCGTCGCGAAGCTGCTCCTCGCCGACCTGCCCGAGCACGAGCGCCGGGCGCTGGCCGACAAGCTCGACTACCCCCTGTACACGGCCCGTTCCACCCCCAACGCACCCGCCTTCCTACGGGAGTTGGACAAGGTGCGCGAACAGGGCTGGGCCACCGACCTCGGTGGCCACGAGGAGTCCATCAACTGCGTCGCCGCACCGATCCGCGGCGCCGACGGCCGGGTCGTCGCCGCGATGTCGGTCTCCGCGCCGAACGTCGTCGTCACCGCCGACGAACTCCTCACCCTGCTCCCGCTGGTGCGCCGTACGGCGGACGACATCAGCGGCGAGTACTCCGGCAGGACCTCAGCGAAAGGCACCGCATGACCGAGAAGATCGCGCTCACCCCGAAGACCCACACCGCCCCGCCCGCCAAGTTCTCGCACGGCGTGAAGAAGGGGAACATCCTCCAGGTCGCGGGCCAGGTCGGCTTCCTCCCCGCGGTCGAGGGGCAGTCCCCGACGCCCGCCGGCCCCACCCTGCGCGAGCAGACCCTCCAGACCCTCGCCAACGTCAAGGCGATCCTGGAGGAGGGCGGCGCCTCCTGGGACGACGTCATGATGATCCGCGTCTATCTGACGGACGTCGCCCACTTCGCCGAGATGAACGAGATCTACAACGCCTACTTCGAGGCACAGGGCCTGACCCAGCCGCCCGCCGCGCGCACCACGGTGTACGTCGGCCTGCCGGCTGGGCTGCTCATCGAGATCGACGCGCTGGCCGTACTCGGCTGACGCCCACCCCTCCTCACACACCCCCCGCACGCCGTACACGGCATGGCGTCCGTCACCCCTGGGACGCCATGCCGCGATCCCCCCTGCCCGAAAGCTCGATGTACTTACCGCGAGGACCCCCGAATGTCCCCCTTGTCCCTCCCGCTCGCCGCATCCGCCCCAGCCGAGACACCACCCCACACCGGCGGACTGCTCCTCCTCATCGACGGTACGGCCGGACTGCTGACGGTCGCCGCCCTCGGCATCGCCCTGCTCCTGTTCCTGATCATCAAGGCGCGCCTGCAGCCCTTCGTGGCCCTCCTCGCCGTCTCCATAGCCGTCGGCCTGATGGCGGGCCTGTCGGTCACCGAACTCTTCGGTACCGTCCAGCGGTCCGACGCGGTGTCGACCATCGAGTCCGGCATGGGCGGCATCCTGGGCCATGTCGCGATCATCATCGGCCTGGGCACCATGCTCGGCGCGATCCTCGAAGTCAGCGGCGGCGCTGAGGTGTTGGCGTCCCGTCTGCTGAACCTCTTCGGTGAGAAGCGCGCCCCCCTCGCCATGGGTCTGACCGGCCTCATCTTCGGTATCCCGGTCTTCTTCGACGTCGGCATCTTCGTCCTCGCACCGATCGTCTACGCGGCGGCCAAGCGCTCGGGCAAGTCGATCCTGCTGTACTGCCTGCCGCTGCTGGCCGGCCTGTCCATGACCCACGCCTTCCTGCCCCCGCACCCCGGTCCGGTCGCGGCAGCCGGCCTGCTCCACGTCGAGCTCGGCTGGGTCATCCTCATGGGCGTCGTCTGCGGCATCCCGGCGGTACTGGCCGCGTGGGCGTTCTCCGGCTGGATCGGGCGGCGCATCTTCGTCGCCGTACCGCAGGACATGGTCGAGGCGGCGGCCGAGGCGAAGCAGGCGGTGATCGACGAGCAGCGGGCGGCCGGGGTCGAACCGCAGGAGAAGCCGGTCCCGCTCGGCACGGTCCTCGGCATCATCGGTACGCCGCTGGTGCTGATCCTGGCGGCGACGTTCTCCTCGATCGCCCTGGACCCGTCCACCACCCGCTCGGTGATCGAGTTCTTCGGCAACCCGTTCGTGGCCCTGACGATCGCCCTGCTGCTCGCATACTACCTGCTGGGCATCCGCCGCGGCTGGTCCCGCAAGTCCCTGGAAACGGTGTCGACTTCCTCGCTCAAGCCGGTCGGCAACATCCTCCTGGTCGTCGGCGCGGGCGGTGTCTTCGGCGCCATCCTCAAGGCCAGCGGTGTCGCCCAGGCCCTCTCCGACACGTTCAACGACGTGGGCCTTCCGGTGATCGTCCTGCCGTACCTGATCTCGGTGGTCCTGCGGGTCGCCCAGGGCTCGGCGACGGTCGCCATCGTCACGACGGCCGGCATCGTCGCCCCGCTCCTCACCGAGGGCGACCACTCCCAGCCCTTCGTCGCCCTCGTCATCATGGCCATCTCGGCCGGCTCGATCTTCGCCTCGCACGTCAACGACGGCGGCTTCTGGATCGTCGCCAAGTACTTCGGCATCAGCGAGCGGGACACGTTGAAGACGTGGACCGTGCTGGAGAGCGTGCTGTCGGTGGCCGGGTTCGTGGCCGCGGCGGTGTTGAGCTTGTTCGTGTGACGGCTGTGGCGTGTTCCTGCCGGGTCGCCTCGGGCGTCAACGACGGCGCCCGCGCGCGGAGCGCGCTGATGGATGCAGAGAGCCTGATCGTGTAACGATGCGGGGGCTGGTTGCGCGGGACACAGGGTTGTCGACCATACTGCTGCGCTGTGGAGCAGCGCATAGGTTCAGGCAGCCAGCCCCTGGAAGGCGCCGGGTTCGACCCGGCCTTCATCCCCGGGCTCACCTCGCCCGCGTCAGCCAGGCCGGAAGGCGTGAAGCCGCAGGGCGTCAAGGACGAGGACGTGACCGAGGAAGCCGTTTCCGAGGAGACGGAAGCCGAGGTGACCGAATCCGACGAGGAGGCCGAATCCGCGGAGACGGACCTCGAAGTCGCCGACGAGGCCGAGGACGATGACTTGGAGGGGGACGACGACGAGGACGAGGCGCCCGTCGACGGCCCCGTCTTCGACGCCGCCGACCGACGGGCCCGTATCGTCGCCGACCACAAGGGCGTCCGTCTCTCCCTGGACGACCAGGAGTGCGACTTCCGTTGGGACGAGATCGGCGCGATCGAGACGGAGGCCCCGCGCTTCGGGAAGCGTTTCACCGTCACGGTGCACACTCCTGACCGTCGCTGGTACCCGATCGAGATCGAGGCGACGGCCAGGAGCCGCTTCAAGGAGTGGGACGAGCAGTTGGACGCGGTTCTGGACGCCTACTTCGAAGACGGTGCCGAGGAAGCGGACGCCGAGGAAGCCGACGCCCGGTAACTAGCTGCAGTACTGGGCTTCCTTGCCGATCGACCGGTACATACAGTCCGCGTTCTCCAGTAGCTGCAACACCGCATCCCGGTTCCGGGACGTCTCCCGCTCGATCACCTCGTCGGGCGGGTAGAAGCCCCCACCCGCACTGGACGACGGGTACATCTCGAAGGTGTACCCGAAGATCTTCTGGCTGCCCCACAGCCAGTCGTCGATCGACCCGTCGGTGATGTACAGGTCACTGGACTGCTCCGCCGTATATCCGTTGCTGGCCGCCATCTTCTGCCCGACGGTCGCGAACGCGTTGCGGTCGTCGGCGGTCATGCCGGTCGTCGTGTCGGAGTACGTGTACCCGAAGGGCCACAACACCAGCTCGCTGTAGGTGTGGAAGTCGACTCCGGCCTTGATCTGCTGAACCCCGCCGACCACGCGGCTGCGCACGAAGTTGGCGACGACCTTGACCTCCGGCGCCGACTCGGCGGAGGCGCCCCGGTAGGTGTCCGAGGACGGCGATCCCGACGAACCGCCGCAGCAGCCCCACCGGTAGTTCCAGTTCCGGTTCATGTCCGTCCCGACGTACGACGAACCGGAGTTGGGCTGCCGGTTCTTGCGCCACGACCGGTACGAGCCGGTGGCGATGTCGTACTCGCCGCCGTCCGGGTTGAGGTCGGGCACGATCCAGATCTCGCGGTTGTTCACCATGCTGGTGACCCGCGAGTCGGTGCCGTAGTCGGAGGTCAGCTCGCGCAGCAGATAGAGCGCCATCTCGACGGTGAGGTGCTCACGGGCGTGCTGGTGGTGGGTGAAGAGGACCTCCGGCTCGGACTCGTCGGTCCCCACGTTGTCGCTGATCTTGATGGCGACGATGTTCCGGCCCTGGTACGACTGCCCGATCACGCGCTGGCTCGCGATGGAGGAGTTGGCCGAGACGAGGGAGTTGATCTCGCTCGTCATCTCCGCGTAGTTGTGATAGCGCGAGTCGCCGGACGGGAAGTCGTAGAGGCGGACGTCGTCCTCGCCGGAGGAGCGGTCGGGGACCGCGCCGAGCGGGGTGACGTCGTAGCCGAGGTCGCGCAGCTTCTTGATCTGGTCCGTGCGGCCGGAGACGACGACACCGTGGCCGTGGACCTCGTCCACGGTCACGCCCGTCCGCTGAAGTGCGGTGCGGTCCTTGGCCGTCGAGTGCATGTGCACCTCGTACTGCCGGGCGTCATCGGTCGAAGAGGCCGCCTTGGAGGCGCTGTCGGCGTTCGCGGAGACGTTGGCGGACAGGGGCGCCGCCAGGGCGAGAGCGAGCAGGGTGGCGAGCGCGGCGGCACGTCTGCCGCTGCGGGCGCCTGAGCCGCGTGTGCGAAGTCGCATGAATTCTCCTTGTGGGAGTGGGGGGTGGGGTTCACTGCGACGTACTGCGTCGTGCGGGTGTGGCGCTCATCGTGAGCTGCTGGCATGGACAGGTCAAGGGCGACACGGTGATTGATGGCGTGAACCATTCGAAAATCAGCCGCGCAGTGTACGCGCGCGCACCGCGCGCCGAGCTTTCCCGGACGAAATTCACCCGGGGGTGTGAGCCGGGTGTGCGTGCCGGTGTGGGGGCGGGGGAGGGTGAGGGTCCGCGCAAGGGGGAGCGGTGGGAGCGGCGGCAATGGCGGGGACCGGCGCACCCTCCGGCTCCCTTGCCTCCCGACCGACCCCTCCGCTTCCCGGCTCCGTCGGGTTCCCCGACTCCTCGGTTCCCCGGCCCCTCGACTCCTCGGATCCTTGCTCCCTTGCTCCTCGGCTCCCTTCGACACCACCCCGGAGGAACGGCTGATCATGGGCGGATCAGCGCCACGACGGGATCACCAACTGCCGGTCGAGACGACCAGCTTCGTCGACCGGCGCGACGAACTCGCCGCCGGACGCGAGCTGTTGGCCAGGACCCGGCTGGTCACGCTGACCGGCCCCGGCGGCGTCGGCAAGACCCGCCTCGCCACCCGCATCGCATCCGGCGTCCGGCGCGCCTTCCCGGACGGGGTACGCGTCGTGCACCTCTCCGGCCTCCATGACCCCGCGCTCGTCCCGCTCGCCGCCGCCGACGCGCTCGATCTGCACGACCACACCGCGCAGCCGCCGCTCCAGGCGCTGGTGGAGCGGGTCCGGGACCGTCGCCTGCTCCTGCTCGTCGACAACTGCGAACACCTGCTGCCGGCCTGCGCCGAACTCGCCGCGGCCCTGCTGCACGGCACCACCGGCGTACGGATCCTCGCCACCAGCCGCCACCGCCTGGGCCTCACCGAGGAACACCTCCTGGAGGTACGGCCCCTGCCGGTCCCCGACCCGGACGGCGACCTCTCCGGCCCCGAGGGCTGCCCGGCCCTGGCCCTCTTCGCCGACCGAGCCGCCGCGGTGGTCCCCGGCTTCCGCCTGACCGCCGCGAACCGGGCGGCCGTCGCCCGCCTGTGCCGCCGCCTGGACGGCCTCCCCCTGGCCATCGAGCTCGCCGCCGTCCGTATGCGCGTGCTCGACGTCGGCCAGCTCCTCGACCGCCTCGACGACCGCTACCGCCTCCTCACCGGCGGCAGCCCCGCCGCCCTGCCGCGCCACCAGACGCTGCGCGCGGCGGTCGACTGGAGCCACGAACTGTGCACCGAGCGCGAGCAGTTGGTGTGGGCGCGGTTGTCGGTACTGGCGGGGAGCTTCGACCTGGAGACGGCGGAGGCGGTGTGCGATCCAGCCCTTCCGGCGTTCGAGGAGCGGGGGGCGAGGGGGCGGAGCCCCCTGGCCGGGGTCGAAGGGGCGGAGCCCCTTGAGGATGGGACGGGTAGAGGCGGCGGGGGCGAGAACCCCCCGGCCACCACTCCGCACATCCACCCCGACGACGTCCTGGACGCCGTCACCGGCCTCGTCGACAAGTCCGTACTGTCCCGGGAGTCCGGCCCCGACGGCATCCGCTACCGCCTCCTCGACACGCTCCGCCACTACGGCCTGGACCGCCTGCGCCGACTCCCCGGCGAGGAGCCCGCGGCCCGCCGCCGGCAGCGCGACTGGATGCTGCGGCGCGCCACCGCCTGCGAGAGCGCCTGGTTCGGCCCGGGCCAGCGCGAGATCGTCGCCCGCCTGCGCGCCGACCAGGACAACCTCCGCACCGCACTCGACTTCAGCCTCGCCACCCCCGGCGAACGCCTCGCCGGACTGCGCCTGGTCGGCACCCTGTGGTTCTACTGGCACGCCTGCGGCGCCCCCCGCGAAGGCCGCTACTGGCTCGACCGCGCCCTGGCCGCCAACCCGGAACCGACCCGGGAACGGGCCCGCGGCCTGTGGATCGCCGGGCTCCTCGCCGCCGCCACCCATGACCTCGCCGAAGGACTCGCCCTCGCCCGGGAAGCCCGCGCCCTGGCCCGAGACCTCGACGACCAGGCCGAGGCCGCCCACGCCGAGTACGTCATCGGCGTCATCACCCTCTTCATGGACGACCTGCCGACCGCGCTGAAACACTTCGAGGCCAGCGTCGCCCGCGGCCCCGTCCCCGGCCAGCACCTCAGCCTGCACGGCCTCGACCAGGTCGAACTCGCCTGCGCCCTGGGGTTCCTGGGCGAGGCCGAGCGCGCCGTCGAGGTCTGCGAGCGGGCCCGCCGGACGTGCGAACGGCACGGCGAGGAGTGGGTGCACTCATACGTCCTGCGGATGCTCGCCCTCGCCCACACGGTGCAGCGCGACTGGCGCCGGGCCGAACACCACGCCCGGCACGCCCTGCGCCTCAAACTCGCCGTCCACGACGTCACCGGCATCGCCCTCACCCTCGACCTCCTGGCCCACGTCGCCACCCAGGCGGGCGCCCCCGAGCGTGCGGCCGTCCTGCTCGGCGCCGCCGACCGCGTCTGGGCCGGCATCGACCGCGACCGCTGGGGATCGGCGGCCCTGAACCAGGCCCGCCGCGACAGCGAGACCCGGGCCGGCGAGGCCCTGGGTCGGCCCGACTTCCAGCGGGCGTACGAACGCGGCGCCGCACTCGACCTGGCGGAGGCCGTCGAGTACGCCGTCCATGACCGCGGACAGCCCCAACGGCCCGCAGCCGCACACAAGACGAACGGGCGAACCCATTCCCACCACCCCACCGCCGGCGTCCGCCTCACGCACCACGCCACCGGCGCCCGCCTCACCCGCCGCGAGACCGAGGTCGCCGAACTCGTCGCCCAGGGACTCGCCAACCAGCAGATCGCCGACCGGCTGGTCATCGCCCGCCGCACCGCCGAAGGCCATGTCGAACGCATCCTCGGCAAGCTCGGCTTCAGCAACCGCAGCCAGATCGCGGCCTGGATGGCCGCGCAACGCTGAGACCCCCACCCGTCGGAACCCACCCCAGAGGGAGCCAGGACCCGTGACCACTCGACCCGCCCCGGCCCAGCCCGGATTCGACCACCGCATGACCGTCTTCGAGTCCGACGACGAGTTCCTCGCCGCCGCCCTCCCCTTCCTCACCGAAGCCCTCGCCGCCCCCGGCGAACCCCCGCCCGTGGCCATCGCCGCCCCCGGCAACCTGGACCTCCTGCGCGACGCCCTCGGCACCGACGTCAAGAGCGTCGGCCTCGTCCCGCACACCGAGTGGTACACCGGCTCCGCCGCCAACGCGGTCGCCCAGGGTGCCGGCCATCTCGCCGCGCACGCCGGCCCGGGCGGCCGTATGCATCTGCTCATGGAACCCGTCTGGGGCGGCCGGGCGGGCCGTTCGCCGCGGGAGACCGCCGAGTGGATCCGCTACGAGGCCCTCGCCAACCTCCTCTTCGCCCCGCTCGCGACGACGGCCCTGTGCGCCTACGACGGCCGCGTCGCGGGCTCCGCGATCGTCGCCGCCGCCCGCCGCGCCCACCCCGGCACCGGGGTGTACGAGGATCCCGTCCGGCTCGCCGCCGAACTGGACGCCGTACCGCTGCCCCCGCCCGCCGCCGACGCCGAGCGCCTGACCGGCCCCGCCCTCACCGGTGACGCCGTACGCAGCCGGGCGGGCGCGCGAGGGCTGAGCGCCGCGGACGCGGAGTTGTTCGCCACGGCCGTCACCGAGGCGGCCGCCGCCCTCGGCCCGGTCGACGGCGCCGTGCTGTGGGGAGAGGCCCCGGCCTGCGTCTGCGAACTGCGTACCGCGCACCGCGTCGACGACCCGCTCGCGGGCTTCGTACCGCCGCCGAGCGCGGAACTGGAACCCGGGCAGGGACTGTGGTTCGCCCGGCAGGTGTGCGCGTACGTCGACGTCCGGGACGACCGGGACGGGGCGAGCGTACGGCTGCAGTACGGGTAGCGGAATCCCCGTACCGGAACCGGTGCAGGTATGGAATCAGGTATTCCTCCCCGTGCGCCCCTACCCCGGGCGCGCCACCCTGTACCCATGCTGTACCTCGACGGGGCGCGCTTCCCGGATCCAGGTCCTCAGTACGGTTCGTATCCCCAGCCGCCCATGGGGGCCGGCCATCTGAGCGTCGACTACGACCCCCGTCCCTCCGCGGTCCGCGAGGCCCGCGCGGAGGTCCGCCGGCAGTTGGAGGGATGGGGACTCGCGGACCTGGACGACCTGGTGGACGTGGCCGAGCTGCTGGTGAGCGAGTTGGCCACCAACGCCCTGCTGCACTCCGCGAGCCGCTTCGGGCTCACCCTGTTCGCCGCGCACGGGGTCCTGCGCTGCGAGGTCCGGGACGGCGGCCGGCGCGTACCGATGGTGCTGGACGCCGGCGCCTCGGAGAGCGGCCGGGGGATGTTCCTGGTGGACGCGCTCGCCCGGCGCTGGGGCTGCCACCAGGACGGGTCGGGCAAGACGGTGTGGTTCGAGCTCGCGACGTGCGGGTCGGACGGCTGTGGTCGGCGACAGCCGTAGCGCCCGCCCCGAACACCCATGAGCACATCGGGTGGAGATCGCGCACGCCCTCTTGTCCGACCGGCTCCTTTGAGCTTTCTTGACCACCATGGCGGAAACCACGGGAAACACAGAGGCATCCCAGGCCGGTGAGGCGGACTCCCGGCCCCGTAAGTCCAGTTGGCGGTACATCGGTCCCGGCATCGTCGTCGCCGCGACCGGCGTCGGCGCCGGCGACCTCGTCGCCACCCTCATCGCGGGCAGCAACTTCGGCTACACCCTGCTCTGGGCGGCGATCATCGGCTGCCTGGTCAAGATCTCCCTCGCCGAGGCGGCGGGCCGCTGGCATCTGTCCACCGGCCGCACCCTCTTCGACGGCTGGGCGAGCCTCGGCCGCTGGACCACCTGGTTCTTCGCCGTCTACGTCGTGATCTGGGGCTTCGTCTACGGCGCGGCGGCCATGTCGTCGAGCGCGCTGCCGCTGCAGGCGCTGTTCCCGAACGTGATGGACCTCGAATGGTGGGCCATCGCCTGCGGGTTGGTCGGCCTGGTCTTCGTCTGGTTCAACAAGTACGCCGTCTTCGAGAAGGTCATGACGGTCCTGGTGGGCGTCATGTTCGTGGTGACGGTGTACCTGGCGATCCGCGTCACGCCCAACCTCGCGGACGCCTTCGCGGGCCTGCTGCCCGTCCTGCCCGACGAGAAGGACTCGATCCTCAACACCCTCGGCCTGATCGGTGGCGTCGGCGGCACCATCACTCTTGCCGCGTACGGCTACTGGGTCAACGCCAAGGGCTGGACGGACACCGGCTGGATGAAGGTGATGCGGCTCGACAACCGCGTCGCGTACGCCACGACGGGCATCTTCGTCATCTCGATGCTCTTCGTCGGCGCCGAGCTGCTGCACTCCGCGAACATCGCCATCGCCAGCGGCGACAAGGGCCTGGTCCAGCTCGGCGGCATCCTGGAGGACGAATACGGCACGGCGACGGCCAAGTTCTTCCTGATCGGCTTCTTCGCCACCTCCTTCACCTCCCTCATCGGCGTCTGGCACGGCGTGAGCCTGATGTTCGCGGACTTCGTGACCCGCTACCGGGGGCGGGCGCAGCTGAAGGGCGAGGAGGTCGCCTCGGGCGAGCGGGAGCGGTCCTGGCCGTTCCGCGCCTACCTGCTCTGGCTGACCTTCCCGCCCATGGTCCTGCTCTTCCAGGGCCAGCCCTTCCGCCTGATCATCATCTACGGCGTCCTGGGCGCGGCCTTCCTGCCCTTCCTCGCCGGCACCCTGATCTGGCTCCTGAACTCCTCCCGCACCCCGAGCCAGTGGCGCAACGGCCCGCTCAGCAACGCCATGCTGGCGATCGCCGGCCTGCTGTTCCTGGTGCTGTGCGTGAAGCAGATCTGGGACCAGCCGTGGGCGGAGTTCTTCTAACGGCGGCCTAGCGGAACCGGTCCCACTCGGGGCTGAGGGCGATCTCCCGGAGCTGCTTCATGGTCAGGGCGGGGGTCGCGCGGGTCGGGGCGTCGTGCTGGGTGCCGGAGTTGAAGGCGCTGATGACGACCCGGAAGCCGTCCGCCCCGGCGCGGAGGGTGTCGACGGTCCACATCACGGCGCCGTCGACGCCCTTGTCGCCGCCGCTTTGCCGAGAGGCGACCTTGGTGCCGTCGGGGAGCGTCTCGGCGTCGTCGCCGAAGAGCTGGTCGACGGTCTCCTTGTCCCCCATGCCGTGCTGGACGTCGATCTGCACGTAGCTCCTGCCCTTGCCGTCGTCGAGGACGAGATACGTGTAGTCGCTGCCCTTCTCGACGACCTCGACGCCCTTGGGCAGCAGCGGTACGAGCGTGGCGAGCACCGAGTCCACGCCCGGTTCGACTCCGGTGCTCGGCGGGGCCGACGGCTTCGGCTTCTTCGGGTCCTCGGGGATGAACTCGACGTACTTGCGCCACACCTGGGCCGTCACCAGCTCCTTCAACTGGGCGGTCGACAGGGGAGGTTCGCTTCTGCTGACCGGCGCGTCCTTCTCGGCGGCGGCGTTCCACTCGCTGACGGAGACATGCTGTCCCTCGGGGGTGATCAGGTCGGCCGACCACATCTTGGTGTCGACGCGCCGGTCGGGATACTCGTACCCCTGGAACAGCTTGAGCAGCGAGCCGTCGGCCAGCCTGGTGGAGACGCAGCTGTCGTGCGGGACCAGCGTCCTGTCCGGGCAGTCGGTCGTCTCGCGGGCCTGGTCGCTGCCGGGCTCGACGCGGTCCAGGCTGACGCCGACGGCCCCCGGGCCCTGGCCGTCGTCGTACACGAGGTGGACGTACGGCGGCAGCTTCGAGTCCTCGGTGCCCCGTGCCCGCTGCTCGCTGAACTTGCCCTCGGGGAGCAGATCCTCGAGCGTCGCGATGAGTTCGCGGGCCGTCAGGGGGACGGGGGACGACGTCGGGGTGCCGGACGGCTGCTCGGCCACGCCGGAACTGGACGGCAGCGGGGCGGGCGAACCGCCCCAGGGCACCAGCAGCGCCCCGCCCACCGCGACCGCCGCGATCCCGGCGGCGCCGCCCACCACCGCGGCCCGCCGCCTCACCCGCAGCCGCCGACCTCGCGCCTGTCCGGCGGCGACCAGCGCGGCCCGGTCGGCGTCGAAGCGCTCACCGGCGTCGTGCAGGGCGTGACTGAGCCGCCCCTCGAAGCGGTCCTCGTCGTGTTCCACAGGCATGGCAAACCACCGTTTCTCGGGAGTGGGGTGAGGGAGGTCGTAGGAGGAGGCGGGAGGTCGGAGGAGAGCGCCGGGGTCAGGAGGTCGCGTACTCGCCGAGGTCCTCGCCCAGCAGCTGGCGCAGCCGTCCCAGCGCCCGGGTGCACCGTGTCCGCACCGCGGCGGAACTGGCGTTCAGGGCGTCGGCGGTCTCCTCGACGGACCGGTCCTCCCAGTACCGCAGGACGACCACGGCCCGGTCCTTGGCGGGCAGCCGGGCGAGTGCCTGGAGCAGGGTCAGCCGCAGCGACACGTCCCCGTGGCCGCCGTCGGCCGCGGCCCGGTCGGGAATCGCGTCCGTGGCCCGCTCGGTGCTGCTGCGCCGCCGCTGATGGGTGAGGAAGGCGCGGGTGAGGACGGTCTGCGCGTACCCGGCGGGGTTGTCCACCCGGGACACCCGTCCCCAGCGGACGTAGATCCGGCCGAGGGTCTCCTGGACGAGGTCCTCGGCGAGGTGGGTGTCCCCGGCGGTCAGCAGACAGGCCGACCGGTACAGATGCCCGGCTCTGGCCGCCGCGAACTCCGCGTACTCGTCCGCGCGGGCCTGTCTCATGCGTTCCCCCTGTTGCTGTGCGCCGGCTGCCGATGAGGTCCTCACCTCACTGACGCGGCAGGGCTGGAAGAATGTTTCACCGCAGCACCGAATCAGTTCCAGCGAGTACCCCGCGAGTACGAGGACCGAGGACCCCACGGATGACCGAGCAGCCACCCCCACCCGGCCCCGGCTTCGGCCCACCCCCACCGCAGTTCGCTCCCGCCCAGCCTCCGTACGCAGCTGCCCAGCCTCCGTACGCGCCCGTACAGCCCCCCTACGCCCCGGTCCCGCCCCAGCAGGCGCCGGCTCCGCAGGGCCCGGAGTTCCTGGCGATCGACAAGCGCAACGCGGTCGTGATCGACGCGTCCGGCGTCGCCTTCGAGATGGCCGGCCTCACCATCGAGTTCCACTGGCCCGAGGTCCGCAGCGTCCACTACAAGGCGAGCCCCGACGGCAAGGCCCTGATGGTCGCCGTGATCCACATGGACGGCAGGTTCTACGAGTGCGTGGTGGAGGCCAAGCCCCGGGCCCGGCTGCAGGAGTGGTTCCCGCAGCTGGCCTGGGTGCTCGGCCACTACCGGCCCACGGGGTGAGGGCTCCTACGGCAGCCCGTGCACATGCGGACCGACGGCGCTGGACCAGGCGTTGCCCGCCGTCGCGTCCCAGTTCGTCGACCAGGTCATCGCGCCCCGCAGGTCGGGATAGGTCCGCGACGGCTTGAAGGTCCCGCACCCCGTCCCCTTGGTCAGGCAGTCCAGGGCGTTGTTCACGACCGACGGTGACACGTACCCGCTGCCCGCGCCCCGCGTCGAGGCCGGCAGCCCCAGCCCCACCTGGGACGGGGCGAGCCCGCCCTCCAGCTGGATACAGGCCAGGGCGGTCAGGAAGTCCACCGAGCCCTGGCTGTAGACCTTGCCGTCGCAGCCCAGCATCGATCCGCTGTTGTAGTACTGCATGTTGACGACCGTGAGGATGTCCTTGATGTTCAGCGCGGTCTGGAAGTAGGCGTTCGACGTCGACTGCATGTCGATGGTCTGCGGCGCCATCGTGATGATCAGCGACGGGCCCGCCTTCGCCGAGAGCGAGCGCAGCGCCTGCGTCATGTAGGTCGCGTTGAGGCCGTTCTCCAGGTCGATGTCGACGCCGTCGAAGCCGTACGTCTGCATCAGGGAGTACACCGAGTTCGCGAAGTTCGTCGCCGACGCGGCGTCGTTCACCGCCACCGTGCCGCGCTCGCCGCCGACCGAGACGATGACCTTCTTCCCGGCGGCCTGCTTCGCCCTGATGTCGGCCTTGAACTGGTCGACCGTGTAGCCGCCGAGCCCGGCCGAGTCCAGGTTGAAGGTCACCGCGCCCGGCGTGGAGGTCGCGTCCGCGAAGGCGACGGCGATGATGTCGTACGCGGACTGGACGTCGGCGAGCTTCTGGACCGTCGCCCCGTTGTCGAAGTTCTGCCAGTACCCGGTCACCGCGTGCTTGGGGAGGGAGGGGCCGGGGCCGGTCGGCGTGTTCGTCGTCGCCGTCACCGCCGCCGACTTCGGCGACTCACCGGCCGCGTTGGCCGCCGTGACCTGGAAGGAGTACGACGTCGAGGCCGCGAGCCCGGTCACGGTGGCCGAAGTGCCGGTCACGGCCGTCACCTTCGTCCCGTTGCGGTAGACGTGGTAGCCGGTCGCGCCCGGCACGGTGTTCCAGGCCAGGGAGACCGAGGACGAGGTCGTGCCCGAGACGCTGAGGCCGCTCGGCGCTCCGGGGATCGTGGGGGAGGGGTCGGTGCCACCGCCGCCGTCGGGGCCGTGGACCGACACGTCGTCCGCGTAGTAGGCCGCCTGCCCGTACCAGCCGTGCGTGTACACCGTCACCGAGGTCGTGGCGGCGCCGGTGGTGAAGGTGGTCGACAACTGCTTCCAGGTCGTCGTGTCCGGCGTCCAGGTCGAGACGTCGGTCGTGCCGGTGCCCGTCACACCGAGGTAGGTGTAGCCGCCCTGGACCCAGGCGCTCAGCGTGTACGTCGAGTTGGGCTTCACCGCAACCGCCTGGGTGCAGCGGGCGTTGTCCTGCCCGGCCGGTGTGGCCTTCAGCGCGGCCGAGCCGCCGTGCACCGGTGCGGAGACGGTCGTGCCGCTGTTCGCGGAACAGGTCCAGTCGCTCAGGCCGGACTCGAAGCCGGCGTTCTTGGCGTTGTTGACGTCCGCGGCCGAGGCGTGGCCCGCGGGGAGGAGGGTGAGGGCGAGGGCGGCGGTGAGCGCGGCCATCACCCCGAAGCGGCTGCGTATGGACATGACAAGAGGCATGCTGAACAACTTGGTCCAGACCAATTCGCGTGTCAAGGGATGCGGGTAGTGAAGAATTTGTGTGCGTAACCTGCCCCGATTTGGCGTGAGTTGTGCGAGAGGAGTTCCTTCCCGGGCTCAGAGAAGCTGTTCTCCGGCCGCAGAGCCGTGGATACAGTGCTCAAATAGTCACGCAATGAAGTCACCGGGGAGCTGCGCGTGCCAACTGCCATTGCCGTGACCAGCGCCGACATGGCGCTGCCGGCGCAGGACGAGCGAACCGTGCCCGCCGTCGTGCTCGGGGACCTCGGCCGGGAGCCGCTGGACATGTCGTTGGCGGACCTGCAGACCCTGATCGAGCAGCACGGTCATGTGGTCGTCGTCTGCTCCCAGGCCGCCCCACGCGAGGTGGTGCAGCGGCTGCGCACCGTACGGTCCCTGCTGGAGAGCGACCGTATCGCCCTGTTCCGCCCGGAACTGCCCCCGCTCGGACTCGCCGTCCTCGCCCGCCAGTTGCGGCAGCTGGCCTCCTGCGACCTCAGCCCCGGCGTCCTCGCCTCGGCCGGCCGGCTGCTCACCCACTACATCCACGCCGGGGCCCTGCTCGGCTCCGTCGCCAAGCTGGACCGCATCCCCGTCGACCTCAAGTCGCACGCCAAGTCCTGGGTGCCCGGCAGCCAGTTCGGCGTGCTCGCCCACCCGACACCGCAACTGGTCCGGATCGCCCCCGGAGCCACCCTCAGCGGCCCGGAGTTCCGTACGTCGATGCTGGTCGCCCAGGGGCAGCTCCAGTCCGACTGGGTCACCTCCAACCTGGTCAAGGTCTGGAACGCGCAGGGCCTGCGCGAGGCGGCGCTGCCCGCCGAGTCGGCCACCTGGTGGGGGACGCCCAAGCTGATCGAGTTCTGCGCGTACCTGCCCGACCTGTCGGTGCTTTACCAACTGGTCACCTCGGTACGGCAGAACACCTGTCACTGGTGCGGCATCGACGTCATAGGCGACCGCTGCGTCTTCTGCTCCGCCGTCCCGCCCGCCCACGAGCAACCGGCCCGCGCCGGCTGACCGGACCCCGGCCGCCATGGCCGCCCCGACCCCAACCCGACCGCTCCCGACCGATTCCCCCAATGAGGTTGTACGGTTCATGAACTCCCGTCAGCGCCGTGGCGTGATACTCCTGCTCCTGTCGATCGTGTGCGCCCTCGGTGCCTTCGCCGGCGTCCTGTCCGTCATCAACGACGTGAAGTCCAAGGTCGGTCCCGAGGTCACCGCCTACCGGGTCAAGGCGAACGTCGCCCCCTACACGCAGCTCGGCGTCGGCCAGTTCGAGAAGATCGAGATGCCCGAGCGGTGGCTGTCGGAGAACGCGATCACCAACATCCGCGAGATCCAGGGCAAGATCGCCGTCACGACCCTCCGGAAGGGCTCCCTGCTCCAGAGCGACATGATCGTCGACCAGCCCGCCCTGAAGTCGGGTGAGCAGGAGGTCGCCATCATGATCGACGCGGCGACCGGCGTGGCCGGCAAGATCACCCCGGGTTCCACGGTCAACGTCTACGCCACCTTCCAGGGGCAGCGCGACGGCGACCCGGACCAGTCGAAACTCATCGTGGAGAACGCCAGGGTCATCGACGTGGGCGAGCTGACCGCGCTCAAGCCCGACGCCGACGAACGCGACCGCGAGCCCACCGACGCCGTCCCGATCACCTTCGCGCTCCAGACCATCGACGCCCAGCGCATCACCTACGCCGAGTCGTTCGCCGACGAGGTCCGGCTCGCCCTGGTGGCACCCGGCACCGGCTCCGACGTCGACGCCACGGACCGCACGTACGAACTCGCCAAGGACAAGTGAGAGGCCCCCATGCCCACGAGGATCCTCCCGGCCGTCGGCGACGCGGACGCGGTCCGGTCCCTCACGACGCTGCTCAGCCAGCTCCCCGACGCCGAGCCGGTGGCCCCGGTGGCCGACTCCACCCAGCTCGTCGACACCCTCGCCCGCCTGGCCGCCGAGTCCATCGACGAGCTGCCCGAGGTCGTCGTCGTCCACGAACGCATCGGACCCGTCCCGGCCCTGGAACTCATCCGCGACGTCGCCCTGCGCTTCCCGGCGGTGGGCGTCATCCTCGTCACCTCCGACGCGAGCCCCGGCCTCTTCCAGGCCGCCATGGACTACGGGGCGCGGGGCCTGGTCGCCCTGCCCCTGCACTACGAGGAGCTGGCCAGCCGCGTCAACGCGGTGGCCCAGTGGTCGATGGGGGTACGGCGGCATCTGGGCGCGGGCGGCGATGTGTTCAGCGGCGTCGGCGGCACGGTCGTGGCGGTGAGCGGCGCGAAGGGCGGGGTCGGGACCACCCTCACGGCCGTCCAACTGGCCCTCGCCGCACAGGCGTCCGGCCGTGGCACCGCCCTGCTCGACATGGACCTGCAGACCGGCGACATCGCCGCCTACCTGGACATCCAGTTCCGCCGCTCGGTCGTCGACCTCGCCACCATCAACGACATCACGCCCCGCGTGCTGGCGGACGCGGTGTTCCGGCACGACACCGGGGTTTCCCTGCTCCTCGCCCCCGGCGACGGCGAACGCGGCGAGGAGGTCACCGACCGCGCCGCCCGCCACATCGTCAGCGCCCTGCGCTCCCGCTACGAGGTCGTCGTCATCGACTGCGGCGCCCAGCTGACCGGCGCGAGCGCGGCCGCCGTGGAGATGGCCGACACGGCGCTCCTCGTCACCACCCCCGACGTGGTCGCGGTGCGCGGCGCCAAGCGCACGGTACGGATGTGGGACCGGCTGCAGATCCGCAAGGCGGAGGAGACCACGATCGTCGTCAACCGCTACTCGCGCGGTACGGAGATCCAGCCCGCCCTGATCCAGCGGATCACCGGCACGGGCATCGCGAGCACCGCGATCCCCGCCAACTTCAAGGAACTCCAGGCCGCGGTCGACGCAGGCCGGATGCACGAGCTGGACAGCAAGGGGTCGGTCAAGCAGGCCCTGTGGGCGCTCGCGGGGGAGCTGGGGCTGGTCAAGGGCACCGAGGGGGCCGTCCAGCGCCGGGGCGGCAGGGCGCGGGGCGGGGACCGGACGGCGGCGCTGACGTTCCGGCGGCGCAAGGAGCTGGGGCGGTGAGGCGGCGGCTGAGGGCCTGTGCGCGGGCTCTCGGGGACGACCGGGGCCAGGTGACCGTCGAGTTCCTCGGCATGACCCCGCTGATCATCCTGACGCTGGTGCTGCTGTGGCAGTTCGTGCTGCTCGGCTACACCTTCTCGCTGGCCGGGAACGCCGCGGACGAGGCGGCGCGGGCGGCGACGGCGTCCGTGGGGCAGGCGGGCTGCGAGGAGGCGGGGCTGCAGCATCTGCCGAGCGCTTGGCAGGGTGGCGCGAGCGTGGACTGCGGTGCGGGCGGCGGTTACGTCACGGCCGATGTGCACCTGGAGGTGCCCGTCCTCTTCCCCGGCGCGATCGGCTTCCCGTTCACCGTCGAGGGCCACGCGGGGGCCGTGCAGGAGGAGAAGGACTGAGATGTCGTACGACGCCGAAGTCCGCAGCGCGCGCAAGGTCCGTGACCGCGGCCAGGTCGCCATCGAGTACCTCGGGTTCATCCCGATCCTCATCCTCGTGGCCATGGCCGGCGTGCAGATCGGCCTGATCGCCTACACCGCCCAGCAGGCGGGCACGGCGGCCCGGGCCGGGGCGCGCGCCGCCTCGCTGGAGCCCGGGACTGCCCAGGAGGGGTGCACGAACGCGGTCAGCGACTGGCTGTCCGTCGCGTGTGAACCCGCGCAGGGCGGCGACGAGGTCACCGTCACCGCCGTCGTCCAGATCCCGTCGATCGTCCCCGGCTGGGACTTCGGCGACGCCCGGAAGACCGCGACCATGCCGCTCGACTTCGACCCGACCACCGACTGACGCAGGAACGAGGAGCACCGACGATGAGCCTGCGCGCACGCATCACCACTCCCGAGGAGCCCGGCAGCCGGGGCGAGGACGGCCACCTGGTCGCCTCGTACCGGGCCAAGCTCCTGGAGGAGATCGACCTCGCGGAGATGAGCTCGCTGGCCGCGGCCGAGCGCCGGGTCCGACTGGAGCGAGTCCTCGGGCACATCATCAGCCGTGAGGGCCCGGTGCTGTCGACGGTCGAGCGCTCGCAGCTGATCCGCCGGGTCGTCGACGAGGCGCTCGGTCTCGGCATCCTCGAACCCCTCCTGGAGGACGCGTCGATCACCGAGATCATGGTGAACGGCCCGGACGCGATCTTCGTCGAACGCGCGGGCCGGGTCGAGCAGTTGCCGCTCCGCTTCCCGTCCCACGACCAGCTGATGCAGACGATCGAGCGGATCGTCTCGACGGTGAACCGGCGGGTGGACGAGTCCAACCCGATGGTGGACGCGCGCCTGCCGTCCGGCGAGCGAGTGAACGTCATCATCCCGCCCCTCTCCCTGACCGGCGCGACCTTGACGATCCGCCGCTTCCCCCGCTCCTTCACCCTGCACGAGATGACCGGCCTCGGCTCGCTCGACGAGCCCATGGTGTATCTGCTGGCCGGGCTGGTGCAGGCGAAGTTCAACATCATCGTCTCGGGCGCGACGGGCACGGGAAAGACGACGCTGCTCAACGCGTTGTCCGGGCTGATCCCCGAGCGCGAGCGCATCATCACCATCGAGGACTCGGCCGAACTCCAGCTCCAGCAGTCCCATGTGATCCGCCTGGAGTCACGCCCGCCGAATGTCGAGGGCAAGGGCCAGGTCACGATCCGCGACCTGGTCCGCAACTCCCTCCGTATGCGCCCCGACCGCATCGTCGTCGGTGAGGTCCGCGGCGGCGAGTCCCTGGACATGCTCCAGGCGATGTCGACCGGCCACGACGGCTCCCTCGCCACCGTGCACGCCAACAGCACCGAGGACGCCCTGATGCGCCTGAAGACCCTCGCGTCCATGGCCGACGTGACGGTCCCCTTCGAGGCGCTGCACGACCAGATCAACAGCGCGGTCGACGTGATCATCCAGCTGACCCGCTTCCCGGACGGCGCCCGCAGGATCACCGAGATCGCGATCCTGGACAGCCACGGCGCGGAGCCGTACCGCGTGGTGACGGCGGCCCGCTTCCACGCCCAGCCCATGACGCCGGACGGCCGCGTCCACGGCGCCTTCGCGTACTACCCCCTCCCGCGCCGCACCGCGGACCGCCTCTACATGGCGAGCCAGCCGGTACCCCAGGCCTTCGGCGTCGCCCAGTCACCGCTCGAGCTCGCCACCCGAGAAGCCAGGTAGGAACCCGTTGCCATGGAACCCCATACCGTCGCTGTGGACCTGCAGACCCGCATCACCCTCACGACCGGCGTCGCCCTGCTGACCTGCGCCCTGGCCGTGGTGGGCGTCCACGCGTACGCCGCCGGCCGGGCCCAGCGCCAGGCCCTGGTCGACCGCCTGACGGCCACCGGCCAGATCGCCGGAGCCGGTGGCCGCCGACGCCGCTTCACGGACCTGGACCGCCGCCTGCGCCGTACGAAACCGGGAAAGCGGCTGGAACTGCGCCTGGCGGCGACCGGCCTGGACGTGACCCCCGGCGAGTTCTTCGTCTACATGCTGGCGACGGTGGCGGGCCTGTGGCTGATTGGCCAAGCCACCCTCGCCCCCTTCTTCGGCCCGATCGCGGGCCTGCTGGGCGTGTGGGCGGCGGTGCAGTTCCTCAACTGGCAACGCCAGAAGCGCATCGAGCGGTTCATCAACCAACTCCCGGAGATGGCCCGCATCCTGGCGAACGCGGCTCACGCGGGACTCGCCCTGCGCACGGCCATCGCCCTGGCCGCTGAGGAACTGGAGGCCCCGGCGGGCGAGGAACTCGCCAAGGTCTCCAACCAGCTGGCGCTGGGCGCCTCGATGGACGACGCCCTGGGCGAGCTGGCGGAGCGGCTGCCGTCGCGCGAACTGGTCGTCCTGGTGACCACGCTGGTGCTGTCCAACCGGGCCGGCGGCCAGGTGGTGAGCGCGCTGCGCAACCTCACGGAGACGCTGGAGGAGCGCAAGGAGACACGACGCGAGGTCCGTACCCAGCTGTCCCAGGTGAGCATGACGTCGTACGCGGTCCCGGCCCTGGGCGTGGGCTCGCTGTTCCTGATGAACGGCGTGCAGGACGGCGCCCTGGACCGCATGACGGGTTCCCCGTTCGGCCAGGCGGCGGTGCTGATCGCGTTCGGGCTGTACGCGGTGGGGTTCGTACTCATCCGCCGCCTGTCGCGGATCGACGTCTGAGCCGCGGAAAGGAGGCGACGAGACAATGGGAATCGGACTCGGACAACTGGGACTTGTCCTGGCCCTGGTGATGGCCCTGAGCGTGTGGGGGATCTTCGCCGGCATCCGCATGTACCGCGCGGAGGCGAAACTCCCCGGCGACCTGGCGCTGGCCCTGGAGATCGGCGCGACCCGCACCGGCGCGGTGGACTCCGTCGTCGACCGCATGGGCATGCGCTACGCCCCCGCCGTGCTGCGCCTGATGGGCCCGAAGCTGGTCGCCAAGTACCGCCGCAAGATCGACCTCGCGGGCAACCCCGGCGGCCTGACCATCGACCGCTACGCGGCCAGGCGCGCGGTGTACGGCTTCCTGGGCGCGGTCGGCTTCCTGGTCTTCCTCCTCCGCGGCCAGGTGCTGATAGCTCTCCTCCTCCTGGCCTTCGGCGCCTTCTGGACGGAGGTCGGCATCTGGTCGGCGATCCGGATCCGGAAGGACGAGATCGAGCGCACCCTGCCCGACTTCCTGGACGTGCTGGCGGTCGTGGTGAGCGCGGGCCTGGGCTTCCGCCAGGCACTGGACCGGGTCGCCTCGAAGTACGAGGGCCCCTGGGCCGACGAACTCCGCATCACCCTGCGCCAGATGGACCTCGGCATGAGCCGCCGCCAGGCCTTCGCGGAGCTGAGGCGACGCAACGACTCGGAACAGGTGGCGATGTTCGTGACGGCGCTCCAGCAGGGGGAGGAACTGGGCGCGCCGATCGTCGACACGCTGGTGGCACTGGCGAAGGACATGCGCCGCACGGATGCGCAGAACGCCCGGCGGAAGGCGGCCCGGGCGGTGCCCAAGGCCACGATGATGATCACGACGTTCATGGTTCCGGCGACGATGATCCTGCTGGGAGCGGGGCTGTTGCTGGGGTCGGGGACGGACTTCGGGTCGCTGACGGGGGAGTAGGGGTGGCGGGTGAGGTCCGTGTCGATGACGAGGGCGCTGTGGGCGCCGGGGACTTGGCCGAAGGGGGCTGTATGAACGGGCCCAAGCCGCTCCCCGCTGCCACGCCTGTGCGACTCGTGGTCGCCGCCGAGAACCCTGCCGTCCGAGGGGGCCTGGCGGCCCTCCTCACCACTCGGGCGGACGCGAGGGTGGTGGCAGAGGTGACGAACGCCCACGCGGCCCATGAGGCGGCAGGCGACCACCGTCCCGACGTGATCCTTCTGGACGTCCGCCTACCCGGCATGGACGGCGTCACGGCACTTCCGCGACTCGTGAGCATCGCCCCGGTGATGATGCTGACGTACGGCGAGGAATCGGAGCCGGAGTCGGAGACGGTTCGGGAGGCGCTGGGCCGAGGGGCCGTCGGCTACCTGGTCCACGGTGAGTTCACGGCGGACGAACTGGTGGACGCCGTACGGGACATCAGGGATGGCGTGCAGCGGCGCGACAGGAGGCCGCGCCTGGCGAGTCTGCCGCGTTCCACTCCCACGGAAGCAACTGGATCACTAGCGCAAGCAAACGCCCAACTGTCAACTGGCACAAGCAATTCCCCGGAACGCCTTTCGCGAATGCAACCAGATGTGGGACAGTCGTCCTCGGACCGGTCGCGGTTCCGGCTGAGCAGGAGGGAGGCGGAGATCATGGGCCTGATCGCATCGGGCATGAACAACCAGCAGATCGCCGCCACCTGCTTCATCAGCGAGAAGACGGTCAAGAACCACATCAACCGCATCTTCGCCAAACTCCACAGCACCAGCCGTGCGGATGCCACCGCCAAGTGGCTGGGCAGGGCCCCGGGTTCACCCCCAGGACGGAGCTGACGGCGATGACACAGCGATGGTTTTCGGCCTGGGTCCGGAATCGGGCCCAGGGACCCTCTGGTGTTTCGGGTATTTCCGCTTACTTTTCTCGCAAGACTTCTCTCGAGACTTGCGAGCCCAGCGCTCAGCGATCGCTGAACACCAGAGGGGAACACCATGAGCAACTGGATCAACACCACCGTCGAGTACCTGCGCTCCCGTGCCGCTCGCGACGACAGGGGGCAGACGGCGGTGGAGTATCTGGGGATCATCGCGGTGGTCGTGGCGATCGTGCTGGCCATTACAGGGACGGACATCGGCCAGACGATCTACGACGCGATTGTGGAGCAGATCGACGAGCTCACCGGGTGACCGGGCGCCGCACGTTCGGCGACTCGGGGCAGGCCTTCCCCATCTACATCACGGTGGTGGGGGGCCTGCTCTTTCTCGCGTTCGCCTACCTCGCGGTCGGCCAGGCCGCGGCAAACCGGAACGGCGCCCAGACAGCCGCCGATGCGGCAGCTCTGGCGGCGGCGCAGGAAACGCGGGATCAGCTCGCCGGAGACTGGTTGGAGGTCGTGGCCGACCCGACGAAGTGGCAGGCCATCCTTGATGGCGACGGCGCGCTGTTCAACGGTTGTTGGCGCGCCCATGAGCTGGCGGACCAGAACGACGCCGAGGTCCAGGGTTGCGGGGCAACGGGGTTGTTGGGCTACAAGGTCGATGTCGTGACCAACAAGTCCGTAGGCGACTCCATCGTCCCCGGTACGGAGGACTTCAAGTCGACGGCGTCAGCCACTGCTGTGATCGAGCCTCGCTGCACGTTCGATCTCCCCGGGGAGGGCGCCGTTGGTGATGACGGGAATGACACGCTGCCACTGCCACAGCTCACTTGCGGGGGCACGAACTGGGACCCGGATCCGGCAGATCCGATCACGCTCCCGGAGCCTGAGGACCTCTTCGACGTCCACCTGGCCGACTGACAAGCGAACGACGAGTGACGAAGGAAGCAGAGGCATGAGTATTCGGTTCACGGCGAAGGCTCACAGAGGGATGGTCGCGCTGACCGTTGCGGCTGGACTGGCCCTCGGCGTGGCCGGCTGCGGGAGTGGCGGCGACGGCGGTAAGAAGCCGAAGACATCGGCTTCGGCCTCCAAGGACGACGGGTCCAACCCGAGTGCTCAAGAGGGAACGGATGACCTCCTCGCCGAGCTGAAGGGTGAGGACGGCCTGATCCTCAGGATCACCTCTGCTCAGCGAGATTCAGGCGGATTCGTCACGGTCAGTGGTGAGTTGAAGAACGACAGCGACGACGCAGCTCGTGTTTCGGCCCGGACGTCGGGTGACGAGACCGAGATCATCAGGCACGGAACATCGTTCGGTGGAGCAACGCTCGTCGACTCGGCGAGCAAGAAGCGCTATTACGTCCTGCGTGATACCGACGGCCGTCCTCTGACGACGACGGGCATGCCGCGCATCAAGGCCGGCGCCTCCATCCCCGTGTTCATGCAGTTCCCGTCCCCGCCCACCAGCACCACCGAAGTCAGCTTCCAACTGCCGACATTCGCCTCGGCCTCCATCCAGATCTCCGGATGAGGCCCCCCATGACCCGCACCCCCCGCCTCACCCTCACCCTCACCGCGGCCACGGTCATGGTCGCCGCGAACCTGCTCGTGGCCACGACAGCCGACGCGGCCGACGACCCCAGCGTCCCGCCCGGCACCGAAGCGACCGCCACCGCCCCCGTGGAAGTGGACGCCAACGACCCCGACCTCAAGCTCCCCGAAGGCGCGACGCTCGCCCAGGCCAAGGTGCTGGACATCAAGCAGGTGGTCGAGGACCAGGCCGGCGAGGAACGCCGTGAAGACACCAACGCGGACGTGAAGTTCGCCCTCCAGGCGGAGGTCCTCTTCCCCAAGGACAGCGCGAAGCTGACCGGCGAGGCGAAGGCCCGTATCTCGGAGATCGCCGAGGAGATCAAGACCCAGAACGCCACCCGCATCCGCGTCTTCGGCTTCACCGACAACCTGGGCTCCTCCGCCCACGGCGACGTCCTGTCCAGGAAGCGGGCGAACGCCGTACAGGGGGTTCTGGAGGCGGAGCTGAACGCCTCGACGGTCACGTACGAGGTGCGCGGGTACGGCGAGCAGTACCCCATCTCCTCCAACGCGACGGAGGCGGGACGCAAGAAGAACCGAAGGGTCGAGGTCTCCTTCCCGCGCTCGGACAACTGACGAATCCCTCCGCGATCCAGAGCTGGTGATGTGGATCACTTCGCAATCTCGGTCAGCTAGGTGCCACTTGTGATCATCTGCCGCATTTAACTGGTCTTTACGCGCGGTACGTTCACGGCGGCATCACAACTGTGATGCCTCTGGCACGAAGTGAACGACCGGAGAATCTGGATGATTCGCATGCCTGCGTCGCCAAGACGCAGACGCTCCTGGTCTGGGGGGAACACCCGCTGGATAGCGGGAGGCCTTTCTCTGACCCTGGCTGTGACCCTGCTCGAGGGCGCGTACGCCGCGGCCGCGCTCGCCGCCCCGTCACAGGCCCCCAGCGCCCCGAAGAAGGCCACGGCCACGCAGGCGGCGGACATTCCGTCCGCCCGGGTGGCCGCTCGCCTGTCCGGCAAGCGCGTCGAGGCGCTCTCCGAGCGTACGGAGACCTCCACGACGTGGGCGAACAAGGATGGTTCGCTCACCACCGAACTCACCGCCGGCCCGGTGCGGTTCAAGGACGACGCCACGGGCGCCTGGCGGACCGTCGACCTGGACCTCGTCCGGGCGGCCGACGGGGCGATCGAGCCCAAGGCGCACCCGGGCGGACTGCGCCTGGCCGGCCGCACCGGCACCCCGGCGAAGTCCCTGAAGGCCACGCGGGACGCGAAGGCCACGAACCTGGTGACGCTCGGCGAGGGCGACCAGCAGATCACCCTGCAGTGGAAGGGCGGGCTGCCGAAGCCCGAACTGGACGGCACGCGCGCCCAGTACGTCAACGCCGTCCCCGGCGCGGACGTGGTCGTCGAGGCCACCCGTACCGGCTTCGAGCAGTTCGTCGAGATCAAAAAGCGCCCCGCCGCGAGCGGCGGCTACACGTACACCCTGCCGTTGAAGGCCAAGGGGCTGAAGGCGAAGCAACTCGCCGACGGCAGCGTGCTGTTCACGGACAAGAAGAACAAGAAGCGGGCCGTCATGCCCGCGCCGGTGATGTGGGACTCCACCGTCGACAAGCGGTCCGGTGAGCACACCCACAAGGCCAAGGTCGGGCTGAAGGTCGTCGGGAAGGGCTCCTCGGTCGACCTGGTCGTCACCCCGGACGCGGACTTCCTCGCCGATCCGAAGACCCGGTACCCCGTCACCGTCGACCCGTCGACCTCCTCGCTGTCCAACGTCTTCGACACCTACGTGCAGCAGGGCGAGACCGTCGACTGGTCCACCGACACCGAGCTGGATCTGGGCAACCCGGGCACGACCAACGCCGACGGCACCCCGCGCACGGCGCGCTCCTTCATCTCCTGGAACACCACGCCGATCCAGGACGCCCTGGTGTCCAGCGCCAAGCTGAGCCTGTGGAACTTCCACTCGGGCAACAACACCGACTGCGCGCTCTACCCGTGGGAGGTGTGGTCGACCGGCGCGGCCTCGACGTCCTCGCGCTGGACGGCACAGCCGACGTGGACGGCGAAGAAGGCCACCTCCACCGAGACCCGCGGCAACGCCTCGTGCACCACGCAGCCGGACGGCTGGATCAACGCCGACGTGAGCACGCTGGTGCAGGAGTGGGCGTCGGCCAAGGCCACCCGCGGCCACATGGGCCTGCGCGCCTCCAGCGAGTCCGTGGTGGCGCAGTGGAAGCGCGTCAACTCCGCCAACGCCGCTTCCAACCCGCCGAAGCTGGTCGTCAACTACAACTACCGGCCGCGCACCGGCACCAAGCAGGAGGCGGGCCCGCCGTACTTCTCCTACAGCGGCGCCTACATGGTGAACACCACCACGCCGACGCTGCGGGACACCTTCGTCGACTCCGACGGTGACAAGGTCAACGGAACCTTCCAGATCTACGACAACGCCACCAACACGCAGGTGGGTGACGTCATCGTGTCGAAGTACGTGCCCTCGGGTCAGGTCGCCTCGGTGACCGTGCCCTCCGGGCTGCTGGCCGACGGCAAGACGTACAAGTTCCGTACGTCCCCGTACGACGGGTCGCACTACAACACCGGCTGGTCGGCGTGGAAGACCTTCACCGTCGACACCAGTGCCCCCTCGGCCCCCGCGAAGGTGACCTCCACGGACTACCCGTCCACCGCGTGGGTCAAGGGTGCGGGCCAGGCCGGCACCTTCACCGTCACCCCGCCCGCCTCCGGCCACAACTGGCTGGAGTGGTCGCTGGACGGCGTGACCTGGACCAAGGTCGCCACCGGCGGCTCCAGCGCCGACAAGGCCGTCTCCGTCACTCCGCCGGACGACGGCACCCACACGCTCCAGGTGCGCGCCGTCGACAAGGCGGACAACAAGTCCGAGGCGATCGAGTACACCTTCCACGCCGGACCCGGCGGTTTCCTCCAGCCGTCCGACGGTGAGCGCACCGCGCGCCGGCTGCCGCTGGTCGCCGAGGCCGACGCGAGCAAGTACGACAGCGTCTCCTTCTCCTGGCGCCGCTCCGAGGCCGATGACTGGACGAAGATCCCGGCCGGCGACGTCACGTCCGGCGGCGCCGCGCTGACCGCCTGGCCGGTGGCGCTGACCGGCGGCAAGAACGCGACGCTGGTGTGGACCGCCACCAACACCGTCGACCCGGACGGCAGTGTCGAGATCAAGGCCGACTTCACCGGGCCGAACAGCGCCTCGGGCAGCACCCAGCCGCTGACCGTCGTAGTCGACCGCAACGCCCAGGGAGCCGCCCCGACGCGGGTGGGCCCCGGCGCCGTGAACCTCCTCACGGGCGACTTCACGCTCAACGAGCTGGAGGCGTCGTACTTCGACCTGTCGCTCTCGCGTACGGCGTCCTCCCGGGAGCCCGACGCGCACGCCGAGGCGGACGGCCAGGTCGCGATCTTCGGCAAGGAGTGGTCCGCGGGCACCTCCGCCGAGACCACCGGCTCGGACTACGCCTACGTCCGCAAGGTCTCCGACACCGCCCTCGACGTGGTGTCGAACAACAACGACGTCGTCCACTTCACCGCGAACGCGGCGAAGACGGCCTGGGTCGCCGAGCCCGGCGCGCAGAAGCTGACCCTCACCGGCAGCCTCACCGGCGACCTCACGCTCACCGACACCGACGGCACGGCCACGGTGTTCAGCAAGCTGGACAGCGCCCTGCCGGTGTGGAACGTGTCGTCGACCGAGCTGGACGGCAAGACCGGCTCCACCACGACGATCACCTCGGAGACGGTCACCGTCGACGGCACCAAGCTGGCCCGGCCCAAGCGGGTCGTCGCCCAGACCTCCGCCGTCGCCCCGGCCACCTGCGCCACCACCCCGGCGACCAAGGGCTGCCGGGTGATGGAGTTCGTCTACGCCACGGCCACCACCGCCACCCTGGACTCCTTCGGCGACTACACCGGCCGGGTCAAGGAGATCCGCTTCTTCTCCACCGAGCCGGGCGCCTCCGCCGCGACGGCCAAGGCGGTCCAGACGTACGCCTACGACTCCACCGGTCGTCTGCGGCAGACGTGGAACCCGCAGGTCTCCCCGGCGCTGAAGACGTCGTACGACTACGACACCGCGGGCCGCGTCATCAAGTACAGCGCGGCCGGCGACCTGCCGTGGACCTTCACCTACGGCAAGGCCGGCTCCAGCAGTGCGGCCGGTGAGGGCATGCTCCTCAAGGCGTCGCGCCCCGCGCTCAAGCAGGGCACGGCGGACGTCGTCGAAGGGGACGCCGTCACCAGCATCGTCTACGACGTTCCGCTCACCGGGACCAAAGCCCCGTACCCGATGGGGGCGGGCGATGTGAAGGCGTGGGGCCAGACCGACGCCCCGACCGACGCCACCGCCGTCTTCCCGGCCGACTCGGTACCGGCCTCGCACACCGGGACCGCCCTGGCCACCGGTGACTACCGGCGCGCCTCCGTCCAGTACCTCGGCGTCTCCGGCGCCGCGGTCAACTCGGTGTCGCCCGGCGGTCACATCGGCACCGTGGAGAACGACCGCTTCGGCAACACGGTCCGCGAACTGAGCGCGGGCAACCGCTCCCTGGCGCTGGGCCTCACCGCCGACGACCGTGCGGCCCAGGCCGAGCTCGGCATCGCCCGGCTCACCGCCGCCGAGCGCGCGGAGCTGCTGTCCACGCGCCGGATCTACGACGCCGACGGCACCCGCAAGCTGGAGGAGTTCGGGCCTCTGCACCGGCTCGACCTCACCGCCGACCTGAAGTCCGGCACCACGACGCTGGTGTCCGCGGGCACCTCCGTCATCGGCCGTTCCTGGACCGTCCACGCCTACGACGAGGGCCGCCCGACCGACGGCACCGCCGCCGTCAAGGACCAGATCACGCGCACGACCAACGGTGTCGAGGTGCGTGAACACCCCACGGTCCAGGGCGAGAAGCGGGTGACCCAGACCGTCTACGACTGGGCGAGCGGCCTGCCGGTCAAGAGCGTTCAGGACCCGGACGGACTGGCCCTGACGACGACCACCGAGTACGACAGCCAGGGCCACGTCCGCAAGGAGATCCCGCCGGGAGCCACCGGCACGGACGCGGCGACCCGGGTCACCACCTACTGGTCCGCCACCGGCACCGGCGCCTGCGCGGGCCGCCCGGAGTGGGCCGACCTGGTGTGCTCCACCGGACCGGCCGGCACGATCACCGGCGGGGGCACCAACCCCACGCAGCTCGTGACGTCCACCGTGGAGTACGACTGGTGGGGCAACTCCGAGAAGGCGATCGAGACCGCGGGCAGCGTGACCCGTACCACCACCACGACCCATGACGGCGCCGGACGCCCGGTGAAGTCCACGGTCACCGGTGGACTGGGCGCGGCCGTGCCGGAGGTCACGACGGAGTACGACCCCGACAGCGGGCGCCCCGTCAAGACCGTGTCCACCACCGGCGGCACCATCACGCGTGCCTTCGACAAGCTGGGCCGGCAGATCTCGTACACCGACGCCGACGGCGGCGTCAGCACGATGCAGTTCGACAAGCTGGACCGCCCGGTCAAGGTGACCGACTCCGTCCCGTCGACCACCACCTTCACCTACGACGACAGCGCCGAACCCCGAGGTCTGGCGACCTCCGTCACGGACTCCGTCGCCGGTGTGTTCCGCACGTCCTACGACGCCGACGGCTCGGTGGTCCGCGAGACCCTGCCCGGCGGCTACACCCTCAACCAGGAGAAGGACCCGACCGGCACCGCCGTCGCCCGCGTCTACACCCGGGACAGCGACGGAACTGTCGTCTACTCCAACCGCGCCACGGAATCGGCGCACGGCCAGGTGACCACCAACGCGGGCTGGTCCGACCAGTCCTACACCTACGACGCGGCCGGCCGGCTGACCTCGGTCGACGACACCGCGGACACCCTCTGCACCCGTCGCGCCTACGGGTTCGACAAGCGCAGCAACCGCACCACCCTGACCACCGCCGTCTCGGCGCCCGGCCAGGACTGCACCAGCACGGGAGGAACGACCCAGACCACCGCCTACGACAGCGCGGACCGGATCGCCGGCTCCGGCTGGGTGTACGACGCGCTCGGCCGCACCACGTCCGCCCCCGGCCACGGCACGATCGCCTACTACGCCAACAACCTGGCCCAGCGCCAGACCTCGGGCGGCAGCCGGCAGACCTGGAAGCTCGACGCCAACCTGCGGTTCCGTTCCTGGACGGTGGAACAGGGCAGCGGCACGTCCTGGACGCAGACCGCGTCCAAGGTCAACCACTACGACAGTGACGACGACACCCCGCGCTGGATCGTCGAGGACACCACCACCGGGGCCGTCACCCGCAACATCCAGTCCGTCACCGGAGGACTGGCGGCGACCACCGGCAAGACGGGCGACACCGTTCTGCACCTCACCGACCTGCACGGCGATGTCAGTCTCCAGCTTCCGCTGGACACCACCAAGGCGCCGGTGGCGCTGGACAACGACGAGTACGGCAACCCCCGGGCCGGCCAGGCCGCGACCCGGTACGGCTGGCTCGGCGAGAAGCAGCGCTCGGCGGAGACCCTGACCGGCCTCACGCTGATGGGCGTACGCCTCTACGACCCCACCCGGGGACGTTTCCTGCAGCCCGACCCGGTGCCGGGCGGTTCCGCCAACGCGTACGACTACTCCAACGCGGACCCGTGCAACGCCACCGACACCGACGGCATGAGCCCGAAGTGCGGCAAGCGCCGGATCAAGAACGGCTACGGCATGCGCATCATCGTCCAGCGGCGCGGCGGCGGTATCGCCCACAACGGCTACCGCTACATGGGCTACTACATCAACGTCCAGATCATGGGATTCGCCAACCGCTACCTGGTGTTCACCAACGCCACGTACGCGGAGACGCACGGTGTCCCCCCGGGCAGGCGCGGCAAGATGCGCAAGCTCCAGGCCAAGGCCACCTGGAAGAACCCCGTCAAGATCGGATGGGCCGTCCACTACAACATCCAGGTCAAACCGGGTACGAGGATCTGGACCTACGGTGCGGTCATGGTCTCGGGCTGGAACGGATACGTGGCCGACATGTCCTACTCCTGTATGGCCAAGTAACCCCTGACCGCGGTGGGGGGGGGGCCCCCCCCCCCCCCCCCCCCGCCCCCCCACCCCCCCCCCCCCCCCGCCCCCAGCCCCCCGCCCCCCCCCCGGCCCCCCCCCCCCCCCCCCCCCCCCCCCCCCCCCCGGGGGGGC
>NZ_JBIWIY010000011.1:300949-367198 GCF_044764885.1 Streptomyces sp. NPDC093591
TCCCGCTGGGCCCACCCATTTCCCCCCGCGTCGCCCCCCCCCCCCCCCGGCGCGGGCCCCCCCCCCCCCCCCCCCCCCCCCCCCCCGCGGCTCCGCAATCGCGTCCCCCCACGAGGAAGCAAGGCAAGGCACCATGAGAGAGCCACTGGCCGACATCGCCGCGACCGCCCTCCGGCTGGGGCGCCGCACCGCGTCCGGGCCGGTCGACGTCGCCGACGTGTGGATCGACGGCGCCCTCGGATTCGTACTCCTCCTGCACCGCAGGCACGACGGTCTGCCGGCCGAAGAGCTGTACCACTCGCTGCGGGACGAGGCCGGCGCCTGGAACCGACCGGACCATCTCGGCGGCGGCATCGTCGGTCTGGAACTGTCGGACCGCTCCGCCGTCGAGGAAGCGCTGGCCGGGGCCCCGATGGCCGTGGTCGCCGAATCCGAGTCCCTCGTCCACACAGGACGCGGCCCGAGCGGCGGCCAGGACGAAGCGGAACCGGAACTCGTCCATGTGTGGGAGCTCCTGGTGACCGGCGAGGCCGAACTCATCGAGATCGAGCACCTGCCCCAGGTGCCCGCGCCGGCCCCGCCCCCGTCCCGCACGCGCGAGGTGACGGGCCCGTTGACGCTCGTCGCCCTGCTGCCGGGCGAGCGGGTGCGCGTACACGCCCTGCGAAGGGAGGGCGCGTCCCACCTCCGCCTCGACGGCGCGCTGGACCTGCACAACCCGGGGGAGTGAGAGGGAGGGACGGTCACCCGGCCTCGACCGACACCCGCACCCCCACCCGCACCCCCCACTCCGCCATGGCCCCGGCCCCGGCCTCCAGCACATGCCGTGAACGAAGCCGGGGCAGCCCCAAGCGCCCCGGCTTCATCGTGCCCACGGCGATGACGTTCAGTTCGCGGTCGAGGTGGGCGACGTCGATGGCGATGCGCATGCGGAAGGTGTGCACGCCACTGGCGGGCGTCAGCAGCATCGCCCCGTCGACGAAGTCACGCCCCAGGAGCCCCTTCGTACGGGCCCGGTAGGACGACGCGACCTCCAGGGGAACGGAGACGTCCCCCCGCTCCCCGTGCACGACCAGCGTCCCCCGCCCGTCACGCCACCGTCGTCCCATGCTCGGACACCTCCTGGGGCCGTTTCGAATTCTGTTGTCCGCCGAGTACCGGCGGGGTAGGAAGAACCCCATGACCGGACTCGGTGCAATCTTCCGCCCCCAACTCGCCCCCGAGCGACTCCGATCCGTCGCTCGCCTCGCCGACGAGACGGGCCTCGACGAACTCTGGCTCTGGGAGGACTGTTTCCGGGAGGGAGGGATCTCCACGGCCGCCGCCGCCCTCGCGTGGACCGAGCGCGTGCGCGTCGGCATCGGGCTCCTCCCCGTCCCGTTGCGGAACGTCGCCATCACCGCCATGGAGGCCGCGAGCCTGCACCGGATGTTCCCGGGCCGTCCGATCCTCGCCGTCGGGCACGGTGTGCAGGACTGGATGGGGCAGGTCGGGGCCCGGGTCGAGTCGCCGGTGACCTTGCTGCGCGAGCATCTCGATGTGCTGCGCGCCCTGTTGCGCGGAGAGCGGGTGACCGTCGAGGGCCGGTACGTCAAGCTCGACGACGTCGCCCTGGACTGGCCGCCCGCCGAGCCGGTGCCCGTCATCGCCGGGGTCACCGGGCCGCGCTCGCTGCGGCTCGCCGGTGCGGCCGCCGACGGGACGCTGCTCACCGCCTCGACCTCGCCGGAGGGGCTACGGCGGGCACGGCAACTCATCGACGAGGGGCGGGAGTCGGCAGGACGTACCGGGGATGCGTCGCACCCGGTCGTCGTCTACCTCCTGACCGCCACCGGGCCCGACGGACCTGCCCGTCTCAAGGCCGAACTCGAAGCCGAGGGGCTCGGATCCGTGCCCGACCTCGGTGTCGCCGGGGACGCCGGCGCCGTCGCGAAGGCCGTGCAGCGGCTCGCGGACGCCGGTGCGGACACCGTGGTGCTGCAGCCGACGGGGGACGAGCCCGACCCGGAGGGGTTCGTGCGGTTCGCCGCCGAGGAAGTACGGCCCCTGGTGCCGTAGAGCGTTCAGACCGCTTGTCGGCCCAGGGGCGTTGTCAGTGGCTCCTGCCACACTCCTGGACATGCGCGAAGAACCCAGCGACGGCAACCACACGGATGGCTGCACGGACGACTGCACGGACGTACGTCTGCGAGACGTGCTGGACGCCGACCTCGAGACTTTCCTCGCCCAAGAGCACGATCCGGAAGCCGTCCGGCGGTCGGGATTCACCCCTCGGCCGCGCGACGCCTTCCTGAAGCACTGGAGGAAGAACGTCCTCGGGGACGAGACCTGCCTCGTGCGGACGGTCCTGGTGGGCGACGACGTGGCCGGCAGCGTCGTCTCCTGGTGGGACGGCGACCGCCGCTTCCTCGGCTACTGGCTCGGGCGGCCCTACTGGGGGCGGGGCGTCGGCACCAAGGCCCTCGCCCTCTTCCTCGCACTGGAGCGGACCCGTCCGCTGTACGCCGACCCCATCCACGGCAACACCGCATCCGTACGACTCCTCGAACGACACGGCTTCCAGCGCGCGGGCACCGTCCACCACGGCGACGACGAACACGTACTGCTGGTGCTGTCCGCCCCCGGAAAATGAGCGGCGCCCTCGCAGCTCTCCCTGAGACGATCAGCGTATGAAGGAGCCGCAGCCGCAGCACACCCGCACCTTCGAAGACCTCGTCGCCGAAGGCGCCGCCGTGCCCACCGAGGGCTGGGACTTCTCCTGGTTCGAGGGGCGGGCCACCGAGGCACGGCCGTCGTGGGGGTACGCCGCGTCCCTGGCCGAGCGGCTCTCCCGCTCCACCGCCGCTCTCGACATCCAGACGGGGGGAGGCGAGGTGCTCGACTTCGCGCTCCGCCGCGCCGCCCCCGAGGCACCCGCCCTCACCGTCGCCACCGAGGGCTGGCCGCCGAACACCGCCAAGGCCGCCGCCCTCCTCCGCCCGCACGGCGTCGCCGTCGTCGCCTCACCCGAGGACGCCCCGCTGCCCTTCGCCGACGGCACCTTCGACCTCGTCAGCAGCCGGCACCCGGTCAGTCCGAACTGGGCCGAGATCGCCCGCGTCCTCGAGCCCGGCGGCACGTACTTCGCCCAACACGTCGGCCCGCGCAGCGCCTTCGAACTGGTCGAGTACTTCCTCGGCCCCCTGCCGCAGGGGCAGAGCGCCGCCCGCCACCCGGACCGCGAGCGCGCCGACGCCGAGGCGGCCGGTCTGGAGATCGTCGACGTGCGGGCCGAGCGGCTGCGCATGGAGTTCCACGACATCGCGGCCGTCGTCCACTTCCTGCGCAAGGTGGTGTGGATGGTCCCCGGCTTCACCGTCGAGGCGTACCGACCCCGACTGCGCGCCCTGCACGAGCGGATCCGGACCGACGGCCCCTTCGTCGCGCACAGCACCCGCCATCTCTTCGAGGCACGCAAGTCCCACACCTGAGTGCGCCGCGCGCAGGCGGGCCAAGTCGTGCAAACCGTGCATCCGTGCGCGAAGAGCTTCCGCCCCCTGCGCATCAAAGGAAGCCTCACCTTTTCCACATTGTTATGGCGGCCGACTCGCTTTCCCTTCGGCCCTCACGTAAGTTCAGACCAAGGTAATTCGCGTAAGCAAAGCTTCGCGGCGGTGCCGCGCAGCGGAGGGGGCTGCGCGGTGCCGTGCCCCCGTGCGCACCCCTGATGGACGCGCATCGCATCGAACTCACGCCCTCCGTGCGCAATCTTGTGCGTCGTCAAGCGGGCGTTCGCGGTCGGGGTCACCCGGGGGAGGGAAGCGCGGACAAGTCGCCGAGCGCGACCCAAGATGCGGCAAACCCTCCGGATCCGGCCGCATCCGACGCGTTTCCCCTGGGAATCGGCTTCGAGCACGTCGTGAATCCGCCACGAAACGGCCCCGTCGTGGCCACCGGGCCGTCGCCGAATGACTTCGGAGAGTGATTGTGGCACGCCGATGCGCGCAGCATCCCTCACGAAGGGTTATGGTGGAAACCCCCCCTCGGGCCGGTCCGTCTCCCCCCCACGGACCGGCCCGTTTTTTGTGCCCGCGTGCCCCCGCCCGTCGCACCCCGTAAACCCGGCCCAGGCCCCGCAGGGGTAGGCTTCGCCTCCGGGGACCGCCATAGGGACAGGAACCAACCTCGCCTGCGCCGCGCGCAGCGCCACGCGCCTGTCCGATCCGTACGGAGGGGCTGACAATCACGTGAACCTGCGCGACAAGCTGCGCGGCCTGCTGGTCAGGCTGTACGCACGCCGGGTGGAGGGTCACCTGGACCACGCTCAGGTGCCCAAGCACATCGGCGTCATCATGGACGGCAACCGGCGCTGGGCGAAGGCCGCGGGTTCCTCCACCGTGCACGGTCACCGGGCGGGCGCCGAGAAGATCGAGGAGTTCCTCGGCTGGTGCTCCGAGACGGACGTCGAGGTCGTCACCCTCTGGCTGCTGTCGACCGACAACTTCGACCGGCCGCAGGACGAGCTCGTCCCGCTGCTCGGCATCATCGAGGACGTCGTGCGCACCCTCGCCGCCGACGGCCGCTGGCGGGTGCACCACGTCGGCACGCCCGACCTGCTGCCGTCCGGGATGCAGACCACCCTCAAGGAGGCCGAGGAGGCCACCGCGCACGTCGACGGGATACTGGTCAACGTCGCCATCGGCTACGGCGGTCGCCAGGAGATCGCCGACGCGGTGCGGTCGATGATCGTCGACGCCCATGACAAGGGCACCTCGATGGAGGACCTCGCCGAGTCCGTCAGCGTCGACCTGATCGGCCGCCACCTCTACACCGGCGACCAGCCCGACCCGGACCTCGTGATCCGTACCAGCGGCGAGCAGCGGCTGTCCGGATTCATGCTGTGGCAGACGGCCCACTCCGAGTACTACTTCTGCGAGGTCTTCTGGCCGGCCTTCCGCAAGGTCGACTTCCTGCGCGCCCTGCGCGACTACGCGGCCCGGCACCGGCGTTACGGCGGCTGATCCCCGCTCGGCGCTCTCACCGCCGTATCCGGACACGACGAAACTCACCCTCTCCGGGACAGAAGTAACAAGGAGTTCACCAGCGCGTCGTCATATGCGCTGGCATGGCACCGCATGTTCGAGGGCATAAGCCAGTCAGGTCGATGCCCGAACCACGGGTGTCGTATCTCAGCGGGCGGCGCCGGAGCCGTCCGCCCGGGAGGCCCTTTGCACCAGCCCTACCGTGCGGTCACGGCACGGAAGAAGCAGTGGAGGGCCGGTTTTCGGCCCATGCCAGGCGTGCAGGGCGGCCGACGACCGGTCCAGCTCCACTCCGTCGCTCCCCGACCTCATCCGAGGGGGTACGTCCTTCCGTGGTGACCAGCACAAAGCGCCACAAGCCAGACCGGCGCACCTACGTTCTCGACACCAGCGTCCTGCTGGCCGATCCGAACGCCCTGAACCGCTTCGACGAGCACGAGGTCGTGCTCCCCATCGTCGTGGTGACGGAACTGGAGGCCAAGCGGCACCATCCCGAACTGGGTTACTTCGCCCGGCAGGCACTGCGCCTGCTCGACGAGTTCCGGGTGAAGTACGGCCGTCTCGACGCCCCCATCCCGACCGGGGACCTCGGCGGGACCGTCCGTGTCGAGCTCAACCACTCGGACCCCAGCGTTCTGCCGACCGGCTACCGACTGGGGGACAACGACTCCCGCATCCTCGCGGTCGCCCGCAATCTGCAGGCCGAGGGGTTCGACGTCACCGTCGTGTCGAAGGACCTGCCGCTCAGGATCAAGGCCTCGTCCGTCGGTCTCCTCGCCGAGGAGTATCGGGCCGAGCTCGCCATCACGGACTCTTCCGGCTGGACCGGAATGTCCGAACTGACCCTGTCCGGCGAGCAGGTGGACGTCCTCTTCGAGGAAGGTCACATCTACGTCCCCGAAGCCGCCGCCATGCCGGTGCACACCGGGCTGACGATCCACTCCGAGCGCGGCAAGGCGCTGGGCCGGATCACGCCCGAGGGCAACGTCCGTCTGGTGCGCGGCGATCGGGAGGCCTTCGGCATCAAGGGCCGTAGCGCCGAGCAGCGGATCGCGCTCGACCTGCTGCTCGATCCGGACGTCGGGATCGTGTCCATGGGCGGCCGGGCCGGCACCGGCAAGTCGGCGCTGGCGCTGTGCGCGGGTCTGGAGGCGGTGCTGGAGCGCCGTCAGCACCAGAAGGTGATGGTCTTCCGGCCGCTGTACGCGGTGGGCGGGCAGGAGCTCGGCTATCTGCCCGGCAGCGAGGCCGAGAAGATGAGCCCCTGGGCGCAGGCGGTCTTCGACACGCTGTCCGCGGTCACCAGCCGCGAGGTCATCGAGGAGATCACCGCGCGCGGCATGCTGGAGGTGCTGCCCCTCACCCACATCCGCGGACGTTCGCTGCACGACGCGTTCGTGATCGTGGACGAGGCACAGTCACTGGAAAGGAATGTCCTGCTGACTGTTCTGTCCCGAATTGGCGCCAATTCACGGGTGGTTCTCACCCATGACGTGGCCCAGCGGGACAATCTGAGGGTCGGGCGCTACGACGGTGTCGTCGCCGTCGTGGAGAAGCTGAAGGGGCATCCGCTTTTCGCCCACGTCACGCTGACGCGGTCCGAGAGGTCCCAGATTGCCGCCCTTGTGACCGAAATGCTGGAGGACGGGCAGATCTGACCCAAGTGCTCAACTTGCGGTAGCTACTCGTTGGTTGGCGTCGTTCGGAAAGGCAGTGAGCCTATCCGGGCGGCGCCTCGGCGTGTGCGACTTTCCGTAAAACCCCTGGGACAAACGAGGTGTGAGCTTTCACACGCAACACAGAATTGCCTTGCGGCGTCCGGGTGCGGCAGAGTCTCCATCCTGTCAGGCCCCGCATACGACACACCTGTACCCCCAGCGGTACGGCATCACAGCAACACCATCAACTCCATACCGCCGTCGTATGCCGCCCGAGTTACCACGCGGCGCTCTCCTACACGGGAGTTGCCCACCGGGTCCGTGCCTCCCGTGACCCCGCAGTTGGGAGGCCAGCGCCAGGGGCACGATTGCGTCCGCCAGGGTCACCGAAGCGGGCGATGCTGGAAGGAAACCGTGTGAGTCCGATTTCGGTCAGGGGATTCGCAGTGGCCTCGGCCACCGCGGTCACCGCTGTCGGAAGCGTCGTCGGCGTTGCCTCGGGCAGCACCGCGCAGAACAACGACGCCCAGGCGACGGCTGCCGATTCGACGCTTCTCGCGGACATACCCGCGGGCCAGCAGGCCCAGGTGCAGACCGAGTCCCTGACGGCACAGGCCAACGTGCAGGCCATCGCCGCGGACGCGAGCGCCAAGAAGGACGCTGAGGAGTCGGCCCGCAAGGCCGCCGCCCAGACCGCGATCGAGAAGAAGGAAGCCGCCGAGAAGGCCGAGAAGGCGGCGCAGGAAGCCAAGGAGCGCGAAGAGGCCGAGGCGAAGGCCTCCCGTTCCTCCTCCGCGGACTTCCCCATTCAGAGCTCGTACAGCATCGCGCAGATCCAGGCGATGGCGCGCCAGATGGTGCCGGCCGACCAGTTCCAGTGCTTCAGCAACATCGTGGACCACGAGTCCGACTGGAACTACCAGGCCGTCAACCCCTCCTCGGGTGCCTACGGCCTCTTCCAGGCGCTGCCCGGCTCCAAGATGTCGTCCGTCGGCTCGGACTGGCAGACGAACCCGGCCACCCAGATCAAGTGGGGCCTGAACTACATGAACGAGCGCTACGACAGCCCTTGCGGCGCTTGGTCGTTCTGGCAGGCCAACCACTGGTACTAGGCGCTCCGCTGGTCTGGCCGCGATACGTCGTTTGTCGTCTGCGGCCGCGTCGTGGCTCGTCGCGCCCGCGCGGCGGAGCCGCAGATTCAATACAGCCCCGCGCCCCTTCAGGGCGCTTCTCAACCCTGCGTTGCCCCTCACCGTCCTTTGGGTGAGGGGCAATCGCGCTTCTGGGGCCCCGGGCATGTACGGTCGGACGGACGACTCCGGGGGGAGTGGTGAGGAGAGACGGGGGAAGAGGACGGATCATGTCGCGCATGCCAGGGTGGCTCGGTCGGCTCGGTGCCGGACTGACCGAGATGAGCGAGCGGTTGGACGAGCGTCGTGCCGCGGTGGAACGGGAAAGCGCTGACCTTCAGCCGGCGCGGCGGTCCGTCGACGAGTCCGACTCCTCCGCCGCTGACACCCCACCGCCGCCGGCCGACCACGTCCCCCGGCCCCCCGACTACGCGCCCGCGGTTCCGCCGCCCCGGCCCGACCCCACACAGGTCGTGCCGTGGGGTGTCCGGGTCGCGGCGGAGGCCGGCTGGCGGCTGCTGGTGCTGGCCGGCACGGTCTGGGTGCTGATGCGGGTGATCAGCGCCGTACAACTCGTCGTGCTGGCCTTCGTCATCGCGCTGCTCCTGACCGCGCTGATGCAGCCCTCGGTGGCGTGGCTGAGGCGGCGCGGTGTGCCGCGCGGGCTCGCCACCGCCCTGACCGCGATCCTCGGGTTCGTCGTCATCGGCCTGATGGGCTGGTTCGTGACCTGGCAGGTCATGGAGAACATCGACAACCTCTCCGACCAGGTCCAGGACGGCATCGACGAGCTGCGCAACTGGCTGCTCAACAGCCCCTTCCACGTCACCGACAAGCAGATCAACGAGATCGCCGAGAACCTCCGGGAGGCGATCGGCGCCAACACCGACGCGATCACCTCGGCCGGCCTGGAAGGCGTCACCGTCGTCGTCGAGGCGCTGACGGGCATTCTGCTGGCCGCCTTCTCGACGCTCTTCCTCCTCTACGACGGCAAGCGCATCTGGGAGTGGACGCTGAAGCTGGTGCCCGCCGCGGCCCGGCCGGGCGTCGCCGGCGCCGGTCCGCGCGCGTGGGCGACGCTCACGGCCTATGTGCGCGGCACGGTCCTCGTCGCCCTCATCGACGCCGTCTTCATCGGCATCGGCATCTACTTCCTCGATGTGCCGATGGCCGTCCCGCTGGCCGTCTTCATCTTCCTGTTCTCCTTCATCCCGCTCGTCGGCGCGGTGGCCTCCGGTGCGTTGGCGGTCGTGGTGGCCCTGGTGACGCAGGGAGTGTTCACCGCGGTCATGACGCTCGCCGTCGTCCTCGCCGTGCAGCAGATCGAGGGCCACGTCCTGCAGCCGTTCATCCTCGGGCGCGCGGTCCGCGTCCACCCGCTCGCGGTGGTGCTGTCGGTGGCGGCCGGCGGCATGGTGGCGGGCATCGGCGGCGCCGTGGTGGCCGTACCGCTGGTGGCGGTTTCGAACACGATCGTGGGGTATCTGCGGGCCTACTCGGAGGAGACGGTGCCCCGGCAGTCGACGCGTCCGGCGCTCGTGGACAAGGCCGTTCCGGTGGAAGCGGGCTCCGCGAGTGCGGCCCCCGGGGACGCCCAGGACAGCGCGGAGGGCCCCGCCCACCAGCAGTGAGCGAGGCCCTCGACGTCGTTCGGCCTACTCGGAGAGCACGGCCTCGGCGTCCAGAGTGACGCCGACCGCCTGAACGACGGACGCGATCTTGAACGCCTCCTGGACCGTCTCGCGGTCCACGCCGGCCTTGCGCAGCACCTGCTCGTGCGAGTCGAGGCACATGCCGCAGCCGTTGATGGCGGACACCGCGAAGGACCACAGCTCGAAGTCGACCTTGTCGACACCGGGGTTGCCGATGACGTTCATACGGAGCCCGGCGCGCAGGCTGCCGTACTCGTGGTCGGACAGCAGGTGCCGGGTCCGGTAGAAGACGTTGTTCATCGCCATCACGGCGGCCGCGGACTTCGCCGCGTTGTACGCCTCCGGCGTGAGGTTCGCCTTCGCCTCCGGCTCCAGCTCGCGCAGCACGATCGGGGAGCGCGAGGCGATCGCGGTGGCGAGCACCGTGCCCCACAGCTGCTGCGCCGGGAGGTCGGAGTTGCCGATGACCGAGCCCAGGTTGAGCTTCAGGTCCTTGGCGTAGTCCGGTATGCGGGACTTGAGGGAGTCGAGGGACATGTCACTCACTCTCCGGCAAGCAGCTTGACCGGGTCCAGGGTGTCCTCGCCCTTGGTCCAGTTGCACGGGCACAGCTCGTCGGTCTGCAGGGCGTCCAGGACCCGCAGGACCTCCTTGGGGTTACGGCCGACGGAGCCGGCGGTCACCATGGAGAACTGGATCTCGTTGTTCTGGTCGACGATGAAGACGGCGCGCTTGGCGAAGCCGTCCTCGCCCTCGATGCCGAGGTCGCGCATCAGCTCGCGCTTGGTGTCGGCCAGCATCGGGAACGGCAGGTCGCGCAGGTCGGCGTGGTCCTTGCGCCAGGCGTGGTGCACGTACTCGGAGTCACCGGAGAAACCGAGGACCTGCGCGTCGCGATCGGCGAACTCCTCGTTCAGCTTGCCGAAGGCCGCGATCTCGGTCGGACAGACGAAAGTGAAGTCCGCGGGCCAGGCAAACACGATCTTCCACTTGCCCTCGTAGGTCTTGTGGTTGACCGTCTCGAACTCCTTGCCCTTCTCCAGCGAGACGCAGGCGGTCAGTTCGAACTCGGGGAACTTGTCACCGACAGTGAGCACACGCTCTCCTTGCAGCGAAAGAGACACCTGTTCGGTACAGGTGTCTCCATTGGGTTGGACCTTACCGATCCTGGCACAGGCCGCATTGATACGGGAAATAGCTACACTCGGTCGGGTTGATCGGAGGTGCCTATCGATGATCGTGAGGTCGGGTGACCGTGGGTAAGGGCATGCCCGGCGTGTCCGTGGGCAAGAAGCGGCAGCCCAGCCTCGCGCAGCTGCGGGCCTTCGCCGCCGTCGCCGAGCATCTGCACTTCCGGGACGCGGCCGCCGCGATCGGGATGAGTCAGCCCGCGCTGTCGGGTGCCGTGTCCGCGCTGGAGGAGACGCTCGGGGTCACGCTGCTGGAGCGGACGACCCGCAAGGTGCTGCTCTCGCCGGCAGGCGAGCGGCTGGCCGTACGGGCGAAGGCGGTGCTGGTGGAGGTCGGGGCGCTGATGGAGGAGGCGGAGGCGGTCCGGGCGCCGTTCACCGGCGCCCTCCGCCTCGGGGTCATCCCCACTGTCGCGCCGTACCTGCTGCCTACCGTGCTGCGCCTCGTCCACGACCGCTATCCGCACCTCGACCTCCAGGTGCACGAGGAGCAGACGGCCAGCCTCGTCGAGGGGCTCACCACCGGCCGCCTGGACCTGCTGCTCCTCGCGGTCCCGCTCGGTGTGCCCGGCGTCGCCGAACTCCCCCTCTTCGACGAGGACTTCGTGCTCGTCACCCCGCTCGACCACTGGCTCGGCGGCCGCGAGGGCATCCCGCGCGAGGCTCTCAAGGAGCTGAACCTGCTGCTCCTGGACGAGGGGCACTGCCTGCGCGACCAGGCCCTCGACATCTGCCGGGAGGCGGGCCGCGAGGACGCGCCGGTCACCACGACGGCCGCGGGGCTGTCCACGCTCGTGCAACTCGTCGCGGGCGGCCTGGGCTGCACGCTGCTGCCGCGCACCGCCCTCAAGCTGGAGACGACCCGCAGCAGCCAACTCCTCACCGGCTACTTCGCCGACCCGGCCCCCACCCGCCGCGTCGCCCTCGCCATGCGGACGGGGGCGGCGCGCGCGGCGGAGTACGGGGAACTGGCGTCCGCCCTGCGCGAGGCTCTGCGTCCGCTGCCGGTGCGGGTGCTGGAGGGGGAGGCGTGAGCCCGTGCGGTCTTCGCGGCCGGCGCGAGGAGTAAGGGGGCGGCTTGACGGGCGGGGGCGCGTCCCGTTGAGGGAGGGATCGGTGGGTGCAGAGTGAGAGTGAGTGCGAGGCTCTGCGTCCGCTGCCCGTGCGGGTGCTGGGCGCGGGCGGGTGAGTTCCGCGCGGCCTTCGCGGTCGGCGCAGGGGTGCCCGGGTTGGCGCACAGGCGTGGGTCGGGCGCCCGCCGTCTCGGCCGATCCTGCCCCGCGTTTCGGCCGATGCTGCCCCGCGTTTCGGCTGCGCCTGCCCCGCGTCTCGGCTGTGCCTGCCGGCCGCGGGCCGACCGGACAGCTGCGCCCGACGGCGGGGCTGCGCCCGCGGATACCGCGTGCGTCAGGCCGTCCGGACCGGTGCGGTCCGGACGGCCTGAGGGCGAGGAGGGCGGCGGATGTCTACTCCGTGCGCAGGCCGTCCGGGCGCATCAGCCGCAGCAGCGGCGGCAGGCTGAGCAGCGTCACCGCGAGGACGATGCCGGCGCCGACGCCGAGCATCGACAGCACGCTCGTCCAGTCCACGATGACCGGCGTGGCCGTCATCCGCAGCAGGACCGTGCCCAGGGTCAGCCCCACCACCGAGGACAGCAGCAGGCCCAGGGAGATCGGGATCGCCGTCTGCCACAGCACCGACAGGCTCAGCGTGCGGCGCCGGGTGCCGAAGGCGACCAGGGACGACAGCAGCTTCTTGCGGTCGCGCAGCTGCTCCAGCTGGGAGACCAGCAGGCTCGCGCCGATCAGCGCCAGGACACAGACGGCGCCGACGAACAGGCCGGTGCGGATGGTGCGGTAGCGGTCGGCCGTCTGCGTGGAGAACCAGGTCATGGGATAGGACAGCGGGTCCGCGGCCGTCGCCGCGTTCCGCACCCGTTCGTACACGTCCGGCACCGAGCGGTCGAGCTTGAGGTACACCTGCCCCCGCAGTCCCGGCTCAGCCGCCGCGGGCAGCGCCTTCGGGGTGACGAGGAAGCCACCTCGCTGCCGGCCCATGAAGTCCGCCTGCGTCCGAGCCTGCTTCAGGCCCTTCGGCACGGTCCAGGCGATCTCCTGCTGCTGCGGCCCGCCGTCGTACGACGGGTCCAGATACACCGTCCGGCCCGGCTGCTTCGCCAGCTTCGTGGTGTCCCCGTCGTACTCGGAGTTCGTCACGTAGAAGATGTCGCCGTCCCGGCACGAGGGAAGCTCGGCCGCCTGGCGCAGTGACGTGCAGTCGCCGACGGTCAGCTCGGCGCCCATGTCCGGGTTCTCGCGCCGCTCACCCAGGTAGCCCTCGGAGAGCGCGTAGACCTGCTGGACGCCCTTGGTGTCCCGGAACTCCTCGACCGCCGGGCCGAGTCGGGCGCCATGCGACATGGCCACCTCCATCTGCGCCCGCTGGGTGTCGTACCGGGACTGCTTCGTGTAGTCGCTCTCCACGCCGGCGAACAGCATCTGCAGCGCGATCGCCCCGGCGACCGCCACCGCGACGCCGTTGACCATGCGGGCCGCCGTGCCGCTGCTCAACTGGAGTCTGCGGACGGCGAGTTGCCAGGCGACGCCGCCCGAGCCGAGCCGGGCGACGACCGCCTCGACGACCCACGGCAGCAGGGTGGTCACGCCGATGAGCAGCAGGAGCACGCCGCCGATGACCAGGTATTCGTTGAAGGTGCCGTTGTCGCGGCCCTGGCCGATCATCGGGTAGAGCATCGCGAGGCCGCCCAGCGGCAGCAGCAGCCGCCACCACAGCCGGCGTCGCGAGGGCTTCGCCGTACGCACCACGCCGAGCGGCTCGATCACCACGCCACGCATCGCGAACAGGGTGACCAGCACCGCCGCCGCCGGGACCGCGAGGCCGACCAGCAGGGCCAGTGCGGGGGAGGGGTTGAGATAGCTCGGGAAGACGCTGACGTCGAACACCTCGACCGAGCCCGCGATCTGGCGGCCGATCAGGAAGAACCCCGTACCGAAGACCAGTCCCAGCACCGCCCCCGCCAGCGCCTCGCCGGCCGCGATCCGCCGGGTCATCCGGCTGTCGGAGCCGACCAGCCGCAGCGCCGCGAGGCGACGGTCGCGCCGCTCACCGCCGAAGCGCACGGCCGCGGCGATGAAGACGGCGACCGGCATCAGCAGCACCACGAAGACGACGATGACCAGCAGGATCAGCACGGGGTCGGTCCGCGTCTCGGTCGGGTTCGTGTCCCCGAACCGCTCGATACGGGCGACCCGGGAGCCGTCGATGTGCGGCGCGAGGCCGTCGCCGCCCCGGAAGAAGGCGAGTTCGTGCGAGCCGATCAGCCCGCTCTCCCCGATGGTCCCGACGATCCGCTCCGGCAGCCGCTCGCGCAGCAGCTTCGCGCCGTCCGACTCCAGCAGCCTCTTCAGTGCGGGGGAGACGACCATCTCGCCCACCGCCGGGAACTTCTCCAGTCCCGGCGGCAGCGGCGCCCTCGGTCCCTCGGGCTCCAGCGCCCGGCCGCGGATGTCCTCGTTCCGGAAGTCCGTGCCGACGTTCGCGACGATCAGGGTGGCGTCGGACTTCTTCAGATCCGTGTAGCTGTAGGTGATGTCGGCGCGGGCGCTCTCCCGCTCGTGCCGGACCGTCAGCATGTTCGGCACCGCCGTCGTCAGCAGCAGCAGCGCCACCCCGAGCCCGACCCCGACGGCCGTCAGCAGGGCCCGGACCCAGCCCTCGCGTCCGCCGGCGAAGGCGAACCGGACCCCCATCCCGAGATCCTTCGCCCACTGACCCACACTCATACGACGCGCTCCATGTCCCGGGACTTGCCGTCCCGTACGACGATCTCGCGGTCGGAGTAGGCGGCGACCCGCGCCTCGTGCGTGACGAGGACGACGGCGGCGTTGGTCGACCGGGCGGCGTCCGTCAGCAGCTCCATCACGCGCTCGCCGTTGAGGGAGTCGAGCGCGCCGGTCGGTTCGTCGGCGAAAAGCACACGCGGATTGGTGACCAGGGCGCGGGCCACGGCGACGCGCTGCCCCTGACCGCCGGAGACCTCACCGGGCCGCTTCTTGCGCAGGTCGTCGACCTCCAGTCGCTCCATCCAGGTCAGGGCGGCCTTCTCGGCCTCCTTGCGGGAAGTGCCGTTGAGGCGCAGCGGAAGGGCGACGTTCTCCACGCAGGTGAGCTCCGGCACGAGCTGACCGAACTGGAACACGAACCCGAACTCCGAGCGCCGGAGCGCACTGCGCTGGGCGTCGCTCATGGTGGCCAGCTCACGGTCGGCGTAGATGATGGACCCCGAGTCGGGCGGCACGATCCCGGCGAGGCAGTGCAGCAGCGTCGACTTGCCGGAGCCGGACGGCCCCATCACGGCGACGACCTCGCCGGGGTGGATGGAGAACTCGGCCCCGTCGAGCGCCATGGTCGGGCCGTAGGCCTTGCGCAGCTCCTGCGCCGAGAGCAGGGAACCGGGAGGCGGTGTCACTTGGTCACCACCTCGGCCAGCTTGTCGAGGCGGGCGGCGGTGAGTTCCAGCCAGCGCAGGTCGGCCTCCAGGTGGAAGAGGGCGTGGTCGCAGATGAGCTGATCGGCGAGATTCCCCTTCCGCTTGCGGTCGGTGAGGATCCGCATCATGCGCAGGTGCTCGGAGCGCTGCGTGTCGAGGATGTCGGCCGCGTCGCGCCGGGTGAGCAGCGCGAGGACGACCTTGGTGTAGAGGGTCGACTGCAGGTACGGCTCCGGCTTCTCGGGCGTCGCGAGCCACTGCTGGACGTCGGTGATCCCGGCGTCGGTGATGGCGTACCGCTTGCGCTCGGGCCCGCCGCCGGGCTCGATCCCGTCGACCTCGACGAGCCCGTTCTTCAGCAGCCGGGACATCGTCGAGTAGACCTGGCCGTAGTGCAGCGGCCGGTCGTGACCGAACTTCTCGTCGAAGGCCCGCTTGAGGTCGTAGCCGTGGCGGGGGCCCGATTCCAGGAGCCCTAGAAGGGTGTGACCGATGGACATGGCCATGACTCTACACGGGGTGTATACGCCGCATGTATACGCGGGGTGTGTAGATCATGGCGGTGGGTGCGGCGGCGCTGCGGCGGCGACACGACGGCCCAGGTGAGGGCCGATTGTCACGGTTCTGCTACGCGGGCGAGGGCTTGACCGGAGGCCACGCAACTCCCAGCGGGACCGGCCTGCACGGACGGGACCGGCCCGGCAGCCCCCCGCCTGTCCGGCCTGTGCGGACGGGACCGGTCCGGCAGCCTCCGGCCTGTCCGGCCTGTGCGGGCGAGCTTTGCTCAGCCACTTCCTGCCTGTCCGGCCTGCACGGACGGGACCGGCCCAGCAGCCTCCCGCCTGTCCGGCCTGCGCGGGCGAGCTTTGCTCGGCAGCTTCCTGCCTGTCCGGCCCGCAGGGCTGAGACCAGCTCAGCCACCCCAGCCCGTCCGGCCCGCACGCACGAGACCGGCTCAGCCACCCCAGCCCGTCCGGCGTTTGAGGACGAGGCCGTTCAGGCCGACGGGGGTCTGGGGGCGGAGCCCCCAGGGGGTCGGCCGCGGCGGGGGATCGGCCCGGTGTCCGTCGGCAGACGACCCGCGTCCGCCAATGCCTTCCGCAGCAGGAACTCGATCTGGGCGTTGGCCGACCGCAGCTCGTCGCCCGCCCACCGCGCGAGCGCCTCGTACACCGACGGGTCCAGCCGCAGCAGCACCTGCTTGCGCTGCTGCGGCCGACGCTGAGGGGTTGAACCCCCGGAGGGAACCGTCACTGGTAGAGCGTCCCGGTGTTGAGGACCGGCTGCGGGGACCGGTCGCCGCACAGCACCACCATCAGGTTCGACACCATCGCCGCCTTCCGTTCCTCGTCCAGTTCCACGATGTCCTGCTCGGAGATCCGCGCGAGCGCCGCCTCGACCATGCCCACCGCCCCGTCGACGATCTGGCGCCGCGCCGCGACGACCGCCCCCGCCTGCTGCCGCTGGAGCATCGCGGAGGCGATCTCGGGAGCGTACGCGAGATGCGTGAAGCGCGACTCGATGATCTGCACGCCGGCCGCCTCCACGCGCGCGTGCAGCTCGAAGGCGAGCTTCTCGGTGATTTCCTCGGCGTTCCCGCGCAGCGACAGGCCGCCCTCGTCATGTGCGTCGTACGGGTACTCGATGGCGATGTGCCGCACGGCCGCTTCCGTCTGGGTGGCCACGAACTCCAGGTAGTTGTCCACCTCGAAGCTCGCCTGCGCGGTGTCCTCGACCTTCCACACCACGACCGCGGCGAGCTCGATCGGGTTGCCGTAGGCGTCGTTGACCTTGAGGACGGCCGTCTCGTGGTTGCGGACCCGGGTCGAGATCTTCGTGCGGGACGTGAAGGGGTTCACCCAGCGCAGCCCGTCCTGCCGGATCGTCCCCCGGTACCGCCCGAAGAGCTGGACGACCCGCGCCTCGCCCGGCGCGACCATGTTCAGCCCGCACATGGCCAGCAGTGCGGCTATGCCGACCAGGACGCCGGTGATGATCAGCACCGCCTTGCCGCCGGCCCCGGCGACCGCGGTGGCGCCGACGATCAGGCCGGCGCCGGCCAACAGCCCGACCAGGCCCAGCAGCAGGGCGAGCCCGCCGCCGAGGCTGTGCGCGGTGAACTCACGGACCTGGGGTGCGGGCATGTCGGGTACGTCGGGTGCGCCGGCGGTGACGGGCGTGGCGCCGTTCTTGTCGTTCGGCATGGGTGATGTCCCCCGTTTTCTCAAGTTAGCTTTGGTCTAGCTAAGTGATATCACTTTACCCCGGCCGGGCAACCCTATGCATCCCTCAGCCGTCGGTTCCGTTGGGATGGGTGCTGATTGTCACGTCCCCAAAAGCCCGGATCGACCGGCCTTTGTCACAACTTCCGGTGTTAGCTTTCTGAGCTGACCTGAGCGGCGAACCTGTGTGGCGGGAGCGCACACAAGAGCGAAGCGGAGCGGAACGGACCCATGGGACGAGCGGAAGAGAGACGAGCGCGCCAGCATGGCGGCCGCCGCGCCGCGCCCCGGCGCTCGTCAGGCATGCAGTCGGCCGCAGCCGGCGGCGAGTCGGCCACCGTGGTGGGCCCCCCGGCCGCGCCGGGCGGCCGGGCCGCGGCCCGCCGAGCGGCCAAGGCCGCGGGCAAGGGGGGCGGCAGAGGCGCAGGCGGCAAGGGCCGAATACGCCGGCTCTTCACCTGGAAGAAGATCCTCGGCACGTTCCTCGGCGTCTGCCTGCTCGGCATCGGCGCCTTCATCGCGCTGTATCTGTACGTGGACATCCCGAAGGACAACGCCGCCGCCCAGGCCGCCCAGCGCCAGAGCAACGTCTACAAGTACAGCGACGGCTCGACGCTGGCCCGCGACGGCAAGGTCAACCGCGAGATCGTGGACCTGTCCAAGGTTCCGAAGAAGGTCCAGTACACCTTCGTCGCGGCCGAGAACAAGACGTTCTACAACGACAGCGGCATCGACCTGAAGGGCACGGCCCGCGGTCTGCTCAACACGATGATGGGCAAGGGCGCGCAGGGCGGTTCGACGATCACCCAGCAGTACGTCAAGAACTACTACCTCAGCCAGGAACAGACGGTCAGCCGCAAGCTCAAGGAGATGGTCATCTCCTTGAAGGTGGACCGCCAGATGTCCAAGGACGCCATCCTCGCCGGCTACATCAACACCAGCTACTACGGCCGCGGTGCCTACGGCATCCAGGCCGCCGCCCAGGCCTACTACCGCGTCGACGCCGAGAAGCTCTCCGTCGCGCAGGGCGCGTACCTCGCCGCGCTGCTCCAGGCGCCGAGCCAGTACGACTGGCAGGCCGCGACCGACACCGGCAAGAAGCTGGTGACGAACCGCTGGAACTACGTCCTGAACAACATGGTCGAGGAGGGCTGGCTGACCAAGGCCGAGCGCCAGGAGCTGAAGTTCCCGGTACCGAAGGAGCCGAAGCCCACCGCCGGCCGGGAGGGCCAGAAGGGCTATCTGATCGAGCTCGCCAACCGTCAGCTGGAGGACCAGCTGATGAAGCAGGAGGGCATCACCCGCTCCCAGGCCGAGGCCGAGGTCGTCGACCAGGGCTGGACCATCACCCTGAACATCGACAAGAAGAAGCAGGCCGAGCTGGAGAAGGCCGTCAAGGCGCAGCTGACCAGCAAGCTGGACAAGAAGAAGCGGCCGGTCGACGCGGACATCCAGGCCGGCGCGGTCTCCGTCGATCCCGCGACGGGGAAGGTCGTCGCGCTGTACGGCGGCGTGGACTACTTCAAGCACTACACGAGCAACGCGACCCGCACGGACTACCAGCCCGCCTCCACGTTCAAGCCGGTGATCCTCGCCGCCGCGCTGGAGGAGAACGCCAAGACGCAGTCCGGCAAGCCGATCACCGCCAACACGATCTACGACGGCACCAGCAAGCGCCCGGTCGTCGACAGCAACGGCGACAAGGTCGGCTTCGCCCCCGAGAACGAGGACGACAGGAACTACGGCGACATCACCGTCCAGACGGCGATGAACAAGTCCGTCAACTCCGTCTTCGCGCAGATGGGCGTCGACGTCGGTATGGAGTACGTCATGGACGTGGCGGCCAAGCTCGGCATGGACACCACCAACGAGCAGGCCGTACCCGCGCAGACCCTGGGCACCATGGGCGCCAGCCCGCTGCAGATGGCCGGGGTGTACGCCACCCTCGACAACCACGGCAAGAAGGTCACCCCGAGCATCCTCAAGAAGGCCGAGCACAACAGCCGTAAGGTCGACGTCCCGAACCCGATCGGCGAGGAGGTCATCAGCCGTGAGGCCGCCGACTCGGTGACCTCGGTGCTGACGGGCGTGGTCGACGACGGTACGGCGCAGACGTCCGTGGCGAACAACCCCAAGCGCGACGGCCAGAAGGTCGCCGGCAAGACGGGTACGTCCGACGACAACAAGTCGGCCTGGTTCACCGGCTACACACCCGACCTGGTCACCTCGGTGGGCCTGTTCGGTGAGGACGACAAGACCCACGCGCAGACCAAGATGTACGGCGCGGGCGGCGAGGAGCGCGTCAACGGCGGTGGTTTCCCGGCGCAGATCTGGGCGGCATACATGTTCGGCGTGACCAAGACGGACGCCAGGTTCGACCTGGAGACCGACCAGGGCGCGGCCGTCCAGCCCACCTGGACGCCGACGCCGAGCCAGGAGCCGACGACCCAGGAGCCGACGGAGGAACCGACGACTCAGAAGCCGACGGAGACCCCGACGACCGAGGAGCCGACGGAGACCCCGACGACGGAGCCGCCGACGGAGGAGCCCACGACCGAGCCGGCGCCGACGGCGCCGACGGACGAGCCGACGGATCCGATCACCTTGGACCCGGGCAGACCCGACGAAGACCAGTAGCAACGAGAAGGGTGCCCGGCAACACGCCGGGCGCCCTTCTCGTTGCGACTCTCAGCCCCGGTTCAACTCGAACCAGACGACCTTGCCGGTACTGAGGCGGGTCGCCCCCCACCGCCGAGCCAGCCGATTGACCAGGTACAGCCCCCGCCCACCCTCATCCGTGGCGCGAGCCTGCCGCAGCCGCGGCAACTGCGGTACGTCGTCCCCGACCTCGCACCGCAGCACGTCGGTGCGCAGCAACCGCAACGTCACCGGCCGCGAGGCGTACCGCACCGCGTTGGTCACGACCTCGCTGACCAACAGCTCGACCGAGTCGGTGAGCTCCTCCAGGCCCCAGCGGGCCAACGCCCGCCGCGCGAGCCGCCGGGCACGGCCGGGCGCCGCGTCCTCCGGCTCCAGGAACCAGTACGCGACGTCGCTCGGCGCGATCCCGTCGAAGCGGGCGGCGAGCAGCGCGATGTCGTCGTCCCGGTCGCCCGGGCCGAGCATGTCGAGGACCTCGTCGCAGAGCGCTTCGAGGGGCGGCGGATGGTCGGGGCCGGTGAGCTGCGCGGTGGCGGCGAGCTTCTCGCGCAGCTGCTCTATGCCGGTCCACACGTCACGCAGGCGCGACTCGACCAGGCCGTCGGTGTAGAGGAGCAGGGTCGCTCCGGCTGGTGCGTCCAGCTCCACGGCCTCGAAGTCGACGCCGCCGACACCGATCGGCGCGCCCGCCGGCACGCGCAGTACCTCCGCGCGGCCGCCCAGGTGCAGCAGGACGGGCGGCGGATGGCCGGCGTTGGCGATGGTGATGCGGTGCGATACCGGGTCGTAGACGGCGTACAGGCAGGTCGCCATGCGGTCGGTGCCCAGGCGCTGGGCCTGCTCGTCGAGGTGGTGCAGTACCTCCTGCGGAGGCAGGTCGAGCCCGGCGAGGGTCTGGGCCGTCGTCCGCAGCTGGCCCATGATCGCGGCCGAGGTCATGGAGTGGCCCATGACGTCACCCACCACCAGCGCCACGCGGCTGCCCGGCAGCGGGATCGCGTCGTACCAGTCGCCGCCCACCCGGGCCGTCTCGGCCGCCGGCAGGTAGCGGGAGGCCAGCCGTACGCCCGTCGGACGTGGCAGCGTCTCCGGCAGCATCGTGCGCTGCAGTTCGTCGGCGATGTACGCCTCACGGCCGTACAGCACCGCCTTGTCGATGCCGAGCGCGCTGTGCGTGGCGAGCTGGGCGGCGACGAGGAGGTCGTCGGGCTCGAAGGCGATGCGGTCCGGGCGGCGCAGGAACACCGCGGCGCCGATGACACGGCGCCGGCCGCGCAGCGGGGCGAGGATCGCGCGCTGACCGTCGGGGATGATCAACTCGCCGTCGTCACCGAGGAGTTCGGGCAGGGCGGCGCGGGCGGCGGGCGCGTCGGCGAAGACGGGACGTACGCCACGCAGCACCTCGGCGAGCGCACCGCCGGGCCGCACCTCGCACAGTTCGGCGGTGACGGTCGACAGCTCGGACAGTTCGTTCGGCTCCGGCTGCTGCTGCCCGCCCGCGGACAGGAAGCCGCCCTCGGTGTCCCGCTCCTCCGGGATCCGGTCGGTACGGCGCAGCCGCAGCACGACCGGCCCTGTGGGCCGTTCGTCGCCGACCGGCAGCGGGTCGCGCAGATAGACGAGGATCGCGTCGGAGAAGGTCGGCACGGTCGCCCGGCACAGCCCCATCACGATCTCGTCCAGGTCGATGCCGCGGGCGATGCGCCGGGTGGCGGCGCCCACGAAGCGCAGCCGGTCCCCGTCCCGCCGCATCGGCGTGGGCCGCCCCGGCGGCAGTCCCTGCCCGGTGCGCCGCTCGGCGGAATCCTGCGGCTGCTCGGCGCCGGGCTGTGGCGGTATGGCCTCCGGAACGGGCCGCGGCCGGTGCGTGTCGGGCTCGGCGGCGACGGAGGGCTGTGAGTGCTCGGGGCCGTTGCCGGCGATGTCTGAGGGCTCCTTGCTCGGGCCGGGCGGTGCGGTGGTGCCCGGCGTGGAGGGGGTCTCTCCGGCGCGCGCCTGCGCGGGTAATGCGGTCCCCCCGCGGGCGTCGCCGCCGGGGGAGTGCGGCGGCGTGGAGTGCGCCGTGGACGGTGTCGAGGTACGCACGAGCGCCCCGCGGGTCTCCGCGGGGTCCACGCCCGTCTCAGGGCGTTCGAAGGAGGTCGGCTGCTCCGTCACGCCTCTCGAATCCATCCGTCCGGGGCTGCGCGCCACGCGTGCAGTTCGTCCCGCCGAAACTCCGATACCCGGAATACGTGCCCCAGGAACGGAATTACCGCGTGACCAGAGGCAGTTCCTGTGCAGCCGGTGGACGGTCTGCCCCTGCCGGCGTTGCCCTGGTAACCCTCGCTCACGTCCTGCCGCCCCTCGGTGACGATCGGTCAAGCCCGGCGCGCACTCTGGTAGTTGTCCCTGCGCGCCCTTGCGGAGGACGATCCTACGTTTGTTGCCCGGGGGCGCATCAAGGGTCTCATGAGGACATGTGCGCGGGTGTGCGATCCCAGTCCTCAGGCAAAGAAGGTACAGCCCAGGCCGGATCGGGGCGCCAGTGCTGCCAGCCGTCCGAGAACGGCGGCCCCCAGGCGCGGATCACCTCCACCGCCTCGCGCCCCGCCTCGCGCACCCGCGCGGCGAGCCCGTCGTCCACCAGCCCGTCCCGCTGGGCCTGCGCGAACTCGTCCTCGTCCCGCCAGTGCCAACTGCGGTCCGGGTGCACGGAGATGTCGAGAAAGTGGTCCTCGGAGTCCACCCCACCCGCCCAACGGGACATCGGCTGCTCGAGGTTCACGTACCAGTTCTTGAACTGCCACCCCGGTTCCCAGAACAACCACACCGACCAGGGCTCCCCGGGCCGCGCGAGCTTGAGCACCCCGGTCCCGAACCACCGGTCGCGCTGGACGGAACGCGGCTTGGTGTACCGCGTCTCCAGCGGTTCCATGTGCACGGAGGTCCCGTCGGCCAGCACGGGTTTGACGCACTCGGTCCCCGGGGCCAGCCATACGGCGAGGATCTCGGCGTCGTCCCGTACGACGGTGACGGGACGCGCGATGTGGAAGCGCCGGCCGGCGTTCTCCCGGTACCGCCACAGGATGTGTGTGCCGGGCGCCCAGAAGCCCGTCGATCCGCCCGCTTCCACTTGCGTCGTCACCGCTCCACCGTCCGCCATGCACAGATATTAGGTGCCACAGGCATACGACGCTGCGGCGCGCGTCACGGTTCACGCCGCGGTGATCATTGGTTACGGCCGTGTCATCCGCAGGACATCCAGGGCCTCGTCGAGCTGCTCGACGGTGAGGTCGCCACGCTCCACGTACCCGCTCTCCAGAACGACTTGACGGATCGTCTTCCGCTCCGCGAGCGCCTTCTTGGCGACCTTGGCGGCCTCCTCGTACCCGATGTACTTGTTGAGCGGCGTGACCACGGAGGGCGACGACTCGGCGTACTCCAGGGCCCGTTCGCGGTGGGCGACGATGCCGTCGACGGTCCGGTCGGCCAGCAGCCGGGAGGCGTTGGCGAGCAACCGGATGGATTCCAGCACATTCTTCGCGATGACCGGCAGCATCACGTTCAGCTCGAAGTTGCCGGCGGCTCCGGCGGTGGCCACGGTGGCGTCGTTGCCCACGACCTGAGCGGCGACCATGAGCACGGCCTCCGGGATGACCGGGTTGACCTTGCCGGGCATGATGGACGACCCCGGCTGGAGGTCGGGGAGGGAGATCTCGGCGAGCCCGGTGCGCGGTCCGGACGACATCCACCGCAGGTCGTTGGCGATCTTCGTCAGGCCGACCGCGATGGTCCGCAGCTGCCCGCTGGTCTCCACGATCCCGTCCCGGGCGCCCTGCGCCTCGAAGTGGTCGCGGGCCTCGGTCAGGGGCAGTCCGGTGGTGCGGGCGACCTCCTCGATGACGGCGGCGGAGAACCCGGGCGGGGTGTTGATGCCGGTGCCGACGGCCGTACCGCCGAGGGGGAGTTCGGCGAGGCGGGGCAGCGAAGCGTGGAGCCGCTCCACGCCGTACCGCACTTGGGCGGCGTAACCGCCGAACTCCTGCCCCAGGGTCACGGGCGTGGCGTCCATGAGATGGGTCCGCCCCGACTTCACGACGTCGGCGAACTCCTCGGCCTTGCGCTCCAGGGACCCGGCGAGGTGGTCGAGGGCCGGGACGAGGTCGCGGGTGACGGCGGCGGTGGCGGCGATGTGGATGGAGGACGGGAAGACGTCGTTGGAGGACTGCGAGGCGTTGACGTGATCGTTCGGATGTACGTCCCGCCCGAGCCGCTCGGTCGCGAGGGTGGCGATGACCTCGTTGGTGTTCATGTTGGACGAGGTGCCGGACCCGGTCTGGAACACGTCGATGGGGAAGTGCTCGTCCCACCGCCCCTCGGCGACCTCCTGAGCGGCTTCCTGGATGGCGTCGGCGATGTCCTTGTCGAGCACCCCGAGCCGCGCGTTCACCTTCGCGGCGGCCCCCTTGATCCGGGCGAGCGCCTCGATGTGGGCGCGCTCGATGCGCTGGCCGGAGATGGGGAAGTTCTCGACGGCCCGCTGGGTCTGGGCCCGCCACTTGGCGTCCGCGGGGACGCGGACCTCGCCCATGGAGTCGTGCTCGATGCGGTAGCCCTGGGCGGCGTCGTCGGCAGTCGTCGTCATTGTTGTACCTCCACGGGGGAGAGCGCGTGGCCCGTGGGGCCTATTCCCGTTTCAGGATCACGCAGTCCGCCACCTCCCGCAGGGCGGTTCGTACGCCAGGTCCGGCGACACGTCCTCCTTCCAGCGGGCGCGGGCGGTGTCGGTCCGCCACAGGCGTAAATTCCGTCCGCGTCGCCGGTGATGAGATGGCCGCCGCGTGGGCTGTGGACCAGCGCGTACACGTCTCCGCCGTGGCCGTTGACCGGATAGCCGTACGCACCGGTCCAGCCATTCCAGCCCGTCCGGCGTTTGAGGACGAGGCCCGAAGGGCCGAAGCGGGGGTCCAGGGGGCGGCAGCCCCCTGGCGGGGTCGAAGGGGCAGCGCCCCTGGGGACGGGACGGGTAGGGGCGGCGGGGGCGAAAATCCGTCTCCGCCGCACCCCCGGGCACTACGCCAGCCCAGGCCCCCGCACCGGAATCGACGTGAACGTCGGCGCAGGCGCCGGGTCCTGGAAGAAGTCGTTGCCCTTGTCGTCGACCACGATGAACGCCGGGAAGTCCTCGACCTCGATCTTCCAGACGGCCTCCATGCCGAGCTCCTCGTACTCGACGACCTCGACCTTCTTGATGCAGTCCTGGGCGAGGCGTGCGGCCGGGCCGCCGATGGAGCCCAGGTAGAAGCCGCCGTGGGCGCCGCACGCGTCCGTGACCTGCTTGCTGCGGTTGCCCTTGGCCAGCATCACCTTGGAGCCGCCCGCCGCCTGGAACTGCTCGACGTAGGAGTCCATACGGCCGGCCGTGGTCGGCCCGAAGGAGCCGGACGCGTAACCCTCGGGCGTCTTCGCCGGGCCCGCGTAGTACACCGGGTGGTCCTTCAGGTACTGCGGCATCTCCTCGCCCGCGTCGAGCCGCTCCTTGATCTTGGCGTGCGCGATGTCGCGGGCCACGACCAGCGGACCGGTGAGGGACAGGCGGGTCTTCACCGGGTACTTCGTCAGCTCGGCGAGGATCGATTCCATCGGCTGGTTCAGGTCGATCTTGACAACGTCGCCGTCCTGCTCCAGGTGCTCGTCCGTCGTCTCCGGCAGGAACCGAGCCGGGTCCGTCTCCAGCTGCTCCAGGAAGACGCCCTCGGCCGTGATCTTCGCGACGGCCTGACGGTCGGCGGAGCAGGACACGGCGATGGCGACCGGGCAGGAGGCGCCGTGCCGCGGCAACCGCACCACCCGCACGTCGTGGCAGAAGTACTTGCCGCCGAACTGCGCCCCGATCCCGATCTTCTGCGTCAGCTCGAAGACCTTCTCCTCCAGCTCCTTGTCCCGGAAGCCGTGCCCGAGGGGCGAGCCCTCGGCCGGGATCTCGTCCAGGTAGTGCGCGGAGGCGTACTTCGCGGTCTTCAGCGCGTACTCGGCGGACGTACCGCCCACCACGATCGCCAGGTGGTACGGCGGACAGGCGGCCGTACCCAGCGAACGGATCTTCTCCTCCAGGAACTTCATCATGGAGGCCTCGTTCAGGACGGCCTTCGTCTCCTGGTAGAGGAAGGACTTGTTGGCGGAGCCGCCGCCCTTCGCCATGAACAGGAACTTGTAGGCGCCGCCGTCGGTGGCGTACAGCTCGATCTGGGCCGGGAGGTTGGAGCCGGTGTTCTTCTCCTCCCACATGGTGAGCGGAGCCATCTGCGAGTAGCGCAGGTTGAGGTTCAGGTACGCGTCGTAGATGCCGCGGCTGAGCGCCGCCTCGTCGCCGCCCTCGGTCAGCACGTTCTGGCCGCGCTTGCCCATCACGATCGCCGTACCGGTGTCCTGGCACATGGGGAGCACGCCGGCGGCCGCGATGTTCGCGTTCTTCAGCAGGTCCAGGGCGACGAACTTGTCGTTGCTGGACGCCTCCGGGTCGTCGATGATGCGCCGCAGCTGAGCCAGGTGGGCGGGCCGCAGATAGTGCTGGATGTCGTGGATGGCCTCCTCGGCCAGCTTGCGCAGCGCCTCGGGCTCGACCTTGAGGAACGTGCGCCCGTCGGCCTCGAAGGTGGAGACACCCTCGGAGGTCACCAGCCGGTACGGGGTGGTGTCCTCTCCCATGGGGAGCAGATCGGTGTACGCGAACTCAGGCATGTCGCCCATTCCTCACTCGACAGACAGCGCGGCTGACCTCCGTTGGCAGCGTCCACCAGCGTAGAACCTGCCACTGACGGCGAGCTTGTGAGGTAAGGCTCAGTTCGACGATCACCGAACAATCCATACGGGGGCTATCGCGATCTATCGTGTTTCGGTACGCTGCTGCCGTGGACCTTCAGAAGCAGACCGCACCCCCTGCCGCCACCGAGCTCCGCGCCTCCGACGCCGACCGCGACCGGATCGCCGACATCCTGCGCGACGCCCTGGCCGAGGGCCGCCTCACCGCCGACGAGCACGCCGAGCGCGTCGAGGGCGTACTGGCGGCGAAGACGGTCGGTGAACTGGATGTCTTCATACGGGACCTGCCCGCGGCCCACGAGCGCCGCGCGCCGTACGTGCCCGCTCCCGGTCGCCCCGCCCCCGGCGCGATCCCCGCCGACGCCGACGAGAACGTGGTCGCGGTCTTCAGCAGCGCCGTCCGCAGGGGCCGCTGGCGCGCGGGTCGCCGTATCCATGCGTACGCGATCTTCGGCAGCGTGGAGATAGACCTCAGTGAGGCGCTCTTCGAGTACCAGCAGGTCGTGGTCCGCGCGATATCGGTCTTCGGCACCGTCGAGGTCCGCGTCCCGGAGAACGTCTCGCTGCGCGGCACGGGCGGCGGTGTCCTCGGCAACTTCGAGGTGGACACGCTCGACGCGGAGGACCCCCGGGCGCCGGTCGTCCATGTCGACGGCTGGGCCGTGCTCGGCAACATCGAGGGCCGGCCGAAGCGGGGGAAGCTCGTCGCGGACATTCTCGACCGCGTTCAGCGCAAGGTCGACAAGGGTTTGCGCAAGCATCTGGATCGTTGACGATTGCGAATCAGATCGTCGTCAACCCCGCTCCACGGCCGTCCCGATCGCCCCGAGGCGGCGCGCACCACCCCCCGAAATCCAGCGGTTCGGAACTGGCTGCATAGGCGCGCGCACAGCGGGTAGACCTTGCTGCATCGTCTCTCGCTCGCGAAGCCGTCGTCAGGAGTAGACCGTGCTGCAACCGCCGCATTCGTCCCTGCAGGTAGCTGCCGTTCCGGCCCAGCGGGTGCCAGTGCGAGACAGGGACCAAGACGCCCCGTGGCATACGGAGGCCGTGTGCCGCCGCGACGAGGCCGGCCTGTTCTTCGCCCCTTCGAAGGAGCCCACCGCGGCCCGACTCTCCCGCGAGGAGGCGGCCAAGCGAGTCTGCGCCCGCTGCCCGGTCATGGTCGAGTGCCGCGAACACGCCCTGCTGCAGCCCGAACCGTACGGCGTCTGGGGCGGCCTCACCGCAGCGGAACGCCGAGTGGTCCTGGCGCGGCGCCGCCGCCGCGAGATGGAGTTGAAGAAGGCCGCGAGGGCGGCGGACCGTATAGCGCAAGCGGGCTGAGCACGGAGAAAGGCGCCCCCTCCGCACCGGGGGCGCCTTTCTGCAGCTGGGCTTCATGCCGGCCCAGGGGCACGGGGCGGTGTCGATATGCGGCTCTGCCGCGTATGCGCGATCAACCGCGAACTACCCGCAGTCGCCGACGATCCGCGGTGCCCGAACTCTCAGGCGCTAGGTCACTTGGCCCGGTCGAAGTCGATCGCGCTGTAAGCCCGCAGCTTGCTCAACCGGTGCTCGGAGTCGATCCTGCGCACCGTCCCCGACTTCGACCGCATCACGATCGAGTCGGTGGTCGCGGTCTCCGACCGGTACCGCACACCCCGCAGCAGCTCACCGTCGGTGATCCCGGTCGCGACGAAGAACACGTTGTCCCCGGCGACCAGGTCATCGGTCATCAGCACCCGGTCGAGGTCGTGCCCGGCGTCGATCGCCCGCTGCCGCTCCTCGTCGTCCTTCGGCCACAGCTTGCCCTGGATGGTCCCACCGAGGCACTTCACGGCACAGGCCGAGATGATCCCCTCCGGCGTACCGCCGATGCCGAGCAGCATGTCGACGCCGGTGCCCTCACGCAGTGCGTAGATGGACCCGGCGACATCCCCGTCGGAGATCAGCTTGATGCGCGCACCGGCGTCCCGGATCTCCTTGATGATGCCCTCGTGGCGAGGCCGGTCGAGGATGACGACGGTGACGTCCTCCGGCGTGGACCGCTTCGCCTTGGCGACCCGGCGGATGTTCACTTCCACGGGCGCGTTGATGTCGACGAAGTCGGCGGCCTCGGGACCGGTGACCAGCTTGTCCATGTAGAACACGGCCGACGGGTCGAACATGGACCCCCGGTCGGCCGCGGCCAGCACCGAGATCGCGTTGGGCATGCCCTTCGCGGTCAGGGTCGTCCCGTCGATCGGGTCGACGGCGATGTCGCACTCGGGACCGGTGCCGTCGCCGACCCGCTCCCCGTTGAAGAGCATCGGCGCCTCGTCCTTCTCGCCCTCACCGATGACGACGACGCCGTTCATCGACACGGTGTGGACGAGGGTCCGCATGGCACGCACCGCGGCACCGTCGGCGCCGTTCTTCTCGCCCCGCCCGACCCAGCGGCCCGCGGCCATCGCCGCCGCTTCGGTCACACGGACCAGCTCCAGGGCGAGGTTGCGGTCGGGGGCTTCGCTGGGTACTTCGAGCTCGGACGGCAGATGATGATGATTCTCGGTCATCGAGGCGCACCTTTCTGATACGACGACGGCCGGATGAGGGTGACCGCCCTGACTCTATCCTCGGGCGCGCAGTATGAGCAGGGGGCCCCACGGATGAGCAGCCGGGGCACCTGCGACGATAGGGGGCGTGGCAGGTTCGAACGGCAAGCAGAAGTCGGTCCGCAACATGGTCCTCTCCCTGGGAGTGACCGTGCTCGCGGCGGGAGTCATCTATCTCTTCGTCCCCCATGAGGACGGCGCACCCGACCTCCCGCGGGTCGACTACCGCGTCGAGCTGCTCACGGCCCGCCGTGCGGCGTCCTACCCCGTGGTCGCGCCGCAGGGCCTGCCCGACTCCTGGAAGGCGACCTCCGTCCGCTTCAAGGGCGACGACTTCGACGCCTGGCACCTCGGCTTCCACATCCCCGGCGGGGAGTACGTGCAGGTCGAGCAGTCGGCCGAGAAGCCGGCGACCTTCCTGGAGGAGGCCACCCAGGGCGGACGGGCGACCAAGGACACCGAGAAGATCGGCGACCGGACGTGGACGCGGTACACGGGCGGCCGGTACGACGCCCTCGTGCACCAGGAGAAGGGCGCGACGACCGTCGTGGCGGGGACGGCGTCGTTCGAGCAGCTGACGCGGATGGCGAAGGCGCTGAAGGCGGAGTGACCGTCCGCCCACGACTCGGCTGACGACGAAAGGCCCCCGGCGACACCGCGGGGGCCTTTCGTGTGCGCGGGCTCGGCGCCCGCCGTGTGCTCGGACCGGTCAGACCGTCGTGATGACCTGGTCGAACTCCAGGCGGGGGGAGCGCGGGTACCAGGCGTCGGGGCCCGGCTTGCCGATGTTGACGACCATCAGCGGGGTGTGGTCGTCGTCCAGGAACTCCTTGCGGACGCCCTCGAAGTCGAAGCCGGTCATCGGGCCGGCGGCCAGGCCGGCGGCGCGGACGCCGACGATGAAGTACGCGGCCTGGAGGGCGGCGTTGAGCCCGGCGGCGTTCTCACGGGCCCCGCGCTCGCTGAAGAAGAGGTCCTTGGCCTGCGGGAACGCCGGGAACAGGGCCGGCAGCTCCTCGTGGAACTCGTTGTCCGCGGACAGGATCGCGACCAGCGGGGCGGCGGCGGTCTTGGCCTGGTTGCCCTCGGCCATGTGCTGCACCAGGCGCTCACGGGCCTCGGCGGAGCGGACCAGGGTGATGCGCAGCGGCGTCTGGTTGAAGGCGGTCGGGCCGTACTTGACCAGGTCGTAGATCGCCTGGACATGCTCCTCGGTCACCGGCTCGTCGGTGAAGGAGTTCGCGGTGCGGGCCTCGCGGAACAGCAGGTCCTGGGCGGCGGAGTCAAGAACGAGAGACATGCGTGAACCTTCTCGGGATGTGCGGGGTGCGCGTCAACGGACCGGGTGCGTCAACGGACGGGGCCGCGTAAACGGACCGGGGACCGGTTGTCGTCGTCGACAGTACGCGAGACAAGTTCAAGCTTCAACAAAAGAGCGATTGTGGTGATCCGCTTCACAGCCGGACCCAGAGCCGGAGCCCCACCCGCCACCGCCGCTGAGGCAGCAACCGCGCTGCTGTCACGACTCGTCCCCGCCGTCTCCGCGCTCGGCCGCGGCCTCCTCGGCCAACGCCGCGTCCAGCCGCGCCCGCGCTCCGTCCAGCCAGCGCCGGCACACCTTGGCCAGCTCCTCGCCCCGCTCCCACAGCGCGAGGGACTCCTCCAGCGTCGTACCGCCCGCCTCCAGCCGCCGTACGACCTCGATCAGCTCGTCCCGGGCCTGCTCGTACCCGAGGGCCTCTTCCACCTTGCTGGTCATTCGCCCACCCTAAGCATCGCCATGTCCATCGCTGTGTGCCTCACCCGGACCGTCGCCTCGACGGCTCGGACCACCGACTCGTACGGAGAACTCTCCCTCGGCGACCCGCGCCCGCAGCGCCTCGTCCGCCGTCACCTCGCCCGGGTCACGCACCACATGCCCGTCGGCCTTCTGCAGCACCGCATACCCGCGCTTCAGAGTCGCAGCGGGGGACAGGGCCACCACGCGCGCGTGCGTGTGCGTCAGCTCCGACTCCGCGCGGTCGAGGAGGTGGCCGAGGCAGCGGCGGCTCCGGTCCAGGAGCGACGCCACGTGATCGGCGCGTTCGTCGATCATCCGGTGCGGATCCTCTATCGAGGGCCGCGCGAGGGCGTGCGCCAGCCCGCGCTCCTCCCGCTCGACGAACGCCACGACACACCGCCGGGCCCGATCGCGCAGCATCCGGACCCGCTCGTACTCCTCACCCACGTCCGGTACGACCTTCTTGGCCGCGTCGGTGGGGGTGGAGGCCCGCAGGTCGGCGACGTGGTCGAGGAGGGGGTTGTCGGGCTCGTGCCCGATGGCGGACACGACCGGCGTACGACATGAGGCGACGGCCCGCACCAGCTGCTCGTCGGAGAAGGGCAGCAGATCCTCGACGCTCCCGCCGCCCCGGGCGACGATGATCACGTCCACGTCGTCGATCTCGTCGAGCTCCTTCACCGCCTGCACGACCTGCGGTACGGCGTGCACGCCCTGCACGGGGACGTTGCGCACCTCGAAGCGGACGGCGGGCCAGCGGTGGCGGGCGTTCTCCAGGACATCCCGCTCGGCGGCCGAGGCCCGTCCGCAGACCAGGCCGATGAGCTGCGGAAGGAAGGGCAGCGGCTTCTTCCGCTCCGGCGCGAAGAGCCCTTCCGCGGCGAGGGCCTTCTTCAGCATCTCCAGGCGGGCGAGCAGCTCGCCGACGCCGACGGGCTTTATCTCGGTGGCGCGCAGGGAGAGCTGGCCGCGCGGCGCGTACCACTCGGGCTTGGCCAGTACGACGACCCGGGCGCCCTCGCTCACCACGTCGGCGACGTCGTCGAACACCTGCCGGTAACAGGTCACGCTGACGGAGATGTCGTACGACGGATCCCGCAACGTCAGGAATACGACGCCGGCGCCGGGGCGCCGCGACAACTGCGTGATCTGCCCCTCGACCCACACCGCCCCGAGCCGGTCGATCCACCCCCCGATGAGCCGCGACACCTCACCGACGGGCAGGGGCGATTCCGGGGACGTGTTCACAGCCATGCGCCGAGCGTAACGGCCACCGCTGACAACGTGGCCCACCGGAACGGGGGCCCGGGCGGACCGCGCGGGGTTTCGCCCCCGCCGCCCCTACCCGTCCCATCCCAGGGGGCTCCGCCCCCTGGACCCCCGCTCCTCAAACGCCGGAGGGGCTGACGTACTCAGCCAGTCCGGCGTTTGAGGACGAGGCCCGTCCAGGGCCGAAGCGGGGGTCTGGGGGCGGCAGCCCCCGGGGGGACGGGAATGGGTAGGGGCGGCGGGGGCGAAAAACCCGTCACAGCCCACTGTCAGTCTCGCCACCAACCCGTCACCCACACGACCTTCGGCCCCCCGACCGCACCCTTACGATGGGACGCATGACTGCTTCGCCTGGCCGCCGTGTCCTGCTCGCCGCCCCCCGTGGCTACTGCGCGGGTGTGGACCGCGCCGTGATCGCCGTCGAGAAAGCCCTGGAGCAGTACGGCGCTCCGGTGTACGTCCGGCACGAGATCGTCCACAACAAGTACGTCGTGCAGACCCTGGAGAAGAAGGGCGCGATCTTCGTCGAGCGGACGGAGGAGGTCCCGCCGGGCAACATCGTCATGTTCTCGGCGCACGGCGTGGCCCCCGTCGTCCACGAGGAGGCCGCGCGCGGCAAGCTCGCCACCATCGACGCCACCTGCCCCCTGGTCACCAAGGTCCACAAGGAAGCCGTCCGCTTCGCCAATGAGGACTACGACATCCTCCTGATCGGGCACGAGGGCCACGAAGAGGTCATCGGCACGTCCGGCGAGGCCCCCGACCACATCCAGCTCGTCGACGGCCCGGCCGACGTCGCCAAGGTCGAGGTCCGCGACCCGTCGAAGATCGTGTGGCTGTCCCAGACCACCCTCTCCGTCGACGAGACCATGGAGACCGTCGACGCGCTGAAGGAGAAGTTCCCGCAGCTGATCTCCCCGCCCAGCGACGACATCTGCTACGCCACGCAGAACCGTCAGCTCGCGGTGAAGCAGATGGGCGCCGAGGCCGAACTGGTCATCGTGGTCGGCTCCCGCAACTCCTCCAACTCCAAGCGGCTGGTCGAGGTCGCCAAGCTGGCCGGCTCGCGCGAGGCCTACCTCGTGGACTTCGCCAGCGAGATCGACGAGGCCTGGCTGGAGGGCGTCACGACGGTGGGCGTCACCTCCGGCGCCTCCGTCCCGGAGGTCCTCGTCGAGGAGGTCCTGGAGTGGCTCGCCCAGCGCGGCTACGGCGACGTCGAGCTCGTCAGGGCGGCCGAGGAGCACATCACCTTCTCCCTGCCGAAGGAGCTGCGCCGCGATCTGCGCGAGGAGGCGGCGGCGCTGATCGCCGAGCGCACGGGGGCCGACAAGGGCTCCGCGGACTCCGGGGAGTGACTGTCAGTCCGCCGTCGTAACGTAGGGCCATGCAGATCTTCGGCTTGGACATCGGCGGATCCGGGATCAAGGGCGCCCCGGTGGACCTCGACAGGGGCGATCTCGCTCAGGAGCGCTTCAAGGTGCTCACCCCGCACCCGGCCACGCCCGACGGGGTGGCAGACGGCGTGCAGCAGGTCGTCGAGCACTACGGCTGGACGGGGCCGGTCGGGCTGACCTTCCCCGGCGTGGTCACCGACGGATCCACGATCCGTACGGCGGCGAACGTCGACAGAGGCTGGATCGACACGGACGCACGCGCGTTGTTCAGCGAGCGGCTCGGCGGCCTGCCGGTGACGGTGGTCAACGACGCGGACGCGGCCGGCGTGGCCGAGATGCACTTCGGTGCGGGCCGCGACCGCCGGGGCACCGTGATCCTCCTCACCTTCGGCACCGGCATCGGCAGCGCGCTGTTCGTCGACGGCACCCTCGTCCCCAACACCGAGCTGGGCCACCTCGAACTCCACGGCCACGACGCCGAGAAGCGCGCCTCCAGCAAGGCCAGGGAGGACGAGGACCTGTCGTGGGAGCACTGGGCCCAGCGCGTCCAGAAGTACCTCGCCCATGTCGAGATGCTGTTCTCCCCGGAGCTGTTCATCATCGGCGGCGGGGTGAGCCGGAAGTCCCACAAGTTCCTGCCGCACATCGAGGGCATCAAGGCGGAGATCGTCCCGGCGCAGCTGCAGAACAACGCGGGGATCGTGGGAGCGGCGATGCGGGCGGCGGAGAAGGCCGGCTGAAGGACGTCTGGCGGCTGAGGACATCTGAGGTCTGAGGTCCAAGGACGCCCAAGGACATCTGAGTCTGAGGCCCAAGGACGCTCAGAAACTCACGGAGGACGGCTGGTCGACGCTCACAGCGACCGGCGGCGGGCCGCCGCCCTGCGCACCATCAGGCGGACCCTTCGTACGGTCACGATGAGAGCGGTGACCAGCGTCCCCCCGTACAGCCACCCGGCCTCAGTGGCGAGGGCGGTCACGATCCCCATCAGGTGACCGCCGATCCCCCCGCCCTGGTCGGCCAGCGGAACCAGCCCCACCGCGAAGGCGATGGGCACGACCACCGGCGCGGTCATCAGGTCGCCCCTGCGCACCCAGACCGCCGTCAGCACGCAAACCGGCAGGAACAGCGCGCTGTACACCGCGAGCGACGACCCGAACAGCAGCGCGTCGAGATAGCCGAGCAGCAGCATCACGGCACCGCAGAACAGGCCGCCGCCCAGGCCGGTGAGCCGGGGGTTGGGAAACCGGCGCGCGGTCTGCGGCGCGGGGGACGGCCCTGGACGCCGTACCGCCGCTGCCTCCGGGACCGGGCCCGGACGGCGCTGGGAGACGGGCCGGGGCGACCGGGCGGGCTGGGCGGATCCGGTGGCGCGGGATGACCGGGCGGGGCGGGGGGAGCCGCCCGCCTGGGCGGAGCCGGACGACCGGGGCGGCCAGACGGACCGATCCGAACCGCCCGCACCCCTCACCCGCCCCGCACCGCCCGCACCGCGCTCACCCCGCGCGAACCCGCCCGCGCCGCGCCTCGTACGACCTTCGCCCCGCTCCACACCGACCCCGTCCGGCGCGCACCCGCGCTCACCCCGCGCGAACCCGCCCACGCCCCGCCCCGCACCACCCCCACCCCGTGCCGCCCGCGGCGGCAACGGAGGCGGCGTACCGCGTCGCGAGTCATACCCGGCAGGTCGCGCCCTGTCTGACTCCACTGCACCAACCTAGGTCGGTTTATGTGGTGAATCGGTCCTCAGACACGCCCGGGGGTGGACCTTGGCCACCTGTTCGATACGGCGGCCCTCGGCCGCCGGGGCCCGGTCCGGTACGCCGTAGACTGGTGGATCGGCCCGTGCGTCTGCATCATCTGCACCGAAGATCGAAGAAGGACCGGGCCCCAGCCCAGCCCAGCCCTGAAGTCCTCTCACGTACGGGAAGTCGCAACGTGTCGCTCACGATCGGAATCGTCGGTCTGCCGAATGTCGGCAAGTCGACCCTGTTCAACGCCCTGACCAAGAACGACGTGCTGGCGGCCAACTACCCGTTCGCCACGATCGAGCCGAACGTCGGTGTGGTCGGCGTCCCGGACCCGCGCCTGACGAAACTGGCCGAGATCTTCTCCTCCCAGCGCGTCCTCCCGGCGACCGTCGACTTCGTCGACATCGCGGGCATCGTGCGCGGCGCCTCCGAGGGGGAGGGCCTGGGCAACAAGTTCCTCGCGAACATCCGGGAGTCCGACGCGATCTGCCAGGTCATCCGCGCCTTCAAGGACGAGAACGTCGTCCATGTCGACGGCAAGGTCTCGCCCAAGGACGACATCGAGACGATCAACACCGAGCTGATCCTCGCCGACCTCCAGACCATCGAGAAGGTCCTGCCCCGGCTCCAGAAGGAGTCGCGGATCAAGAAGGACATCGCGCCGAAGGTGAAGGCCGTCGAGGAGGCCAAGGAGATCCTGGAGAAGGGCGACACGCTCTTCGCCCACGGCATCGTCCAGGGCACCGAGCGCAACGAGCTCCTGCACGACCTGCACCTGCTCACCACCAAGCCCTTCCTCTACGTCTTCAACGTCGATGAGGACGAACTGGTCGACGAGGACTTCAAGAACGAGCAGCGCGCCCTGGTCGCCCCCGCCGAGGCGATCTTCCTCAACGCCAAGCTGGAGGCGGACCTCGCCGAGCTCGACGAGGAGGACGCGATGGAGCTGCTGGAGTCGGTGGGCGCCGAGGAGCCCGGCCTCGCGACCCTCGCCCGCGTCGGCTTCAACACCCTCGGCCTGCAGACCTACCTGACGGCCGGCCCCAAGGAATCCCGCGCCTGGACCATCAAGAGGGGCGCCACCGCCCCCGAGGCCGCCGGCGTCATCCACACCGACTTCCAGAAGGGCTTCATCAAGGCGGAGGTCATCTCCTTCGCCGACCTGGTGGAGACCGGGTCGGTGGCCGAGGCCCGCGCCAAGGGGAAGGCGCGGATGGAGGGCAAGGAGTACGTGATGCAGGACGGGGACGTGGTGGAGTTCCGCTTCAATGTGTGAGCGGTTCGTTACCATCTGGTAGATCATTGGATATCTGCAGGTCAGAAGGGGTCGGGCTCGGTGAGTCCGGCCCCTTCTGTGTTCCCGTGCTGACTTGGTGCTGACCCCTACTTGGCCCTCGGTGGGATGAGCCTTTCGAGATCCAGGCTGATCTCGAAAGGCACAGGCCGCTTCAGAGTGCCCCGGAAGATGCCGACGGGCGCGTAGACGCCGGTCGGCTCGTCGAGTTCGTAGACGTGGACGACGGGGGCGCCGTTCTCGTCCTCGATGCACCAGTAGTGCGGGATACCGGCCTCCGCGTACTTGCGGAGCTTGACCGTGCGGTCCCGGTGCGCGGACTCGGGTGAGACGACCTCGATGACGAGTCGCACCTCATCAGGCGTGAACCAGGTGCGGTCGCCGTCGTAGGCGGCCGTCGTCAAGAGCAGATCGGGCTCGGGCCGGTTTCGCTCGTCGAGCTTTATGGTCATCTCGCGGCCGACGCTGACCTCGCTGGGCGCCTGCTCCATGAGGGCGACAGTGAGCATGGTGACGAGGTGGCCATGCCACCACCGCTGGGGCGACATCATGAAGACGAGGGCTCCGTCGATCAGCTCGGTGTGGCGGGGTGCCTCGGGGAGGCGGTCCAGGTCCTCCGCGAACCAGCCTTCCTCGCGCGGCGGGCGCATCCAGTCGGGCAGTGCGGTCATGGCTAAACCGTAGCGACTCGGCCAGGCCCGGGCCACGAGATCGTCAAGGGGCGATCGCCTTCCTGACCGTCCTGCAACCCTCGGGCCTGCCGGCCGTGCTGATTCTGTGCTGACTTGGAGCTCCCAGGAGCCCGGTGTCGCAGGTGAGAGCGCTGTGGCTGACGTTCCGCTGCAGCGTGTAGCGGGCGCCGTATCGCCACGTCGTAGATCTGGCGAAGGTGCAGTTCGGAAGGGGTCCGGCCGTGCGCGGTCGGACCCCTGGTTTTTCCCGCACCTTCGACGAAGGCCGCGGCCATCTGCTGCAACTGGGCCTGTGGACAACGCGGTTGGGCGTGCCTGGCCTCTGCTACGGTGCCCGGGGATCGACGATCACAGGGGGGACGGATGGGGGCCGTCAATCGATCGAGGGCCGAGCGGCAGCGGCAGGCGCGGATCCTGCGTTATTGGCGGGCCGTGGAGTACTTCTCCCCACCGAAGGTCGATCCGGTCAATCCACGCAAGAACCTCTTCGCCGTGGGGCCGAATCGGCCACTGCCCTGGGAACCCGGCTCCGTCATCCGCCGGACCCGGTCCCGGCCGAACCTCGTGTGGCAGCACACGGTCTACGCGGGGATCTTCGCGGTCGACAAGGTACGTGACGTCCTGTTGCAGGCGTTTCGTGCTCCGGAGTCCGAGCGGGACTTCGACGGCCGGATCGGCGGCGACAGCGCCGTGCTCTGCTTCACCGTGAACCAGGACGGGCTGCTGATCAAGGACAGTGTCACCCTGTCCTCATGTGCCTGGGCGGTCGGGCAGACCCTGCACCCCGGACCGCACAGCGACGAGTGGCTGACCGGTTTCGACGAGGACAGCACGCACCTGCTGCAGCGACTGCTGGACCTCGGCGACGGGAGGGTCGAAGTCGATCGCCGGCCCGTGCCCGTGCCCGGGGCCGTGTCGTCGCAGTCGCAGTCGGGGCTCGGCCCTGTCGCGGGGCTGATGTCCCGCCTCGTCGTGGGTGCGGCGGCCGGTGCGGTGGGGGCCGGGCTGGGTCCCGTGGCGGGGGCGGTGGCCGCGAAGGTGATCGAGCAGGTCGGCGGTGACCTGATCGATTCCGCCGCTGCCCGGTTCACCGACCGCACCCGGGGCGACAGGGCGGCATCCGGCCAAGGTCCGGACAGCGGTGCGGCGGAGGAAACGGAGGAAGCCGAGGAGTCGGAGCAGCGCGGGGCGGAGCCGGAGGGGCCACCGCCCGAGGTGGGCACGAAGGTCCTGGATGTGTACGACCTGGCGGCCATCACCCGGTGGGTCGCCGAGCAGCTCGGCGTCGCCGAGACCCTCCTGCCCGACGCGATCCGCGTCAAGAGCTACCAGGTCGCGGCCCGGCACGCGGACGACGCGGGCGGTGATGTCTTCCTCAACAGCTTCTACGCCGACGATCTGGAGCGGGTCGCCGGCGTCCTCGAGGCCGGACAGGCCGGCACCGCCCTGCTGGACTACCTGCGGGCCGAGGCGGATCTGGACGCGATGAACCGCTTCGACGTGCGGCGCCTGCCCGAGGTCGTCTGGGAGAGCGTGCAGCCGTCGAACATGCCGCCCGGCCGGTGGCCGGCGGATGCCGACAAGCCGCTGGTGCTCAGCCAGCAGTTCGCGGTCAACCGCATCCTGGCGAGTCTCGGGCCGGACGACGGCCGCGGCCTCTACGCGGTCAACGGACCACCCGGAACCGGCAAGACGACCATGCTGCGCGACCTGATCGCGGCCTTGGTGGTCCAGCGGGCCGAGCGGTTGGCGGTCCTGCGGCGGCCGGAGGACGCCTTCGCCCGAAAGCCGCGCACCTGGCGCACGGAGGAGACCGCCGGCAAGACCTACCCACGCACCATCCACCCTCTGATCCCCGAACTCACCGGCTTCGAGATCGTGATCGCTTCGTCCAACAACGGAGCGGTGGAGAACGTCACCCTGGAAGTCCCCGGAGCACGGGCGATCGGCGACGCATGGCAAGGACGCGCCGACTACCTCGCCGGCCCCGCCACCCTGGCGCTGGAGGAAGACGCCTGGGGTGCTGTCGCCGCACGCCTGGGACGGCGCAGCAATCGCTCCGACTTCGTCCAGCGTTTCTGGTGGGGCGAGCAGGCCAAGGGCACCAGCAGGCCAGGACCGGAAGCGAGCGAGGACCGCCCGCTGATGGGCCTGCACAAGCTCCTGCAGCTGCAGGGCAATCACCTCTCCGCCTCCTCACGGAACACCCAGGGCACGAGCACGAGCCCTGATGCCGAGGCGGCGGCGCCGCTGGGGCGAGAGACCTGGCAGCAGGCGGTCCGGCGCTTCACCCTGGCCCGCAGCCGCGTGCGCGCGCTGGCCGCGGAGCGGCAGGAGATCGCGGATCTGCTCACCCGGCTCGCGGGCCCCGATGCCCTCCTGGATGAGCTGGTGGCCTTCGAGTCCGGCGCCCATGACACGCTGCTGCTCCTGCAACAGGAGCAGCGCCGCGCCGAGGACGAACTCGCCGGCCATCGGGAGGAGCACGCCCGGCGCCGGGACACGATGGCCGCCGAGCGCACGCGACTCGACCAGGCGGAAGCCGCGGTCCGCTACGGCGAGGAAGGCGTCAGGACAGCGGAGTCCGCACTGCGCGCCCACGACGCGGGCAGACCGGGCCTGGTCAGGAGACTGGTCACCCGCGAGCCCATGCGGCGCTGGGAGGCCGGGCGCCTTCCGCTCCAGGCGGATGTGGAGGCCGCGGACGCCCGTCTTGCCGAGCTTGAATCCGCTCGGGCCGCACGGCACGCGGCGCTGCGTTCCGCCCAGGCGGAACTGGATCAGGCATGGGGCGCGATCACGCGTGCCGAGGCCCGGCTGACGGCGTGCGAGCAGGCACGTGAGCGACAGGTCATCACCACCGACGAGGCCGGACAGCAAGTGGCCCGCCGACGCCGCGAAGTGGAAGCCGAGCGACGCCGACTGGCCGCCGCCAAGGAGCGGTGGGGCGACCGCGTGCCGGGAGCCGAATGGGGGGCGGCGCTCGACGACCGTCAGGCGATGGAGACGCGGGAGCAGTCGGCGCCCTGGATGGACACCGCGTTCGCCGAGGCGCGCTCGGAACTCTTCCTCGCGGCCCTGGATCTGCATCGCGCGTTGCTGGCCACCGCGCCCGAGCTCATGCGCAAGAATCTGCAGGCCGTGATGGAGGTGGTCAAAGGTCAGGCGCCGGCGGACCTGGACGCCGAAACGGTACTGGCCGCCTGGCAGTTGCTGTTCCTGGTGGTCCCCGTGGTCTCGACGACCTTCGCCTCGGTGGGCCGTATGTTCGCCCAGCTGGGCAGCGAGGCCCTGGGCTGGCTGTTCGTCGACGAGGCCGGCCAAGCCGCCCCGCAGGAGGTGGTCGGCGCGCTGTGGCGAGCCCGCCGCGCCGTCGTTGTCGGCGACCCGCTGCAGCTCGAACCCGTGGTCACCCTCCCGTGGACGGGCCAGCGGCGCCTGGCCGGACACTTCGCGGTGGACCGCCAGTGGGCCCCGGCCGCCTCCTCCGTCCAGGCCCTCGCCGACCGCCTCAACCCGTACGGCACGTGGCTGAAGGACCAGGACGGCGAGGACATCTGGCTCGGCTCGCCCCTGCGGGTGCACCGCCGCTGCGATCGCCTGATGTTCGACGTCAGCAACAAGATCGCCTACGACGGGATGATGGTCTACGGAGTCCACCGGGACCAGGACGACTTCCCGCTGGCGCAGCGCAGTGTGTGGTGGGACGTGCGCGCGCTACCGGGCGAGGAGAAGTGGAACCCGGAGGAAGGCAGGGCCCTGGAAATCACCCTCGACCGGATCCGCACCCGCATCGACGAGGCGATCCGGCAGGAGCGCCTGCACACCGGCGAGCCGTTCCCCGGAGGGTCGTTCCCCGGCGAGGCTGGGGGAGGCGATCCCGCCGCGGAGCGAAAGCGCCGTCTGAACGACTCCGTCTTCGTCGTCAGCCCCTTCCGCGACGTCGTCCACGGCCTCGGCAAGGTGGTGGGCGGTGCTCTCACCTCCAAGCGCTACGGCACGGTGCACACCACGCAGGGCAAGGAAGCGGACATCGTGATCCTGGTGCTGGGCACCGGCGCCGGCCAGGTGGGGTCTCGGAACTGGGCCGCCCAGAAGCCCAACCTCCTCAACGTCGCCGTCACCCGCGCCCGTCGGCGCCTCATCGTCATCGGCGACCTCGACGCCTGGTCGCGACACCGTTACTTCAAGGACCTGGCGCAGCACGAGCTGATCCACCGATGGACCCCGGAGCGCTGAGCAAAGGGACGGCCCCGCGCCCGCAGGGGGGCGCGGGGCGCGAGGCCGTCCAGGAGGGCCGGCAGCGGGGGGAGCCGCCGGCCGGGACCGACTCTTCCGCAGGAAGGGATTGATCAGTAGTCCCTCACGGGCGCCGAACAATCGTCAGGCAGTGGTCCACTTCTGGTTGTTCTGGCCGTTGCAGGTCCACAGGACGAGCTTGGTGCCGTTGGCGGTCGCCGCGTTCGAGGCGTCCAGGCACAGGCCGGAGAGGTTGTTGGTGACGGTGCCGTCGGAGTTGAGGGTCCACTTCTGGTTGGTGCCGCCCGTGCAGCTCCAGATGATGACCTTGGTGCCGTTGGCGGTGCCGTTGTTGTCCGCGTCGAGGCACTTGTTGCCGTAGACGACGAGTTCGCCGCGCGAGGTGGGGGTGAAGGTCTGGTTGCGTCCGCCGGAGCAGTCCCAGAGCTGCGCCTGGGTGGCGTCGGTGATGGTGTTCTTCTCCAGGTCCACGCAGCGGCCCGAGGCGGAGCCGACGAGGGCGATGCCGTTGGTGCCGGGGATCCCCTGGACGCGGACGGCGTCGATGTCGGGGGCGGTGCCGCCCGAAACCGCGGCGAATCGCACGGTGTTGGCGCCCTTGGCCAGGTGCGCGAGCACGGAGACGGTCCGGTAGGTGGTGGCCGAGCCGGTGGGCGGGAAGGACACGACGGAGGCGTACTGGCCGTTGACCTTGATGGTGGCCTTGCGGGCGGTGCTGCCGCCGTTGGCGTACGTGATGTCCACCAGCTTCGTGCCCGCCGACGACGCGGTGACGCTACTGAACGTCGGGGTGGTCGCGGTGGTGGTGTCCTCGTACGTCGAGCCGGACGCCTCGGTGCCGGACACGGTCAGCAGGACGGCGTCGCCCGCGGGCACGGTGGTGGTGTATCCGGTGCCGAAGGAGCCGGCGTTCGTGCCCGTCCAGACGTTGCGCACGGACGCGGCGGCCGACGTGAGGCCGAGGTCGGCCCAGCGCACGGTCATCGACGCCGACGCCGACGTGCGGTTGAGCAGCAGCACCGCGCGCTTGCCGGTGCCGGCGAGGACCTTGCCGTACACCTGCAGGTTCCTTGTGTCCTCGGCGACCTTGACGCCCTGGAGCCCGCGCGGGTCCTGGTCGATGGCGATCATTTCGCGGTTGGTGAGGATGTCGCGGGTGGTGGTGCTCATCGTGGCCAGGTTGTTGCCCGCCAGCAGGGGTGCGCCGGATATCGCCCACAGGCCCATGTGCAGCCGGTTCTGGGCGGCGGTCAGGCCGCTCATCCCGGTCATCAGCATGTCGGGGTCGTTGTAGTAGCCGGTGTGCTGGGCGGCCGGGTGCAGGGCCCGGTCGAAGTTGGTCAGCATCATGGCCGTCGTGGGGGTCTGGCCCCAGAAGATGACGTCGGTGCTGGTGCGCCACAGGTCGCCGTAGCCGGTCGCCCAGTTCCAGGGCAGTCCGGTGCCCCACTCGCAGAAGGACAGCACCAGCTTGTGCCCGGTGACGGCGGTCGCGGCCTCGTTGGCGGCGGTGATCGCCTTGTACGTGGTCTCCTGGTCCAGGCCCTCCACGCGGCCGCCGCACCAGTCGATCTTGACGTAGTCGAAGCCCCAGCGCTGGAAGGTCTCCAGGTCCTGCTGGTAGTGGCCCTCCATACCGGTGTTGGGGGCGGCCGGGCGGGTGGTGGGGTAGTAGTAGCCGCAGCCCTGCTTGCCCGCGTCGGTGTAGATGCCGGCCTTGAGGCCCTTGCTGTGGATGTAGTCGGCGACGGCCTTCATGCCGCCCGGCCAGAGGGTTTCGTCGACGGCTATGGATCCGTCGGCGTTGCGGTCGCCCTGCCACCAGCCGTCGTCGAGGTTGACGTACTGGTATCCGGCGGCCGCCATGCCGGAGGAGACCAGCGCGTCCGTCTGCTGCTTGATGACGTCGAAGTCGATGCTGCTGGCGAAGCTGTTCCAGGACGCCCAGCCCATCGGCGGCGGGGTCACACCGGCCTGGGTGGTACTGACCGCGACCGGCTCGGCCGCCAGCGGTGCCGACGAGTCAGGGCCGTCCAGGGCCGCGAGACCGGTCAGGGCGAGAGCGAGGGTCAGGACGCGTGCGGCGAGGCGTCCGGCCCATCTTCGTGTGAAGACGTACGGCATGGGGGGCTCCGGTGGTCAGTGACCGATGGGGATGAGGGGGAGGAGAAGGCAGGGTGGGCCGGTGGCGCGTGAGCTCGGGAGGAAGCAGGAGTCTCGTGTGCCTGCCGGCCCGGACGAACTCAGGTGCTCGGCTCCGGCTGCTTGGTGTCGACCTGAACGTCGGCCACCTCGCCGCCTGGGTGCTCCAAGGTGGCCCGCACCAACCGTTGAGGCGGAGGGCCCGTTTCCCTGCCCAGGGAACGTCGGCGTGAGGGCTGAGAGTCCGGCCGGGGACTCGTGCTCATTTGCTGCTCCAAGGGGGCCTGCGGGAGGGGGGGATGGGCACCTGGTGAGGACAGGAGACCGGGGGCTCACGCCTGCACGGCTACCGGCACGGGTGTCCGATATACCGGACCTGGTTCGATCAATCGGTCAGAAGGTAAGGGCGAGAAGACAGCGGGTCAATGGTTCCGTCGTTTCTCGTTGGATTCTGTGTGACTGGGCATCGGGTAGCGGCACGCCCTCCCGGATGCCGGTATTCGGCACGTCATACGCAGGCGTGACGACCGGAGTTGGCGCTCGGGTGTGATGTGCTGCCCAGAGGCAGGGAACGCACATGTCCTGGCCGGGGCCGACGCCGGGTCGCCGGAGCCGCTCATCACCGCCCGGGCCTGCATGGGGGGAGAGCGGACTTGCCGGTCCCGCACGGCAGGCCTTCCTGGACGCCATCCATCTGGCCGCCGCGGCGGCCCTCGTGGGCGCCCTCGCCGTGCTCCGCCGGCGCCCTCCACCGTCACGAACCCGAAGCCCGGGGCGGGTCCCGCGCCCGGCCGGGAGCATTCCGACCACACCAAGACCAAGGCCAAAGGAAGCTGACATGCCTTTCACTCCTGACGAACTCGAGTACTACGCCTCCCAGAACCTCGGCCGACTGGCCACCGTGGCGCCCGACGGCCGGCCCCAGGTCAACCCCGTCTCGTTCACGATCAACACCGAGACCGGCACGATCGACATCGGCGGGCACAACCTCACCGCCAGCAAGAAGTTCCGCAACATCGGCAAGAACGACCAGGTCGCCTTCGTCGTCGACGATCTGCTCTCCACGCAGCCGTGGAACGTACGCGGTATCGAAGTGCGCGGCCGGGCCGAGGCACTGACCGACGCCCAGCCGCCGCACCCGTACTTCGGCACCGCGATGATCCGCATCCACCCCAAGCGCATCATCACCTGGGGCCTCGGCGAGGACACCGCCCAGCGCGGCCGCAACGTCTGACGCAACGTCCGACGCCAGGGCCCAGGCCCCTTCGACTCCGCTTCGAGCGGACCTCGATGTCCTCTTGCCTGGGTGGAGCCCCTGGGACGGGCACACCACGGCGAGGGCCTGATGAGCACGGAAATCTTCCATGAGGATTTCAGCGGGGGACTGAGGACCGAGGGACCGGGCGCGCCATGGCGGCCGAGGAGATAGCGGCCCTCACCACGGTCCTCCTCGCCCGAGCCGCGGCGCAGCCCGACTCCGACGTGCCGCACTGCCCCGACAGCCCGGCGGGCTGGCGCCGCCTGGAGCGCACACCGGGCTTCCGCGCGGCGCACAGCTGGCAGGAGTCCGGTTGACGGCGATCCAGGCGCCCCGAGGCGGCCCTAGTACTTGTAGCCGCAGGGCCGGGACGTCGGGGGCTTCGGGGCGCATTCCACGATCCCGGATTCGGAGACATCGAAGACCTGCTTCTGCTTCTCCGCGATGCCGCGCACGGCGAAGCCCTCGCCGTTGTTCGTGATGTCCCGGGTGTGTGTTCCGTCGGAGTCGACGTAGGTGACCTCGAAGGCCTTCCAGGTGCAGTCCTGCGTGCCGGACGTGACCTGGATCCGCAGTCCTCTGGGCGGGGCGCCGTTGCCGAGGTCGATCGACTTGTGCTTGAAGAACGGTTCCCCGTAGTGCTTGTCCGCCCCGTCGGCGATGAGCAGCGTGTCGGGGCGTGCGGTGTCGAAGAGCACTCCGTCGTAGTTGCCGACGCGCCCGTCCGGGTGGATGATCACGGTGGTGGCCTTGGCGGGGACACACTCAAGTCCCTTCATCCGCAGGCCGTTGATGACGAGGGTGGCTTTTCTGTCGCTGAGAATGTCCACCATCCATGCCTGGGCGTATCCCCGGGTCTCGACTCCCATGCGCTCGTCCCAGACGTCGTTGAGGAAGACGCCTCGTCCGTGGTGGGCAGTCCGGTAGGGGGCAATGTCCTTCCGTGCTCCGATGAGCAGCTTTTTCTCCTCGGCGGAGAAAGGCCTGTCGAAGAGCGTCGCCTCGAAGGTGTCCGTGTCCGCCCGGGCGCTCGCCGAGAACGCGGGGCCCTGCCGGTCGACCTTGTCGTCGGCCTCGTTGGCGACCTCCGCGTTGTGCTCCGCGGTCAGCCACTCTGCGCCCTTCGCCGTCAGAAACAGCACGAGCGAGCTCACGACCACCCAGCACAGCCTGATGAGGATCTTCCGGTTCCGTCTGCGCGGGTCCGCGTCCGCCGCCTCCGGAACGACGCCCGCGACCACGTCGTCCATCAGCGGCGAGGTGTCCGAGGACCTGGGCGAGGGGGAAGGCGGCGTCTCGCTGTCTGCCATGGCGGTGGCCTCGCTGGCGTAAGTGAGAGGTATGGAAGGAAAGTTGATGCTACGTCATGGGCTTGCCGGCCTCGGCACCTCTCGGCACGCCTCCGCATACGCCCGCACCAGCGGCCGCTCCGCGTCCTCCGTGCGCCACGCCAGCGCATACCGACTAGGCGAGAGCCCCCGCACCCGCCGCGTCACCACTCCCCCCAGGCTGATCAGCGGGGCGTTGCCCGCCGCGACCAGGCAGACACCGAGACCGGCGACCAGCGCCTCGTACGTCTCCTCCGTACTCGCGATCTCCGCCCCGATACGCGGCGCCCGGCCTCCCCGCTCCTCCCGCGCCAGCCAGTAGTCGCGCAACGGCCCCGCACTCGCCGGCAGCGCGAGGAACGGCTCGTCCATCAGGTCCGTGAAGTCGACCTCCGCACGGGCCGCGAGCGGATGGGACACCGGGAGAGCGACCAGGCGGGGCTCCTCGGCGACCACCGTCCAGGCATAGCGCTCGGCGTCGGGCAGGGGCAGCCAGACGAAGGCCACGTCGGCGTCGCCGCCGGCCAGGCCCGCCGTCGGATCCTCCCAGCTCACCTGGCGCAGGCGCAGGACCGTGTCCGGGTGCGCGGCGGTGAAGCGGGAGCGGATCGCCGGGAGCAGGCCGCCGCGGCCCGGGCTGGTGCTCATGCCGACCACGAGCGTGCCGCGTGCCGCCGCCCGTGCCGCCTCCACCGCCGCCGCCCCCTCCGACCAGGCGTCCAGCACGCGACGCGCATGCGGCAGCAGCGCCAGCCCTGCCTCCGTCAGGACCACGCCCCGCGGATCGCGGCGGAACAGCTCCACGCCCAGCTGCCGCTCCAGCGCCCGTACTTGTTTGCTGAGCGCGGGCTGGGAGACGTACAGCCGCTCGGCCGCACGGGTGAAGTGGAGTTCTTCCGCCACCGTCGCGAAGTAGCGCAGGTCCCGCACATGCACGTCCATCGTCATTACCTTCGGCTATCACCAAAGGTCTTGGACGGGCAACCGCCCCTGGCCGGAGGCTAGTCCACATAACCCCGATCAACCCGATCAAACCGAACAAGCCGATACGGCTACCGCATTCACGAGGAGCTGTCATGAACAAGGTGTGGCTGATCACCGGCGCGACCAGTGGGTTCGGACGGGCGATCGCGGAGGCGGCGCTCGCGCAGGGCGACATCGTGATCGGCGCGGCACGACGGCCCGAGGGCCTGGACGACCTGGTGGCCGCGCACCCCGACCAGGTGGAGGCGCTGCGCCTGGACGTCACGCGGACGGGCGCCGCCGAAGCCGCCGTACAGGACGTCGTCGCGCGGCACGGACGGATCGACGTCCTCGTCAACAACGCGGGCCGCACCCACGTCGGCGCCTTCGAGGAGACGACGGAACAGGAACTGCGCGAGCTGTTCGACCTGCACGTCTTCGGGCCGGCCGCCCTCACCCGCGCCGTACTGCCGCACATGCGCGAGCGGCGCTCCGGCGCGATCGTGCAGATGAGCAGCATGGGCGGCCAGATGTCCTTCGCGGGCTTCTCGGCGTACAGCGGAACGAAGTTCGCCCTGGAGGGCCTGTCCGAGGGGCTCGCGGACGAGGTCGCCGAGTTCGGCATCAAGGTGCTGATCGTAGAGCCGGGTTCCTTCCGGACCTCACTCTTCGAGACGGGCCGGGCCGGTGCCAGCACGGACAGCGGCCTGTACGCCAAGGTGAGCCGGACCCGCGGCTTCGTCTCCGACGGCGACGGCAGCCAGCCCGGCGACCCGGCGAAGGCGGCGTCCCTGATCCTGGCCGCGCTGGAGGCCGAGGAGACCCCGCTGCGGCTGCCGTTGGGCGACGACGGGGTCACGGCCGTACTCGGGCACCTGGACCAGGTGCGGGAGGACGTCGCGGCCTGGGAGAAGCGCACGCGCGCGACTGCCTTCGACGACTGACCGGAGCACCCGGCGGCGAGGAAAGCCCTCCAGGCAGCGAGGCCGGCCTGGAGGGCGTCGCCGTCTTCTGTCTGCAGGACCCTTGTGCAATTCCTGTGGAGGCCTCAATCTTTCGGCTGACGCACAGGAGTGGCACAGGAAAGTGACATGCTCCTGCCCACTCCTCGTGTCCCCCACAAGCGCACCACCACTCGAGGAGGACCCCTCAGATGGCAGTGATGCGTAACTCCCGAAGAGACACCCGGCGAAGACTGGCCGCCCTCAGTGCCGTGGCCACCGCGGCCCTCACCGCGGGCCTGGTCTCCGCTCTCCCCGCCGCGGCCGCACCCGAGGGCCGCATCCAGTACGCGGGCGCGGCCAACGCTGTGGCCGACAGCTACCTCGTGAACCTCAAGGCGGACCACGCCCGTTCGGGCTCCGAGGCCGGGCGCGCCCTGGTCGAGAAGTACGGCGCCGACATCGAGCGGACGTACCGCAAGGCCCTCAACGGCTACGCGATCGAGGCGTCCGAGGCCGAGGCCGAGGCGCTCGCCGCCGACCCGGCCGTCGCCTCCGTCGTCCAGAACCGCACCTTCAGCATCGACGCGACCCAGACCAACCCGCCCTCCTGGGGCCTGGACCGCGCGGACCAGCGCAACCTCCCCCTGAACAGCTCGTACACGTACCCGGACTCGGCCGGCCAGGGCGTGACCGCGTACGTCATCGACACCGGCGTCCGCATCACCCACAGCGACTTCGGCGGCCGCGCCTCCTACGGCTACGACGCCATCGACAACGACAACACCGCCCAGGACGGCCACGGCCACGGCACGCACGTCGCGGGCACGGTCGCCGGATCGGCGTACGGCGTGGCCAAGAAGGCGAAGATCGTCGGCGTCCGCGTGCTGAACAACTCCGGCCAGGGCACCACCGCCCAGGTCGTCGCCGGCATCGACTGGGTCGCCCGGAACGCCGTCAAGCCGGCCGTCGCCAACATGTCCCTCGGCGGCGGCGCCGACACGGCCCTCGACACGGCCGTACGCAACGCCATCGCCTCCGGCGTCACCTTCGCCGTCGCGGCCGGCAACGAGTCGACCAACGCCTCCACCAGGTCACCCGCACGCGTCACCGAGGCCATCACGGTCGGCGCCACCACGAGCAGCGACGCCAAGGCGAGCTACTCCAACTACGGCTCGGTCCTGGACCTGTTCGCGCCGGGCTCGTCCATCACCTCGTCCTGGAACACCGGGGACTCGGCGACCAACACCATCTCCGGCACGTCGATGGCGACCCCGCACGTGGCGGGCGCGGCCGCCCTCCACCTCGCCGCCAACCCCTCGGCCACCCCGGCCCAGGTCGCCTCGGCCCTGACGTCCGCCGCCACGACCGGCGTCGTCACCAGCCCCGGCACAGGCTCCCCCAACCGCCTCCTCTACGTAGGCGGCGGCACCACCACCCCGCCCGGCCCACGCTTCGAGAACACCGCCGACTACACGATCAGCGACAACTCCACGGTCGAGTCCCCGGTCACGGTCACGGGCGTCTCCGGCAACGCGCCCTCGGCCCTCGCGGTAGAGGTCCACATCGTCCACACGTACATCGGCGACCTCCAGGTCCAGCTGATCGCCCCCGACGGCACGGCGTACACACTCAAGTCGTACGGCACCGGCGGAAGTTCGGACAACATCAACACCACGTACTCGGTGAACGCCTCCTCGGAGCCCGCCAACGGCACGTGGAAACTGCGCGTGAGCGACAACGCCAACATCGACACCGGACGGATCGACGCCTGGGCGCTCCAGTTCTAGCCCCGTTCCACTAACCCCTCGTCCTCGCGGAACAGCCCCGGGCCGACCGCGAGGACGAGCCGTTACAGGCGGCCCACCCGGCGTCGACGGAGCCCCCCCACGTCGCGGCACCCGCGTACGGCGGGAAGGGGACGTGCCGGGGGGTGTCCGCCCGCAGAGTCCGGTGTCAACAAACGGCACCTCCAGCCCAAGGCCCACCACCGGACCGAGGACGGACACCCCCCGGCACGGCCCCGACCCACAACACCACCCAAGGCGCTACGCGAACCCCCACCCCACAGCAACAGGCCGCCGCAGGCATCGAGGCGCACCCCCGCTTACCATTCGCCAAGTCGTACGCCAGTTCCCACCACCCGGGACCGCCGCCTCACCCAGGAGCACCGTGTCCATACCCCCGCCCTCCGGCCCCCCGGGCCCGTACGCGTACCCGTACCACCCCTACGGCCCCTACGGCCGCCCCACGCCCGTCAACGGCGTAGCCATCGGCGCCCTGGTCCTCGGCATCCTCTGCTTCGTGCCGGCCGTGGGCCTGGTGCTGGGCCTGGTCGCGCTGGCGCAGATCAAGAAGAAGGGCGAGCGCGGCAAGGGCATGGCGATCGCCGGTTCCGTACTGTCCTCCATCGGGCTCGCGCTATGGGCGCTGACGCTGTCGACGGTCTCCGCCTCCGACTTCTGGGCCGGCTTCACGGACGCCGCGAAGGGCGAGGGCACCGCCTACGCGCTCGCCAAGGGCGACTGCTTCGACACCCCGAACGGCAGCCTGGAGGGCGAGGCCTACGGCATCGACGAGGTGCCCTGCGCCCGAGAGCACGACGGCGAGGTGTTCGCCGTCGTCACGCTGCCGGGCGGTTCCTTCCCGGGCGACGACGAGGTCGAGCGGACCGCGGACGACAAGTGCTACACGCTCCAGGACGGTTACGCCATGGACACCTGGGCCGTACCGGACGACGCGGACGTCTACTACCTCGTCCCGTCCCGGGAGAGCTGGCGCATCGGCGACCGCGAGATCACCTGCCTGTTCGGCAGCACACGGGAGAACGGCAAGCTGACCGGCTCGCTGCGCGGCGACTCGACGACCCTCGACGCCGACCAGATGGCCTTCCTCGCCGCGACCAACGCCATCGACACCACGCTGTACGAGGAGCCCGAGGAATACCCCGAGGACGACCTCGCGGCGAACCGGTCCTGGGCGAAGGACGTCCACGCGGAACTCGGCGAGCAGATCGAGGCGTTGCGCGAGCACACCTGGCGGACCGACGCCAAGCGGCCGGTCGCCGACCTGATCAAGGAGATGGAGAACGCCCGCAAGGACTGGGCACGAGCGGCCGCGGCCACCGACGCCGACACGTACTACACGCACTACGACAGCGGGTACGAGTACGTCGACGGCCCCACCACCGTCACCGCGCGCAAGGCTCTGGGCCTGGACACCACCGTGCCGACGTACGAGGACGACTACGACAGCGTGGACGAGGGCGGAAGCGGGACCGGCATCGAGGTGTGAGCGCGGCTATAGCGGGGAGAAAGTGCCTGCGTAAAGCCCACCCCCGGCACAAGTCATCACATCGAGTGATTCTCTGGCCTTTGCTTGCATGGGACCACCCACGGTTGCCACGCTGTTGCTGTCTGTACAGCCTGATGGGAGCGGCCAGTGACTTTCGGTGAGCAGCCGGCGTACCTGCGCGTCGCGGGTGATCTCCGCAAGAAGATCGTCGACGGTTCGCTGCCACCGCACACCCGCCTCCCGTCCCAGGCCAGGATCCGCGAGGAGTACGGCGTCTCGGACACCGTCGCGCTGGAGGCGCGCAAGGTCCTGATGGCCGAGGGGCTGGTCGAGGGCCGCTCCGGCTCCGGGACGTACGTCCGTGAGCGGCCCGTGCCCCGCCGGATCTCCCGCTCCGGCTTCCGCCCGCCGAGCGGCGCCACCCCCTTCCGTCAGGAGCAGGCCGACGGCGAGACGCGCGGCACCTGGGAGTCCAGCAGCGAGCAGGCCGAGGCGAGCGGCGTCATCGCCGAGCGGCTCGGGATCCGGCCCGGCGACCGCGTGATGTGCACGAGGTACGTCTTCCGGGACGCGGGCGAGACGATGATGCTCTCCACGTCCTGGGAGCCCCTCGCCGTCACCGGCCGTACGCCCGTGATGCTGCCCGAGGAGGGCCCGCTCGGCGGCATGGGCGTCGTCGAGCGCATGGCGGCCATCGACGTCGTCGTGGACAACGTCACGGAGGAGGTGGGCGCGCGCCCCGGCCTGGCGGAGGAACTGCTGGCGTTGGGCGGCGTCCCCGGCCATGTGGTGCTGGTCATCCAGCGCACGTACTACGCGTCCGGCCGCCCCGTGGAGACGGCGGACGTGGTGATCCCGGCGGACCGCTACCGGGTCGCGTACCACCTCCCGGTGAAGTAGCGCACGCGCTGATGGAGCGGCGCAGTCGCTGACGGGGCAGCGCACACCTTGGTGAAGTAGCGCACGCCTCCAGGGCAGTTGCCGTCGCACTGGCCCCAACTCCCCCCTCTCCCACGGCCGTTGGAATCCGGCCGTTTTCGCAGGTCGTGACAGGCGTGTTCGATATGCCCGTGACCGGATGCATCGACGCCTGCGCACGGCGCATTCGATGCCGTGCGCCCCCGGCGACTTGGCTGGTTGCGTACCTCTTTGTGAAAAGCCGTATTCGCTGCGTAAAGGTTAGGCGTAGGCTCGGGCATATGCGGATTGCGGTTTCCTTGGCGGGTGGGGCACGGCACAGGCCGCGAGCGAAGCGAGATGGGGGTCCCCCCGGCCGAAGGCTGGGGGAGGAACTCAGGCGGTCGTGGGCGGGAAGGAGCAGTGGGGCGCGATGAACGACAGCACGATCACTCTTCCCTGGCTCGTCGTCCGGCAGGACGACAACGGCAATCGCTATCGCGTGGGCCGGTACGCGACACGGGCCGAGGCCCAGAAGATCGCGGACAGCCTCGATAGCCGTGGACACAAGCAGTTGTACTGGGTCGAGCGGCTCGCGCAGAACGGGGACAGCGCCGACCGCTGAGACGTCACCACTCCCGTAGGCTCCGGCGCATGACGGAACGGATCGTGGTCGGCGCCGCACTGTTGGAGGGCGGCTGCCTGCTCGCGGCGCGGCGCAGCGCGCCCGAGGAGCTGGCCGGACGCTGGGAGCTGCCCGGCGGGAAGGTCGAACCCGGCGAGACGCCCGAGGCGGCGCTCGTGCGCGAGCTGCGTGAGGAACTCGGCGTGGATGCCGAGGTCGTCGAACGAGTGCCGGGGCAGTGGCCCCTGAAGTCCCCGTACGCCCTTCAGGTGTGGGTGGCCCGCCTCCTCCCCGGCGGTGACGAACCCAAGCCCCTCCAGGACCACGACGCGCTGCGCTGGCTGGCGCCCGCGGAACTCTGGGACGTGGACTGGCTGGACCAGGACGTACCGGCTGTCCGGGAGGTGGCGGGCCGACTGGGGGCGGGGGGCCTCTGAGCCCGGAGGTGAGGGCCGCCTGAATCCGGAGGCGAAGTCCCCCCTCCCCGAGTCCGAATGCGAAGGGCGCCCCAGTCCGGACCCGAGGGCTGCCTGAGCCGGTCGGGGGTAGTCGAGTCACCGGATCCCTCGCGCGGTACTGCCCGCCGAATATCGGGTATGTGCCCATTAACCCCATGAAACCGGACATGGGGGAATCCGCTGGCCCGGGAAGTGATCGGCGTGATCGACTCCGAAGGCGGCTGCGCCGAGTGGACCTTTCCCGCGGAGGCGGGCGCCGTGCGTGCCGCTCGTGCCGCCGTTCGCGGCCGGCTGCGCGACTGGGGCCTGGACAGCCTCGCCGACATCACGGCGCTGCTCGTCAGTGAGCTGGTGACCAACTCCCTGCGACACGCGACGGGCCCCATCGGCGTACGCCTGGTGCGCCCGGTCGGTCTCGGCGGCGTCCTCCTGGTCGAGGTCTCCGACCCGCTCCCCGACCCACCCCTCGAACGCATCGCCGCCCCCGAGGACGAGAGCGGCCGCGGACTCCAACTCGTGGCGCACTCCTCGCGCCGTTGGGGAACCCGACCGGGGCGGAACACCGGCAAGACGGTGTGGTTCGAACTCGCGGTGCCGAAGTGACCTCCTGACGGCGCTGTACGTAGGTCCTCGCCCTGTCGAACGAATGGTTCAGGCCAGTGGCAGTTGGCGTGCCGCGTGATTCGACTGCGTGTCCGCTGGTTAGAAGACTGGAAGTGTTTCCACGGCCGGGACCGAAAACCACCGGGAACGTGCTGTGATCGTGAACACCGTGTTGTGCGGAGCCGTAGTGCTGGATACTGCGGGCAGCCGCTGTCGGTGACCGGTGCCGGGCGCGGTGAGCTGGAGGGGACGGTTCGCGTGAGCGAGATACCAGCGAAGGCCACGGAGTCCGAGGACCCGTCGGACGGCGCGGGGGCCAAGGCCGCGAGAGAGCGGCCTTACGACACACAGGCCTCGCAATACACACAGGTCTCCCAAGACACACGGGCCTCACAGGACACACGGGCATCCCGCGACACACACTCCTCCGACGAGTTCCGCCCCGGCGACGCCGTCTGGCAGAGCAGCCCGCCCGGCTCGATCTACGACTACATCAAGGTCGCGTCCTTCTCCATCGGCCCCGACGGCCTGGTCGACCAGTGGAGCCTGCGCGCCGAGCAGCTCTTCGGCATCCCGGCCGAACGCGCCGTCGGCATGGACCCCATAGAGGCGTTCATCGACCCGGACCTGCGCGAGCGGGGCCAGCGCAAGATGGCCGAGATCCTCGACGGACGGGAGTGGACCGGCGTGGTCCCCTTCCGGATGCCGGCCCCCGCCGACGGGGATCACGGCAAGGACGGCCTCGCCGAGGTGTACGTCATGCCGACGCGGACCGAGGACGGCGAGAAGGCCGCCGTGTGCATCGTCGTCGACGTCCGCACCCTGCGCCGGATGGAGACCGACCTCGCCGCCTCGCAGGCGATATTCGGTCAATCTCCGTTCGGGTTCGTGCTGATCGACCCCGAACTGAAGGTCCGCCGCGTCAATCACCGGTTCGCCTCCCTCTTCGGCGGCGCACCCGACGACCACCGCGGCCGCGACGTCCACGACTATCTGCCCCGCCCCGAGGCCGACCGGGTCGCGGCCACCCTGCGCCGCGTCCTGGAGAGCGGCGACTCCATCACCGACATGCACGTCAGCGGCTTTCTGCCCGGCTCCGACGAACGCCGCCACTGGTCCATCAACCTCTACCGGGTGCGCAGCGGCAGCGGCCGGCCCATCGGCATCGCCTGGCTCGGAACCGACATCACCGCCCGTCGCGCCGCCGCCCGCGAGGCCGCCGCCGCGCGGCGCAATCTCGCCCTGCTGAACGACGCCGGTGCCCGCATCGGCAACTCCCTCGACCTGGAGACCACGGCCCGCGAACTCCTCGACGTCGTCGTCCCCGGCTTCTGCGACCTGGCCACGGTCGACCTCTACCAGGGCCTGCTGGCCGGCGACGAGACCCCGCCCGGCCTCGCCGACGGCAGCGCGGAACTGCGCCGCGTCGCCTTCGCCAGCGCCGTCTCCGACGCCCCCTTCGTCGGCGGCGGCGCCGCGGTCGCGGTCGGCGCCGTCCACCACTACCCCTTCAACTCGCCCTGCGCGGACGCCCTGCGCACCGCCCGGCCGCAATACGTGCCGGGCGAGGAGGGTGGCCTCGTGCAGTCCACGCTCGCCGTGCCGATGGTCGCCCACGACACGGTCGTAGGACTGGCGCAGTTCGCCCGTACGAAGGGCAGCGAGCCGTTCGGCGACCGGGACCGCGAGCTGGCGGTGGAGCTGGCGGCGCGGGCGGCGGTGTGCATCGACAACGCCCGCCTGTACCGGCGCGAGCACGAGCGGGCGCTGATACTGCAGCGGTCCCTGCTGCCGCCGGGGGACCCGGTGGCGTCCGGGCTGGACATCGCGTGCCGTTACCTGCCGGGCAACGCGTCCTCCGACCGGCCCAGCGAGGTGGGCGGTGACTGGTTCGACGTCATCGAACTTCCCGGCCACCGCACGGCGTTGGTCGTCGGGGACGTCATGGGCCGAGGGCTGCGCGCGGCCGTGGCGATGGGCGAACTGCGTTCGGCCGTCCGAACGCTGGCGTTGCTGGACCTCGAACCGGCCGAAGTGCTCTCGGCGTTGGACGAGATCGCGCGCGGCCTCGGCGCCCCCGGCGGGGTGCAGCAGGCCACCCGCGCGGCCCGCCGCCCCCGCGAGGCGGACCTGTCCGAGGTGTACCTCGCGACCTGCGTGTACGCGGTCTACGACTCCGTCACGCGCCGTTGCACCTTCGCGAACGCCGGTCATCTGCCGCCGGTCCTCGTCGAACCCGGCGAGGCGGCGCTGATGCTGGACGTGCCGCCGGGGATGCCGCTGGGTGTGGGGGGCGAGCCCTTCGAGGAGGTGGAGGTCGAGCTGCCGGAGGGTGCGCTGCTGGCGCTCTACACGGACGGCCTGGTGGAGTCCCGCGACCACCCCCTGGACGAGGGCCTGCAAGCCTTCGTCGGCGCGCTCACCGACCCCTCCAGCCCTCTGGAGGACGTCTGCGACCACGTCCTCAACACCCTCGACAGCCATCACGGCGAGGACGACATCGCCCTGCTGATGGCCCGCGTCCAGGGTCTGCCCGCCGAGTCGGTCGGCGACTGGACGCTTCCGCGCGAGCCGCGCAGCGTGGGGCGGGCCCGCGAGTACGCCCGCGGGCAGCTGCTGTCCTGGGACCTGGAGCCTCTGGTCGACACCACGGAGCTGTTGGTCAGCGAACTGGTCACGAACGCCCTGCGCTACGGCGAGGGCGAGATCAGGCTGAGGCTGCTGTTGGACCGCACGCTGGTGTGCGAGGTCTGGGACTCCGGGCTGGTCCAACCGCGCCGCCGGCGGGCCCGTGACACGGACGAGGGCGGGCGAGGGCTGCAACTGGTCGGCCTCCTCAGCGCCGCGTGGGGCTCCCGCCGGACGCCGCGCGGCAAGACGGTGTGGTTCGAACTGCCGTTGCCGGACGGGGAGAACGGGCTGGCGGATCCGGCGGAGGCGTTGCTGAGCCTGTTCTGAGTGCGCCGGGCGGGGCGCGGGGCGGAGGTTTTCGCCCCCGCCGCCCCTACCCATTCCCGTCCCCCCGGGGGCTGCCGCCCCCAGACCCCCGCTTCGGCCCTGAACGGGCCTTGTCCTCAAACGCCGGACGGGCTGGATGATGCGGGCCGGCGTTGAGGGGTGAAGCCCCCTGCGGGTGGGTGGGGGGCTAGGGGTGGCGTGGCCCTGCTCCTCAAACGGCGGATGCGTCAAATTCAGCCCCTCCGGCGTTTGAGGAGCGGGGGTCCAGGGGGCGGAGCCCCCTGGGATGGGACGGGTAGGGGCGGCGGGGGCGTGTTGCTCATGCGGTGGGCGGGTCTCCCCGGCGGTCCCGGGTGCGGGGGCCGCCGAAGCTCGCCGGGGGGCCGCCGTTCGGCTCGGTGGGCAGCAGGATGCCGCCCAGGACGGCTCCGGTGATGCCGTCGGCGTCCGCGGCGGGGCCGTCGAGCGGGTGGCCGTACAGGCGTATGTCCTGTTCGGCCAGCTCGCGGGCCTGCTGGGCCAGAGTGTCGGCCGTGAGAAGGTCCGGCACGGACGCCGGGCCGGCGAGCAGCCGTCGCGCCTCCGCCAGCCAGGTACGGGCCTTGCTGCCCACCGCCGCCCGGTGCGTCGCGACGACATCGTCCGCACCTGCGACAGCACTGCGGGCGCAGAGCAGCGCGGCGGCCGTGATCACACCCGTCCGCCCCAAGGCGACGGGCCCGACACCCCGGACGATCCGCCGCAGCAGGTCGAGGGGGTCGTACCGCCCCGAGGTCAGGTCCTCGCGTACGACGGCCAGGACGACGTCGGCATGGGCGACACGGGCCCGCAGCTCACCGGGCGGGACCGACGCGTACGCCAATGACTCCTGCGCCCCGGCGATCTCCGCCTCCCCACCCGTCAGCGCGGCCGGAACCATCGCCGCGGCCGTCGCCAGCTCCACGGTGAGCCGTTCGATGCCGTCGATGAGGACGGCGGCCTGGGCGATGGCCCCCTCGGCGGCCCGCAACCGCCCCGCGGCCCGCTCGTTGTCGCCCAAGTCGGCGCGCTGGCGCGCCTGGTTGAGACGCGCCGTGGCGAATACCAGGCGGTCCTTGGCCTGCTCGGCATGGCCCGCGACGGCGGCGGTGGCACCGGGGCCGTAGCGCGCGCCGAGCTCGCCGAGGGCCGCGCCGGCACCCCCGGTACGCCCGGCCAGCTCCCGGAACCGGGCCTCGGCGACGACCAGGGCATGGCCCAGCCCCCCGCCCAAGCCCTCCTCCAACCCCCGCACCCGGTCGAACGCGGCGGCCTGCGCATCCAGCAACCGCCCCGCCTCCGCACACCGCCCGACGATCCCGGCAAGCGCATGCCGCCGAGCCGCGCCTTCCTGCGGCACCCCGCCCTCGTACTGCCACCGCATCCGAAACGCGACCGCCAGCTCGCCTTCCGCGTCCCGCAGAGCCCGCGCGAAGGCCTCGACGTCCCCCACCTCGTCCCCGCCCTCGACGAACCCCAGCTCCTCCCGGCTGACCCGCACCGAGTCATCGGCCGCGACCAGCAAGGCCCGTGCCCGCTTGTCGAGTTCGGCGACGTCCGGCTCCGCGGCCCGCCCCGGCACCCCACCGGGAGTCGTACGCCCCCGTGCCCGCCGCCTGCGCCGGAAGAACCCGTACCCCGCGACCCCCACCACCACGATCACGGCCAGCAGCGGCAGCACGAGATCGGCGGCGGAGGTCTCCCCGACCTCCCCCTGAGCCACCGCACCGGCCACGGGCCGCTCCGCACCGCTCGCGGCCGGACCCTCGTCCCTGATGGTCAGCCCGGGCAACACCAGCCACGCCGCCCCGACCAGCCCACCCAATAGCGCAAGCACCACCCGCCCGGATATCTGCGAGGTGCCACGCCGAGGCCGGCCCCGGATCAAGGATGAGGTCACATTTCGGAGCGTATGAGCAGGAATGCGGCCGCGCGACCGGGGGCTTCGGGGCGGGGCCGCGGTGTCCCCGGGCCTGCTCGTGGTGCTCGGCGTCGTGACCCGCACGACCGGCTGGGTCGTGCCCTTCGGCCGCACGCGGGTGCTGCGGCCGAAGCTGTGGGCGTACGGCTCACTGGTGAGCGGGATCGGCGGAGCCGTGTTCGTCTTCCTGGGGCCGCTCGCCGGGGCGTACGGCCCCATGCCCCGGGCCGGCTGGTTCGCCTCCATGGGGGGCCTGGGCCTGCAGATGCCGGCCCAGCGCCCCGGCCGCGGCGCGACGGACGCTACGAAGAGCGCTTCCTGATCTTCGACCCCAGCCACACCAACGGGTCGTACTTGCGGTCGACGGCCCGTTCCTTCAAGGGGATCAGCGCATTGTCGGTGATCTTGATCCCCTCGGGGCAGACCTCCGTGCAGCACTTGGTGATGTTGCAGTAGCCGAGGCCGTGTTCGTCCTGGGCCGTGCGCTTGCGGTCCAGGCCCGTCTCCGCGGCCGCGTCCAGCGGGTGCATGTCCAGTTCCGCGACCCGCATCAGGAAGCGCGGGCCCGCGAACGCCGGCTTGTTCTCCTCGTGGTCACGGACGACATGGCAGGTGTCCTGGCACAGGAAGCACTCGATGCACTTGCGGAACTCCTGCGAGCGGTCCACGTCCTCCTGCATCATGCGGTACTCGCCGGGGCCCACACCCTCCGGCGGCACGAAGGAAGGCACCTCACGCGCCTTGGCGTAGTTGAAGTTCACGTCCGTGACGAGATCCCGGACCACCGGGAACGCCCGCAGCGGCGTCACCGTGATCGTCTCCTCCCGGCTGAACACCGACATCCGCGTCATGCACATCAGCCGCGGCCGCCCGTTGATCTCGGCGGAGCACGAACCGCACTTGCCCGCCTTGCAGTTCCAGCGGACGGCCAGGTCGGGGGCCTGGGTGGCCTGGAGCCGGTGGATGATGTCGAGGACGACCTCGCCGTCGTTCACCTCGACCGCGAAGTCCTCCAGGCCGCCGCCCTGCACATCGCCCCGCCACACCTTGAAGCGGGCCTCATAGCTGCTCACTGGTAGAGCTCCTCTTCGGCGAGGTACTTGACCAGCTCCTCCTTGTCGAAGAGAGCGAGCAGGTCGGGGCGGACGGGGTCGGTGGTCTCGCGCAGCAGGGCGATCTGGCCACGTTCCGGGTCCGTGGCCGCCAGTCCGCCCGTCGGGTCGGTGAGCCGGCACAGCAGGTTGATGTTCCGCCACTTGCGGTCCATCGTCGGGTGGTCCTCGCGGGTGTGCCCGCCGCGCGACTCCGTGCGCTCCAGCGCCGCCCGGGCGACGCACTCGCTGACCAGCAGCATGTTGCGCAGGTCGAGCGCGAGGTGCCAGCCCGGGTTGAACTGACGGTGGCCCTCGACGCCGGCCCGGCGGGCGCGTACGCGCAGCTCCGCCAGCTTCTGGAGGGCCTGCTCCATCTCGCCCTCGCGGCGGATGATGCCCACGAGGTCGTTCATGGTCTGCTGGAGTTCCTGGTGGAGGGTGTACGGGTTCTCCGGCGGACGCCCGTCGTCCCCGCCCCCGGCCGGCCCCTCCGCCGAGAAGGGGCGCAGCGCCTCCGCGGCCGCCGCGTCGATCTGCAGGTCGCTGACCTCGGGGCGTTCGAAGGCCCGCGCGGCCGCGTACTCGGCGGCGTGCCAGCCGGCCCGGCGGCCGAAGACCAGCAGGTCGGAGAGTGAGTTGCCGCCCAGCCGGTTCGAGCCGTGCATGCCGCCCGCGACCTCACCAGCCGCGTACAGGCCCGGCACCCCGCGCGCCGCCGCCGTGTCGGACTCGACCGCGATGCCGCCCATGACGTAGTGGCAGGTCGGCCCGACCTCCATCGCCTCCGCCGTGATGTCCACGTCCGCCAGCTCCTTGAACTGGTGGTACATGGAGGGGAGGCGGCGCTTGATGGCCTCGGCCGGCATACGGGTCGACACGTCCAGGAACACACCGCCGTGCGGGGAGCCGCGGCCCGCCTTCACCTCGGCGTTGATCGCCCGGGCGACCTCGTCACGAGGGAGCAGCTCGGGGGGCCGCCGGTTGTTGTCCGGATCCTCGTACCAGCGGTCGCCCTCCTCCTCCGACTCGGCGTACTTCTCCTTGAAGACGTCGGGGATGTAGTCGAACATGAACCGCTTGCCCTCGGAGTTGCGCAGCACCCCTCCGTCGCCACGCACCGACTCCGTGACCAGGATCCCCTTCACCGACGGCGGCCAGACCATGCCCGTCGGGTGGAACTGCACGAACTCCATGTTGAGCAGGGGCGCCCCGGCGAGCAGCGCCAGCGCGTGGCCGTCGCCCGTGTACTCCCAGGAGTTCGACGTCACCTTGAAGGACTTGCCGATCCCGCCCGTCGCGATCACGACGGCGGGGGCTTCGAGGACGAAGAAACGGCCCGTCTCGCGCTCGTACGCGAAGACCCCGGAGACCCGGTTGCCGTCTTTCAGAATCCGCGTGACCGTGCACTCCTGGAAGACCTTCAGGCGGGACTCGTAGTCCCCGGTCTCCTTCTTGTCCTGCTGCTGGAGCGAGACGATCTTCTGCTGGAGGGTGCGGATCAGCTCCAGGCCGGTGCGGTCGCCGACGTGCGCCAGGCGCGGGTACTCGTGGCCGCCGAAGTTGCGCTGGGAGATACGGCCGTCCTTCGTACGGTCGAAGAGCGCCCCCCAGGTCTCCAGCTCCCACACCCGCTCCGGCGCCTCCCGCGCGTGCAGTTCGGCCATCCGCCACTGGTTGAGGAACTTGCCGCCGCGCATGGTGTCGCGGAAGTGGACCTGCCAGTTGTCGTGCTCGTTGGCGTTGGCCATCGCGGCCGCGATGCCGCCCTCGGCCATCACGGTGTGCGCCTTGCCGAACAGCGACTTGCAGATCACGGCCGTACGGGCGCCCCGCTCGCGCGCCTCGATCGCCGCACGCAGGCCCGCGCCCCCGGCGCCGACCACGACGACGTCCCACTCCTGCCGTTCGACCACGGACATCAGTTCAGTCCCCACTCACGATTAGAAGAAGCGCGGATCGTCGAAGACCCCGGACGCGACGAGATAGACGTAGAAGTCGGCGAGCGCCACGCTCACCAGCGACGTCCAGGCGAGCAGCATGTGGCGGGCGTTCAGCTTCCCGACCCACTGCCACATCCGGTAGCGCACCGGGTGTTTGGAGAAGTGCTTGAGCTTGCCGCCGACGATGTGCCGGCAGGAGTGACAGGAGAGGGTGTACGCCCAGATCAGCACGATGTTCACGAGGAAGACGAGGGTGCCGAGGCCCATGTGGCCCCACTCGTAGTTCTCGTCGCGGAAGGCGAGCACCGTGTCGTACGTCAGGATCCCGGCGACCGGGATCGCGGCGTAGAAGAAGTACCGGTGGATGTTCTGCAGGATCAGCGGGAACCGGGTCTCACCGGAGTACTTCTTGTGCGGCTCGGCGACCGCGCAGGCCGGGGGCGAGGCCCAGAAGCCCCGGTAGTAGGCCTTGCGGTAGTAGTAGCAGGTCAGGCGGAAGCCGAGCGGGAAGATCAGGATGATGATCGCGGGGGAGATGCCCCACCAGCTCCCGAAGAGGTCCCAGTTCGGCCCGGCGCGCATGGGTTCGCAGTTCTCCGCCAGACAGGGCGAGTAGAACGGGGAGACGTACGGCGCCGCGTAGTAGTCCGCGTTGGCGAAGGCCCGCCAGGTGGAGTACACGATGAACGCGAGCAGACCGGCCGCGGTGGCGGCCGGGGCCAGCCACCAGCGGTCGGTCCGCAGGTGCGGGGCGGCGATCGCGGCGCGCGTACCGGTGTGTACGCCGCCGCTGTTCAGATGGGGTTCCGTACCAGTGGCCAATGCATGACTCCGGTCGGGTGTGAGTTCTCGGGGATGTCAGGGAGCGCGGCGGTCCCGGGCGCCGAGACCCTCGTCATCCGTGTCGATCCACAGAGAGTCGTCGTACGGCGTGTCGGGGATGGTGACGAGCTCCGGTTTGCGCTGCGTGGCCGGGGTCGCGGCAGCGTCCCGCAGCAGCGCGACGCTCTCGCGCAGATGGTTGGCGTCGGTGCGGACGCGGCGCATCTCGAGCCCTGCGGTGCCGAGCTGCTTCTCCAGGCGGCCCACGGACCGGGCCAGGTCGTCGAGGCAGCGCTGGACAGTTGTCAGGTCGTCTTGCACGGACATGACGTGACCTCACTTCCGTGGGCCCTTGGGCCCTGGGTGGCAACGTTCATGCGCCTGCGAGTGTTGCGCGTCACACCTGTCGCTGTGAAGGGATGTGCAGCGATTGGCGGATTGCACGCCTCCGTCGCGCGCCCGCATGCGCTCTGTGTACGCCGGGGGAGCTGCAGGAGTGCGCGGGCGCGTTGCTCCACCCGTGTGGGAGCGCGTTGCTCCACACGGGTGGCCTTGCGCGCCCCCGCCGCCGTGTCGACTCCGCCTGGCGAACCCTTTCCTCTTCAGTGGGGGCCCATAGATCTGATCAACTCCAAAATACCGCCAAACGTGATCAGAACGCACTAATTGTCACCGGCGGGAGCCGCTCCCCGGAGGTACCAGAGATGTCCTACGACGGCGTCGGACCCAGGCCTGGTCGCAGCGCGGTCATGCGCTCGGTCGCCTTCCTTTCCGCAGGAGTGCTCCTGGTGCCCGTGCTGGCCGGCTGCAGCGACCCGGACCCGGCCGGAAAGCCGCTGGCCGGGCAGGACATCGCGCCGGCCGCCCGGTCCCTGATCGCCGACGGCGGCACACTGCGGTGGGCCGTGGACGCCGTGCCTCAGACGCTGAACACCTTCCAGTCGGACGCCGACGCGACCACGACCCGGATCGCGCAGGCCACCCTGCCGTCGATGTTCCGGCTCGACGAGAGCGGGCGGCCGGAGCGCAATCCGGACTACCTGGAGTCCGCCAAGATCATCGAGACCGAGCCCAAGCAGGTCGTCCTGTACAAGCTCAACCAGCAGGCCGTCTGGAGCGACGGCCGCGAGATCGGCGCCGCCGACTTCGCCGCCCAGTGGCGTGCCCTGTCCGGAAAGGACAGCGCCTACTGGACCGCCCGCAACGCCGGCTACGACCGCATCGAGAGGATCGAGCGCGGCGACAACGACCTGGAGGTGCGGGTCACCTTCGAGCGGCCGTACGCGGACTGGCGGTCGCTGTTCTCGCCGCTGTACCCGAAGGAGGTCATGGGCACGCCGGACTCGTTCAACGACGGGGCGCGGCGCAAGCTCAAGGTCAGTGCCGGGCCGTTCACCGTGAAGAAGATCGACCGCAAGGACGACGAGGTCCGGCTCACCCGAAACCCCCGCTGGTGGGGGGAGCCGGCCAAACTGAGCGAGCTCGTGCTGCGGGCCGTGCCGCGCGACGAGCGGGCCGCCCAGCTGGCCGCCGGTCAGCTCGACCTGGCCGAGATCGACCCCACCGCGGCCCGCCGCATCGCGCTCGCCTCGCCGCCCCGGGGCGCGACCGCCAGTGCCACCGGTACGGCGCTGATGGCACCGGAGCGGGGCAGCACGACCACCAAGGAGCGCCGGGAGCAAGCGGCGTTCCAGGGCTTCGAGGTACGCAAGTCCCTGGAACCGGCGTACACCCAGCTCGCCCTCAACGGTGCCGACGGTCCGCTCGCCGACGAGCGGGTGCGGCGGGCCGTGGCGCGCGCGCTCGACCGCGAGGAGCTGGCGAAGCTGGTCCTCGCCCCGCTCGGCCTGCCGACCGAGCCGGTCGGCAGCCATCTCGCCCTGTCCGGCCAGGCCGCGTACGCCGACAACAGCGGCGCGATCGGCGACCAGGACACGGCGGAGGCACAGGCGCTGCTGGCGGACGCGGGGTGGGTGCAGGGTGGGCCGATCAAGGAGCAGAAGGGGGAGAAGGCGGCTGGGGCGGAGGGGGAGAAGGCTGGGAAGGGGGCGAAGGCCGGGGAGGGCGAGAAGGGCGAGAAGGCAGGGAAGGGGGAGAAAGACGAGAACGGCGAGAAGGCCGGCAGGAGCGAGAAGAGCGAGAAGAGCGAGAAGAGCGGGAAGAGCCAGAAGAGCGAGGACGCCGACGGGGGTGAGAAGGCCGACAAGAAGTCGGACTCGGAGGCGAAGGCGAAGCCGGGCTCGAACTCGGACTCCAACTCGGGCCTCGAGTCGGATTCGGAGGGCGGGGACGACGGGACGTACATCGTCGGGGAGGACAACAAGGCGGACGGCGGGGAGGGGAAGCCCCTCGCCCAGGACGGCAAGCAGTACGGCAGCAAGCAGTTGCAGCAGGGCGGGGCGCCTGGCGCGTACGCCCCGCAGGGCACCGCCGCTCCGGCGGGCGCGGCAATGCGGCCGTTGGCGAAGAACGGCAAGCCGCTGACACTGCGCTTCGTGGTGCCGGAGGGGGAGGGCTCCCAGACGCTGCGGACGGTGGCGGACCGGATCGGCCTCATGCTGGAGCGGGTCGGTATCCGGACCGAGATCGCCAAGGTCGCGGACGAGAGTTATTTCAAGGACCACATCGCGTCCGGTCAGTACGACCTCGCCCTGTACTCGTGGCCCGCCTCCGCGTACCCCGCCACCGATGCCCGGCCGATCTACGCCAAGCCGGTTCCGGCGGCCGACGGTTCCCTGAATGTCGAGCAGAACTACACGCGGGTCGGCACCGATCAGGTGGACCAGCTCTTCGACCAGGCGATCGCGACGCTCGACGAGTCCGAGTCGCGGTCGCTGATCCGCAAGGCCGACTCCCGTATCTGGGCCGCGGCCGGTTCGATTCCGCTGTACCAGCGGCCGCAGCTGACAGCGGCCAGGAAGAACGTCGTCAACGCGGGTGCCTTCGGCTTCCGGACGCCGGTGTACGAGGACATGGGCTTCCTGGAGAAGGGCGTCCAGCCGTCGGCCTCGGCCCGCTGAGTTCTCTCGCCCCCGCCGCCCCTACCCGTCCCGTCCCCGGGGGCTGCCGCCCCCGGACCCCCGCTGTCGGCCCTTCGGGCCTCGTCCTCAAACGCCGGAC
>NZ_JBIWIY010000012.1:0-310150 GCF_044764885.1 Streptomyces sp. NPDC093591
GCCGACGATCCGGAGAGCTGGGTGGTGGTGGATCAGTTCGAGGAGGTCTTCACCCTCTGCCGCGAGCGCGCCGAGCGGGACCGCTTCCTCGACCTCCTGCTCGCCGCGCGCGACCCGGGGAGCCGATTGCGCGTGCTCATAGCCGTACGGTCCGACTTCTACGCGCGGTGCGCCGAGCACCCGCGACTGGCGGAGGCGCTGCACACCAGCGGGCTCCTGGTCAGGTCCATGACCGCGGACGAGCTGCGCGAGGCGGTGGTCGGTCCCGCGCAGGCGGCCGGGCTCATCGTGGAGCGGACCCTGACCGCACGGATCGTCGAGGACGTGCTCGACGAGCCCGGCGCACTGCCGATGCTGTCCCACGCCCTGTTGGAGACCTGGCGGCGGCGCAAGGGACGGATGCTGACCCTGGCCGCGTACGAAGCGGCCGGCGGGGTCCGCGGCGCGATCGCGGCCAGCGCCGAGGAGGCGTACGGGGAGCTCTCACCGGCGCAGGCGCACGCCGCCCGGCACCTGCTCCTGCGGATGGTCGAGCCCGGCCAGGGCAACGCCGACACGCGCCGCCCGCTCAGCTGGGAGGAAATGGCCGGGTGGGAGGACCCCGAGGTGCGAGCCGTCGCCGGGCGGCTGACCCGGGCCCGGCTGCTGACCACCGACGACGACGGAGTGCAGCTCGCCCACGAGGCGCTCATCACCTGCTGGCCGCGGCTGCGCGAGTGGATCGACGCGGACCGGGAGCGGCTGCGCCACCACCGGCAGCTGACCGACGCCACCCGCACCTGGCTGGAGCACGACCGCGACCCGGGCACGCTCTACCGGGGCACCCGCCTGGCGCGGGCCGAGGAACTGTTCGCGGGCGACGACCGCGGCCACGACGGCCTGACGTCCGAGGAGACGGCCTTCCTGGTCGCCGCGGCGGAGCAGCGGACGACGGAAGAGCGGGCCGCCACCCGGGCCCGGCGCCGCAGCCGCATACTCACGGCCTCGCTCTGCGCCGTGCTGGCGGTGGCCCTGGTCGTCGGCCTGACCGCCGTGCGACTGCGTCAGGACAGCGAGAAGAAGACCACCGACACGGCGGCCCGCCGGGTGGCCGCGGTCGCCGACGCGCTGCGTACCACCGACCCGCGCACCGCGATGCTGCTCGGCGCCGCCGCATGGCGCATCTCTGAGCTGCCGGAATCCCGCCGAGCCCTGCTGGGCGCACTGGCCCAGCCCGAACTGGACAACTTCACCGACCCGGCGCCCGGTGACACACCGGAGCGGTACCTCGACGTCTCCGGGCGCACTCTGCTCAGCATCAGCGACGGCACCTGGCGAACGTGGGATGTAGGCACCCACCGCCGTATCGCCTCGGGACCGGTACCTCACGGGGCGCTACTCGGCGCGGCTCCGGGCGGCCGGGTGCTCGTCATCCAGACCGCCCAGGACACCCAGCGGCTGTGGGACACCCGAACGAGGCGCTGGATCGGGGACCCCCTGCCGTTCAGGGACACCGTGACCTTCGGGGCAAGCGGCCACAACTACCTGGTGAGGAGCCCGGACGACGACCGGGCCGGGCTCTACTCCCTCACCGACGGCCATCTGGTCTTCCGGACCCCCTCGGCCGGCAGCGGGGAGCTCACCCACGCAGCGGCCGACGACGACCGGCTACTGGCCGTCTGCCCGCGCGGCCGGGCCCCACAGGTCTGGGACACCTCCGCGCGCAGCGTCCGCTCCGGCGCCTGGACGAGCGCTCGCGGCGTCTGTGGGGACGACGCCTTCCTGGGCCTCACCGGCGGCCGGCTCCTCGCTCTCGCCGGGGACCGGGTGCGTGTATGGGACACCACCTCGGGACGGCAGCTCGCCGACGTCACCCATCCAGGTGCCCTTTGGGCCGTCGTGAGCGCGGACGGCTCGTTCCTGGCGACCGGCGGGGGCCGGGAGATCAGCGTGTGGCGTTTGTCCACCGGCGGTGCCCCCGTTTTCCGGCACTCCTTGGCCAACGAGGCGCTCTCCGGTCTCGCCTGGGACTCCTCGCGGCCCCTGCTGCGGTACCTCGAAGGGGGCACGGTCCACACCCTCGACCTCACCACGACGCTCACCCGCGCCTGGCGCAAGAGTCCGCTCGCCGGGGTCCGGCTCAGCCCCGACGGCAGGACGCTCGCCACCGCCGAACGTATCGGTGACCGCTACGTCTTCCAGCTGCGCAACACGCGCGACGGCCGTCTGCTGCGCACCCTGCCGACCCCGTCACTTCCCGTCTCCCGCAACGGCATGCCGGAGGTCCCCGCGGCCGTCACCGAGCCTTTGCTGTCCTTCAGCCCCGACGGCGGCACGTTCGCGTACGGAATCTTCGTCCCCTGGGACACGGCGTCTCAGCGTCTGACGGTGTGGGACGTGGCCGCCGGCCGGGTGCAGACCACTGTGGACCTGGCGACGGCGTCCTCGACGCCCACGGACACGATCGCCCTGGGACCGGGCGGTCGTACGCTCCTCACCGGACGTTTGACCGAGGACGGCTACGACAACGAGACATGGGACACCACTCGGCAGCGGAGGACGGCGCTCCTGCCCGGCCCCGGCGGCGGTCATCTGGCCGTCAGCCCGGACGGCGGGCTCCTCGTGACCGACAACCGCGTCGTCCGAGCGGGCCGGTCCCACGCCCATGACCTCGTCCAGCACGACAGCATCGGAGCCATCGCCTTCGCTCCCGACGGCTCCGGTCTGGCGGCGGGCGACTGGACCGGGCGGGTGGCCCTGTGGGACGGCGACCTCCGGCACCGAGCGGGCATCCTGAGGAACGTCTTTCTGGCGCCCGTCGATCCGTCCTCCGACTCAGCCGAGGCGATCACGGCTCTCGCGTTCAGTCCGGACGGCAGCACGCTTGCCGTCGGCGGCGACGCGGGGACCGTCCAACTCTGGGACATCGCAACCCAGCAACCCCTCGGTCCTTCTCTTCCCACCCCCGGTGAGAGCGTCGACACGCTCGCCTTCAGCCCGGACAGCACCACGCTGTACGCGGGCGGCAAGCACGTCCCGCTCCAGCGGTACGTGGTGGATCCGGACCGCGCGGTGTCCCTCGTCTGCTCCCGTACCGGGAACGCGGAGCTGACCCGGGCGCAGTGGCGCACCTACGTTCCGGACCGGCCGTACAGGCGGGTCTGCCCCTGACCGGCTCCGTGGATCATGAAAGTGGCCGGGTCAGCATGTCCAGTTCGCGTTAGCCCAGAACCACATGCCCTTCACCGTGCCGTCCGTGTTCGTCACCGGCCTGTTGATCTGGAGGCCCGTGAAGCCCTTGCACGGGTAGTACCAGAAGTAGTGGCCGTGGTCGCACTTGCCGCAGCGGACCTCGATCCAGCCCTGGCACTTGCGCCCGCACGGCCATTCGACGGCGGCCGGTCTTCCGGATCTTCATGGACAGCTCTCCCGTCGGATCCCTCGACCCGTTGCCGCACCACTGTGGCTGTCGGTGGCGGTGGCCACGGCGGCGCCGTATCTCTTCCTCGTCCCCGACGCCGCGCCGCGGTTCCTGCTGCCGGCCTACGCCCTGCCGGCGCTCCCTGCCGCGTTCGGGCTCCTCGCCGTCGTCCACCGGGCCCGCGGAGACTGGGACCGGATCTCTTCCGTGCTGCGCGAGCACGGGGTGCCCTCGCCGTGTGTCCTCGCGGGGAACCGTTCGACGATTCCCGTCCCCCACACCGCGGGCTGCACACTGCGGCGCCGGCGGCTCCCGAGGTGCCTTCGCGTCGGTGTGCCGGTCACCGTCCCGGTTCGTACCTCGGCTGTGACGCCATGGCCTCCCGTCTTGCCGCAAAGCGAGCCGGCATCGAGTTGGACCAAGACCCAGGGGATGGCCGCTTTCGCCGGTCGCTGACATCAGCTGCCGCACGAACGACTCCTGCAGTCTGTTCCACACTCCCGTGGCCTGGCCGTCGCCGGCCATCGCTCCGGGAAACGTGCGCGGGGCGAGCGCGCGGGCGACAGCTTCGGCCCCGGCGCGAAGAGGCGGGCGGGGCGTCGAGCAGGTTGCCGGGCAGCCACCGTACGCCGGAGCTCCGCGACCCGTCGCTCCCGCGCACTGCCTTACGTTGACGTCCGGACAAGTAATGTGGAATTAGATCCTCCGGAATTGTCTGTGGCGGCAAAAGGGGCCTGCCAAACAACCTCCCGGCTGTGAGCGTCGGTCGTGACATCGCTGCACGTCGAACAACCGGAGCACGCCATGCCCACCAGCGTCCTCTTCGTGGTCGCCTTGTCCGTCCTTCTCGGAGTCCTGGTGATCATGCTGGCGCCCAGGGGAACCGAGACATCCGGCTCGACGGCGACGGACCGTGGGACGATCAACGCCGAAACCGTCGCCGGCAAGAAACACGTCGACTTCCCACAGGTCCACTGGAACATCAACCGCGGCTCGGGCGCCTATCTGACCATGCTCGACCAGCTGCGGAACCTCGCCGAGACCTCGGCCAACGGCCGCGTCCCACCCGACGTCGACACCGGGGTGAACGTCGTCATCACCGACAACACGGAGACCCGGAGTTTCGCCGACATTGTGATCAGCAGCGGCAACCACACCCCCGCGCTGCATGCGGTCGTACGGCTCAGCGACTTCTGCATCGTGCGGTTCTTCTCCAGCGACACCCCGCACGACTTCGTCCTGAACCTCGCCTCCGACATCCCCGGCAAGGAGGACGCCACCGACGACAACTGGTTCCTCGGCAAGGAGGGCTACGACGCCCTCGCCCGCGTCGCGAACCAGTCGCTGACCGCCGTCAACCTGAGCAAGTTCAGCCTCGAGAACAGCCTCAGGGACCTCGGCATCCGCGGCACCGACCGCACCGCCCAGGCGCGCGGCATGCTGCGCTACATCATCGCCATCACCAAGGCCTCCCGGTTCCGCCCCATCGCCGACCGCATCGCGAACGGCATGGACAACGGGTCCGACGTCTTCGTCACCGCGCAGCAGGTCGGCCTGATGCGTAACTAGACCGGCATCAGCCTTGTCTTCATCGGCCGCACCAACCGCACCGACCTCTCCGTCGACACCGGCGTCGCCGACTGGAGCCCCGGTCTCGCCCAACCCCGAACCCTCGCAACCGAACACTGCGGCTGCCCTCCGCGACTGCTCCCCAAGATCTGCGCCAGAGCCCGATTCCCGTGGACATGGCCAGCCCCGGCACCGGGAGGAGCAGTACGCGTATCACCTGGCACCGCCGAACCGCCGTCCGCGAAGTCGGCCGCGAGGAGATGCAGCAGGTCGGGCGGGAAGCCGGGGCCGTGGTCGCGTACCTCTTCGGCTACGACGCCCATCTCATGTGCCCCGTGACACCGAGCAGGACGCCGTACTCCTTGACGACGGCACACCCACCTTGAAGTCCTCCCAGCTCCCGCCATGGGCTTCAAGCCCGTCTACGACTACCGCGCGGACCAGCTCGGCAAGCAGGCCGGCACGCACGGCGCGATCCTCGTCGCGGGCCGCTGGTGTCGAGGGTCGCTGGCACTGCCTCGCTACCGCATCATGCCGAAACCACCCAACAGCAGCACAGCGAAGCCAGGCCCCACCCGTGAGATAGCTCACGCGTCGGGGCCTGTGGTGTGACCTGATCAGGCTGTGTGATGCCTCACAGCGATCATGAAAACGAGAAACGGGCCCCTGCGGTGACTTCCGTCACCTGCAGAGACCCGTTTCATCGGTTTCTCAGCGTGCGCGAGGGGGGAGTTGAACCCCCACGCCCTTGCGGGCACTGGAACCTGAATCCAGCGCGTCTGCCTATTCCGCCACCCGCGCATTGGGTGTGTCCTCGGGCTTCTTTCCTTGCGGTCCGGCGCCTTCCGACACGCAGAACATTAGCACGCCGGCCAGGGTGGGTTCACATCCCTTACCCCCGGGCAGCCGCCCACCAGCACCGTCGGCACTCCCCCCGACAGCACCGACCAACCCGCGGCGCCCGCCGTTCCGTATCGACGAGTACCTGTTCACGTATCAACCTCGTACCGGTACCACGCATCTGTCCAGGAGCCGGTAGGGGTCCACAGTCAGGTGCGGGACACTGGTTTGCGGCCGCCTCTACGATCCATGGCAGGACGATGTCCCTGAGGAGTTCGAAGCAGAGCCCCACAGGGAACTTCGAGGGCGTCGACACCCGTCGACCGGGCCGACAGGGGGAACCAGCCGATTGACCGGCGCGTGGATACGATCAGTAAGCAGTACCAGGTAAGGCAGCGCCCGCCCGGCGGGATGCAGGACGAAGCAGGCGACGGAGGAGGTGCCCCATGGGAGTCCTGAAGAAGTTCGAGCAGCGTCTCGAAGGTCTGGTCAACGGCACCTTCGCCAAGGTGTTCAAGTCAGAGGTCCAGCCCGTGGAGATCGCGGGAGCGCTCCAGCGCGAGTGCGACAACAACGCGACCATCTGGAACCGCGACCGCACGGTCGTCCCCAACGACTTCATCGTGGAGCTGAGCGCGCCGGACCACGAGCGCCTGAGCCCCTACTCCGGCCAGCTCGGCGACGAGCTCGCCGGCATGGTCCGCGACTACGCCAAGCAGCAGCGCTACACCTTCATGGGCCCGATCAAGGTCAATCTGGAGAAGGCCGACGACCTCGACACCGGCCTGTACCGCGTGCGCAGCCGTACGCTCGCCGGCTCCACCGACCAGCAGGGCGGCGGCCGACCGGCTCCCGCACCCGCCGCCCCGGCCGGGCGGCCCGGTGGTGCCCAGGGCCAGGGCGGCTACGGCTACCCGCCGGCCGCCGCACCCGCCGGCGCCCCGCCCATGCCGGCCGCGCCGCCACCCGGCGGCCGACCCGGCGGTTACGGCTACCCGCAGCCCGCGGGCGGCCAGCGCCCCGCGGCTCCCGCCGCCGGCGGACGCACCCGCTACTGGATCGAGATCAACGGCACCCGCCATCAGATCTCCCGCCCGACGCTGGTGCTGGGCCGCAGCACCGAAGCCGACGTGCGGATCGACGACCCCGGCGTCTCCCGCCGGCACTGTGAGATCCGGACCGGAACGCCCTCGACGATCCAGGATCTCGGGTCCACCAACGGCATCGTGGTGGACGGGCAGCACACCACCCGCGCTACGCTCCGCGACGGCTCGCGGATCGTCGTGGGCAGCACCACCATCATTTACCGGCAAGCCGAAGGGTGAAGCGGGGGCAATGTCAGAGCTGACCCTCACGGTCATGCGGCTGGGTTTCCTGGCCGTACTGTGGCTGTTCGTGATCGTGGCCGTGCAGGTCATCCGCAGCGACCTGTTCGGTACGCGCGTCACCCAGCGCGGCTCCAGGCGCGAGGCCGGCCGGTCCCAGCAGGCCGCCCGGCAGGCGGCGCCTCCGCAGCAGCGCGGCCAGCAGGGCGGCGGCCGCCAGCGCCGTAACGCCCCCACCAAGCTGGTCGTGTCCGAGGGCACCCTCACCGGCACCACCGTCGCGCTCCAGGGCCAGACCATCACCCTGGGCCGGGCGCACGACAGCACCATCGTGCTGGACGACGACTACGCCTCCAGCCGACATGCCAGGATCTACCCGGACCGCGACGGCCAGTGGATCGTCGAGGACCTGGGCTCCACCAACGGCACGTACCTCGACCGAACGCGGCTGACGACCCCCACACCGATTCCGCTGGGCGCGCCGATCCGCATCGGCAAGACCGTCATCGAGCTGCGGAAGTAGTGCTACATCATGAATAGGCGCGAGCGGAGCGAGCACGCGGCGTGGGCCCCCACACCGGGCCCCGGCGCGCTCCCGACCGGAGGGTGGGCACCGTGCGGATGTACCCGGAGCCGACAGGCGAGGTGCGCATGAGTCTGTCACTGCGCTTCGCCGCCGGATCGCACAAAGGCATGATCCGGGAGGGCAACGAGGACTCCGGATACGCCGGACCCCGCCTGCTCGCCATCGCCGACGGCATGGGCGGCGCGGCCGCCGGCGAGGTCGCCTCCTCCGAGGCCATCTCCACCATCGTCGCGCTCGACGACGACGTCCCCGGCTCGGACCTCCTCACCTCGCTCGGCACCGCCGTACAGCGCGCCAACGACCAGCTGCGCTCGATGGTCGAGGAAGACCCCCAGCTCGAGGGCATGGGGACGACCCTGACGGCCCTGCTGTGGACCGGCCAGCGGCTCGGCCTCGTCCACGTCGGCGACTCACGCGCCTACCTGCTGCGCGACGGCGTCCTCACGCAGATCACCCAGGACCACACCTGGGTGCAGCGCCTCGTCGACGAGGGCCGCATCACCGAAGAGGAAGCCACCACCCACCCGCAGCGCTCCCTGCTGATGCGCGCGCTGGGCAGCGGCGACCACGTCGAGCCCGACCTCTCCATCCGCGAAGTCCGCGCCGGCGACCGGTACTTGATCTGCTCCGACGGCCTGTCCGGCGTGGTGTCCCACCAGACCCTGGAGGACACCCTCGCCAGCTACCAGGGCCCCCAGGAGACCGTCCAGGAGCTCATCCAGCTCGCGCTGCGCGGTGGCGGCCCCGACAACATCACCGTGATCATCGCGGACGTCCTCGACCTGGACACCGGCGACACCCTCGCCGGGCAGCTGTCCGACACCCCGGTCGTGGTCGGCGCCGTCGCCGAGAACCAGCACCAGTTGCACGACAACGGCATCATGCAGACCCCCGCCGGACGCGCCTCCGGGCTCGGCCGCCCGGTGCCCGGACAGGGCGGCGGAGGCGGCGAGTTCGGCCCGCCCGGCTCCGGCGACACCACCGGCTACATCCCGGCCGGCAGCTTCGGCGACTACGGCGACGACGACTTCGTCAAGCCCCGCAAGGGCCGCAAGTGGCTGAAGAGATCCTTCTACATCGCCCTCGCGCTCGGCGTGATCGGCGGCGGCCTGTACGGCGGCTGGCGCTGGACGCAGACCCAGTACTACGTCGGCGCAAACGAGGAACACGTCGCGCTGTACCGCGGGATCAGCCAGGACCTGGCCTGGGTCTCGCTCTCGAAGGTGGAGAAGGACCACCCCGAGATCGAACTCAAGTACCTGCCGCCGTACCAGAAGAAGCTGGTCGAGGGGACCATCACCGAGGGCGGCCTGAAGGACGCCCAGGCGAAGATCGACGAGCTCGCCCTGCAGGCCTCCGCGTGCCAGAAGCGCGCCGAGCAGCAGGCCGCCGAGAACGAGAAGAACTCCAGGACGGGCGAGGGCGAGGCCGGAGGCACCACGGGAACCACCCGTACCTCTCTTACGTCCAAGGCGACACCCACGCCGAATCCGTCGGCCACCAACTCCCCGAACCCGTCCACCTCCCCGACACCGACTGCGACGCCAAACCCCGGCCCCACTCTCTCGGAGGAAGAGCAGAAGGTCGTCTCGAACTGCGGTACGCAGTAGGCAAGCCGTGAGAGGCCCCGTCACATCCATGAGCGGTACGAATTCAACGCACTCGCCGACGCACCACACGTCCACGATCGGCGCGATCGGCGCGCCGAGCCGGCGCAACACCGAGCTCGCGCTGCTGGTGTTCGCGGTCGTCATCCCGGTGTTCGCCTACGCCAACGTGGGGTTGGCGATCGACGACCAGGTGCCGGCCGGGCTGCTCAGCTACGGAGTGGGGCTCGGCCTGCTGGCCGGCGTGGGCCATCTCGCCGTACGGAAGTTCGCGCCCTACGCGGACCCGCTGCTGCTGCCGCTGGCGACGCTGCTGAACGGACTGGGGCTGGTGGCCATCTGGCGGCTGGACCAGTCGAAGCTGCTGCAACAGATCGGCCAGGCCGGCGGCAAGGCGACCAACCAGCTGATCTACACGGCGATGGGGATCGCCCTGTTCATCGTGGTGCTGATCTTCCTCAAGGACCACCGCACGCTGCAGCGCTACACCTACATCTCCATGGTCGGTGCGCTGATCCTGCTGCTGCTCCCGCTGGTCCCGGGCCTCGGCGCCGAACTCACGTACGGCGCCAAGATCTGGATCCAGGTCGGCAGCTTCACCATCCAGCCCGGTGAGTTCGCCAAGATCGTGCTGGCGGTCTTCTTCGCCGGCTACCTCATGGTCAAGCGCGACGCACTGGCCCTCGCCAGCCGCCGCTTCATGGGCCTGTACCTGCCGCGCGGCCGCGACCTCGGCCCGATCATCGTCGTCTGGATGATCTCGATCCTCATCCTGGTCTTCGAGACCGACCTCGGCACGTCGCTGCTGTTCTTCGGAATGTTCGTCATCATGCTGTACGTCGCCACCGAGCGGACCAGCTGGATCGTCTTCGGTCTGCTGATGTCCGGGGCCGGCGCCGTCGGCGTGGCCAGCTTCGAACCGCACGTCCAGCAGCGTGTCGCCGCCTGGCTCGACCCGATGCGCGAGTACACCCTCAGCCAGCAGGGCGTCGCCGGCCATTCCGAGCAGTCGATGCAGGCCCTGTGGGCCTTCGGCTCCGGCGGCACCCTCGGCACCGGCTGGGGCCAGGGCCACTCCGAGCTCATCCGCTTCGCCGCCAACTCCGACTTCATCCTCGCCACCTTCGGCGAGGAGCTGGGCCTCGCCGGCGTCATGGCGATCCTCCTGATCTACGGCCTGATCGTGGAGCGCGGCGTGCGCACCGCCCTCGCCGCCCGCGACCCCTTCGGCAAGCTGCTCGCCATCGGACTCTCCGGCGCCTTCGCGCTCCAGGTCTTCGTCGTGGCCGGCGGTGTGATGGGCCTGATCCCGCTGACCGGTATGACGATGCCCTTCCTGGCGTACGGCGGCTCCTCCGTCATCGCCAACTGGGCACTGATCGGCGTACTCATCCGCATCAGCGACACCGCGCGCCGCCCGGCGCCCGCCCCCGCCCCGAACCCCGACGCCGAGATGACCCAGGTGGTCCGACCGACATGAACAAGCCCCTGCGCCGGATCGCGATCTTCTGTGGCCTGCTCATCCTCGCCCTGCTCATCCGGGACAACTGGCTCCAGTACGTCAAGGCCGACAGCCTGAAGGACGACCCCAAGAACCGCCGGGTCGCCATCGAGCGCTATGCCACACCGCGCGGCGACATCATCGTCGGCGGAAACCCGATCACCGGGTACGCGGAGACGACGACGGGCGACTTCAAGTACAAGCGCACCTACAAGAACGGCGCAATGTGGGCGCCCGTCACCGGCTTCGTCTCGCAGGCCTACGGCGCCAACCAGCTGGAGTCCATCGAGGACGGCATCCTCAGCGGCACCGACGACCGCCTCTTCTTCCGCAACACCCTCGACATGATCACCGGCAAGGAGAGGGAAGGCGGCAACGTCGTCACCACCCTCAACGCCGCCGCGCAGAAAGCCGCGTACAACGGCCTGAAGGCGCAGGGCGCCAAGGGCGCCGTGGCCGCCATCGAGCCGTCCACCGGCAAGATCCTGGCGCTGGCCTCCTACCCGTCGTACGACCCCGGCACGATCGCCGGCGGCAGCACCTCCGACGAAGAGGCCTGGAAGAAGCTCCAGAAGAAGAACAACCCCGACGACCCGATGCTCAACCGGGCGCTGCGCGAGGTCTACCCGCCCGGCTCGACCTTCAAGGTCGTCACCGCCGCCGCGGCACTCGAGAACGGCCTCTACACGGACGCGGACTCGCCCACCAAGACGCCGCTGCCGTGGACCATGCCGGGCACCACGACCGTGCTGAAGAACGAGGGCAACATCCCCTGTAAGAACGCGACGCTGCGGGTCGCCCTGCAGTACTCCTGCAACACCGTCTTCGGCAAGGTCGGTTCCGACCTCGGCAACGACAAGATGCTGGAAGAAGCCAAGAAGTTCGGCTTCACCGAGGAGCAGTTCACGCCGGTCCGCACCAGCGCGTCGGTCTTCTCCGACGACATGAACCCCTCGCAGACCGCGCTGTCCTCCATCGGCCAGTTCAACACCGCCGCCACCCCGCTGCAGATGGCCATGGTGGCCTCGGCCGTCGCCAACGACGGCACGCTGATGAAGCCGTACATGGTCGACGAGGTCCAGACCCACAACCTCGACCCCCTCGAGACGACGACGCCCGAGGAGCTCAGCAAGCCGCTCTCGGCGGCGAACGCGGAGATCCTGCAGTCGATGATGGAGACGGTCGTCGAGAAGGGCACGGGTAAGAACGCGCAGATCAGCGGCGTCAAGGTGGGCGGCAAGACCGGTACCGCCCAGCACGGCGTGGACAACAGCGAGAACCCCTACGCGTGGTTCATCTCCTACGCCAAGCTCAGCGACAACAGCTCACCCGTCGCCGTGGCCGTGGTCATCGAGGACGAGAACGCGGTCCGCGACGACATCTCCGGCGGCGGCCTCGCGGCCCCCATCGCAAAGAAGGTCATGGAGGCGGTCATCGGCAACAGGAAGTGACCCCGCTCACGTCCCCTTCACATCGGTGCACGTTGCGATACCGGTCCTGTATCGGGTTACGGGCTTGGCCAGGTCACACAAGATGAGCCGGGTACGGTATGCCCGGACGGACCACCGCCACACCCACAAGGGTGAGGGCGGGACCGACGGAGAGGGCTGGTAGGTAGCTATGGAAGAGCCGCGTCGCCTCGGCGGCCGGTACGAACTGGGCCAGGTGCTCGGTCGTGGTGGCATGGCGGAGGTCTACCTCGCGCATGACACCCGCCTCGGCCGCACCGTGGCGGTGAAGACGCTGCGAGCGGACCTCGCGCGCGACCCGTCCTTCCAGGCCCGGTTCCGCCGGGAGGCCCAGTCGGCCGCCTCGCTCAACCATCCCGCGATCGTCGCGGTCTACGACACGGGCGAGGACTACATCGACAACGTGTCGATCCCGTACATCGTCATGGAGTACGTGGACGGCTCGACGCTCCGCGAGCTGCTGCACAGCGGCCGCAAGCTCCTGCCCGAGCGCGCCATGGAAATGACCATCGGCATCCTCCAGGGCCTGGAGTACGCCCACCGCAACGGCATCGTCCACCGCGACATCAAGCCCGCGAACGTCATGCTGACGCGCAACGGCCAGGTCAAGGTCATGGACTTCGGCATCGCCCGCGCCATGGGCGACTCCGGCATGACGATGACCCAGACCGCGGCCGTCATCGGCACCGCCCAGTACCTCTCGCCGGAGCAGGCGAAAGGCGAGCAGGTGGATGCCCGCTCGGACCTGTACTCGACCGGCTGTCTGCTCTACGAACTCCTGACGGTCCGCCCGCCCTTCGTCGGCGACTCCCCGGTCGCGGTCGCCTACCAGCACGTCCGCGAGGAGGCCCAGGCCCCGTCCGTCTTCGACCCCGAGATCACGCCCGAGATGGACGCGATCGTGTTGAAGGCCCTGGTCAAGGACCCCAACTACCGCTATCAGTCCGCCGACGAGATGCGTGCCGACATCGAGGCCTGCCTCGACGGCCAGCCGGTGGCGGCAACCGCGGCCATGGGCTCCGTCGGCTACGGCGGCTACCCCGACGACCAGCCGACCACGGCCCTGCGCGCCACGGACGCCGGCGCCACGTCGATGCTGCCGCCCATGAACCCCGACGACGGCGGCTACGGCTACGACGACCGCGTCGACCGACGCCGCCAGAAGAAGTCCAACACCTCGACGATCCTGCTGGCCGTCGCGGCCGTGCTGGTACTCGTGGGCGCGATCCTCATCGGCAAGTGGGTGTTCGACGGCCAGGGGGCGAGCAACAACACGGTGCCCGTACCGAGCCTCGTCGGCGAGACGGAGACCAGCGCGAAAGAACTTCTCGGCAACGTCGACCTCAAGCTGGGGACGGTCACGCCGAAGGAGTGCGAGGACCAGCCCAAGGGCAAGATCTGCGACCAGGACCCTGCCGCCAAGACAACGGTCGAGAAGAACTCCACGGTCAACATCGTGGTGTCGACCGGTGCGCCGAAGTTGGCTGTGCCGGATGTCACAGGCCTGACCTTCGACAAGGCGCAGGCCCAGCTCGAGGACAAGGGCTTCAAGGTCGAGCAGAAGACCGAGGAGTCCGACCGCACTCCGGGCGTCGTCATCGACCAGGACCCCAAGGGTGACACGGAGCAGGAAAAGGGCACGACGATCACCCTCACCGTCGCCAAGGAGGAGGAGAAGGCCACCGTGCCGGACGTCCTCGGCAAGTCCTGCGACGAGGCGAAGGCCCAGATGACGGCCAACAACCTGGTCGGCAACTGCACCGAGGTGGAGACCCAGGACCCGAACCAGGTCGGCAAGGTCATCGCGACCTCGCCGGAGGCGGGCAGCTCGGCTGACAAGAACTCCTCGGTGAACATTCAGATCGGAAAGCAGGCCCAGCAGAAGACCCAGGTCCCCAACGTCGTCGGTCAGACGGTGGGCCAGGCCAAGCAGACCCTGCAGGCAGCCGGCTTCACCAACATCCAATTCGCCAACGGCAGCGACCAGAGCGACACCGCCTTCGTCACCGATCAGGACCCGAAGGGCAACCAGCAGGTCGACGACCCGGCGAGCACCCAGGTCACGCTGACCACCGTTAGTTTCGGCAACAACGGCGGAAACAACGGTGGCAATGACAATGGCGGCCAGATCTTCGGCGGCGTGACAGGAACGTCCGCCCGCACGGAGGACTGACCCCGGCCTACATGGCTGAGCCCCGGCGCCCTGCTCAGGGTGCCGGGGCTCAGCCATGTCCGGCTGCCGTGACCACGAACTCGTAGGACATGCGTTCCTCCGTCGATCGTGTCTTCCCATTTCACGACTCGTTGATCGGGTGGGGTGGGGAGTCAGAGCTCTGCCCCGGGCCATACGGCCACACCACACGAACGGAAGGGCAGAACGTGATCAACGAGTCGGCACTGCTGGAGTCGAAGAGCCTGCGCGACAGCGTGCAGGAACGAACCGACGTACTCGACAGGGTGAAGGCGCTGTCGCTGCTGCCGGACGGGATGCATGTGACTACGGCGATGGTGGCGGCGTACTTCGAGGTCGCCGAGACAGTCATCAACAACCTGCTCAGCCGCCATCGGCAGGAGCTGGAGTCCAACGGCATGCAGGTGCTGCGCGGTGCTGACCTGCGTGAATTTCAGGAACTCAATGTGAGTTCCACTTCCGGAGGTGGTTATCCACAGCGGCGCTCCAGCCTGGCCGTCTGGTCACGCCGAGCCGTCCTCAACGTCGCCATGCTGCTCCGAGACAGCGAAGTCGCACGTCAGGTGCGCGTGTACCTCCTCGACATGGAGTACGCGGCCCGCACACAGCCTGTGGAAAACCCCAGCCCCCGCCGACATCGTCTCCCTCGACGACCACATCGACCAGCGCATCGCCCACGTTCTCGGCAAGACCGTCGTCCCCATGTTCAACGCCCTGATCGCCACCGCCGGCGAACACCGCCGCGAACTCATCGAACTCCGCAAGGACATCGAGAACGTCGAAGCCAAGCTCTGCTGGCACCACCGGCGGATCAGCACCCTGGAAGGAGACGCTCCGACCGACCAAGTCAGGGCCTCCATCGCGGCCATGACCTGGCAGGCGTTCGAGCGTCATGTCGCCGACCTGCTGCGCCGGGACGGCTGCACGGACGTCGTCGTACGGCAGGCCCGCAGCGACCGGGGCATCGACGTCACCGGGCGCACAGCGGACGGACGCAGCTTGGCCGTCCAGTGCAAGAACCGGACCGGTCGCGTGTCCGTCCCCAGCGCTGACATGCAGAAGTTCGCCGGAGCAACGCGCGCGATCGGCCAGGTCGATATCGCGCTCTTCGTCGCCACCTGCAACTTCAGCAGCGAAGCACAAGCGATCGCCGATCTGAGCGGAGTCATCACCGTCAACCGCGACGAGTTGGAGGCATGGAGCGCGGGAGTGCGTCTCAAAGCACTGCGATAGGCATCGCACGCGAAAGGCCCGAAGCCGCAAGAGCAAGTTGCGGCTTCGGGCCTTCGCCATGTTAATGACTGCCCCCCCTCAAAGAGGGGGTCAGTCAGCGCAGCTCCTCCGGCAACGACCGCTGCTCATTGACCTTCTCCACCCGCTCCAGCTCCCCCCACACCACATACCGATACCGGCTCGTGTACACCGGCGTGCACGTCGTCAGCGTGATGTAGCGGCCCGCCTTCGTCTTCCCCGACTCCTTCGGGACGGCGGAGAGGACCTTGACGTTGTACTTCGAGGTCTCGGGAAGGATGGCGTAGACCTTGTAGACGTACCACTTGTCCTTCGTCTCGAAGACGATCGGGTCACCCTTCTTGATCTTGTGGATGTTGTGGAACTCCGCGCCATGGCCGTCGCGGTGGGCAGCGACGGAGAAGTTGCCCTTCTTGCCCGAGGTCGGCAGGGTCGCCTTGACCGGGTCGGTGTAGTAGCCGGCCACGCCATCGTTGAGGACCTTCGACGACGTGCCCTTCTCGACCAGGATGTCGTCCCCGCTCATCGTGGGCACGTGCAGAAAGCCGATGCCGTTCTTCGAGTCGAACTCGGCGGGACGGCCGGAGTCCCCGTCGTCCTGGTGGGCCCAGATGTCACGGACCTTGTCGGCCTGTTTGCTCGCCTCACGGTCGGCGACGACGTTCGTCCACCACAGGGAGTAGACGACGAACAGGCCCAGCACCAGGCCCGCCGTGATGAGGAGTTCCCCGAACACGCTGACCGCCATCGCGATCCGGCCCATGCCGCGGCGTCGAGCCGGCCGGCGCTGGGACTCGGTCGCGGCGGTGCGCTCCGCGTGCTCGGTGTCGTCGGTCGTCGCTGCCACGTTCATCTGCCCTTAACTGACGAGCGCATCCGGCTTGCCCTTGCTGCGCGGCCGTTCCTCGACCATCTTGCCCCAGACGATCATCCGGTATTTGCTGGTGAACTCCGGCGTGCACGTGGTGAGCGTGATGTAACGCCCCACCTTGGTGAAACCCGCGTCCCGCGGAACCGGATCCAGCACGCTCACATTGCTCGGCGACGTCACCGGCAGGATCGACGCCATCTTGTAGACGAAATACTTGTCCTGCGTCTCCACGACGATCTCGTCGCCGGGCGTGAGCCGGTTGATGTACCGGAACGGTTCGCCGTGCGTATTACGATGCCCGGCCAGCCCGAAGTTCCCGGTCTTGGCATCCGGCATCGCCGTCTTCAGCTTGCCCTCGCCGTAGTGACCGACCATGCCCCGGTCGAGCACCTTCTTGTTGCTGACGCCCTCCGCGATCGGAACGACGACGTCCAGCTTCGGAATGTGCAGGATGGCGAACCCCTGCCCCGGCTCGAACGTCCCCGGGGCACGCTTGCCGCTCGCCCAGTCGTCCTGAAGGCTGCTCGCCTCCCTGTCCGCCTGCGCATGCGCCCGGACGTTCGTCCACCACAGCTGATAGCTCACGAACAGCAGCATCAGCACGCCGGTGGTGATGAACACCTCACCGATCGCCCGGCTGGCAAGGACGGCCGGACTGGGCCTGCGCGCCCGCGCCTGCCTACGGGCCTCCACCCGCGAGAGCGGGGCCTGAGAAGCCTCCGAGCCACTCTCCGCCGCCTCACCGGCCTCGGACTCCTGACGGGAGCCGCCATGACGCCCGTGACGCCGCTTGGCGGCCTTTCTACGGGCCGCACGGCCGCCCATAGGGGTTCCTGTGGCTGGAGGGGCGGAGGAGGCCGCAGAAGCCGATTTGGACTCGCCGACGGGCGGATCGGCTATCCGCAACGCCACGGTCTCGTCATCGGGCGGGGGTATGTACGGCTCCGCATACGGTTCAACGTGCGGTTCCACGCGCGGCTCGGCATACGGTTCCACATGCGGTTCCGCGTACGGCTCTTGGGACGCGGCAGGCCCCTCGGCGCCGTAACCGGCAGCGCCGTAGCCCTCGCCCCCATAGCCCTCGCCGCCGTGACCGTCAGCGCCATACCCCCCGGCGCCCTGCCCCTGAGCGACGTACCCCTCCCCGCCGTACCACTCCCCGAGCGCACCGGACTCCTCGTACGGCTGCTGCCCGTACGAGGTGCCCTGGTCGCCGGCGCCGCCGTAGGAATCCGTGAAGGACTCCCCGTACGCGGCGCCGGACTCGCGCTCGGGGCGCAGCGCGGTCACGCCGTGGCCCTGCCCACCACCGGGGCGAGCCCCGCCGACCTCGCCACCGCACCCTGGTCGCCGCACTCCACCAGCCAGTTGGCCAGCATCCGGTGCCCGTGCTCGGTCAACACCGACTCGGGGTGGAACTGCACACCCTCGACCGGAAGTTCACGGTGCCGCAGGCCCATGATGATGCCGTCGTGCGTACGCGCGGTCACCTCCAGCTCGGCCGGCACCGTCTCCGGCTCGGCGGCGAGGGAGTGGTAGCGCGTCGCCGTGAACGGCGTCGGCAGGCCCGCGAAGACACCCCTGCCCGCATGCTCGACCAGCGAGGTCTTACCGTGCAGCAACTCCGGCGCACGATCCACCACACCGCCGTACGCCACCTGCATCGACTGCATACCGAGACAGACACCGAAGACCGGCACCCCGGTCGAGGCACAGTGGCGCACCATCTCGATGCAGACCCCGGCCTCCTCCGGCGTACCCGGACCCGGCGACAGCAGCACGCCGTCGAAGCCGTCCTGGGCGTGCGCCGTCGACACCTCGTCGTTGCGCAGCACCTCGCACTCGGCGCCCAGCTGATACAGGTACTGGACCAGGTTGAAGACGAAGCTGTCGTAGTTGTCCACGACAAGGATGCGCGCGCTCACTGGTTGTCCACCGTCACATCGTTGAAGGGCAGGAGCGGTTCGGCCCACGGGAAGACGTAGTTGAACAGGACGTAGACCACGGCCACGACCAGAGCGAGCGAGATCAGCGCCCTCACCCACGCATTCCCCGGCAGATGCCGCCAGATCCAGCCGTACATGCCGTCCCTTCCGTCGCACCACGGCACCAGACTCACGCCGTACAGCCACCAGACTAACGGCGCAACGCCTCCGGTTTCCCGGCCTCCACAGGCTGGACGGAGTCCAGATGCGCCCACACGATCAGCCGGTGACTGTGCCCCCACTCCGGATCGCACGTGGTCAGGGTCAGATAACGGCCCTCCCTCGTGTACCCCGACTTACGGGGCACAGGATCGATCACCTCAATATCCGTGGGCAGTGTTTTGTAAGGGCCTTTGTCGATCCGATACGTGAACCAGGACGTCCCGTCCGTCAGCACCACCGCATCACCGGGACGCAGCCTGGGGAAGTCCTTGAACGGATCACCGTACGTACGCCGGTGGCCGGCCACCGAGAAGTTGCCCTTCTGACCGAGCTGGGCGGTATTCGCGTAGTGGCCCAGCCCCTTCTTGAGGGTCTTGGTGGCGGTGCCTTCGAGCACCGGCTTGTTCCACGTGAAACCAAGACGCGGGATGTACATGATCGCGAAAGGCTCGTCCGCGGTGTACGGCGCGGGCTTCGGCGGACTCGACTGCGGGTTCCTGCCCGGACTCGCGGCGCCACCGGATTCCGCATCCGTCGGCCGCACCGCCCCCTGCGCCCACCGCTCCTGTAACCGATCGATCTGATCGTCCATGACGTGGTCGGCCTTCACGCCGGTCCAGAACAGTACATAGACGACGAAAAGAACGATCACCGTGCCCACGGTGATACACAGCTCGCTGACGGTCCTGACGACAACACGCACCGGCAGCTCCAGAGAAGGCTCACTCCACGGGCTTGGCGTACCGCAGATCCACTGTGCCCGAGTAGCCCGGCAGAGTCACCGTCCCGTCCTCGGTGACTTTCCATCCGAGACCGTAGACATTGACGTACACCATGTAGTTCTGGATCGCCGGCGAAGCCGCGAGCGCCTTCTGCATCTTCTCCGGGTCACCGACCGCCGTGATCTTGTACGGCGGCGAGTAGACCCGGCCCTGAAGGATCAGGGTGTTGCCCACGCAACGCACCGCGCTGGTGGAGATCAGCCGCTGGTCCATGACCTTGATGCCCTTGGCACCGCTCTGCCACAACGCGTTGACCACGGCCTGGAGATCCTGCTGGTGAATGACCAGATAGTCCGGCTGCGGCTCGGGATAACCAGGAAGCTTGGCCGTGGCGTCCGGCGGGGCGTCGTTCAGCGTGACCGTGATCGCCTCGCCCGTCAGCTTCTGCGTCCCCGCACGCTGCTCCAGCGCCGCCAGCTTGTCGTCCTCGGCCTTGGTGCTGCCGTCGTCGCGCTCGGCCAGCGCCTCCACGTCGTCCCTCAGGGCCGCGTTGGACTCGTTGAGCTCGCCGTTCTCGTGACTGCGCTCCTGGATCAGGTCCGAAAGCTTCAGGAGCGAGGCGTCCGTGCGGATGTTGGTGCCCTTGGCCGTGTTGAAACTCGTGAAGAATATGAGCCCCGCGAGAGCGAAGACAGCCGCGGTCAGCACCCGCACCGGCCGGAAACGGCTGCGGACAGGACTGGATCCTGACCCGGGGGAGTCGGCAGAATTGCTCAACGTACCCTTATCTCCTTCGGCGCCGCGGAAGCACTACGCTAACGGACGCCCGGGGGAGCAATCAGAGTCCCCTTGTACGCTGCCCCGAGCCAGCCACAGTTCCCTGCGCGGCCACGCAGCGCATCGACAGGAGAGACCCTCGTGCCGAAGTCACGTATCCGCAAGAAGGCCGACTACACGCCGCCGCCGTCGAAGCAGGCGACCGCCATCAAGCTGAACAGCCGCGCGTGGGTCGCCCCCGTGATGCTGGCCATGTTCCTCATCGGCCTCGCCTGGATCGTCGTCTTCTACGTGACCGACGGTTCGCTGCCCATCGATGCGCTGGGCAACTGGAACATCGTCGTGGGCTTCGGCTTCATCGCCGCCGGATTCGGCGTCTCCACGCAGTGGAAGTAGCGGCCAAGCAGCGGTGAACGCAGCTCTGCCCAGGGCTATCCGGTGAGTTATCCACAGCCGTTTTCCACAGTGTTGAAAAAGAAAGACGATCTGTGGATAACCCATCGACAGTTGACGCCGGTGTGACGGAACTACCGGTCAACCACGACTTGTCGAAAGCCTGTTCGCCCCCTGCCTGACCTGTGGAAACGCCGGTTCCAGACAGGGGGCACAGTTGTTCCCGCACAGCGTGCACAAGATCCGCCACACGCTGTGGACAACAGGACGCGTCAGGTGAGCTGCGCGGTCCTGAGCAGGGTCAGGAGCACCACGACAGCCAGTACGAGAGCGGAAGCCCCGTACTGCACGAGAGTGCGGCGTTCGCGCGGGGCGTGGACCATCGCGTACCCCGTGATGACGCCGGCGACCAGGCCACCGATGTGGGCCTGCCAGGAGATGTTGAAGCCTGGGCTGAAGGTGAAGATCAGGTTGATCACCAGCAGGGCGATGATCGGCCGCATGTCGTAGTTGAGCCGCCTCATCAGGACGGCGGTGGCGCCGAACAGGCCGAAGATGGCACCGGAGGCGCCGAGCGTGGCCGTGGTGGGAGAGGTCAGCAGGTAGGCGAGGGCGCTGCCCGCCAGGCCCGAGACGAAGTAGACGGTGAGGTAGCGTGCGCGGCCGAGGGCGGCTTCCAGGGGGCCGCCGAGGAACCACAGGCTGAGCATGTTGAAGCCGATGTGCCATGGCTCCTCGTGGGTGAACATCGAGGTGACCAGGCGGTACCACTCGCCTCCGGCGACGCCCTCGGTGGGCGTGAACGGGGCCGGTGGCCATGCGCCGAGGAGGACGAGGTCGTTGAGCAGTGACGACCATGCGTGCACGGCGATGAAGACCGCGATGTTGATGCCGATGAGGATCTTGGTGAACAGCCGGGGGTCGGCCGTGATGGTGCCGCCGGCCAGCGTGCGGGGCTGGGAGGCGGTGGGGGCGTGCCCTGTGCCGGAGCCGGTGCGGACGCAATGGGGGCACTGGAAGCCGACGGACGCGCTGACCATGCAGTCCGGGCAGATGGGGCGCTCACAGCGGGTGCAGCGGACGCCGGTTTCGCGATCCGGGTGGCGGTAGCAGACGGGCAGGCTCTGCGCGTCCTGCGGGCTGCCTGCCGGCTGGTCCATGAGGTCCCCTAGGTCGTCTTACGCGGTGCACGTCCTCAATACACCGCCCCGCTCATCCTTACGGACGAGCGGGGCGTTTGGTTCCCTGCGGGAGGTGTCGGACTCGGCTGCGTCTCGGGCTCAGCCTTCGCGGGTCTCGACGAGGACCGACTCGATGACGACGTCGCTCACCGGGCGGTCGGTGCGCGGGTTGGTCTGGACGGTCGCGATGGCGTCGACGACCTTCTGGCTGGCGGGGTCGATGACCTCGCCGAAGATGGTGTGCTTGCGGTTCAGCCAGGTCGTCGGGGAGACGGTGATGAAGAACTGCGAGCCGTTGGTGCCCGGGCCTGCGTTGGCCATGGCGAGCAGGTAGGGCTTGTCGAAGCGGAGGTCCGGGTGGAACTCGTCCTGGAACTGGTAGCCGGGGCCGCCGGTGCCGTTGCCGAGGGGGTCGCCGCCCTGGATCATGAAGCCGCTGATGACGCGGTGGAAGACCGTGCCGTCGTAGAGCTTGGTGGTGGACTTCTCACCGGTGGTGGGGTTGGTCCACTCACGCTCGCCCTTGGCTAGCTCGACGAAGTTCTTGACCGTGATCGGCGCGTGGTTCGGGAGGAGCCGGACCTGGATGTCGCCGTGGTTGGTCTTCAGGGTGGCGTAGAGCTGCTCGGCCACGATCTGCCTTCCGTTGTCTTTCTGTGACTCCCCGATCCTCGCACGGACGGCGGCTCACGTCGCCCGTCGCTCGTTCATGGGCACGCAACCTGGGCGATCCCTTGCAGAAAACTGCTCGAGTACTCCCGGGTTAGGGCGCGCGGCGCGGGGATCCGTGGCATTGTCGACGACAAGCTCCCGTTGTCCCTTATTGATCCGCTATTGCACTCGATCAACTCCATCCGCACCCATATGCCTGCCTTCGCATGCTGCGGAGCGGTCGGGGAGGCATGATCCGTAAAAGGGTGGAGAGTCGAAATACCGTACGCCACCGAGGAGGAGGATCCCGTGACCCGCATTGACAGCGTGCGCGCCGCGACCGGCTCGGCGAAGGACAGCGTGCTGCACGCCGCGGAAGTGGTGGCGCCCTACGCCGACACCGCCAAGGACAGGGCCGCGCACTACGCACACGAGGCACGCGTACGGCTCGCGCCGAAGGTGACGCAGGCCACCGAGCAGGCCCGCGCGCAAGCCCTGCTGCAGTACGGGGTGCATGTCGCGCCGCGTCTGGAGCAGGCCCGTGCACATGTGCCGCCGAAGGTCGATCTGGCTGCTCATGAGGCGGCCGCCCGTACGCGCAAGGCGGCTCGGCAGGCCGCCGACTATTCCCGGCCGAGGATCGAGCAGGCGGTGGCCGCGGCCGGGCCCGTCAGGGGCGAGGCCGCTGCGCGTGGTGCCGCCGCGCTGGCTGCGCTGCGCGGTCAGGTCTCGCCGAAGGAGATCGAGAAACTGGTGCGCAAGCACCAGCGGCGTGCCAAGGCCGGCCGTGCCGCGAGGGTGCTGGCGTTGGTCGGTGTTCTCGCGGGTGGTGCCTTTGCCGCCTGGAAGTGGTGGGACAAGCAGGCCAACCCGGACTGGTTGGTCGAGCCCCCTGCCGCGACCGAGGTGCCGGAGTCGAGCCGTCTTTCTTCGGTGGACGGCAGCGGCCAGTCGGTTCTCGATCCTGAGGTCCAGGCGAAGGAGGCCGAGGAGGAGGCTGCCCGGCGCGACGAGGGCCGGTGATGTGAGGGCAGCTGACGTGTGAGGGCTGGTGACGGCCTGCACGACGAACTGCGCTGTGGGGCGGAGGACTTGAGGGTCTCCCGCCCCACAGTGATGTTTCACGTGGAACATCACCTCCGCTCAGGCCCGTGCTCACGGCAAGGCCGCCTGTTTCTCCTCCTCGGCGCCCTCGCCAGCGACCCACGGAGCGGCGGGGCGGGCGGCGCACTGCCACCGGCTGGGGCCGATGCCGAGGGCGACTGCTGTCTCGACCGCGCTGTGGCCGGGGTCGAAGTGCAGGAAGACGACGTCCATCTGGCGCGGACAGTTGGCCGGTGGTGCTGTGCCGTCCTGATGTCACGCGAGGCCTGTCAGTGCCCCCGGCAACCTCGGGATGGGGCGTGTTTACGCACTCACCGCACGATGACGTTTGCAACGGGCCGCGTGTGCAGGTCCCGCACATATGTTCTTAACGGAGTGCATCTTCCTGGTTACTCGCGCGCGTTCACACCAGCTCACGCAAGGCCTCGATACCGGAGCGCGCGCCCCTGGCGCCGCGTGGGACACCTACCGTCCACCCTGCATGCCGCATTCGCCGCACCGATTTGCGCAAACACCAGCAACCACCCCACCACCGGTCACGTGATGCACGTCACCCAGGAACCGGCTGCGCCTGGAGCCCACGGAATGCAAAACCGGCCAGAGCCCGCGAGGGCGTCTGACCGGTACGAGGTGTGGAGCCTAGGGGAGTCGAACCCCTGACATCTGCCATGCAAAGACAGCGCTCTACCAACTGAGCTAAGGCCCCGGAAAGGGAGCATCCCACCGGAAGAACCACGTACCGGCAGGTGCCGCAGACCAGAGTACCGGGTCGCCCCCCGTATCTCGCAAAAAGATTGGGGGTCCCGATGAACGACCACTCTCCGTAAGATGCTCGGCGTGGTTCGCTACAGCGAACCACGGTTTTTGGGGAAGCGATGGGGAGACGCAATGGACGCCGCACAGCAGGAAGCGACCGCAAGAGCGCGGGAACTGCAGCGGAACTGGTACGGGGAGCCGCTGGGGGCGCTCTTCCGTAAGCTCATCGACGATCTTGGTCTCAACCAGGCTCGTCTCGCGGGGGTACTGGGACTGTCCGCACCGATGCTGTCGCAGCTGATGAGCGGCCAGCGGGCGAAGATCGGCAATCCCGCCGTGGTCCAGCGGGTGCAGCTGCTGCAGGACCTGGCGGGGCAGGTCGCGGACGGCAGCGTGAGCGCGGCCGAGGCCACGGACCGCATGGAGGAGATCAAGAAGTCGCAGGGGGGCTCGGTGCTCAGCAACACGACGCAGACGACAAGCAGTTCAGGGGCGCCCACGGTCAAGCGGGTTGTCCGCGAGATCCAGTCGCTGCTGCGCTCGGTGGCCGCTGCGGGGGACATCATCGAGGCCGCCGACACCCTCGCCCCCACCCACCCGGAACTGGCAGAGTTCCTTCGGGTGTACGGCGCCGGCCGCACCTCCGACGCGGTCACGCACTACCAGTCCCACCAGAACTGACCCCGAGGCCCGGTCGCCGAAGGGGGTTCGGCTGCCGGGCCGTCGGCCCAGGTTCTGGGCGGTCATGAACAGGCCGTGGTGAGGCAGGCCGTGCGGTTCACCGACGCGGCCAGGCGGGGGAGCCGGCCGTTCACGGTGGGATCACGACGGGGGCGTGTCTCTCACCGGGAAGGGCGCGAAGGGCAGGCGGCAACGGGGAGCCCGCGAATGGGTTCACGAAGGGCCGACGGGGGAGTCGGCGAAGGGAGCGGGCAGCGAGGGGAGTCGTATCGCTCGTCGAGGGGGAAGCAAGGGGGGTAACCGAAGGGGGAGGAGCGACGCGCAGCCATGGGTGAGGTCTTCGCCGGCCGGTACGAACTGGTCGACCCGATCGGACGCGGAGGCGTCGGCGCCGTCTGGCGTGCCTGGGACCACCGCCGCCGCCGGTATGTGGCCGCCAAGGTCCTGCAGCAGAGCGACGCGCACTCCCTGCTGCGGTTCGTCCGCGAACAGGCTCTCCGGATCGATCACCCCCATGTGCTCGCGCCCGCCAGCTGGGCCGCCGACGACGACAAGGTCCTGTTCACCATGGACCTGGTGGCCGGCGGTTCGCTGGTCCATCTCATCGGGGACTACGGCCCCTTGCCACCCTCCTTCGTCTGCACGCTCCTCGACCAGCTCCTCGCCGGTCTGGCCGCCGTGCACGCGGAGGGCGTCGTCCACCGCGACATCAAGCCCGCCAATCTGCTGCTCGAGGCCACCGGCACAGCTCGCCCGCGGCTGCGCCTGTCCGACTTCGGCATCGCCATGCGGCTGGGCGAACCCCGCCTGACCGAGACCAACCTCGTGGTGGGAACGCCCGGTTACCTGGCGCCCGAGCAACTCATGGGCGCGGAACCGGACTTCCCCGCCGACCTGTTCGCCGTAGGACTGGTCGCTCTGTATCTGCTGGAGGGGGCCAAGCCGGACACCAAGGCGCTCGTCCAGTACTTCGCCGCGCACGGAACTCCCGGTGCGCCCAAGGGAATTCCCGAACCGCTGTGGCAGGTCGTGGCCTCGCTGCTGCAGCCCGATCCGCAGGCGCGGTTCCGCACGGCCACCGGGGCCCGCAAGGCTCTCGCCTCGGCGGCCGAGCTCCTGCCGGAGCCGGGGCCCGACGACGAGCTGATCGAGATCTTCGACCAACTCGGGCCGCTGCCACCGGGGTACGAGGCGGGCGGGCCGCTCAAACCGGCGCCAGGAGTCGACCGGGGCAGGGGTGGCTCCCAGCAGTTCGGCACGGGCACCGCGGGTGCTGGTGGCACCGGCTCGGGGCGGATGGGCACCGGTGCTGTACGGCGCGGCCCGGGGTACGTACCGACAGGCTCCGGTTCCATGGCGACCGGCAGCGGCTCCGCACCGCAGGGCTCCGGAGCCGGGAGGGCCGACGGAGCCGGAGCCGGCCTCGGCTCCGTATCGAGCGATCCACGGCACAGCGTGGCAGGGCCGGCCCCGGCCTCGGAGGCCTCGGTGCCCCCCTCCACGCCCGCCCCGCCCACACCCCGACCCGGGTCCCAGCAGCCCCCCGCTCAGGAGCCATCCATCCCATCGCAGCCCAGCGACAGGGACGCTCCTCTCACCATGTCGGACACCGGCAGCTTCCACCTGCCCCCGCCTGAGGACACAGGGTCCTCCCCGTGGACTCAAACGCCCCCACCTCAGCCCCACGCGCCACAGGCACCAGCCCATATGCAGGCACAGGCACAGAGACACGTGGGCCAGTCGCACCAGGGCGCGCAGCATCACTCCGCTCACATCTCCCCCTACGACAACACGCACGTCCTGTCCTCCCCCCACTCGCACGCACCGCAGTACCCGACTCAGCCGCCGACGCCGGCGCAGCACCAGCGCGTCGAGGCCTCTACTGCTTCGTACACCGCTCAGAGCCCGCAGGTTCCACCTTCGGAGCCCTCAATTCGGCAGCCTCGCCGCCGCGGCGGCCACCGCGCCACACGTCGCGCCTCCCCCGGCCTCGCACGACGGCCCGGCCCGCCCGCCAAGGTGACAGTCCCGCTCCTGCTGCTGGCGCTGGCCTGCTACGCCGTGGGTTTCTGGGCACTGACCCGCATTTGAGCCCGCTGCCGACGGCCGAGGTCCCGAGCGCAGCTGCCCGAGTGGCCCAGTCAGCGCCCCTCGCCAGCGCGCCCCGGATCCCGAGCCGGCCAGCTCCCGCCCCCCAGCCGACCCCCGGCACTCTCCCGGCCAGGACTCCGCTCTACCAGGCCCCAACCCGCCGCCGGGCCACCACAGTCCACACCCCCAGCACCACCAGCACCAAAGTCCCCATACCGATCCCGCTCACCGCGAGCACGGTCATCGCTGCGTCACCGCCACCCCCGTCGGCCCCACCCCCCGCAGCCACCCACCGATCGCCTTCCGCGACCTGAAAGACGTCTCCGGGCTCCGACTCCCCCGCATAGCCAGGTCCGGCCTCCGCCGCACCCCCCACCCCCACACGCAACGTCAGCTGGAGCGGCCCATCGCCGTACATCTCGGCCACGTCGGCCGCGAGGTGCACCGCGAGGTAGTAGGAACCGGCGAACCGCATGGCCTTGACCCGCTTGGGAACGGCGTACCGGTTCTCGTACGCGACCGGCGGCAGTGGCCCGAGTTCGACGCTCTCCTGCCTGCCGTTGTAGCTGGTGCTCGCGTCGTCGACGATGCCGCGCACAGGGTTGTAGAGCGAGAGGTTCAGCGCACCGGACACATGGCCGTCGCGGCCGTTCGAACCGCCCAGTTCGGCGGTGACGGACAGCTGCCGGCCCCAGTCGAGCGGCACCTCGTAGAACAGCGTCCGGCCAGGCTCGATGCCGGAGTTCCAGACGCCCTGCCCGACGGGTACCGCCGAGGCGAATCCGGTGCCGCCGACGCGGCGCACACTCCCGCCGATGACGGGCTCTGGTGAGGTGGAGTTCCAGGCCTCGGGAGGGTTCGTGGCACCGGCCTGCTTCAGGGGCGGCTCGGAGGCGGCGAAGATCTCCAGGTCCCAGATGTCCGGGGCGGAATCCGCCGTACCGACGCGCTCGACGGTCACGTAGTAGGTGCCCGCACCCTCGCAGCGAGGCCGCTTGGAGGAGACCTCGCGTGCGGCCCACGCCGTGATCGGACGCGGGGTGCGGACGATGCCGAAGGTCTCGATGCCGAAGGAGCAGTCACGGTCGTCGGCGTCCTGCACGGACACCTTGACGCCGTCGCCCGCGGCGACGGTGGTGCCGGGGGCGGGGATGGCCGTCGCGGAGACGTACGCGTCGGAGGTGGCGTCGAGGTCGAGGCGGTAGTAGCTCTTCGCGCCGCTCGCCAGGGAGCTCTTGTACGTCGTGCCGGGCACGAGGGGTGCGGCGTCCGCGGCGTCCGTAGCGGCGGTGACGGGGCGGGCGTCCGGAGCGATGGCGTACGGGCTCGGCGTCCCGGCCGCGAGCGCGGACCCGCCCGGCAGGGCAGCCGTCGTACACAGCAGCAGTGCGGCTACGCCGGCCGCACGCGCGCGTGCGGAGTGATGTCCGCGCCTCATCCCCGCGCGACGCCACCGCGCCGTACGCCGCCGCCCCATCACGCGCCGCCCCTCGTCGTACCGGACCATCGACCGTCGCCCATCCTGCCCAGCCCGGCCGCTCGTCACCCGCGCAATCCGTACGACCGTCCGAAACGCCCGGCTCTAGGACGTCCGCGCCGCTCCCGCAACTCGAAGCCACGACACTCCGCGACACGACAAGGGACGGCGAGAACGCGACGCGAACCCGACGAGCTCTCGGCGAGCACACAAAACCCCGACCGCGAGGGCGGCCGGGGTCTGTTCAGATTCCGCTGTGGTGACTCACGAACCCGTGGGCACGGAGTCAGTCGCCTCCGTCCACAGATCCTGCTCGGCGCGATCCGCCTGGATCTGGCGGTACACGAGGAGCCCGCCGATGGCGGCCAGTGCGACCAGGAGAAGCTTCTTCACCGCGCGACCTCGTCTTTCCTTGACGTAGGGGACCTCTGGCGCCCGACTATACACACCGACCGATATCGATCGGTGACCTGCGCCGGGGCTCAACTGCCGTCCGGTGGACCGCAGTAGGAGCGGCCTACGGCGCCGCGATCAGAGAGTGATGGCACCTCGACAGATGGTGACTTTGCTCCCCTTCCTTCACTTCCGGCACTTTTCAGGTCCGATGCGCCTATTCGAGTGGTGTTCATCTGAAGATCGGCACTTCATGGGCGTCGGTCCATGACTTCTCGGCCCCCATACACATCATGAGGAAAGTACGCAAATCGCCCAACCCGAAAGTGAGGGGCCATGGCCCGGAACAAGGTCATGAACCTGTGGACCACCATCGTCACCGCCTTCCTCGCGCTGTGCACGGCGCTCGGATTCGTCACGACGACCGCCGCCGCGGCCGCACCGCACAAGGAGGCGGCGCGCAAGAGCGACAGCGAGCGTGACACCAGCACCCAGCTGACAGTGCCGGCGATGCCCCAGTGGGCCTGGTCCTACGCCAGAGCACTGCCCCCCACGATGAAGCAGCGCATCCGCGCCGAGGCGCACGGCAAGACCCCCAGCTGCCGCCACCGTCCGCTCACGGACACCGAAGCGGCCCCGCCCACCTCGGCCGTCGGCGCCTGCGACTCCGCCGCGCCCCCCGCCCAGCCCCTGGTCCCGCACCAGCGCTGAGCCCACGGTCTCGCCCCGAGTCGTAACTGCGTAACCCCGTTGTCCCAACCGCACCGTCACAGGGAGCTTGCGTACACAGCACCGCTCCTAGTCAGTACCTCTCAAGCACAGCACCGCTCATACACGGCACTGCTCATATACAGCACCGCTCAGGACGCCGACCCCCTACGACGTACCTCATCCCCCTTCGACGATGTGCCGGAGGTAGGCCCAAGGGTCGTTGAGGTAACGCCTCCAGTGGTCGACGAGTTCCAGTTCCCGCCATGCGGCGGGACGCATTCCGTGGTCGCCCACCTCGATGATCTCGGCGCCGGGCAGCGCCGTCAGCACGGGTGAGTGCGTGGCGCAGATGATCTGCGCGCCGGAACGCCCCAGTTCATGCAGCAGCCCGACGAGTTGAAGACAAGAAGCGAAGGACAGCGCGGCCTCGGGCTCGTCCAGGACGTACAGCCCCGGCTCCTGGAACCGCTCTCGGAAGGCCATCAGAAAGCCTTCGCCGTGGCTCATCTCGTCCGCGGCCCCGGACAGCCGCCCCGTCTCCTGCTCCCGGCCCAGCGCGTCCAGCGCGGTCTCCGCCCGCAGGAAGAAGCCTCTACGGCGTGTGCGCGGCCCGCGCAGCATGCGGCGGCCGGCCGCCGTCGCCTCGAACTTTATCCGCCCGCCCAACGCCGACGGCTCACGCCCACTGGCGTACCGGTAGCCCGCGGATCCGCCCCAGGAGTCCAGGCCGAACCCCTCCGCCAGCGCCTCGACGAGGGTCGACTTGCCCGAGCCGTTCTCCCCCACCAGGAACGTGACCGGCGCGGTGAACTTCAGGCCGTCGTCCAGCAGCTGCCGCACGCATGGCACCGACCACGGCCACTGGCTCTCCTCACCCGGCTCGCCCGCGGCAACATGCGCGTATGCCCGTTCGACGATCATGCCGTCAGGCTCTCATCCGGCACTGACAATCGTGCGTGCGAAAGCCCCCCGGTCCGTGTGGACTCGGGGTCTTTTCGCTGGCGGGGCTGACGACAGTCAGCCACGACGGCGTGGGCAGAACTGTCCGGGCGAGGCGATCGGGTCATCGACGTCCTCGGTCGGGGCGGCGACCAGGTGGCAAGTGGTCCGGAGCATCCTGCGACTGGCGGGGACGGGGGCCACTTGATGCCGGAGGCGCTGGGCAGCTCTAGACGCACAGCGCTCCAACTGAAGAGTCGCCAAAGGCAGCAACTACCTTGTGCACAGCACGGATAGCCGCTCTCCTCGGTGGTATCGCCGCCGCGACCTTGCTCACGATCGGCAACGCCTCGGCCGTCCGCTTCGAGATGGACGAGGCCGACGCCACGCCGTTTTGCGGCAGTGTTCCGTCCGCCTTGGCGTGCGTCCATCACTCCATGGGGAGTGGCGGGTTCCGCGGCGCCCATCCGGCAAGGAACCATCTGGAACACCGCCGGCTTCCAGACGTACCGGTGGCAGCCTGAATCCCCGCATCTACCGCGAGCCTTCGGCTCGCGGTAGATGCGCTTTGAGGCTCGCTCGCCGCCGAGGCTCCTACTGCTTCACAGGCAAGTGCACCCCATACGTCGCTACTTGCTCAACCACCACCTACGGCCCGCCCCATCCCGGGCCGCCACGTCGAGCCTCCGGCCGGGAATGGCGCCCTCTCCGTCCCGGTGTCGGCCGATCCGTCGCCGGAGGCATCGAGGCGTCGTTCTGACCGTCGCCGCCCAGGTGCGGTGCTCGCGCCTCGTGGTCCTCGGTCCGACCAGATGCGGCAGCACGGACGCCGCCGGGCTGGAGCGGGGCAGAGACGGCCGCGCAGGCCCTACCGGGGCTACTGGGGCCCGGGCCGCGTGGGGGGGGGCGGAGCTAGCGGCCTTGGAGAGCGCCGGGAGTTGCAGGAACTGGAAAAGGAGATCGCTGGTCTGCGGGCATGTGTCGGTTGCCAGCCTCCATTGAGGAGCAGGCTGACCAGGCCTTGTCACAGACCGCCGCTGTCCTGGTCAGCATGCGTCCAGCAGATCGTCGCCTTCCTCATCCAGCTGGAAGCCCCTCGCACAGCCGCCGACGACCTGCGCAGGCGGTGGAGGAAGCCGCCCCTCAACACCCGGACACAGGCGTCATCCTGAGCCTCCCAGGGCTCGGCATCCAACTCGGCGCCCGGATTGAGTCGTCTGTGACGATGCTCGCAGAGCTGCCGGAGGCCCCGCTGATCGGCTGCCCGCAGCCGATCACCGCGGTTGGCGTCCATGGTGATGTCAACTGGAGATGTCAAAAGACCCCCGGACGATGGTCCGGGGGTCTTTTGGCTGGTGGGGCTAACAGGATTTGAACCTGTGGCCTCATCCTTATCAGGGATGCGCTCTAACCAACTGAGCTATAGCCCCGCCGCGCTCTGCGGTGTGTCCCGCGCGCTGACTCTTGAAGATTAGCGCACGACATGGGCAGTCCCAAAATCGGTTGTCGGTGGACCGCCAGGAGAGGTTTGAAACCGTCTCCGGCGGCAACCGTCATCCGGCCTCGGTCACCCTCACTCGTCCTCCGCGAGCGTCAGCTCGACGCCGCCCACGAAGCCGGCGGAGAGGTTGTAGATGAACGCGCCGAGCGTCGCCAGCGCCGTCGCGAGGACGACGTCGATGACCGCGATGATCGACGTGAACATCAGCACATGCGGCAGCGACAGGAAGGACTGCAGGTCGAAGCCGTTCGACTCGTTCGAGCCGGTCGCCTCGGAGATCGTGCCGCCCACCGTCGAGAACACGCCCATCGCGTCCATGACCATCCAGAGCACCGCGGCCGCGACGATCGTGCAGATGCCCAGCGCGATGGAGAGCAGGAAGCTGACCTTCATCACCGACCAGGGGTCGGCCTTGGCCACGCGCAGGCGCGCCTTGCGGGTGCGCGGCGTCGTGCGTGCTCCCGCCCCCGTGCGCGGCCGGCGTACCGCGCTCTCCGGAGCGGGCGTCTGGTAGGCCTGCGGGGGGTGGTAGGGCCCGGAGGGCTGCTGCGGCTGCCGTTCCCCCGGCAGCGGTGAAGCCGAGGGCGCGGAGGCCGCCTGCTGCGCCCCTGTCGGCGTGGGCTGCGGCTGCGGCTGGGCGCCCGGAGCAGCAGGGCCCGCGCCGGCCGCGTACTGCTGGGGCTGCGAGCCTCGGGTGTCCGACACGGTTCCCCCCTGGGATCCAGGTGCTTCTGGCGCGGGCGAGTCCTTCGCCGGCGACTTGATCGCCTTCAGCTGGGTCGTGTGCGTGTCCGCCGCACGCGCGGCGGAGCCACGGCCGCCGCCGTCCGTGTCCTTGCCGGCCGTAGAACCGGTCGAGGTACCGGACGATCCGGCGCCCGTGGCTCCGCTCACGATGACTCTCTCCTCGTGCTACTCGGCCGAGGGTGCCTCACCCTCGTCCGTGCCGGTGGTCGCGGCACCCTCGGCGGTCTCGTCGACGGCCACATCGCCGTCGACCTCCTCCGCCTCGCGTCCCGCCTCGGCGTTACGAGCGATACCGACCACGGCATCGCGCTTGCCCAGGTTGATCAGTTGGACGCCCATGGTGTCACGGCCCGTCTCCCTGACCTCGTTGACTCGCGTACGAATCACACCGCCGCCCAGCGTGATGGCGAGGATCTCATCGGTCTCCTCGACCACCAGCGCCCCGACGAGCGAACCGCGGTCCTCCACGATCTTGGCGGCCTTGATACCGAGGCCGCCGCGGCCCTGGACGCGGTACTCGTCGACAGGGGTCCGCTTCGCGTACCCACCGTCGGTGGCAGTGAACACGAACGTACCGGTTCGAACAACATTCATCGAGAGCAGCTCGTCTCCCTCGCGGAAGCTCATGCCCTTGACGCCGGAGGTGGCACGGCCCATGGGGCGCAGCGATTCGTCCGTGGCCGTGAACCTGATCGACTGTGCCTTCTTGCTGATCAGGAGCAGATCGTCGTCGGGCGAGACGAGCTCGGCGCCGATCAGTTCGTCGTCGGAACCGTCCTCGCGCTCACGCAAGTTGATCGCGATCACGCCGCCGGAGCGGGGCGAATCGTAATCCTTCAGCGGCGTCTTCTTCACAAGTCCGGCCTTCGTGGCGAGCACCAGGTACGGCGCCGCCTCGTAGTCGCGGATCGCGAGGATCTCGGCGATCGCCTCGTCCGGCTGGAAGGCCAGCAGGTTGGCGACGTGCTGGCCGCGCGCCTCACGTCCGGCGTCCGGCAGCTCGTACGCCTTCGCCCGGTAGACGCGGCCCTTGTTGGTGAAGAACAGCAGCCAGTGGTGCGTGGTCGAGACGAAGAAGTGGTCGACGATGTCGTCTTCCTTCAGCTTCGTGCCGCGTACGCCCTTGCCGCCGCGCTTCTGCGCGCGGTAGTCGACGGTCTTGGTCCGCTTGACATAACCGCCGCGCGAGACCGTGACGACGATGTCCTCCTCGGCGATCAGGTCCTCGATGGACATGTCGCCGTCGTAGGGCACCAGCATGGTCTTGCGGTCGTCGCCGTACTTCTCGACGATCGCGGCGAGTTCCGCGCTGACGATGCCGCGCTGGCGGACCGGCGAGGCCAGGATCTCGTTGTACTCGGTGATCTTCGCCTGGAGTTCGTCGTGCTCCTGGACGATCTTCTGGCGCTCCAGGGCGGCCAGTCGGCGCAGCTGCATCTCGAGGATGGCGTTGGCCTGGATCTCGTCGATCTCCAGGAGGTCCATCAGGCCCGTGCGCGCGATGTCGACGGTGTCGCTGCGCCGGATCAGCGCGATGACCTCGTCGATGGCGTCCAGGGCCTTGAGGAGGCCGCGCAGGATGTGGGCGCGCTCCTCGGCCTTGCGCAGGCGGAAGCGCGTGCGGCGGACGATGACCTCGATCTGGTGCGTCACCCAGTGGCGGATGAACGCGTCCAGGGAGAGGGTGCGCGGGACGCCGTCGACGAGCGCCAGCATGTTGGCACCGAAGTTCGTCTGCAGGTCCGTGTGCTTGTAGAGGTTGTTCAGGACGACCTTGGCGACACCGTCGCGCTTCAGCACGATGACCAGGCGCTGGCCGGTGCGGGACGACGTCTCGTCGCGGACGTCCGCGATGCCGCCGATCTTGCCGTCCTTCACCAGGTCGGCGATCTTCTGCGCGAGGTTGTCGGGGTTGACCTGGTAGGGCAGCTCCGTGACCACCAGGCACTGGCGGTTCTGGATCTCCTCGACCTCGACGACCGCGCGCATGGTGATGGAGCCGCGCCCGGTGCGGTACGCCTCTTCGATGCCCTTGCGGCCCACCACGAGGGCGCCGGTCGGGAAGTCGGGGCCCTTGATGCGCTCCATGAGCGCGTCCAGCAGCTCCTCGTGCGAGACGTCGGGGTTCTCCAGGTACCACTGGGCGCCGGCCGCGACCTCGCGCAGGTTGTGCGGCGGGATGTTGGTGGCCATGCCGACCGCGATACCGGCCGAACCGTTGATCAGCAGGTTCGGGAAGCGGGCCGGCAGGACGGTCGGCTCCTGGGAGCGGCCGTCGTAGTTGTCCGTGAAGTCGACGGTCTCCTCGTCGATGTCACGGACCATCTCCATCGACAGCGGCGCCATCTTGCACTCGGTGTAGCGCATGGCCGCCGCCGGGTCGTTGCCCGGGGAGCCGAAGTTGCCGTTGGAGTCCACCAGCGGCATCCGCATCGACCACGGCTGCGCGAGGCGGACCAGGGCGTCGTAGATCGAACTGTCGCCGTGGGGGTGGTAGTTGCCCATGACGTCGCCGACCACGCGCGCGCACTTGTAGAAGCCGCGCTCGGGGCGGTAGCCGCCGTCGTACATGGCGTACAGGACGCGGCGGTGGACGGGCTTGAGGCCGTCGCGGACGTCGGGCAGCGCACGCGAGACGATGACGGACATCGCGTAGTCGAGGTACGAGCGCTGCATCTCCGTCTCGAGCCCGACGGGCTCGACACGCAGGGTCTGTCCCTCGTCAGGAGTGACGGGAGTGTTCTCGTCGGTCATTGCTGGTGAAGGTCCTTCCTGGTGCGGTCAGCTGAGACCGACTCAGATGTCGAGGAAGCGGACGTCCTTGGCGTTGCGCTGGATGAACTGGCGGCGGGCCTCGACGTCCTCGCCCATGAGGACCGAGAACAGGTCGTCGGCCTGGGCGGCGTCGTCGAGGGTGACCTGGCCGAGGACGCGGTGCTCCTGGTCCATCGTGGTCACGCGCAGCTCCTCGGCGTTCATCTCGCCGAGACCCTTGAAGCGCTGGATGGAGTCCTCGCGGACGCGCTTGCCGCGCTGACGGCCCATCTCGATCAGCGCGTCACGCTCACGGTCCGAGTAGGCGTACTCGACGTCGTCCCGGCCCCACTTGATCTTGTACAGCGGGGGGCGGGAGAGGTACACGTGCCCGGCCTCGACCAGGGGCCGCATGAAGCGGAACAGGAAGGTCAGCAGCAGTGTGGAGATGTGCTGGCCGTCGACGTCGGCGTCCGCCATCAGGATGATCTTGTGATAGCGGAGCTTCTCGATGTCGAAGTCCTCGTGCACGCCCGTGCCGAAGGCGGAGATCAGCGCCTGGATCTCCTGGTTCTGCAGGATCTTGTCGATCCGCGCCTTCTCGACGTTGAGGATCTTGCCTCGGATCGGGAGGATCGCCTGGTACTCCGGGTTACGGCCGGACTTGGCCGAACCGCCGGCGGAGTCACCCTCGACGATGAAGATCTCGCACTTGGTGGGGTCGTTCGACTGGCAGTCGGAGAGCTTGCCCGGCAGGGACGCCGTCTCCAGCAGGCCCTTACGACGCGTCAGGTCGCGGGCCTTGCGGGCCGCCACGCGCGCGGTGGCCGCCTGGATGCCCTTGCGGACGATGTCCGCCGCCTCGTTCGGGTTGCGGTCCAGCCAGTCGTTGAGGTGCTCGTAGACCGCCTTCTGCACGAAGGTCTTCGCCTCCGTGTTGCCCAGCTTGGTCTTCGTCTGGCCCTCGAACTGCGGCTCGCTCAGCTTCACCGAGATGATCGCGGTCAGACCCTCGCGGATGTCGTCACCCGTGAGGTTGTCGTCCTTCTCGCGCAGCAGCTTCTTGTCGCGCGCGTACTTGTTGATCAGCGAGGTCAGCGCGGCGCGGAAGCCCTCTTCGTGCGTACCGCCCTCGTGGGTGTGGATGATGTTCGCGAAGGAGTACACGCCCTCGCTGTAGCCGCTGTTCCACTGCATCGCGACTTCGAGGGAGAGGCTCTTGTCCTTGTCCTCGGCCTCGAGGTCGATCACCGTCGGGTGCACCACGTCTCCCTTGCGGGAGTTGAGGTACTTCACGAAGTCGACGATGCCGCCTTCGTAGTGGTACGTGACGGTCTTGACCTCGGCCTTCTCGTCGGCACCCGCCTCGTCCGCCCCGGAGGTGGCCTTCGCCGACTCGCGCTCGTCAGTGAGTTTGATCGTCAAACCCTTGTTGAGGAACGCCATCTCCTGGAAGCGCCGCGAGAGCGTCTCGAAGGAGTACTCGGTGGTCTCGAAGATGTCACCGTCGGCCCAGAAGGTCACCGACGTGCCGGTGTCCTCGGTGGCCTCGTGCTGGGCCAGCGGCGCCGTGGGGACGCCCATCTTGTAGTCCTGCGTCCAGCGGTGGCCGTCGGTCCTGACCTCGACGGCGACCTTCGAGGACAGCGCGTTCACGACGGATACACCCACGCCGTGCAGACCACCGGAGACCGCGTAGCCGCCGCCGCCGAACTTGCCGCCCGCGTGCAGCACGGTCAGCACGACCTCGAGGGCCGGCTTGCCCTCGGAGGGCACGATGCCGACCGGGATGCCACGGCCGTTGTCGACGACGCGCACGCCGCCGTCGGCGAGGATCGTGACCTCGATGGTGTCCGCGTGGCCGGCCAGCGCCTCGTCGACGGAGTTGTCGACCACCTCGTACACGAGGTGGTGCAGTCCGCGCTCACCGGTCGAGCCGATGTACATGCCGGGGCGCTTGCGGACCGCGTCCAGACCCTCGAGGACGGTGATGGCGCTGGCGTCGTACGAGGCGGTGACCTCGCCGTTCGACGGGGTCACCGCGCCGTTGGCGCCGGCGTCGGTGGACAGGATGTTCTCGTTGGGGTTGCCGGAATCGGCCACGAAGCGCCCTTTCTGGCACAGCACGAGCCAGGCTCGTCGGCGGGTTGCCGGAGCGGCTGCGGCATGTTGCGTTGGTAAGCCTTGATCAGCGTTGCTCAGCTTTTCCCGGACGGTCCCCACGATTGGGGCGGGATTGGCCTCCAGTCTACCGGTTGCGCCGACAGTGATGGGGGTTTGCCGGTACCTGAGTCCGCATGTGGCGCCCTGAACCCGGCTCGGCCGACTCCCGATATACGGAAGGGGGCTCCAAGAGGCTCAGGGAGGCACTCAGCGCTTCCGACCGTCAACCCTTGGCTACTTCGGAGTCAGGTCGCGATTCGCAACCGCGTGCGGTTGTACGACAAGGGGGTCGCCGACCCTGCGCCGGGACCGCCGACGACCACTGATGTGATGTCCATCACCTGTGGAAAAAGGGGCCGACGGGACTGCTGTGGCGGTGGCTCCGCAGCCCGGATCACGACGACACGGACGCCGCCGCTCGCCCCCACCACCGACGCCGGACACGCGCGTGCCGGCCGGTCCGGTCAGCCGTAGGTGTCGCCGGGACCGGTGCTGCCGGGCGCGCGCAGGGGGCCGTAACGGCGGGCGGGGCCGCCGGGGCCGTTCACCTTGATCTGCCGCACCGCGCCATGACCGAGGTCCTCATTGAGGCGGGCGACCAGCGTCGGGGCGAGCAATCGCAGGTTCGTCGCCCACGCCGTCGAGTCGCAGCGCACGACCAGGACCCGCTCGTCCTCGTCGTACTTCTCCGGCACACAGTGCTTGGCGACGTCGTCGCCCACGATCTGCGGCCAACGGCCCATCACCCCGCCCACCGCCGCCGGGGTCTCCCAACCCCGCTCGGTGATCAAGCGGTTAATGGCAGCGCCGAGCGCCAAGGGGTCGCGGCCGTCCGCCCGCGCGCCGGAGCGCAGGCCCCCGCGCCGCGCCTGCTTCTTCTGCCGCGCCGCGTCCCCACGCGCGCGTGCCTGCTCCTTGGCCGCCCGCAGCGCCACGCGCGCGAGGTCGACACCGGAGGGTTCGGCCGCCTTCTTGGGGGCGTCCTCGGACGGGTTCTTCGACGGGTGCTCGCTCATACGCGCTCCACCGTCCCCTCGGCCACGGCGTACCGCGCCCCCGACAGCACATGCGGTACGTCGTCGTCGACCGCGGCGGTCACCAGGACCTGCTCACCGGGCGCGACCAACTCGGCCAGACGCTCGCGGCGCCGGCTGTCCAACTCGGCGAAGACGTCGTCCAGGACCAGCACCGGTTCGTTTCCCTCGGCCCTGAGAAGGTCGTACGAGGCCAGGCGGAGCGCCAGCGCGTAGGACCAGGACTCACCGTGCGAGGCGTATCCCTTGGCGGGCAGCTGACCGAGTTTGAGAAGCAAATCGTCCCGATGAGGGCCTACGAGGGTGACGCCGCGCTCGATCTCCTGTTTGCGGGCGTCGGCGAGCGCCGCCATCAGCTGCTCGTAGAGGTCATCGCGCGTGTGCGCCTCGCCGGGAGCCGACGGCTTGTACTCCAGGGCGACAGGGCCGCCGCCGGGAGCCAGCTGCTCGTACGCCTTGTCGGCCAGCGGCTGGATCGCCGCGATCAGGTCCAGGCGCTGGGCGAGCAACTCGGCACCCGCGCGTGCGAGGTGCTGGTCCCAGACGTCGAGGGTGGACAGGTCCATCGTGCGGCCGCCGTGCCGACGGGCCAGCGCGGCCGTCTTGAGGAGGGTGTTGCGCTGCTTGAGGACCCGCTCGTAGTCGGAGCGGACCCCCGCCATGCGCGGAGAGCGGGCGGTGATCAGCTCGTCGAGGAAACGGCGCCGCTCACCGGGGTCGCCCTTGATCAGGGCGAGATCCTCAGGCGCGAACAGGACGGTCCGCACGATGCCGAGCACGTCACGGGGTCTGACCTGCGAGGACCTGTTGATACGGGCCCGGTTCGCCTTGCCGGGGTTCAGCTCCAGCTCGACCAGCTGCTGCCGCTCGCCCTGCCTGACCTGGGCGCGGATGATCGCCCGGTCGGCGCCCATGCGGACGAGGGGAGCGTCGGAGGCGACGCGATGGCTGCCGAGGGTGGCGAGATAGCCGACGGCCTCCACGAGGTTCGTCTTGCCCTGGCCGTTGGGGCCCACGAAGGCGGTGACGCCCGGGTCGAGTGGGACTTCGACCCGGGCGTACGAGCGGAAGTCGGCCAGCGACAGATGCGTGACGTGCATGGTCGTTCGCCGACCTCCCCCAACGTGTGCTTCAACTTTCCCCAGTTGTGGACAACCGGGTCACTCCTGAGGGTGCCAGGGTGCCATCCCCAGGGTGTGGATTACGTGTTCTGTTCTCCGACGGCCGTTGCCGACAGCTTCCCGACGGCCGCTTGCGGCGGTCGTGCTCGACGGCTACTTCGTCTCGACCGCGTGGCCGCCGAACTGGTTCCGCAGCGCCGCGATCATCTTCATCTGCGGGGAGTCGTCCTGCCTGGACGCGAACCGCGCGAACAGCGACGCGGTGATCGCCGGCAGCGGCACCGCGTGGTCGATGGCGGCTTCCACAGTCCAGCGTCCCTCACCGGAGTCCTGTGCATAACCCCTGAGCTTGTCCAGGTGCTCGTCCTCGTCGAGGGCGTTCACCGCGAGGTCCAGCAGCCAGGAACGGATGACCGTGCCCTCCTGCCAGGAGCGGAAGACCTCCCGGACGTCGGTCACGGAGTCGACCTTCTCCAGCAGCTCCCAGCCCTCGGCGTAGGCCTGCATCATCGCGTACTCGATGCCGTTGTGGACCATCTTCGCGAAGTGCCCCGCGCCCACCTTGCCGGCGTGCACCGAGCCGAAGTCACCCTCGGGCTTGAGTGCGTCGAAGATCGGCTGCACCTTGGCGACGTTCTCCGCGTCGCCGCCGTACATCAGCGCGTAGCCGTTCTCCAGGCCCCAGACGCCGCCGGAGACGCCGCAGTCGACGAAACCGATGCCCTTGGCCGCCAGCTCCTCGGCGTGCCGCTCGTCGTCCGTCCAGCGGGAGTTCCCGCCGTCCACCACGACGTCACCGGGCTCCAGCAGCTCGGCGAGCTCGTCGATGGTCGACTGGGTCGGGGCACCGGCAGGGACCATCACCCAGACCACCCGCGGGCCCGAGAGCTTGCCCACAAGCTCTTCCAGGCTGTGGACATCGGCGAGGTCCGCGTTGCGGTCGTATCCGACGACGGTGTGGCCCGCGCGGCGTATCCGCTCGCGCATGTTGCCGCCCATCTTGCCGAGGCCGACGAGACCGAGCTCCATCAGTTGTGTTCCTTAGGTCGCTGTGTGGCGTGCGGGGCGCCCTCGCACCCCTGGGGCACCCTCGTGCCCGCGTCCGAGCCTAAACCCGGACGTCCGCGCACAGCTGTGGGCATACGCGCTCATACGTACGCCCTCACCTGCGGTTTCCCCAAGGCCGGGAACACTTCTCCACCGGCCTGTGGACAACTCACGGCGACCGGGGCGCTCAGCCGCTCAGGCGCACCGGCATGATCAGGTACTTGTAGGCCTCGTCCGCCTCCGCGTCCACCGCCGGCTTGCCGCTCAGCAGCGCCGGCTTTGTGGACGTCGTGAAGGACAGCTGGGCGACCGGGGAGTCGATGGCGCTCAGGCCGTCCAGCAGGAACGTCGGGTTGAAGGCGATCGAGATGTCGTCGCCCTCCAGCTGGGCGTCGACCCTTTCCACAGCCTGTGCGTCGTCGCTGGAACCGGCCTCCAGGATGAGCACGCCCTGCTCGAAGCTCAGCCGCACCGGGGTGTTGCGCTCGGCGACCAGGGCCACGCGCTTGACGGCCTCCACGAAGGGGGCGGTCTCGATCACGGCGACGCTGTTGAACTCCGTCGGGAACAGCGTGCGGTACTTCGGGAGGTCGCCCTCCAGAAGGCGGGTCGTCGTACGACGCCCGGCGCCCTCGAAGCCGATCAGGCCCTCGCCCGACCCCGAGCCGGACAGCGCCAGCGTGACGCTGTCACCGCTGGTGAGCGCCTTGGCGGTGTCCAGGAGCGTCTTGGCCGGGACCAGGGCGACCGCCGAGGCCTCCGGGTTCTCCGGCTTCCACAGGAACTCGCGGACCGCGAAGCGGTAGCGGTCGGTGGACGCCAGCGTCACCGTGTCGCCCTCGATCTCGATCCGCACACCGGTGAGAACGGGCAGCGTGTCGTCACGGCCGGCCGCGATGGCGACCTGGGCGGCCGCGGACGCGAAGACCTCGCCGGGGACGGTGCCCGTGGCGTTCGGCATCTGCGGCAGTGCCGGGTACTCCTCCACAGGCAGGGTGTGGAGTGTGAACCGCGAGGAGCCGCAGACCACGGTCGCCCGTACACCGTCTGTGGAAATCTCCACCGGGCGGTTGGGCAGAGCGCGGCAGATGTCGGCGAGCAGGCGGCCCGAGACCAGGACCGTGCCCTCCTCCTCGACCTCGGTCTCCACGGACACGCGCGCGGACACCTCGTAGTCGAAGCTGGACAGGCTCAGCTGGCCGTCCTCGGCCTTGAGGAGGAGGCCGGCGAGGACAGGCGCCGGCGGACGGGCCGGGAGGCTGCGCGCCGCCCAGGCCACGGCCTCCGCGAGTACGTCGCGTTCCACCCGGATCTTCACTGTTGCCGCCTCCTGCTGTTGCCGGCGCTTCTCGGCCTGCCTGGCTTCGTCGTCTGTCTCGGTGTCATCGGCCCCAGTGAGGGGAAGGACACCGGGACCAGTCTGACGCACCCCACTGACAGTAGGTGCCTCTCGGGGTCAAGTCGTGACGAGGGGCAGCCGGGAGCCGAGCAGCGAGTTGTGCACAGGGCCCTCTTCGAAACGGATTCCCAGCTCTCTCTAGTTGGGAGTAGTAGTAGGGCCTGTGGAAACCGTGGATAACCCTGTTTTCGCAGGTCAGGCGGGAAATTTTGTCCACGGGCCCTGTGGGCGGAGGCGGTGGACAACTGGGCGTCTCTGTGGAGAACGGAAAGTTCTGCACACGCCGTGCACAGGCTGGGGCGACTTCTCCCCAGTGCCGTCCCCAGCTTTACCCACCTTTCCCACAGCCCAACCCGGCATCTCCATGTGACGGCTTTCACTCGACACGGTGAGGAGGCGCGTCGCGTTGCCGAACAGTGGACAGCGATGTGGAGAAGCTGGGGATCACTGGGGACAACCATCCTCAGCCTGTGGGTTGTCGGTGGACAACTTCATGCACAGCCTGTGGATCGACGCGCTGTCCACAGTCTGTGGAGATCCTTCGTCCACCAATCCACAGGCGCCTGACCTCGCTTGATGGTCTCCCGACCCAGGGAGCTGTGGACACGATCTGGACAACTTCCCAGTCCCCAGGATGTGGACGGGAAAAAGTCACCGAATCTGTGGAGAGAGACCGTAACGCGGCAGGTAATCGAACAGCGGGTGGCCGCGGGACGAAGAAGGGCGCCCCCGGGAACTCGTCCCGGGGGCGCCCTCGACGTCGTGGCTCTGTCTGTGTCAGCCGTTCTTGATGCGGTTGGTCAGCTCGGTGACCTGGTTGTAGATGGAGCGCCGCTCGGCCATCAGATTGCGGATCTTGCGGTCGGCGTGCATCACCGTGGTGTGGTCGCGGCCGCCGAACAGCGCGCCGATCTTCGGCAGCGACAGGTCGGTCAGCTCGCGGCACAGGTACATGGCGATCTGGCGGGCCGTGACGAGCTGGCGGCCGCGCGAGCTGCCGCACAGATCCTCGACCGTGAGGCCGAAGTAGTCGGCGGTCGCGCTCATGATGGCCGTCGAGGTGATCTCCGGCGTCGCGTCGTCGCCGCCGGGGATGAGGTCCTTGAGGACGATCTCGGTCAGGCCCAGGTCCACCGGCTGCCGGTTGAGCGACGCGAACGCCGTCACCCGGATCAGCGCGCCCTCCAGCTCGCGGATGTTGCGCGAGATCCGGGAGGCGATGAACTCCAGCACCTCCGGCGGGGCGTTGAGCTGCTCCTGGACCGCCTTCTTGCGGAGGATCGCGATACGCGTCTCCAGCTCGGGCGGCTGGACGTCGGTGATCAGACCCCACTCGAAACGGTTCCGCAGCCGGTCCTCCAGCGTGACCAGCTGCTTGGGCGGCCGGTCGCTGGAGAGCACGATCTGCTTGTTGGCGTTGTGGAGCGTGTTGAAGGTGTGGAAGAACTCCTCCTGCGTCGACTCCTTGTCCGCCAGGAACTGGATGTCGTCGACGAGCAGGATGTCCATCTCGCGGTAGCGCTTGCGGAAGCTGTCGCCCTTGCCGTCGCGGATGGAGTTGATGAACTCGTTGGTGAACTCCTCCGAGCTCACGTACCGCACGCGCGTGCCGGGGTACAGGCTTCGCGCGTAGTGTCCGATCGCGTGCAGCAGGTGCGTCTTGCCCAGGCCCGACTCCCCGTAGATGAACAGGGGGTTGTAGGCCTTCGCGGGTGCTTCGGCGACGGCGACCGCGGCCGCGTGGGCGAAGCGGTTGGAGGCGCCGATGACGAACGTGTCGAAGAGGTACTTCGGGTTCAGACGCGCGGTCGGTTCGTTGGGCCCGGGCGCCGGCGCGGGCTGGGCGGCCAGGGGGCCGGGGGCGCCGGTGGTGGGCAGGTTCGCGCCGACGGGGCCGCCGCGGTGCACATGGCCGGAGCCCGGGGGCGGCTCGGGCAGCTCGCGACGGCCGTCACGGTCGTAGTCGCCGCGCGGCTGGTCGTAGTCGGGCCGCTGCTGCTCGTAGTCGGGACGGTGTCCGTCGTACGACGGCCGCTCCATGGGCTGCGGGCGGTAGTCCTGGGAGGGTGGGCCGTAGGAGTCCTGTGCGTACGAGTCCTGTGCATAGGAGTCCTGCGACGGCGATGCGTACGGGTCCCGCTCCGGGAAGCCGAGCCGTTGCTGCTGCCAGCCGTAGTCGTCCTGCGTCGGGCGCGGCCAGCTGCCGGGGCCGGGCTCGGGGCGCTGGTACTCGCTCGGGTAGGCCGGGCGGGCTGTGGGCAGGGGGTCGTTGGAGCCGCCGGACCGGTGGTCGTCGGCGCGGCGGCGGCCGTAGCCGTCGTACGAGGGGAGCTCCGGTTCCTCGTAGCGGGGCTGGGGCGGGGCAGGGGGCGCCGGCGGGGCCGGGGGTTCGCCGGCGGAGTCGTCGACGGTGATCGCGATGCGGATGGGACGGCCGCATTCGCGGCTCAGGGTCTCGCTGACGATCGGGGCCAGACGGCCCTCCAGTACGCCCTTCGCGAATTCATTGGGTACGGCGAGCAGGGCGGTGTCGGCGACCAGCGCGAGCGGCTGGCAGCGCCGGATCCAGTGTTCGTCCTTCGCCTCGACCCCCTGTCCGCGGCCCTCACCGAGGAGCTGCTCCAGTACTCGTGGCCACACTGCGGCAAGATCGGCAGGTACGTCAGCCACAGGGCACGCTCTCTCACGGGTCCCACGAACGTGTGATGGTGGGACGGGTCGGGATTCAAATCGGGTGGACCCAGATTCAAGGGGACAAGGGAACGAATCGGAGTTCAGCCACGGTAGTCAGGGCGACGGGTGCGGTTCAAGTTGTTGTCCCCAGCCTGTGGATAGTGTCTCCCGGTGACCGCTGGTTTGACCGGATGGCGCAGCCGCGCGTACCGTAACCAGGTCGAGTTGTCGATGGCTGCTGCCGCCTGCCTCCGATGGGCACAGATCGCGTTTCGGTGATCGGGAAGCGGTGCACTCGGGCGTTACTGCGAGCTACTCGTGGGCGCACGGTGACAGCCAGGACGGCACCCCGCAACTACCGATTTATTTCTGGAGCCCCCGAGTGAGCAAGCGCACCTTCCAGCCGAACAACCGTCGTCGCGCGAAGACCCACGGCTTCCGGCTGCGTATGCGCACCCGTGCCGGCCGCGCGATTCTCGCGTCCCGCCGTAGCAAGGGTCGCGCCCGTCTGTCCGCCTGATCCCGGTCAGGTCATGACGTCGTGCTGCCCACCGAGAACCGGCTGAGGCGGCGCGAGGACTTCGCGACCGCGGTTCGACGAGGACGCAGGGCAGGACGCCAGCACCTCGTCGTCCACTTTCGTAGCGGTGCCACGGACCCGCACGCGCCTGGGGAGAGCGCTCCCCCGACGCGTGCGGGTTTCGTCGTGAGCAAGGCAGTGGGCGGCGCGGTCGTGCGGAACAAGGTGAAGCGCAGGCTTCGTCATCTGATGCGCGATCGAGTCGACCAGTTGCCCCCCGGTAGCCTGGTAGTCGTACGAGCGCTGCCCGGTGCGGGTGACGCCGACCATGCACAGCTGGCCCAAGACCTGGATGCCGCTCTGCAGCGGCTGCTGGGAGGGGGCGCGCGATGAAGTACCCGCTGCTGGCTCTGATCAAGCTGTACCAGTGGACGATCAGTCCGCTGCTCGGGCCGGTGTGCAAGTACTACCCGTCGTGCTCTCACTACGGCTATACGGCCATCGACCGGCACGGTGCGATCAAGGGCACGGCGCTCACCGCCTGGCGCATCCTGCGGTGCAATCCGTGGTCGCTGGGCGGGGTGGACCATGTCCCGCCGCGTAAGCGTCCTCGGTGGCACGAGATGCTGCGCAACGCTTGGCGCGCACGCAAGGGCGGGCACTCCGCCGCCGAAACGGCCACCGAAGGGAAAGTCCCTCCGAGCCCGGCCGCAGAGACCCCGTCCCATGTCCAAGGAGCATGATTAGTGGACACGATTGCCAGCCTCTTCAGCTTCATCACGACACCCGTTTCCTGGGTCATCGTCCAGTTCCACAAGGTGTACGGCGCTCTCTTCGGCGATGACACCGGGTGGGCCTGGGGCCTGTCCATCGTGTCCCTGGTGATTCTGATCCGTATCTGCCTGATTCCGCTCTTCGTGAAGCAGATCAAGGCGACCCGGGCCATGCAGACGCTCCAGCCGGAGATGAAGAAGATCCAGGAGCGCTACAAGAACGACAAGCAGCGTCAGTCCGAAGAGATGATGAAGCTGTACAAGGAGACGGGTACCAACCCGCTCTCCTCGTGCCTTCCCATCCTGGCGCAGTCGCCGTTCTTCTTCGCCCTGTACCACGTGCTCAACAGCATCGCGAACAACGACACCATCGGTGTCATCAACCAGAGTCTGTTGCAGAGCGCGCAGAAGGCGCACATCTTCGGTGCCCCGCTGGCCGCGAAGTTCACCGATAGCTCCTCGGCCGTCGCGGATCTCGAAGCCTCGCTGACCACGGTCCGCATCGTCACCGCGGTCATGATCATCCTGATGTCGGCGTCGCAGTTCTACACGCAGCGCCAGCTGATGACGAAGAACGTCGACACGACGGTGAAGACGCCGTTCATGCAGCAGCAGAAGATGCTGATGTACGTCTTCCCCATCATGTTCGCCGTCTTCGGCATCAACTTCCCCGTCGGTGTTCTCGTCTACTGGCTGACCACCAACGTGTGGACCATGGGCCAGCAGATGTACGTCATCCGCAACAACCCGACCCCGGGTTCCACGGCTCAGGCCGCGTACCTGGAGCGCCTGACCAAGCACGTCACGCACCACGGCAAGACCCGCGGCCGCGGCGAGCGCGCCATCGTCAAGGCCATCGTGGCCAAGGGCCGCGACCGCAACGAGTACGAGCGCAAGTTCATCAACGGACTGAACAAGGCCGGTCTCGCGGCGCAGGCCGATGGCACCGTGGTGAAGAGCGAGGGCGCTGTTGCCACCGTGACCGAGGACGGTACGCCGACCACCGCTGCCGCTCCCAAGCGTCAGCAGCCGAAGCGGCAGAGCAAGTCCCAGCGTCAGGGTGGCGGTCCGAAGCAGGCCGGTGAGCCGACGTCGCTGAAGAAGTCCGACGAGCCCGAGGACGTCAAGCCCGAGGGCGCCAAGAAGGCCGCGCAGAAGCCCGGCGGCGGCGCCCGCAGCAAGGCCCAGTCCGGGCAGCGCAAGGGCGGCCCGCAGCGCCCCAAGTCCCCGTCCAAGAAGTAAGAAGGAGCCCATCCCGTGACGGAAGGCACCACCTCCGCCGCTGCCGAGGGTGCAGACACCCTGACCCGCCTGGAGCAGGAGGGTGAGATCGCGGCGGACTACCTCGAGGGTCTGCTCGACATCGCCGATCTCGACGGCGACATCGACATGGACGTCGAGGCTGACCGCGCCGCTGTCTCGATCATCAGCGACGCGGGGAGCCGAGACCTGCAGAAGCTGGTCGGGCGTGACGGCGAGGTGCTGGAGGCGCTGCAGGAGCTCACGCGTCTGGCCGTGCACCGGGAGACCGGAGACCGCAGCCGGCTCATGCTGGACATCGCGGGCTACCGGGCCAAGAAGCGTGCCGAGCTGTCTGAGCTCGGTGCCAAGGCCGCCGCCGAGGTCAAGAGCTCCGGTGAGCCCGTGAAGCTGAAGCCGATGACGCCGTTCGAGCGCAAGGTCGTGCACGACGCGGTCAAGGCCGCGGGCCTGCGCAGCGAGTCCGAGGGCGAGGAGCCGCAGCGGTTCGTCGTCGTGCTTCCTGCCTGATCGGCCCGTACGTTCCCCCGGCCCCGTCTGCCCGCAGGCGGGGCCGAACTTTGTCAGCCTGATAGTTCTGGTGGTTCTGGTGGCCGGCGCCCGGGCGCCGGCGGTACGGAAGGACGGTCCCCGTGACGGAGGCAGCGGAGCTCCCCCCTGCGCCTGAGCAGGCGCGTGAGGTGTTCGGCGATCGCTACGCTGATGCGGTCCGCTACGCCGAACTGCTCGCCGAGGCGGGTGTGCAGCGCGGCCTGATCGGCCCGCGTGAGGTGCCCCGCTTGTGGGAGCGGCATCTCCTGAATTGCGCGGTGCTCTCCGAGGTCGTGCCTGAGGGCGTGACGGTGTGCGATGTCGGTTCGGGTGCCGGACTACCCGGCATTCCCCTGGCGCTCGTGCGCGAGGACCTGAAGATCACGCTCCTGGAGCCCCTGCTGCGCCGTACGAACTTCCTGACGGAGGTCGTGGAGTTGCTGGGCCTGGATCATGTGACGGTCGTCCGTGGTCGTGCCGAAGAGGTCATGGGGAAGCTGACGCCGGTGCATGTCGTCACCGCGCGTGCGGTGGCACCGCTGGACCGGCTGGCCACCTGGGGCATTCCGCTGTTGCGTCCCTACGGTGAGATGCTCGCCCTCAAGGGCGACACGGCGGAAGAGGAGCTGAAGAGCGCGGCGACGGCTCTGAGCAAGCTGGGCGCGGTAGAGACGTCGATCCTCCATGTCGGGGAGGGCGTGGTGGACCCGATGTCCACGGTCGTGCGCGTCGAGGTCGGGGAGAGCCCGGGCGGTGTGCGCTTCGCTGCGAAGAGGGCGAAGGCGGCCAGGACGGGTCGCGCGCGTCGGCGACGCTGATCCGTCCTGACGACGAGACGTACTCCACACAAGCTGGCAAACCTACGCACGCCGGAGTGTCGCGACAGTTCAGCCAGGGCTGCTGTGCATCGTGTTTCACGTGAAACGTCGCTCACTGCTGCACGGCATCATCAGTCGCGGCCGCGCTGCGGCCGAACCCCGCGACCGAAAGCCCCTCGGATCCCTTGGAGGAGCTGCTTCCGATGACGCTCCGTCCCCCTTGAGGGGCACGGAGTTGTCCACAGAGGTGGATTTCTCCACAGAACAACAGGCCTCACTGGTTCACGACCCCGAAGACATGGGAGGCTCTGTTCATTGCGAGCCTGAAGTCGAGGAGAGTGAATCCTTGCGGTCCGACGCCAACATCGCGGGACCGATGACCGATCCGGTCCCCGGTCCCCGTACCGAGTCGATGGGGGAGGATGTTTCACGTGAAACACCGCCCCCGATGGACGACACTCCCATCGGTCGTGCTGCCCAACTGGCGGTGGAAGCTCTAGGCCGCGCCGGCGAGGGCCTGCCACGGCCCGAGCAGACCCGCGTGATGGTGGTCGCCAACCAGAAGGGGGGCGTGGGCAAGACGACAACGACCGTCAATCTTGCCGCGTCGCTGGCCCTTCATGGCAGCCGTGTGCTGGTCATTGACCTCGACCCGCAGGGCAACGCGTCCACAGCCCTGGGGATCGACCATCACGCCGAAGTGCCTTCCATCTACGACGTGTTGGTCGAGAGCAAGCCGCTCGCGGAAGTTGTCCAGCCGGTCCCCGACGTCGAGGGACTCTTCTGTGCCCCCGCCACGATCGATCTCGCCGGTGCGGAGATCGAGCTGGTGTCCCTGGTGGCGCGTGAGAGCCGACTGCAGCGGGCCATCCAGGCCTACGAGCAGCCGCTGGACTACATCCTCATCGACTGCCCGCCCTCGCTCGGCCTGCTGACGGTCAATGCGTTGGTGGCCGGGCAGGAGGTCCTGATCCCGATCCAGTGCGAGTACTACGCGCTGGAGGGCCTCGGTCAGCTGCTGCGCAACGTCGACCTGGTGCGGGGGCACCTCAACCCCGCCCTGCACGTCTCGACGATCCTGCTGACCATGTACGACGGCCGGACCCGGCTCGCGTCCCAGGTCGCGGACGAGGTGCGCAATCACTTCGGCGACGAGGTGCTTCGGACGAGCATTCCCCGCTCGGTTCGTATCTCCGAGGCGCCGAGCTATGGACAGACGGTGCTGACCTACGATCCGGGATCGAGCGGTGCCCTGTCCTATCTTGAGGCGGCACGAGAAATCGCGCTGAGGGGTGTTGGCGTCAGTTACGACCCGACGCACGCCCATATCGGCGCCCAGAGCAACCCGAGCATGGTGGAGGGGATCCAGTGAGCGAGCGACGGAGGGGTTTGGGTCGTGGTCTCGGCGCACTGATCCCTGCTGCACCGACAGAGAAGACGGTGGCCCCGGCTGCGGTGGGGGGTGCTGCCTCCCCGTCCCCGGCCGCTGTCCCGGTGCTGACAGAGCGCGGGGTGGCCGCGGCGAAGGTGGCCACACTGCCGCCTGTTTCACATGAAACCGAGGAGCCGTCGCTGAACGGCGCCGTGGAGACGCCTGCGCCTCCCATGGGCGCCCACTTCGCGGAGATCCCCCTCGATGCGATCAAGCCGAACCCGCGGCAGCCGCGTGAGGTCTTCGACGATGACGCCTTGCAGGAACTCGTCACCTCCATCCAGGAGGTCGGTCTCCTCCAGCCGATCGTCGTGCGGCAGATCGGCCCCGCACAGTACGAGCTCATCATGGGTGAGCGGCGCTGGCGGGCCTGCCGTGAGGCCGGCCTTGATGCGATCCCTGCGATCGTGCGGGCCACGGACGACGAGAAGCTCCTCCTGGATGCCCTCCTGGAGAACCTGCACCGTGCTCAGCTGAATCCGATCGAAGAGGCGGCCGCCTACGATCAGCTGCTGAAGGACTTCAACTGCACGCATGACCAGCTGGCGGACCGTATCGGCCGTTCCCGTCCGCAGGTCTCCAACACCCTGCGCCTGCTGAAGCTCTCGCCGAAGGTGCAGAACCGGGTCGCCGCCGGAGTGCTCTCCGCCGGGCATGCGAGGGCACTCCTCTCCGTCGAGGATCCGGAGGAGCAGGAGCGGCTGGCGTACCGGGTGGTGGCCGAGGGGCTTTCGGTCCGGTCCGTCGAGGAGATCGTGACCTTGATGGGCTCCCGGCCGCAGAAGACCCAGCGTTCCAGGGGGCCGCGGGCCGGCTCGGTTCCCTCCCCCGCGCTGTCCGATCTCGCGACCCGGCTCTCGGATCGCTTCGAGACTCGGGTGAAGGTCGAACTGGGCCAGAAGAAGGGCAAGATCACCGTCGAGTTCGCCTCCCCGGAGGACCTCGAGAGGATCCTCAGCACGCTCGCTCCGGGCGAGAGGCTGGCTCTTCAGAAGAGTCTCCTCGACGATGACGCGGAGGAAGCCGAAGCCTGAGGCGGCAGGCCGGTTTTGCTTCCCGGCCTACCCACGCGGGCCGTGTCCGGTGTGTACCGGAACACGGCCCGCTCTTTGCTTTCTGACGGTATCGATGGAATCGCATCATGGATACGATGCGTTCTGGTATGGCGCATCCACCTGGCAGACCTCTTAGGGGAGGCGGGGTCCATGCGAATGGTGAGCCGCACCGGACTGGTGAGCGCGGGCCTTGGGCTGGGCGCGGTCGGCGGGTTCGTCGGCAGCCTGCTCAGGGAACGGAGCGCCCTGACAGCCGCTCGCGACGCCGCGGGCGAAGGAAGCGAGGAACAGCCTTCATGGGCCGTCGGCTCGTACCGCTCACGCTGGACAACCTTCAGGACCTTCCCAAGCGCTGTCGGGCGTGTGTCTTCTGGGAGTTGGACCCGGTCAGCGGTGAAGCCGCGGTAAAAGCCGGCACTGCAGCTCTGGAGAAGGAAGCCTGGATCTCGGCCGTCCTGCTGGACTGGGGCTCCTGCGGTCGGGTCGTCTACGTCGACGATGTACCGGTCGGCTTCGTGCTGTACGCCCCACCTGCTTACGTCCCGCGCTCGACGGCCTTCCCCACGAGCCCCGTCTCACCGGACGCGGTGCAGTTGATGACCGCGTTCATCATGCCGGGCTACCAGGGTCAGGGGCTGGGGCGGGTGATGGTCCAGACGGTCGCCAAGGATCTACTGCGGCGGGGCTTCAAGGCGATCGAGGCCTTCGGAGACGCGCGCTGGAAAGAGCCTGCGTGTGTTCTTCCTGCGGACCATCTGCTGGCCGTGGGCTTCAAGACAGTTCGCCCTCACCCCACCTCTCCGCGCTTGCGGTTGGAGCTGCGGACGACCCTGTCCTGGAAGGAAGACGTGGAGATGGCGATCGACCGGCTTCTGGGAGCAGTGCAGAAGGAACCGGCGCTGAGGCCGCTGTAGAGCGAGCTGCCCCCTCAAAGCGAATGGGCCAACCCATCAGGGTTGGCCCATTCGTGTTTCACGTGAAACGTCACTCGGCGATGAAGTCCTCGAGGTCGCGCACGATCGCGGCCTTCGGCTTGGCGCCGACGATGGTCTTGGCGACCTCGCCGTTGTGGTAGACGTTCAGCGTCGGGATGGACATGACGCCGTACTTGGCGGCCGTACCCGGGTTCTCGTCGATGTTCAGCTTGACGATCTCGATCTTGTCACCGTACTCGGCGGCAATCGCCTCGAGGGACGGCGCGATCTGGCGGCACGGTCCGCACCAGGCGGCCCAGAAGTCCACCAGGACGGGCTTGTCGCTCTTGAGGACGTCCTGCTCGAAGGAGTCATCGGTCACGTTCTTCAGGGTGCCGGCCACGGCGGGCTCCTTAACTTTGGTGCGTGGTGGGGTGGGTGGGGGTCAGACAGAGGTCTTCTCGGGCTCGGCCTTCTCCTCGTCCGCGAGGGCGGCGAGGAAGCGCTCGGCATCGAGGGCGGCGGAGCAGCCGGTGCCGGCCGCGGTGATGGCCTGGCGGTAGGTGTGGTCCACCACGTCGCCGGCGCCGAAGACACCGGTCAGGTTGGTCCGCGTGGAGGGCGCGTCGACCTTGAGGTAGCCCTCCTCGTCCAGCTCCAGCTGGCCCTTGAACAACTCGGTTCGCGGGTCGTGGCCGATCGCGATGAACAGGCCGGTGACCGCCAGGTCCGAGAGCTCGCCGGTCTTGACGTTGCGCAGCTTCAGGCCGGAGAGCTTCTGCTCGCCCTGGACTTCGGCCACCTCGCTGTCCCAGACGAACTTGATCTTCGGGTCGGCGAAGGCGCGGTCCTGCATCGCCTTGGAGGCGCGCAGGGTGTCACGGCGGTGGACGATGGTCACGGACTTGGCGAAGCGGGAGAGGAAGGTGGCCTCCTCCATCGCGGTGTCGCCGCCGCCGATGACGGCGATGTCCTGGTCCTTGAAGAAGAAGCCGTCGCAGGTGGCACACCAGGAGACACCGCGGCCGGAGAGCGCGTCCTCGTTCGGCAGACCAAGCTTGCGGTGCTGCGAGCCGGTGGCGACGATGACGGCCTTCGCTCGGTGAACCGTGCCCGCGGTGTCCGTGACGGTCTTGATCTCACCGCTCAGGTCGACGTTGACGATGTCGTCCGGGACGAGCTCGGCTCCGAAGCGCTCCGCCTGGCCCCGCATGTTGTCCATGAGCTCGGGGCCCATGATGCCGTCCTGGAAGCCCGGGAAGTTCTCCACCTCGGTCGTGTTCATGAGCGCACCGCCGGCGGTGACGGCCCCCTCGAACACGAGCGGCTTCAGCGACGCGCGCGCGGTGTAGAGCGCCGCCGTGTAGCCGGCGGGCCCGGAGCCGATGATGATCACGTTACGGACGTCGCTCACGGCTTGATTCCTCGTCTCTGGACTGCGTCGTCGGACCGGGGGAGCGCCTTTCAGAACTCTCACCCCACCCAACGGATCCTAAGGGGCGCGCATTCCCACTGTGTCCGGGCACACGGTGACGCCACACTGTAGGAGTTGTCACGCCTGAGGGAGACGAAGCGCCGACTTCTCAGGAGCGTGCGTAGGAGTCCTTCAGGAGAACCTTGGCCGTGGTCGATGACGGCTGCTTCACACACGTCGCGTCCATGACGTAGGCGGTGACCCGGGTGACGTCAGAGGCATCGCGCAGCACGACGAGCAGAGCGTCCTTCCCCTCGTAGACGCCTTCCTCAGTGGCGAGCGCCGCGTCATCCCGGCCGATGCCCTTCCTGACACACTCGGGCACCGTGATCTCACGCAGGACGTGGGGGCTCTTGGTGTCGGGCCCGCCTTCCACGCCCAGGCTCCGTTCCGGAGCGCGGGAGCTACCTGGGGAGCTCTCGCGCTTGGCGAGGAGATCGGAGACCTGTTTCTCCAGTTTCGCTGCGGAGAAGGTGTCTGCGGAGGTCTGCCCGCCGCCGGCCGATGGACCGGCCCCTCCGCCCCCCATCAGCGAGGTCAGCAGCACAGAGCCGAGACCCAGGGCGGCGGCCGTGAATGCGGCGCTGAGAACCGCGACCTTGCGTCGGCCGACCTTCTTGCGGTCCTTGCGGCCAGGGCCGGTGGTCGAGGAGCGGGCACGGCCTGCCGGACGGTCTGTCGTTACCGATGTTTCACGTGAAACATGCGTGCTGTCGTCCGCTCCCGAGACCGAGCGGGCGGCGCCGGAGAGCTTTGGCTGGTCGACGTCATCGGGCGCCGTGGCGTTGAGCAGCGCCTCTGCGGCGAGGGCCGCGTCGATCCGTCCCGCGACATCGGCGGGCATGCGCGTCGGTCCGGGTAGCGTGCCGAGCAGTCCCCGGATCTCCTCAAGTGATGCGTGGACGTCCGCGCACAGCTCGCACTCGTCCAGATGCCGCCGTACATCTGCGGTCCTGGCCGGGGGGAGAAGGCCCTCGGTGAGGTCGGAGAGCTCGGCGACGTCCGGGTGCCCGGCCGTGTCTGTCGTGGAAGTCACGCTCGCCCACCTCCGCCCTTCACTGCAGCTGAATCACTCGGCCCGGTATCGCGCGGCTCCGTGGCTTGCTCCGTGGTCTGTGGACCCGCTGCCGGTGGGACGGATGTCCCCTGCGTCCGGTTCCGCCTCCCGCCGGGGTCCTTGCCACCACCGGCACTTTCCGGCCGTAGATGAGTGAGTAGAGGCAGCAGTCTGGCTCTGCCGCGTGCGCATCGACTCTTGACCGTGCCGGTCGGTACATCGAGGACCCGGGCTGCTTCCGCGACCGGGTAGCCCTGCATGTCCACCAGAACGAGCGCCGCGCGCTGGTCCGGCGGGAGCGTGCCGAGGGCCTCCAGGAGCTGGCGGTGCAGATCGTTGCGCTCTGCGGGAGCCGATGCCTCCTCGTGGGGCTCCAGCAACTGCTCCAGGCGCTCGGTGTCGTCGACGGGGGAGGTCTTCCGGGAGGCGGCCTTGCGGGCGCGGTCCAGGCAGGCGTTCACCGTGATCCGGTGCAGCCAGGTCGTGACGGCCGACTGGCCTCGGAAGGTGTGGGCGGCCCGGTAGGCGGAAACGAGGGCGTCCTGGACGGCGTCAGCGGCCTCCTCGCGGTCACCGAGCGTCCGCAGCGCCACCGCCCAGAGCCGGTCGCGGTGACGGCGTACGAGCTCACCGAAGGCATCGGGGTCGCCTTTTACATGGCAGGCGAGAAGGTGCTGGTCGCTTGCATCGCCGTATCCGGCGTCCTCTGCCATCGGCCCCTCCCGTGGGCAACTCTAGGCGAGTTCGCGGCATCGTGGAGAAAGTCCTGAGCGCAGGCCCTCAGGCACATCGCGAGCCTTGGCTTCCGTCAGCCCTTGATCTCGACCTCCGAGATGCCACCGCGGAACAGATCCGCAGACCCGTCTTCCGGCAGTTCCGTAATGTGGATGAGAACGTACCGGGTACGGATCGGCTTCTTCAGTTCGACCTGGAGGCTCGAGCCGGTGGACGACAGCTTGGTCAACCGCTGGGAGAATTCACTCAGGGATGTGGGAGCCGAGGCATCGGCATCCGCTGCCAGCACCTCGGCGGTCTGCCCGCTGCGATACATGGTGATGTCGAGGCGGGACACGTTCTTGACGCTTCCGAGGTCCAGGATCAGTCCACTGCCCTCCTTGCGCTGCGGCAGGTTCCCGAAGTTGGGGTATCCCCGGTATTGCGGGGTGACCCACGCGGTGTCCGCCTTGCCGTCGACGGCGAGTTGGACCTCGTCCTCCTGTATCCCGGACCCGCTCGGCGCGAACTCCTGCACACTGTCGATCGGGACCTGCTTCAGGGGCGCAGCGGGCTTGTCGCCGCCGTCCTCATCCGTCGTCTGCGTCTGGTTGTTGTCCTCGGACTTGCCACCCTGGTCCATGAGCGCATCGGCCAGCTGCCAGCTGCCAAGGCCGAGAGCGGCGATCAGAAGGGCCGAGACGGCCCACTTCAGGGCCTTGCCCGTGCGGCTCTGCAGTGGGGGCGGCGGGGTCGGGACCGGCTGGGTGGCGCCAGGATGCTGGGCTTGGCGGCCGTACGTGCCCTGCTGGTACGTCGTGCGCTGGTACTCCGGTGGGGCCGTGAACGACGGCTCCGGCGGACGGATGCGGGGCATCTCGCCGATCGCCTTCACCAACTCCTCCGGCGTCGCGCACGCGGACTCGTGCCGGGACGCGGTCGCGCCATCGTTGACCAGCGCACGCATGGTGAGCTCGGAAAGACCACGGTGGACGCCGGCACGCACCTGGTCGGGGGCGATCAGGCCGACGTCCTTGGGCAGCCCGGACAGGCCGTAGGCGTCGCTCTCGTACGGCCAGCGCTGGGTGAGCGCGGCGTACAGCAGCGCGCCGATGGCCTCCGTGTCGGTGCGCTGCGGGGTGTCGGAGCTGATGCCGCGCAGTGCGGCGTTCACCGCGAGGCCGCGGATGCGCCACTGGCCGGAGGAGGTGCGCAGTACGGCGTTCGGGTTGAGGCGGAGGTGGGCCAGGCCCTCGCGGTGGGCGGCGGCCATGGCGGCGGACACCTGCGTGACCATCTGATAGGTCTCGTACGCCTCCAGCGGGCTGGAGGCGAGCAGCGTCGTCAGTTCGGTCGCGTCGGGAAGCCACTCGTGGACGACGTAGACGAGGTCGTTCTCCTCGACGGCGTCGAGGACCTGGACGAAGCGGGGGTCACCGAGCAGCGCGGAGGAGCGGGCCGCGGCCAGCACGGAACGGGCCCGCGCATGGTCCGCGGGCAGAATGTGGACGCCGACGGCGCGACGGAGTTTCTCGTCGACCGCACGCCAACTGCTGAAACCGTCCAGACGGGTGACGCACTCCTCGAGGCGATAGCGTCTGGCGAGCTTGTGGCCGCTGTGCAGCTCGGGTGGTGAGGCCTTTCCGGGACCCTCGGTCCCGCCACTCCCCTGTGCCTCGTCGGTGTCCGTGTCCCGCTCCCGATTCTTGGCCACCCCGTCGGCCGTGGACTGGTCCGCCTGAGCGGTCAGCGGCTCGTCGCCGCTGTTGTCTGCCACGTCGACGGCAGCCGTGCTCCGTTCCGCCACCGTCGTTCCTGCCTCCCCATCTATTGCGCGCCGTACGACTCCGTGCGCGCCGTCCGACGCCGAACCAATTGTGCCCACAGTCCGCCGCTATGCACGACACACGGTGGCGGACGATGGTTGTGCGCATACCCCAGCTTCAGCGACCCAGGCGCCCGCGAACCATGCCGACCAGTGAGTTCAGCTCTTCGATGCGCATCCGACGTGCGGCGACGAAGAAGATGCCGAGGAGCACGGCTCCGCCCGCCAGCAGGGCGGCGGAGGAGCCGAGGACGCCCTGACCGAGGGTCCGGGCGATCCCGTAGCAGGCCGCACCGCTCAGCAGTGCTGCGGGCACCGAGGCAATGCAGAGTCTCGCGTAGGTCCGCATCACCTGGGCGCCGTCCAGGTCGCCGCCCAGCTTCTTGCGCAGCCGGTTCCAGGCGACACCGACGCCGATCGCGTAGGCCAGGCCGTACGAGGCGGCCATGCCGACCACGGCCCAGCGGGGCGGAAGGACGAAGTAGCAGATGGCTGAAGCGATAGCGTTGCCCGCCGCGACGATGACCGTGTTGTAGAAGGGCGTGCGGGTGTCCTCGTAGGCGTAGAAGGCACGCAGGACGACGTATTGCACGGAGTAGGGGATCAGGCCGAGCCCGAAGGCCATCAGCATGAAGCCCATGTTCGTGGCCTCGCTGGTGCCCGAGGAGCCGAACATCAGCGTGCACATCGGGACGCCGAGTGAGACGAATCCGAAGGCGAGCGGCACGATCGCGACCGCCGTCGTGCGCAGGCCCTGGGAGATGTCGTCGCGCACCGCGCCGGCGTCGTCCTCGGCGGCTGAGCGGGAGATGCGGGGCAGCAGGGCGGCCATCAGAGAGACGGTGATGATGGCCTGCGGGAGGCCCCAGATGAGCTGGGCATTGGCGTAGGCGGCGTAGCCGGTGCCGTCGACGCGGGAGTCGATGCCGGCCGAAGTGGACAACTGGGTGACCACGAGCGCACCCGCTTGGTTGGCCAGGACGAACAGGATCGTCCACTTGGCCAGCATGGCGGCCTTGCCGAGGCCGTGCCCCTTCCAGTCGAAGCGCAGCCGCAGCCGGAAGCCGGTCTCGCGCAGGTACGGGATCATCGCGAGAGCCTGGACGACGAGGCCGAGCAGAACACCGGCGCCGAGAAGCCTCTGCCCCTCCGGCGGGATGGTCGTGACCCTCATACCGGAGTGCTCCGCGGTGCCGTACACCCAGAGGAACAAGCCGAGCGTCACGATGATGACGATGTTGTTCAGGACCGGTGTCCACATCATCGCGCCGAACCTGCCGCGGGCGTTGAGGATCTGGCCCATCACCACGTGGACGCCCATGAAGAAGATCGAGGGCAGGAAGAAGCGGGTGAAGGTGATGGCGACCTCGTTGGCCGCGGGGTCCGTGGCCACGGGGTTGGACAGTGCACGGACCAGGAGCGGCGCGGCGAACCACGCCAGAGTGGTGAGCGCGGCCAGAGCCACCATCACCAGGGTCAGAAGACGGTTCGCGTACGCTTCGCCGCCGTCCTCGTCGTCCTTCATCGCGCGCACGAGCTGGGGCACGAAGACGGAGTTGAGGCCGCCGCCGACAGTCAGGATGTAGATCATCGTCGGCAGCGTGTAGGCGACCTGGAAGGAGTCACCGAGCAGACCGAGGCCCAGGGCCGAGACGATCATCATGGAGCGGACGAACCCGGTGAGGCGGGAGACCATCGTCCCCGCCGCCATCACAGCGCTCGACTTCAGCAGCCCGCCGGCCCGCCCGCCCTTCTTCGCGGCAGGTGCCGGGGCGGGAGCGGGCGATGCCGCGGTCGCCTCGGGCGCGGCAGACGGCGTAGCAGCCTCGTACGAGCCCCCAGTCGGCCCCGCAGCCGGGCCTGGGGCCGGTGCCTGGGAAGGTGCCGGAACCGTCGGCGGCTGGTACTGCGGATGCCCGCCCTGCTGCTGGTCGCGGAAGAGGTGAGCGAAGGCGTCGTGCTCGGGGCGCTCCTCGGTGGAGTGCGTGACGAGGTCGTCGACGCCCACGTACTGGGTTGTGCGGGGATCGTCGCCGTACGGCATGTACTGGTTCGGGCTGTCCGGCTCGGGCGCCGGGGTCTGAGCCCATACATGCGGGTCGGGGGCGTACGGCGACTGCGGCGGCTGGCCGTACAGCGGCTGCTGCGGCTGGTACGTGCCCGGAGGGGGCGGCGGGTGGGCGGCACGGTCGTACAAGGCCTCGGCGACCGGGTCCTGGGCGGTGAGGTCCTGGGCCCGGTAGGGGTCCTGGTCGTAGGTGTCCTGGAGGTACATGTCCGCGGGGTGCTGCGGTGGCACCTGGCCGTGCTCGGGCGGCGGGCCCTCGGGGTGCCCCGAGCTGCCCGCGGCCTGGCCGCGGTCACCGTCGTACGGCGCGTTCATGGCTACCCCACCTCATCGTCCCGGGCCCACCGGCCACGACATCGCTCAACGGTCCACTCTCTCACCCGTGCCGGACGGGTCGGCGCTTTCCGTTGCGGTGTCCGGTGTCAGGTCACTCGGCTGCTGCTCCGGGGCGGCTGCCCGGGTACCGGTGCCGGATTCCTCCTCAGGGAAGTCCTCGGGCGTGAGACGGTCCTCGGGGCCTTCCTGGTTCTCCGGTCCGCCGTCGGCCTCGCTTGTCTCCGTGGCGTCGTTCTCCTCTGCCGTACGCGCGGCCGCGCGCTTGCGCTGCGTATACATCCGGAAGCCGGCGAGGACGAGCAGGAGGAAGCCGCCGCCGATGACCAGCATCACGGTGGCCGTGAACTCGGTGACCTTCACGTCGAAGGTGACGGGTGCGCCGTACGGCTGGCCGTCCTCCGTGAACAGCTGGGCGACCACCGTGGCTTGGCCGTTGGCCTGAGCCGAGGTGGGGAACTTCACCGTCTGGCTGTGCCCGCCGGACACCGTGACGCGCTGTTCGGAGAAGCGATCGTCATCAATCTCGAGGCGCCTCGGGCTCTTCGAGGTGAGCCGGAGCACCAGGTGCTCGACGCCCTGCACCAGGTTGTTCTGCACCGTCACGGGGATCGTGGCGCTGCGGCCGGAGAGCTTGGTCTCCGATTTGTCGATCAGCGTGACCTGGCCGGCCAGGGAGTCGATGTACGCCTCCACGGCATTGCGATAGTCCGCGGCCTCCCCGGAGCGGCTGCGCCACGACGTGGACATCTCGCGGTTCATGGCACGCCCGAAGGGCGTCACCACGCGGGCCTCCTTGCTGAGGATGACCTTGAACTTGTCGAGCTTGTCCTGCGTGGTCGCGATCTGCTCGTAGGCCGATCGCGGCAGCTCCTGCTTGCGCAGCGAGGAGGGGTACCGGGAGGCGGCCGGCACCTTCGTGGTGGCGCCGGGGTCGGGCTTGGCCGTGGCCGCGGCGGTGAGCTCCTGGGACTGGGACCACGTGCCGTCCTGGAGTGCCGTCACCGCCTCGGCCATAGCCTGGGCCTGGCTTGCCGTCGGCATGCGCTGTGGGGCGACGACGATGCTGCGCTGCTTGTCCGACTGGAGATTGAGGGCCAGGCTCTGGGCCAGGAACCTTTGCACGGCGAGCGTCGAACTCGACGCTCTTGTCAGGTTCCCCTGGAACAACGTGGACATCCTGGCGTCCGCGACGACCGCTGTCGTGCCGCCGCCGATGGGGCGGGCCGCGGAGGGCGTGTAGGGCAGGCCGCTCGTCTCGACCAGGCTGTCGCTGCGGGTGATCACCTTGTCCGCGCCGGCGGAGGTGGCGACCTTGACGATGGACGGGTCGACGGCGCCGTTCACGGGCCAGGCGAAGTCGGTGGTCGGCTCCACGTGAAGGATGGACTCGACCGTGTCGGCGGCGACGTCGGTGGCTTCCTTGAGGTGGTTCAGCGAGCCGGTGACGTTGGTGCCGTTGTGCGCCAGTGAGGCCAGGTCGGGGTCGGCGAAGGGCAGGGCGACGACCTCCTTGTCCTGCACCGCCTCCTGCAACTCGGCCAGCCACTGGTTGGCGACCGCCTGATGGGTGCCCGCCGTGGTCGTGTCGCCCTCGCCCTGCACGCGGTAGTTGTCCGTCATCGCATCCACGGAGGCCAGCAGGTCGGGGTCGATCACCCAGGTGACGTCGAGCTCCCTGCCCAGCGACACGAGCTGCTGCAGGCGGCCGCCGGGTGAGATCTCCTTGGCGAGGTCGTCGTTGCCGAAGACCGGCGTCTGTGACTCGTTCGACCCCGTCTGCGCGGTCATGTGCGCGGTGGAGATGAGCGGCCACAGCACCGTCGTACGGGTCTTCGTGTCGGCCCCGTCGGGCTGCCACGGCAGGAAGGTCCGCTGGATGCCGAGCACCTGATCCCAGGGCTGCGCGGACGTCTCGCCGGACAGGGAGACGGCGAGCGGGTAGACCCCGTCTCTTCCGAGGTCCAGATCGTCGACCGGCACGGAGATGCTGAAGCGCTGGGAGACGCCCGGAGTGAGCTTGGAGAACTCCTTGACGTACTTCCCGCCCACCGGTGCCCCGTCGAGGCCGTCCTGGTAGCCGGCGCGCTGGGCGACCGTGTCGATGTCCGAGCGCGTGTTCAGCGCGGACCCCAGGCGCAGGTCGACCTGCGCGTCGGTGACCGCCTGCTTGCCCTTGTTGGTCACCGTGCCGGACACGGTCAGTGTGTCGCCGTCACCGGGGACAGAGGGGGTGAGCGAGTCCACAGCGACGGCCACCGTGCCCGAGCCGGAGGCGGCCTTCAGGGAGTCCTGCCCGGCGGCGTGCGAGGGCGTGGCCGCGGGCAGCTGGAGCAGGCCGGCCAGCAGAGGCGCCCCGGCGATCAGTGCTCCGGTGCGCCGCAGCCACCGGCGGGCAGGTGAGGGACTCATCCCCTGGAAGTCTGCCGCCTCGGCCACGCGCTCGCCCGTCCCTCGTCGTCGTCAGTGGTCGTCGGAATGTGCGTCCACGCATGGTAACGATGCGCGCTGAGGGGAAGTGCCGCGGTCTGCTCCACAAGATCGGTTCAGACCGTCGGCATGTCCCGTATGTGCCCCTATAAAGGGGAGCGTTTTCGTACGTCGTAAGGGCAGGCCTTGTGCCCGTATTTGCGGAGCTGTCTGCGCCCTCGGATGTGCACGTTTAATGGAGGCGATGCCGGTCGCCCGGGCCACGTACCCTCTTCTGTTGTGCCGAACGCCAACGAAGACAAGCCCAGCGCCCTGAGCCAGGCGCAGCACCGCGCGGTGAGTGAACTGCTGCGGGTTGCCCCGGTCGCCGACGACCTCGCCCGCCGTTTCCGGGAGGCCGGGTTCTCACTCGCCCTGGTCGGCGGGTCGGTCCGGGACGCGCTGCTCGGCCGGCTCGGCAACGACCTGGACTTCACGACCGACGCTCGTCCCGAGGACGTGTTGAAGATCGTGCGCCCGTGGGCGGACGCCGTGTGGGAGGTCGGTATTGCTTTCGGCACGGTCGGGGCCCAGAAGGACGCCCGCGTCGGAGACGCTGACCGATGCTTTCAGATCGAGGTGACCACCTACCGATCGGAGGCGTACGACCGGACCTCGCGCAAGCCCGAGGTGTCGTACGGCGACTCGATCGAGGAGGACCTCGTCCGGCGTGACTTCACCGTGAACGCGATGGCCGTCGCCCTTCCGGAGAAGGAGTTCATCGACCCGCACGGCGGTCTGGAGGACTTGGCGGAGCGTGTGCTGCGTACGCCGGGCACTCCCGAGGAGTCCTTCTCGGACGACCCGCTCCGCATGATGCGGGCCGCACGCTTCGCGGCACAGCTCGACTTCGAGGTGGCTCCCGAGGTGGTGACGGCCATGAAGGAGATGGCCCAGCGCATCGAGATCGTCTCGGCGGAGCGAGTGCGGGACGAGCTGAACAAGCTGATCCTGTCCGCGTACCCCCGCAAGGGTCTGACGTTGCTGGTCGACACGGGGATCGCGGATCGTGTGCTGCCCGAGCTGCCGGCGCTGCGCCTGGAGAGCGACGAGCACCATCGGCACAAGGACGTCTACGAGCACACGCTGATCGTCCTGGAGCAGGCGATGGCACTGGAGGAGGACGGCGCCGACCTGACCCTCCGGCTCGCCGCGCTGCTGCACGACATCGGCAAGCCGCGCACGCGCCGCTTCGAGAAGGACGGCCGGGTCTCGTTCCACCACCATGAGGTGGTCGGCGCGAAGATGACGAAGAAGCGCATGACGGCGCTCAAGTACTCCAACGAGCTGGTGAAGGACGTCTCACGTCTGGTCGAACTCCACCTGCGCTTCCATGGATACGGCACCGGAGAGTGGACGGACTCCGCCGTCCGCCGCTATGTCCGTGACGCCGGCCCGCTCCTGGACCGCCTCCACAAGCTGACCCGCTCGGACTGCACGACGCGCAACAAGCGCAAGGCGACCGCGCTGTCCCGCGCCTATGACGGCCTGGAGGAGCGGATCGCTCAGCTCCAGGAGCAGGAGGAACTGGACGCCATCCGTCCCGACCTCGATGGCAACCAGATCATGGAGATCCTCGACGTCGGGCCGGGGCCCGTTATTGGTCGCGCGTACAAGCACATGCTGGAGCTTCGGCTGGAGAACGGGCCGATGTCGCACGACGAGGCGGTTGCGGCGCTCAAGGAATGGTGGGCCGAGCAAGGCTGAGGCTGTGAAACGGGCGCATGTTTCACGTGAAACATGCGCCCAGATGCGCTGAGGGGCGGTGTTTCACGTGAAACACCGCCCCTCAGCGCATTGGAGAGATCAGATCAGAGGTCCTTGAGGCACAGCAGGAACTCGTCGTCGCTGGTGCCTGTCTTCATCGTCTCGGTGTAGAGGCTGGTGGACCCTTCCACCTTGCTGCACTCGGTCTGGGCAGTGAGTGACGTGTAGTGCCCCTTGATCTTCTTGAGTACCTTCACCTCGGCCTCGGAGGAGGAGCAGTCCACAACCTCCAGGGTGTCATCCGAGACCGACGATGACGGGGCCTTCAGGCAATCGCCCTCCGCGGCGTTCTTCGCGTCGTCCTGGCTCATTATGTAGCCGACGATGATCATGATGCTGACGGCCACGACGGCAAGGATGTTCTTGATCGTCTTGAAGTTGAAGCCGCGGCGCGGCTGCTGCGGCGGAACCGGCGCGTACGGTGCCGCCCCCTGCGGGGGGAACCCGGGCTGGCCCGGCTGCTGCGGGTACCCGCCCTGGGGCGGGTACGGGGCCTGGCCCTGGGGCTGGCCGTAGGGCTGCTGAGCCTGGGCGTACGGGTTCTGGCCCTGGGCGTACGGGTTGCCCTGGGGCGGCGGAGTTGTCACTTGGGGGTCCCCCTAGAACTTGGGTGCGTCGCGCGAACTGAGCGCGGAAATAAGACGCACGTAAGTTATCGGTCCCCACTGACACTTGAGCGGCCGGGAGTGGCTCTGTGTCATTGATGTGACACCGAGCGGCGTTCGAAGCGGCCCATAGCGCCAGCAACTGCCGCGTAGATAACGGCGACTGCGACAACGAGCGGTGTCGAGCGGCCGTCCGGCGGCAGTATCAGGGCGGCGACGCCGGCGGCACTGACGAAGGCGACGTTGAACAGCACGTCGTAGACGGAGAAGACCCGGCCGCGGAAGCCGTCCTCGACGGAGGCCTGCACGATCGTGTCCGTCGCGATCTTCGCCCCCTGTGTCGTCAGGCCGAGCACGAATGCCGCGGCCAGCATGGGAGTTGTGGCGAACGGCAGGCCGAGTGCGGGCACCAGGACTGCGGCGGCCCCCGCGCACACGGCGATCCAGCGGCCGGAGCCCAGCCGTGCCGCCGCCCACGGTGTCGCCACGGCCGCCGCGAAGAAGCCGGCGGCGGAAATCCCCAACGCCACCCCCAGCAGGGCGAGTCCGTCATCGGCGTTCGAAGAGAAGGCGTACCGGCAGAGCATCAGCAGCGTCACCAACAGGGCGCCGTAGCAGAAGCGCATCAGAGTCATCGTGAACAGTGCCCAGACGGCCTCCCTCCGCGGCGGCGTTGCGAGATGGCGTACCCCTGCCGCCAGATCGCGCGCGGTGCCGGAGACCGCCGCTGCGAGGCGCGGCTGCACCAACTCCCGGTCGGGCCCCAGCAGTTCTCGTGACATGCGCAGTGCCGCCAGCCCCGCGCACAGGTACAGGGCCGCTCCCAGGAGCACCACGGCGGCATCGGAGTCCCAGGCCACCAGTCGTACGAGGAAGGCCAGACCGGCACCTACGCTCGCGGCGAGCGTTCCGGCGGTCGGGGAAAGGGAGTTGGCGATGACCAGACGCTCGTCGTCGACCACGCGTGGCAGCGCGGCGGACAGGCCGGACAGAACGAAGCGGTTTACGGCGGTGACGCACAGGGCGGAGACGTAGAAGAGCCAGTCCGGTACCTCGGTGATGATCAGCACGGCTGTCGCCGAAGCCAGTACCGTGCGCAGCAGGCTGCCGTACAGAAGCACCTGGCGGCGGCGCCAGCGGTCCAGCAGGACGCCGGAGAAAGGGCCCACCAGGGAGTACGGCAGGAGAAGTACCGCCATTGCGGAGGCGATCGCGGCGGCCGAGGTCTGTTTCTCCGGTGAGAAGACGACGTACGTGGCGAGCGCGGTCTGGTACACGCCGTCGGCGCCCTGCGAGAGCAGGCGTACGACGAGCAGGCGCCGGAAGTTCCGGAAGCGCAGCAGGACCCGCAGGTCGCGTACGACGGACATGGGGCACAGCCTCACATATGGGGAGGGTCCCCGGGTGGTGCAACCCGGGGACCCTCAGCAGCTCTGGCAGGAGCGTTCTTAGTGCGGCGCCGTCTGCTTAGCGCTCGACCTCACCCTTGATGAACTTCTCGACGTTCTCGCGGGCCTCGTCGTCGAAGTACTGCACCGGCGGGGACTTCATGAAGTACGAGGACGCGGAGAGGATCGGGCCGCCGATACCGCGGTCCTTGGCGATCTTCGCGGCGCGCAGGGCGTCGATGATGACGCCGGCGGAGTTCGGGGAGTCCCAGACCTCGAGCTTGTACTCCAGGTTCAGCGGGACGTCACCGAAGGCGCGGCCCTCGAGGCGGACGTAGGCCCACTTGCGGTCGTCGAGCCAGGCGACGTAGTCGGACGGGCCGATGTGGACGTTCTTCTCGCCGAGGTCCCGGTCGGGGATCTGGGAGGTGACGGCCTGCGTCTTGGAGATCTTCTTCGACTCGAGGCGGTCACGCTCGAGCATGTTCTTGAAGTCCATGTTGCCGCCGACGTTCAGCTGCATCGTGCGGTCCAGGATGACGCCGCGGTCCTCGAACAGCTTCGCCATGACGCGGTGCGTGATGGTCGCGCCGACCTGGGACTTGATGTCGTCGCCGACGATCGGGACGCCCGCCTCGGTGAACTTGTCCGCCCACTCCTTCGTACCGGCGATGAACACCGGCAGGGCGTTGACGAAGGCGACCTTGGCGTCGATGGCGCTCTGGGCGTAGAACTTCGCCGCGTCCTCGGAGCCCACGGGCAGGTAGCAGACGAGGACGTCGACCTGCTTGTCCTTGAGGACCTGGACGACGTCGACCGGGGCCTCGGCGGACTCCTCGATGGTCTCGCGGTAGTACTTGCCGAGGCCGTCGAGGGTGTGGCCGCGCTGGACGGTCACGCCGGTGCGCGGCACGTCGCAGATCTTGATGGTGTTGTTCTCGCTGGCACCGATGGCGTCCGCGAGGTCGAGGCCGACCTTCTTCGCGTCGACATCGAAGGCGGCGACGAACTCGACGTCACGGACGTGGTAGTCGCCGAACTGCACGTGCATCAGGCCGGGGACCTTGGACGCCGGGTCGGCGTCCTTGTAGTACTCGACTCCCTGAACCAGCGACGCGGCGCAGTTGCCAACGCCGACGACGGCTACGCGAACCGAACCCATTCCGGTTGCTCCCTGTGTGTACGAGTGAGGCCCTGACTGGGCTCTCACGTGGCGGTGTCGCCGGGCGAATCCGTTCCGGGACTACCCCCGGAACGGGGCAGATCGCCCGGCTCTCCAGATGTCGTGTCCTGCTGAGCGGACCCCCCGGAAGCGGAACCCTTCAGGTCCCGCCCGGCCCGCTCGCTCTCGATGAGCTCGTTCAGCCAGCGCACTTCGCGCTCCACGGACTCCATCCCGTGGCGCTGGAGCTCAAGCGTGTAGTCGTCGAGGCGCTCCCGAGTGCGTGCCAGGGAGGCGCGCATCCTCTCCAGGCGCTCCTCCAGCCGGCTGCGGCGGCCCTCCAGTACGCGCATGCGTACGTCCTGCGGCGTGCGTCCGAAGAAGGCAAATCGGGCAGCGAAGTGCTCGTCCTCGTACGCGTCGGGGCCGGTCTGTGAGAGCAGTTCCTCGAAGTGCTCCTTACCTTCCGCCGTCAACCGGTAGACGATCTTGGCGCGACGTCCTGCGAGTGGTGCGGCGAGGGCGTCCTCGACGGTGTTCCCGGTTTCCTCGATCAACCAGCCGTTGGCGACCAGCGTCTTGAGGCAGGGATAGAGCGTGCCGTAGCTGAACGCACGGAACACACCCAGTGACGTATTGAGTCGTTTGCGCAGCTCGTAGCCGTGCATCGGGGATTCGCGGAGCAGTCCGAGTACGGCGAACTCGAGGATCCCGGAACGTCGGCTCATCCCCTCGCCTCCTCGTCATATCTCGCGCTGATGTATCGACTCGATACATCACGACGATAGAACGGCCTTCCGGACGCGACAAGTGGGGGAACGGTGAACGGGATCACATCAACGATTCATGTGGAGCGAGTTGCCGGATTTGGGGTGAAGTTCGGGGCTGGGTGGGCTTTGACGGTGCGTAGTCTGTGCGCCATGCACACCACCGGGAACCGAGTGACACCTGAGGGCGTCGTCGTCCTTGGTGCAGTACGGGTGAATGCGGAACCGACCGCATCCGTACTTCGGGGGGACCGGAAATCAGCCGCCGTTGCCAGGCGCCCAGAGGTGCGCCTGCCCGAGGAGTAGTCGTTCGATGAGCGAGCACCGTCGCAAACCGCCGCAGCCGCAGGGAGGCGGACGTGCCGCGGCCCGACGCGGCCAGCCCGGCTCGTCCGCCGGCCGCCGAGCGGCACCGCGAGGCGCCACCGGATCTCCTTCCGACTCGTACGGGTCGGGTTCCAGCGGTTCGGGAGGCGAGGAACGGCCGTACGGCGGCCGCGCCGAGGCACGCCGCGCGGCCCAGAGAAGTGGAGCCGGCCGCCGCAGAGCGGCCGAACCGGGCCGGGGCGGCCGCCGTGCCGCTCCCGGCGGGCCGAACGGCCCCGGGCGCGGCAGAGGACGCGCGGCCCCGCCCGGCAGGAAGCGGTTCGTCGACTATCCGCGCGCGGGCAAGTATGGGGTGGCGCGTTGGGTGCCGTCGTGGCGGCTTGTCGCGGGGGCGTTCCTCGCCTTCATGGGCGGTCTGGTCGCTGCCGCGGGCTTCGGGTACGCCATGGTGGGCATCCCGAAGGCACAGGACACGGCCCTGGCTCAGAACAACGTCTTCTACTGGTCCAACGGCAAGCAGATGGCGTCGACCGGCGGTCAGACCAACCGTCAGCTCGTGAGCAACGCGGAGATTCCGAAGGAGATGAAGGACGCGGTGGTCTCCGCCGAGAACGCGTCCTTCTACGAGGACAACGGCATCGACCCGGCGGGTATCGGGCGTGCCCTCCTCAACATGGCGAGGGGTGGCGAGACGCAGGGTGGTTCGACCATCACCCAGCAGTTCGTGAAGAACACCTTCCTGAGCCAGGAGCAGACGATCTCCCGTAAGTTCAAGGAGCTGTTCATCTCCATCAAGGTCGGCCAGAAGATGTCGAAGGACGAGATTCTGGCCGGCTACCTCAACACCGCCTACTACGGCCGAAACGCCTACGGCATCCAGGCGGCGGCCCAGGCGTACTTCGGCGTGGACGCCAAGGACCTCACTACTTCGCAGTGCGCCTTCCTGGCCGCCGTACTGAAGGGCCCGAACTTCTACAACCCCGACGGCGGTGTGGGGTCGGGCGCCACGGTGGAGGCCAACACCGAGCGGGCCAAGGAACGCTGGTCGTGGATCCTGGGCCGCATGGTTGAGGTGGGGCGCATGTCAGCGGCCGAGCGTGGCAAGGTCGGCAGCTTCCCGGATTTCAAGAAGCAGAACTCGAACCTGTCCGGGCAGAGCGGCTATCTCATCGACATCGCCAAGGAATACGTCGCCAAGAAGGCGGGCCTGTCCCCCGAGGACCTGGAGAAGGGCGGTTACCGCATCTACACGACCTTCGACAGGAAGAAGGTCAACGAGCTGGCGGCGGCCGTCAAAAAGACGCAGAAGAGCTTCCTCGACCCCAAGAAACGCGAGAAGGACAAGTACGTCCAGTTCGGCGGCGCGTCGGTCGACCCCAAGAGCGGAGCGATCGTCGCGCTGTACGGCGGCGAGGGCTACGACAAGGGTCACTACTCCAACAACGCCAACACGTTGGGTGTGCCGGTCGGATCGACCTGGAAGCCCATCGTGCTGGCCGCCGCGATGAAGTACGGGACCTACGAGACCGATGGAGAGCCGCTCTCGCCGTTGGCCAAGTACAACGGCAACGACCTTCTGGTGATCAAAAACCAGAACGGCGACCCGATCATGGGCGACAATGGAAAGCCGTTCCGGCAGAAGAACGAGGGCACCAAGGCCTGGGGCATGGTGACGCTCGAGAAGGCCATGGAGCAGTCCATCAACAGCCCGTTCGCGCAGCTGGGCATCGACGTGGGCCTGTCCAACACCCAGAAGCTCGCGAACGACATGGGCATTTCGTCGAGCTTCTTCGACCAGGCCAACATCAGGAACGTGTCCTTCTCGCTGGGTACGTCGACGCCGAGCGCCATCCGCATGGCCGACGCGTACGGGAGCTTCGCCAACGAGGGCACGCACTACGAGCCGTACTCCGTCACAAAGGTGATCAAGGATGGTGAGGAGCTCAAGGGCTTCGAGCCCCCGGCGAAGCAGACCGCCATGGACGCCAACATCGCGAACAACGTGACGGACGTCCTGGAGAACGTGGTCCAGAACGGCACCGGTAAGAAGGTCGCGGACATCGGCTTCCCGGTGGCCGGCAAGACGGGTACGACCGACGAGAACAAGTCGGCGTGGTTCGTCGGGTACACCAGGGAACTGTCCACCGCCGTGACCCTGTTCCGGACGGACCCCGCCAAGGGCAAGCTGCTGTCCATGAACGGCACCGGTGGCGTGACGTCGATCCACGGTGGTGACATCCCGGCTCAGGTCTGGAAGGACTACATGATCGAGGCGATGAAGAGTTACGGAACTCTGGAGCCCTTCCCGGAGGCCGAACCCATCGGCGAGATCATCAACGACACGCCGACGCCGACCGTGGTGCCGACGCCCACCGAGACTGTCGAGGAGAGCCCGAGCCCGTCGCCGTCGCCCTCTGAGTCGCTGATCTCGCCGTCGCCGACACCTAGCGAGACCTGTGACGACCTCAGCTGGCAGTGCGACACCGCCAACGGTGGGCAGAACGGTGGCTCGGACGGGGGCGTGACTTCAACACCTACGCCCACGGCGACGGAAACGGATAACTCCGGAGGCAATGCCAACGGCAATGGAGGCATCTTCGGCGGACCATCAGGCTGACCGGCGGTCTCACCTGACGCGAGAAGGCCGGTGGCCGGCACCCATGAAGTGGGGGTGCCGGCCACCGGCCTTTGCCGCTTATACGGCTGTCCAGCCCCTCTCCCACACCCTCGAACGGTGCCTCGGCCGGGCTTCAGGCGGGGTGCTGTTTCACGTGAAACGTCGGTTTCACGTGAAACACTCAGCCGTCGCACACCGTCGCCCTCGCACCGTTCTCAGACACGTACGGCAGGATGTGCCCCATGCCCAGTGCAGAGACGACGCCCACGAGCGTGCACGAGCCGGACCCGGTGCGGCCGACCAAGGAGGACGAGGTCGCCGCGAGCGGGAGTGAGCTGATCGGTGGCCCCATCGGACGGCGTGCCCTGCTCGGAACGTCCTGGTGGACTTCCGTGCGCATCGTCGCGCTCGTGGCGATCGGCATGTTCGCCCTCGGTCTGGTCCAGAAGGCCCCTTGCTACAACGGCGCATGGTTCTTCGGCGCCAGCTCGCAGTACACGCATGCCTGCTACTCGGACATCCCGCACCTCTACCAGGGGCGCGGCTTCGCCGACGGGCTGGTGCCGTACTTCGACAAGCTCCCCGGCGACATGCAGTACCTCGAATATCCGGTACTGACCGGTGTGTTCATGGAGGTGGCGTCCTGGCTCACGCCGGGCAGCGGCAGTATCCAGGACCAGGAGCAGTGGTACTGGATGGTCAACGCCGGGATGCTGATGGTGTGCGCGGCCGTCATCGCCGTCTGTGTGACCCGCACGCACGCCCGGCGCCCCTGGGACGGACTGCTGGTCGCCCTCGCGCCCGCCTTCGCGCTGACCGCGACCATCAACTGGGACTTGCTGGCCGTCGCACTGACGGCCGCCGCGATGCTGATGTGGTCGCGCGGCCGCTCCCTCGCCTTCGGCATCCTGCTGGGGCTCGCCACGGCCGCCAAGCTCTATCCCGTCTTCCTCCTCGGCCCCTTGCTCGTCCTGTGCTGGCGTGCGGGCAAGTGGCGGGACTTCGGGAAGGCGCTGGGCGGCACTGCCGTCGCCTGGCTCGTCGTGAACCTTCCGGTGATGCTCCTCGCCTGGGACGGGTGGTCGCAGTTCTACCGGTTCAGCCAGGAACGAGGCGTCGACTTCGGCTCCTTCTGGCTGATCATGGCCCAGAACTCCACGGACCCGCTGAGCACGGAAACCGTCAACACGCTCGCCACCCTGTTGATGCTGGTGTGCTGTGCCGGCATCGCCGCGCTCACGCTCACCGCGCCGCGACGTCCGCGTTTCGCGCAGCTGGCCTTCCTGATCGTCGCGGCGTTCATCCTCACCAACAAGGTCTACTCGCCTCAGTACGTGCTGTGGCTGGTGCCGCTGGCCGCGCTGGCCCGGCCGAGGTGGCGGGACTTCCTCATCTGGCAGGTGGGCGAGGTGGCGTACTTCCTCGGGATCTGGATGTACCTCGCGTACACGACCAGCGGGGACGCCCACAAGGGACTGCCGCCCGACGGCTACCACTGGGCCATCGGCGTGCACCTGCTCGGGACGCTGTACCTGTGCGCCGTCGTCGTACGGGACATCCTCATGCCGGAACGTGACCCGGTGCGCCGAGGCGGTGACGACGATCCCTCGGGCGGCGTGCTCGACCGGGCGGACGACGTGTTCGTGCTCGGCCCCGCAGCCCATCCCCCGCGGCACGCGGCCCACTTCGACGCACCGCAAGTGGAGTGGGGCAAGCAGGGGGCGACCGGCGGTTCGCTCTGAGCGAACAGGACGTAGACAGGGCACGCGAAAGGCCGTACACGGAAGAGTCCGTGTACGGCCTTCCCCCGTTACGGAGTGCCGAGCGGAGGTCGCTTCAGTGCCGACGGCGTTCGGTCAGCGGTCGACGAGCCGGTCGAACTGCGTGGTGGTGTGCCGCAGATGGGCCACCAACTCGTCGCCGACCTTCGGCTCGGGAGCGTCCGAGGGGACGAACAGGATGGAGACCTGCATGTGCGGCGGCTCCGCGAACCAGCGCTGCTTGCCGCCCCATACGAAGGGAGAAAGGTTCCGGTTGACGGTGGCGAGGCCGGCCCTGGCGACGCCCTTGGCGCGCGGCATGACGCCGTGCAGGGCCTTCGGGGCCTCCAGACCCACCCCGTGCGAGGTACCGCCCGCCACGACCACCAGGAAGCCGTCGGAGGCCGCCTTCTGCTGCCGGTAGCCGAAGCGGTCGCCCTTGGAGACGCGCGTGACGTCCAGGACCGCTCCGCGGTACTCCGTGGCCTCGTGGTCCCCCAGCCACAGCCGGGTGCCGATACGGGCCCGGAAGCGGGTCTGCGGGAACTGCTGCTGCAGGCGGGCGAGTTCCTCGGCCTTCAGGTGGCTGACGAACATCGTGTGCAGCGGCAGCCGCGCGGCACGCAGACGGTCCATCCAGCCGATGACCTCCTCGACGGCGTCCGAGCCGTCGGTACGGTCCAACGGCAGGTGGATGGCGAACCCCTCGAGCCGTACATTCTCTATGGCAGCGTGCAGCTGCGGCAGATCGCGCTCGCTCACGCCGTGCCGCTTCATCGAGGACATCACCTCGATGACGACGCGGGCGCCGACGAGGCCGTACACGCCGTCCACCGACGACACCGAGCGGATGACCCGGTCGGGCAGCGGTACAGGCTCCTCGCCGCGCCTGTACGGCGTCAGTACCAGCAGGTCACCGCCGAAGTAGTCCTTGATGCGTGCGGCCTCGTACGTCGTACCGACGGCGAGGACGTCCGAGCCCAGTCGCGTGGCCTCCTCCGCCAGCCGCTCGTGCCCGAACCCGTAGCCGTTGCCCTTGCAGACCGGGACGAGTCCCGGGAACTGCTCCTGCACGTGCTTGTGGTGCGCCCGCCAGCGCGCGGTGTCGACGTAGAGCGTGAGCGCCATGGCCGGACCTGGAACCTTTCTCGTGGCTGCGGTGTATCAGAGGTATGGAAGCTATCGCCGGTGCAGCAGTTGACGGTATCGAAGCAGAGAACGGGAGGTCAGCGGCGCGACATGTAGATGTCGAGCGCCTTGTGGAGCAACTTGTTCAGCGGGAAGTCCCACTCCCCGAGGTACTCGGCGGCCTGCCCGCCCGTGCCCACCTTGAACTGGATCAGGCCGAAGAGGTGGTCGGTCTCGTCCAGCGAGTCGGAGATGCCGCGCAGGTCGTAGACGGTCGCGCCGAGCGCGTAGGCGTCGCGCAGCATCCGCCACTGCATCGCGTTCGAGGGCCGGACCTCACGGCCGATGTTGTCGGAGGCGCCGTAGGAGTACCAGACGTGCCCGCCGACGATCAGCATTGTCGCCGCCGACAGGTTCACACCGTTGTGGCGGGCGAAGTACAGCCGCATGCGGTTGGGGTCCTCGGTGTTGAGGGCCGTCCACATGCGCTGGAAGTACGACAGCGGACGCGGCCGGAAATGGTCCCGCACGGCCGTGATCTCGTACAGGCGCTGCCACTCCGCGAGGTCCTGGTAACCGCCCTGGACGACCTCGACGCCGGCCTTCTCGGCCTTCTTGATGTTGCGGCGCCACAGCTGGTTGAAGTTCTTGTGGACCTCTTCGAGGGACCGGTTGGCCAGCGGCACCTGGTAGACGTAGCGGGGCTGGACGTCGCCGAAGCCGGCGCCACCGTCCTCGCCCTGCTGCCAGCCCATACGGCGCAGCTTGTCGGCGACCTCGAAGGCGCGCGGCTCGATGAAGTCGGCCTCGATGTCCCTCAGTCGCTTCACGTCCGGGTTCTGGATGCCCGCCTTGATGGAGGTGGCCTCCCAGCGCCGGATGATCACCGGCGGGCCCATCTTCACGGAGAAGGCGCCCTGGTGCTTCAGATGCGCGAGCATCGGTTCCAGCCAGTCGGTCAGATTAGGCGCGAACCAGTTGATGACCGGGCCCTCGGGCAGGTAGGCGAGATAGCGCTTGATCTTGGGCAGCTGCCGGTAGAGGACGAGGCCGGCCCCGACGAGTTCGCCGCTCTTGTCGAACCAGCCGAGGCTCTCCGAGCGCCACTCCGCCTTGACGTCCGCCCAGGCCGGAACCTGCATGTGGCTCGCCGACGGCAGGCTCTGGATGTATGCCAGATGCTGCTCGCGACTGATCGTCCTCAGGGTCAGGCTCATTCGGGGCGCTCCTCGGGCTGGTGTGTCCCCATGGGTACAGGGGCTCCGGCTCTCGCGCCGAAGCCTACTGCGCCTTGGGAGCGCCCCGACTGGGCGTATGGAAGCTTCGCCCCGGCCCCGTGGGCCACCGAGGCGTTCGGTGGTGTTCTATGCGCTGTTCTACCGGTGTTCGGAGGGCAGTCTCCGTGGCCGGTTCTTCGGAGGACGGTGCCCTGGCGTCAGAAGACCCCGCCGAAGAGGCCGCCGTGCGCCATGCCGAGGAAGAAGCCGACCGCCGAGGCGCCGAGGCCGATGATCAGCCCGAAGCGCTCGCGGGTCGTCTCCGAGATCCACTGGCCGTACGCGCCGGTGAGGATCCCCACCAGACCGGTCCAGGAGCTGAGCAGGTGCAGGTGGTGGAACATCGCCGTGACGAAGGCCGTGATGCCCAGCACCAGGGTCACCGCGAGCAGGGTGTCCTGGAGAGGGTGGGGCTTTCCGTCCGTGGCGAAAAGGCCTCCGACGGTGTTGGGTCGCATTGCCTGTGCCATAGGGCACCTCCTGCGGAAGGCGGCGCATCGTAGCGCCATACACACCCGATGTGTACAGATTGTCGGTGACGGCGCCCGGATTTCAACCGGACGCCGGTGTGCAGGTAGTGTGTACCGTCTGCACCGGTGTCTGCCCGGGCCAGCTCGGGGAACCGCGAGGTCACCTCCGATTGTCAGTGGCGGCCGATACCGTTGCGTACGCATCACAACCCTCCTGCCACGGAACGACCGTGGCCGCTGAGTCCAAAGGAGGTGGGTTCCACATGCGTCACTACGAGGTGATGGTCATCCTCGACCCCGATCTGGAGGAGCGCGCTGTCGCCCCCCTGATCGAGAACTTCCTCTCCGTCGTCCGTGAGGGCAACGGCAAGGTCGAGAAGGTCGACACCTGGGGCCGTCGTCGTCTCTCGTACGAGATCAAGAAGAAGCCCGAGGGCATCTACTCGGTCATCGACCTGCAGGCCGAGCCTGCGGTCGTCAAGGAGCTCGACCGCCAGATGAACCTGAACGAGTCGGTCCTCCGGACCAAGGTCCTCCGTCCCGAGACCCACTGAGCTTTCCCGCTCAGCTCATCTCGGGATTCGAGTAGCAGCACAAGCAGCCAGCAGCAAACCCGCCGAGAGGTTCCCCCATGGCAGGCGAGACCGTCATCACGGTCGTCGGCAATCTTGTCGATGACCCCGAGCTGCGCTTCACCCCCTCCGGTGCGGCGGTCGCGAAGTTCCGTGTCGCGTCCACTCCCCGCACCTTCGACCGCCAGACGAACGAGTGGAAGGACGGCGAGAGCCTCTTCCTCACTTGCTCGGTCTGGCGTCAGGCGGCGGAGAACGTCGCGGAGTCGCTCCAGCGAGGCATGCGCGTCATCGTGCAGGGCCGGCTGAAGCAGCGGTCCTACGAGGACCGTGAGGGCGTCAAGCGCACGGTCTACGAGCTGGATGTCGAGGAAGTCGGCGCCAGCCTGCGCAACGCCACGGCCAAGGTCACCAAGACCGCCGGCCGCGGTGGCCAGGGTGGTTACGGCGGCGGTGGCGGTGGCGGCCAGGGTGGCGGCGGCTGGGGCGGTGGCCCCGGCGGCGGTCAGCAGGGCGGCGGCGCTCCCGCTGACGACCCGTGGGCGACCGGTGCTCCCGCCGGTGGCCAGCAGGGCGGTGGCGGCGGCTGGGGTGGAAACTCCGGCGGCGGCGGTGGCGGCTACTCGGACGAGCCCCCCTTCTAGGCCTTGGGCCGAGGGGCGGGTCGTACCCAAACTTCTTGATCACACAGGAGAAACACCATGGCGAAGCCGCCTGTGCGCAAGCCGAAGAAGAAGGTCTGCGCTTTCTGCAAGGACAAGGTCACGTACGTGGACTACAAGGACACGAACATGCTGCGGAAGTTCATTTCCGACCGCGGCAAGATCCGTGCCCGCCGCGTGACCGGCAACTGCACGCAGCACCAGCGTGACGTCGCCACGGCCGTGAAGAACAGCCGTGAGATGGCGCTGCTGCCCTACACCTCCACCGCGCGATAAGGGAAGGGTGACCGACACATGAAGATCATCCTCACCCACGAGGTCTCCGGCCTCGGTGCCGCGGGCGACGTCGTCGACGTCAAGGACGGTTACGCTCGCAACTACCTGATCCCGCGGAAGTTCGCTATCCGCTGGACCAAGGGCGGCGAGAAGGACGTCGAGCAGATCCGTCGTGCTCGCAAGATCCACGAGATCCAGACCATCGAGCAGGCCAACCAGATCAAGGGCCAGCTCGAGGCCGTCAAGGTCCGTCTGGCCGTCCGCTCCGGCGAGGCCGGTCGTCTCTTCGGTTCCGTCACCCCGGCCGACGTCGCCTCGGCGATCAAGGCTGCCGGTGGCCCCGAGGTCGACAAGCGCCGCATCGAGCTCGGTGCGCCGATCAAGACTCTGGGCGCCCACGAGACGTCCGTGCGTCTGCACCCCGAGGTTGCCGCCAAGGTCAACATCGAGGTCGTCGCGGCCTGATCGCTGCGCTCGGCTTGAACAGCTGAATGAGGGGGCCGTACCCGGCGGGGTACGGCCCCTTCGCTGCACAGAGAGCGGATCTGGCCCGTTTCACGTGAAACAGCGTGTTTCACGTGAAACATTCAGCGCGTCGCGCCGGTGACGATCCAGCGGCCCGAGCGCGTGCGTGCCCAGAGGGTCAGCATGCGCACCGTCATCATCAGCGTCAAGGCTGCCCAGACTGCGGTGAGACCGCCGCCGAACGCGGGGACGAGTAGGGCCACCGGGGTGAACACCGCCAGGGTGAGCACCATGGCCCACGCCAGGTAGGGACCGTCACCCGCCCCCATCAGGACGCCGTCCAGGATGAAGACGACGCCGCAGATCGGTTGAGAGAGCGCCACCACGAGGAGGGCGGGAAGCGCCGTTTCCTTGACGACCGTGTCACTGGTGAACAGCGGCAGGAAGATCGGTCGGGCGATCACCACGAGCAGGCCGAGTACGACGCCGGCTGCGATGCCCCACTCCACCATGCGGCGGCAGGCGGCTCGGGCGCCCTCGGCGTCGCCGGCACCGAGATAGCGGCCGATGATGGCTTGCCCGGCGATGGCGATGGCGTCCAGCGCGAAAGCGAGCAGGCTCCACAGCGACAGGATGATCTGGTGTGCCGCGATGTCGGCGTCCCCGAGGCGGGCTGCGACGGCCGTGGCGATCATCAGGATCGCCCGCAGAGAGAGGGTGCGGACCAACAGGGGCACGCCGGCCTGTGCGGAGGCCCTTATCCCGGCTGCGTCGGGGCGTAGGGAAGCATCGTGCTTGCGGGCTCCGCGGACGACCACCACGAGGTAGGCCGCGGCCATGCCGCACTGGGCGATGACGGTGCCCCAGGCGGAGCCCGCGATGCCAAGGTCGGCGCCGTAGACGAGGCCCGCGTTGAGGGCGGCGTTGGCGACGAAGCCAGCGACGGCGACGTAGAGCGGAGTCTTGGTGTCCTGCAGTCCGCGTAGGACGCCGGTGGCGGCGAGTACGACGAGCATGGCCGGTATGCCGAGTGTCGAGATCCGCAGATAGGTGGTGGCGTAGGGGGCTGCTGTGTCCGAGGCGCCGAAGAGTTCCACGAGATACGGCGCGGTGGGCAGAACGACTGCGATGACGGCGGCACCGAGCAGGAGAGCCAGCCAGATGCCGTCCATGCCCTGGCGGATGGCGGCCTGGAGGTCACCCGCGCCGACGCGTCGGGCAACGGCGGCCGTGGTGGCGTAGGCGAGGAAGACGAAGACGCTGACGCCTGTCATGAGAAGAGCCGAGGCGACCCCGAGTCCGGCGAGCTGTGCGGTGCCGAGATGGCCGACGATCGCACTGTCGGCCATGACGAAGAGGGGCTCGGCGACGAGCGCGCCGAAGGCCGGAACGGCGAGTGCGACGATCTCTCGGTCGTGCTTTCGCCGTGTGGCCGTAGGAGTCGCGGGGGCCTGTGTCATGGCCACCAATCTAATCGTCCACAGGTAAGAGATGCAATGCAGTTGTGACCCTTACTCACCGTCTCGTGCTGTGTACTTCTGTGTACCGTTCGAAGCGATCTTGGTCCGACTGGGGAAGTTTTTCTTCTGCACAGCCGGTGGACGGTAAATGAGCAGGTCAGCGTGGGTGTCTGGAATTCTTGTGAGGCTTGTTCACAGGGCTGTCCACCGCCTCGTGCACAGGTTTTGTGGAGTTCTCCACAGCATCCGGGCCGTCGTCCACATGGCCTGTGGATAACCAGATTGGCTGACGGTGCCTGCGGGCCTACCGTTGTCCGGCGCCCGCTCCGTCCGCCGACCGTGAAAACCTCACAAAACCGGCGAGCCTGAACCGGAGTTGGGCCTCTTACTTTGTCAGTGGCGTGCCGTAGAACTGAGGGCACGGCGAGGTCCGCTCGGCGGACGGGAGGAGGTGGCTCGGTTGAGCATTTCCGAGCCCTTGGACGACCCGTGGGCCGACAGCGGTCCCAGTGATCGTCTGCCTGCCTCCCGCCGACGCGGTGACGGGGCCGGGGGACGCGGCGAGCAGCATGATCGCGGCCGGGACAACGGCGAGTGGGACGGCGGTGGGTCGGCCTTCGAGCGGGTTCCGCCGCAGGATCTCGACGCCGAGCAGTCCGTCCTCGGCGGCATGCTCCTGTCCAAGGACGCCATCGCCGATGTCGTCGAGGTTCTCAAGGGCCACGACTTCTACAAGCCCGCACACGAGACGATCTTCCAGGCGATCCTCGACGTCTATGCCAAGGGCGAGCCGGCCGACCCCATCACGATCGCCGCCGAGCTCACCAAGCGCGGCGAGATCAACAAGGTGGGCGGCGCCTCGTATCTCCACACCCTCGTCCAGACGGTGCCGACGGCCGCGAACGCGGAGTACTACGCGGAGATCGTCCATGAGCGCGCCGTACTGCGCCGCCTGGTCGAGGCCGGCACCCGCATCACGCAGATGGGATACGCGGCCGACGACGACGTCGACGAGATCGTCAACCGCGCCCAGGCCGAGATCTACGCGGTCACCGAGCAGCGCACCAGCGAGGACTATCTGCCGCTCGGCGACATCATGGAGGGCGCGCTCGACGAGATCGAGGCGATCGGCTCGCGCAGCGGCGAGATGACGGGTGTGCCCACCGGCTTCACGGACCTCGACTCGCTCACCAACGGTCTGCACCCGGGCCAGATGATCGTCATCGCGGCCCGTCCCGCCATGGGTAAGTCCACGCTTGCGCTGGACTTCGCGCGGGCGGCGTCGATCAAGCACAACCTGGCGAGCGTCATCTTCTCCCTGGAAATGGGCCGCAACGAGATCGCGATGCGTCTGCTGTCGGCCGAGGCGCGCGTGGCCCTGCACCACATGCGCTCCGGCACCATGACGGACGAGGACTGGACACGCCTGGCGCGGCGCATGCCCGAGGTATCGGCGGCGCCGCTGTACATCGACGACTCCCCGAACCTGTCGATGATGGAGATCCGTGCGAAGTGCCGTCGGCTGAAGCAGCGCAATGACATCAAGCTCGTGATCATCGACTATCTGCAGCTGATGCAGGCCGGTGGTTCGAAGCGTTCCGAGAGCCGTCAGCAGGAGGTCTCGGACATGTCCCGTAATCTCAAGCTCCTGGCCAAGGAGCTGGAGGTCCCGGTGATCGCGCTCTCGCAGCTCAACCGTGGCCCCGAGCAGCGCACGGACAAGAAGCCGATGGTGTCCGACCTGCGTGAGTCCGGCTCCATCGAGCAGGACGCCGACATGGTGATCCTGCTGCACCGTGAGGATGCCTACGAGAAGGAGTCGCCGCGCGCCGGCGAGGCGGACATCATCGTGGGCAAGCACCGTAACGGCCCGACGGCGACGATCACGGTGGCCTTCCAGGGCCACTACTCGCGGTTCGTGGACATGGCACAGACATGATCCACCTCACCCGGGGATATGCGCTCGACTCCCGAGAGTCCACCAGGGTGGACTGGGGGCATGACGACATCTCAGGAAGAGCTGCTCCCCACCACCCGCCGGGCGCTGCTGCACCGCATCGCCGTGGCACAGTCCGAAGGGCGTGCGCCCTCGCTGGTCGCCGCAGTTGTACGGGACGGCCGGACCGTGTGGCACGGCTCGCGTACGTCGGTGGACGGGCACGCGCCGGACGAGAACGTGCAGTACCGAATCGGCTCGATCACCAAGACCTTCACGGCGCTTCTCGTCCTGCGCCTGCGTGACGAGGAACTGCTCGACCTCGGTGACCCGCTGGAGAAGCATCTGCCCGGGACAGGTGTGGGGGAGGCCACCATCGCCGAACTACTCGCGCACACGAGTGGGCTGGCGGCCGAGACGCCGGGACCGTGGTGGGAGCGGAGCCCCGCATCACTGCGGCCCGGGCTCTCCGACGTCCTGGGCGAGCAGCCCCTCCTGCACCCGTCCGGCCGTCGATTCCACTACTCGAACCCCGGCTACGCGCTGCTGGGCACGCTCGTCGAGAAGCTTCGGAGGGCTTCCTGGGAGGACGTACTCCGGCGTGAAGTGCTCGAACCCCTGGGCCTGCATCGCACGAGTACGCGACCGCAGGCGCCGCACGCGGGCGGCTGGGCGGTGCATCCCTGGGCCGATGTGATGCTTCCCGAGCCCGTCGAAGACCTCGGCCTGATGGCGTCGGCTGGTCAACTGTGGTCGACGACCGGCGACTTGGCTAGGTTCGCGGTCTTTCTGGCCAAGGGCGACGACCGTGTGCTGAGCGCCGAGTCGCTGCGGGAGATGAGGACGCCGGCCGCTCCGCCGGAGGCGGCGGACGTGGCGAGCGGTTATGCGTACTGCCTGGGGCTGGAGATCCGGCATCAGGACGGCAGGACCCTGGTCGGACACACGGGCTCCCTGCCAGGTTTCCTTGCCTGCCTCACTGTCGGCTTGGAGGACGATGTGGCGGCCATCGTCCTGGCCAACTGCACTTCTGGCCCTCTGTTGTTCTCCGTGGCCGCCGACCTCGTCCGCATCGTCGCCGAGGCCGAGCCGCGCATCCCCGAGCCCTGGCGTCCGATGCACGAGGTCGAATCAGCGGCACTGGAGTTGGCAGGTCAGTGGTACTGGGGAACCCATGCCTTCGGTCTGCGGCTGACGGCCGACGGGCTGGTCTCGTTGGAGCCGTTGTCCGGCAAGGGTCGCCGTTCCCGGTTCCGGGCCAACGGTGACGGCACATGGACGGGCTTGGAGGGCTACTACGCAGGCGAGCTCCTGAAGGCCGTGCGACGACCGAACGGCGCCGTCGACCATCTGGACCTCGGGTCGTTCGTCTTCACGCGTCAGCCGTACGACGAGGGGGCTGCAGTGCCGGGTGGCGTGGATCCCGACGGATGGCGGGGGAGCGGCTCGTTCTGACCGCTTGGTGAAGGCGCCTGTTTCACGTGAAACAGGCGCCTTCACCAAGTCACAGCGTGAGCTTGAAGCCCACATGCGAGGCCGTGAAGCCGAGCCGCTCATAGAAGCGATGGGCGTCTGTACGCGTGTTATCGGAGGTCAACTGCACCAACTGGCAGTTCTGGCGTCTGGATTCGGCGACCGCCCACTCGATGAGCTGCGTGCCGAGGCCGCTGCCGCGCTCATCGGCGTGGATGCGTACGCCTTCAATGATGGAGCGGGCCGCGCCTTTGCGGGACAGCCCGGGAATGACCGTGAGCTGGAGCGTGCCGACGACTCGGCCCTCACGGACCGCGACGACCAGGTGCTGGTTCGGATCGCTGCTGAGCCGCTCAAGTGCGGCGAGGTAAGGCGTCAGGTCCTCCGGTGATTCGCGCTGGGCGCCCAGCGGATCGTCTGCGAGCATGCCGACGATCGCGGAGACGTCATCGGCGACGGCGGCTCGTATTTCAAGGTCTCCCATATTCGCACCCTATGCGGGGGTCGGAAGCGTCTCCACGGCCCGGACCAGTGGGGCGAGTTCGGGGTTCTTGGCGGCTTCGTCGAGGGCTTCGCGCAATGCGGCCTCGTTGGTCGGCCGTGCCTCTTCCAGGAGTTTGCGGCCTGCGTCGGTGACGTCGGTGTAGATGCCGCGGCGGTCGGTGGGGCAGAGGTAGCGGGAGAGCAGGCCGCGGTCCTCGAGGCGGGTGACGAGCCGGGTGGTGGCGCTCTGGCTGAGGACGACGGCGTCGGCGACCTGTTTCATCTGCAGGTGCCCGCCTTCGCCGTCGTGCTGGCGGCCGAGCACGTCGAGCAGGGAGTACTCGCGCACGCTCAGGTCGTGCTTGGTCTGCAGGGCGCGCTCGATGTGCGCCTCGATCCTGCCGTGCAGCAGGGAGAGGGCGCACCAGCCCTGGGCGAGGGCGGTGAGCGTGGGGTCCGTGGCGGTCATGGCTTTTCCTCCGGGCCAGAGCGGCTGAAGCCAGAGTAGAGCAGAAGTGGGATAGTCCGCGCTTGCAACTATGACGCGTTTGCAAGTATTGTCATCAGTCGTAAAGCGCTCTTGCAATTTTTGGGAAGGTGTACTCCTACATGCCTCTCGCGCTTCTGGCCCTCGCGATCGGGGCCTTCGGAATCGGAACGACCGAGTTCGTGATCATGGGTTTGCTGCCCGAGGTCGCGGGCGACTTCGGGGTCTCCATCCCCACGGCAGGGCTGCTCGTGACCGGCTACGCGCTCGGCGTGGTCCTCGGCGCTCCACTGATGACCGTGCTTGGCACCAAGGTTTCCCGCAAGCGGATGCTGATGCTGCTGATGGGACTGTTCATCGTCGGCAACCTGCTGTCCGCTCTCTCTCCTAACTTCGGCGTCATGCTGATCGGCCGTGTGGTCGCTTCGCTCGCCCACGGCGCCTTCTTCGGCATCGGCTCGGTCGTCGCGGCAGACCTGGTCGCCCCGGACAAGAAGGCCGGGGCCATCGCGATGATGTTCACCGGCCTGACCGTCGCCAACGTCGTCGGCGTCCCGCTGGGCACGTTCGTCGGGCAGGCTGCCGGCTGGCGCGTCACCTTCGGCATCGTCGCCGCCCTCGGCGTCGTCGGCCTGGTCGGCATCGCCAAGCTCGTCCCTGACCTGCCCCAGCCCCAGGGCGTACGTCTCCGCCACGAATTGGCCGCGTTCAAGAACGCCCAGGTCCTGCTCGCCATGGCGATGACGGTCCTCGGCTTCGGCGGCGTCTTCGCGGCCATCACCTACATCGCACCGATGATGACCCATGTCGCGGGCTTCGCCGACGGCTCCGTCACCTGGTTGCTGGTCCTCTTCGGGCTCGGCATGGTGGGCGGAAACCTCGTCGGCGGGAAGTACGCCGACCGCGCGCTGATGCCCATGCTGTACGTCTCCCTGGGCGCCCTCGCCGTCGTGCTCGCGCTCTTCACGCTCACGGCCCAGAACAAGGTCCTCGCTGCCGTCACCATCGCGCTGATCGGCGCCCTGGGCTTCGCCACCGTCCCCCCACTGCAGAAGCGCGTCCTCGACCAGGCACACGGCGCCCCGACGCTGGCCTCGGCGGTGAACATCGGCGCCTTCAACCTCGGCAATGCCCTCTCCGCATGGCTCGGCGGGATCGTCATCGCGGCAGGCTTTGGCTACACGTCCCCCAACTGGGTGGGCGCCGCCCTGGCCGCGGCCGCGCTGCTGCTCGCTCTCCTTTCGGCCGCACTGGAGCGCCGGGACGCAGCATCCTCCAGCACCGTCCTCACGGCCACCGCGCCCACCGAGCAGCGAGCCGCCGCCATACACCACTGAGACGAACTGCGTGCGGGGTCAGGGCCGCTCCCGCACCTCCGGCACCTTGAGCACCACCTCAGCACCACGCACCACACCCGAGGAGAAAGCCCTCATGAGCACTGCCACCGCCGTTGCCCCTCTGACCACCCAGGACGCCGATGTCCTCGTAGCCGCGGCCCACCGGGCCGCCGAGAGCGCCGGGGTGACCGTCAGCGTCACTGTCCTGGATGCCGGCGGCCATCTGCTCGCATTCCGACGGGACGACCGGGCTGTGCTGATCTCCGGGGAGACCAGCACCCGCAAGGCCTACACGGCACTCCAGCTCGACGCCCCCACTGCCGATCTCGTCGACGCCGTACAGCCTGGCGGTCTCTTCCATACCCTGCCCACCGCGCTCGACCGACCGCTCCTGTTCATCGCGGGCGGTGTGCCGATCCATCGGGACGGCCGGCTGATCGGCGCGATCGGGGTGGGTGGCGGAGCGCCGGAGCAGGACCATCACTTCGCGAAGGCCGCGATCGAGGCATTCGCCTGACGACACCCCAGCATCGACGACTCCCAGCATCGACAACGAAGGCGTCGACAACGGAGCCACCAGCAACGAAGCCATCGACAACGAGACGCCGGTCCCCGACGGGACCGGCGTCTCCCGTGAGAGTCTCAGCCCGCCGCCACCGTCAGCGGAGCGAACCGCCGGGTCCAGTCGCCGGGCAGTTCCGAGATGCCGTACGTCATGACCGCGTTGAAGGCGACGGAGGCCAGACCGCATTCCTTCGCCCAGGCCAGCAACTCCTCGTGGCGTACGTCGATGTCGGTGCGCAACGGGCGGTCGCTGTGAGCGGCGAGGGAGGCGATCAGCGCCTTGGCGGTCTCGGTGTCGCGGGCGATCAGCGGGCCCACGACCTGCGTGGCCATGTTGGGCCAGGCCCCCGCGTATCCGATGATCCGGCCGTTCTCCTCGGCAACGCGCAGCTGGTCGGCGAACGCAGGTAGCCGCGTGATGATGTGCGTGCGATCGGCGCCGAACACGTCCTCGTCGAGCCGCAGGATCTCGGTGAGGTCCTCAGCGGTGGCGCCGCGCGTGACGACCGACGGCCCCGAGGGGCCGGGCGTGAAGTGCCCGCACAGCATCTCCGCCCGGCCGGTGACCTTGAAGCCGAGTTCCTCGTAGAGCGGTTGGCCGTTCGGCGTCGCGTGCAGCGTCAGCGGTGTCGTGCCCATCGCGGAGACGACGTGACGCATCAGCCGACGCCCGATGCCCTGGCGGGAATGCCGCTCGGCGACCAGGACCATGCCGATGGCCCCGAGGTCGAGGCGGTCGTGCGGTCCCGGCCCGTACTCCGTTACGACGCAGGCGCTGACGAGCCCGCCGTCGGGGTCGTCGATGCCGTAGCCCTTCCCGGCAGTGAGGAGGAACCCCCACTTGTGTTCCTCACGGGGCCAGCCCCGATCCTCGGACAAGTCAGCGCAGGCGATGAGATCGCGAGGCGTCAGACGGCGGATGGGCAGAGCGGCGAGGGAAGGAGTCGGCACGCAGGTCAGGCTGTCTGACGACGGCCCTGGTCGTCCAGCCGTTTACAGGGAGACGTACGAGCTTTTGGCCATGTCGTGGGCCGACGCACAGCGTGCCTCTGGACGCTGGGTGTTTCACGTGAAACATGGAGAAACGGCCGGCATCGAGCAGGCGAGCGATCATCAAGGGCAGGAGCCTCAAGCAAAGACGGTCTCCGGCCATGACGGTCTCCGGCGAGGGGTTACAGAGCGCATCCCATTAGCCTCAAGGCCCATGGCGAGACTTCACCTCTTCGACCTCGACGGCACGCTTCTGCATGGAACTTCTGCCCCTGTCGAGATCTCGCGGCAACTCGGGCTGGAAGCCGAGACCGTGGCGCTTGACCGGGAAATCTCGGCAGGGCTGATCGGGCCGCCCGAGTATGCGGCGCGGGTACACGCGCTCTGGGTGGATCTCACCGACGCTCATGTGGCGGCCGCTTTCGAGGGCGCTCCTTGGCTGGCCCGGATCCGTGAGGTCTGGGCGGAGATCAGGGGACAGGGTGACTACTGCGCGGTCGTATCGCTCTCGCCCTCCTTCTTCGTGGAGCGGCTGACGGGCTGGGGCGCGCACGCGGCGTACGGCTCGCGCTTTCCAGCAGTGCCGTTCACCGAGCCCGTCGACCCGGCCGGAGTTCTCAGTGCCGCGGCCAAGGTCCTCATCGCCGACCGGCTCTGTGAGGAGTTCGGGGTAACGCGGGCCGATTGCGTCGCTTATGGCGACTCGCTGTCGGACAAGGACCTCTTCGGTGCCGTCCCGGTCTCCGTCGCTGTCAACGCCGACAGTCATCTCGCCGGCCTCGCGACCCACACCTACATGGGGATGGATCTGTGGGAAGCCTATGAATTGGTGCGCACTAGCCGGTAATTGAAGGAATTAGTCGTTCGCTGCCTCGCCCAATTCGTGAGGGAGGCAGGGGGGACTTGTGATCGGGGCATCGGCCGGTAGGGTCGACTCCGGTTCGTGTCCGAGCTGTGATGCAGACTCCCAACGCGGACCGAGCGCAAGGCAATGCAGCCTAACGGGACGGAGAGATCGAAGACCCGCATTCACGGGTATGCGGCCGGAGCGCCCAGGCGCGGTGGGACGCTGCGGTGAGAGCACTGCGGCCAATGTCACACTCTCGCCTTACTTGTCCGTACCGAGTGTGAATACGGGTTGAATGTGGCCGTATTGGTCGCGGTAACGAACGGGGGAAAGCAAGCCGTCACGGGGGGAAGCAGGCACATTCCGACCGAGGAAGTGCGCAGACCGACCGAAAGATGTTCGAGGCGAGGCACACCATGGACGCTCCGACCACCACGTCGGCCGACAACGGCACTTCCGGCGGCGGGGGCGGCTGGTTCACTCCGCGCAAGCAGCCGGCGACGACTCCGGGCAGCGAACAGGAGACGGCCGACGGCCGCCGCCTGGCCGCGATGCGCCCGGTCGGCCGGACGGCGACGGGCGACGACACGTCGCCGTCGGCCCAGGACGGCACACAGCCTGCCACGGCGGTCGGCCCGGCAGCGCCGACCCCCGCGGACGCCGACGCCGACGCCGACGCCGGTCCCGGAACACCGGACCCCGCCTCACGCCCGGCCCCGGAACGGACCCCCCTCGGGCCCGGATACGGCGCCGGCGATCCCGGCCGAGCATCGAACGCGTCCTCTGACCCGACCTGGAGCCCTGGGCCCGGCTCCCCCGACGCCTACCGCGCGAGCCACGGCACACTGCCCCCGGAGCGAGAGGCGCCTACTGGGATAGCGACGCCCGGCATGCCCCCTCCGGGTCACCTGCCGCCGGCGCCCCCACTGTCGACGCCTGCCCCAACGCCCGCTCCCGCCACAGTCGGCAGCCAAGGGCCGGCTGCACCTGCCCCTACCCCAAGCCGAGCGCCCTCTGCTCCCGCCGCCGCCCCGGCCACCACCGCCCACTCGGCGATATCAGGCTCCAGCCCCATATCGCCGCCCTCCCCCCAACTGCACGTACCTACCCAGCGCCCCGCCCCGGCCCAACCCGCCTCCCCGGACGCCCTCCTGATCCGTCGGACGATGGCCGAGGTCGCTCCCGTGGCCGACAAGGTCACCTCGTACTTCTACGCGCTGCTCTTCGTACGCCACCCCGACCTGCGCTCCCTGTTCCCGGCCGCGATGGACACCCAGCGCGACCGGCTGCTCAAGGCGCTGCTCACCGCGGCCGAGCACATCGACAACACGCCCGTCCTCGTCGACTATCTGCAGAACCTCGGTCGTGGTCACCGCAAGTACGGCACCCGCCCCGAGCACTACCCGGCCGTCGGCGAGTGCCTCATCGGCGCGCTGAACAAGTACGCCGCCGGCGTCTGGGACGCGGAGACGGAAGTCGCCTGGGTGCGGGCGTACACGAAGATCTCGCAGGTCATGATCGACGCGGCGGCCGCGGACGAACTGCGCGCCCCCGCCTGGTGGTACGCGGAGGTCGTGTCACACGACCTCAGGACCTCGGACATCGCCGTCGTCACCGTCCGCCCAGACCAGCCCTACCCCTTCCTCGCCGGGCAGTACACGAGCCTGGAGACGCCTTGGTGGCCGCGGATCTGGCGGCACTATTCCTTCGCCTCCGCACCCCGCTCCGACGGCCTGCTGACGTTCCATGTGAAAGCCGTGCCCGCGGGCTGGGTCTCCAACGCGCTGGTGCACCGGGCCCGGCCGGGGGACATCATCCGGCTCGGCCCGCCAACAGGTTCGATGACCGTGGACCACACCACCGACAGCGGTCTGCTCTGCGTGGGCGGAGGTACTGGCATAGCGCCCATCAAGGCACTCGTCGAAGACGTCGCCGAGCACGGCGAACGACGACCTGTAGAGGTCTTCTACGGCGCCCGTACCCATCAGGACCTGTACGACATCGACACGATGCTCCGACTCCAGCAGTCCCACCCCTGGCTGGAGGTCCGCCCCGTCGTGGACCGGCACGGACTGCTCCAGCTTCCCGATGCCATACGCGAGTACGGGCCCTGGACCGAGTACGACGCCTATGTCTCCGGACCGCCTGGCATGATCCGCAGCGGTGTGGATGCGCTGAGGCACGTGGGCGTTCCGTCCGAGCGCATACGCCATGACTCGGTGGAGGAACTCGTCACCACCGGGGACTGAGGAGCGCGCCAAAGCCGACCCGGCCGTCGGTGTCAGCCCAGGTCGGGGGCGTGCATGGCGCGGACGCCCTCGATGTTCCCGTCCAGGTAGTGCCGTAGTGACAGCGGTACGAGATGGACAGAGGCGATCCCGACCCGGGTGAACGGCACCCGTACGATCTCGTACTCGCCGACGGGCTCGTCCACCTCGGGGCCGTGCCGCAAGGACGGGTCCATCGACTCCAGGCGGCAGACGAAGAAGTGCTGCACCTTCACGCCCGTAGCGCCGCCGTCCTCGCCTATGTGCTCGACGGTGTCGACGAAGCAGGGCACCACGTCGATGATCTTGGCGCCGAGTTCCTCGTACACCTCGCGGTGCAGGGCCTCGACGACAGTCGTGTCCGTCGGCTCGACCCCACCACCGGGAGTGAGCCAGTAGGGATCCAGACCAGGCTTGGTGCGCTTGATCAGGATCAGATCGTCGCCGTCCAGGAGAACGGCGCGTGCGGTGCGCTTGACCACGGGTCGGACGGTCATGGGAGAAATGTGGCCCGGCTGGTTCCACGTGAAACATCGCAAGAAGTCACCGGTCGAGCTCACGGCGTCACAGACCTCAATGCCCTGCTCAGGACCAGTCGGAAGCCGCTCGCAGCAACCACTCGTGGGCCCGCGCGATGTGCGGCATCGCCAACGTGCCGGTGCGGACCACCAGGAAGTACGTCCGCAGTGGCGGCACCGGCGGATCGTGCAGGGCGACGACGTCGCCGCGCTCCAAGGCGTCCGCGCACAGATAGCGGGGCAACACGGCCAGCCCTGCCCCCGCGGCCGCGCAGGCGAGGACCGCGCGCAGGTCGGGGACGATCACGGTGCCCGGAGCGGCGGGTCGGGAGTCGTAGACCGAAGCCCAGTAGCGGGAGACGAAGGGCAGGGACTCATGCACCTCCACCACGGGGATCTCCTCCAGCGCGTGTGCCCCCTTGAGGCGCAGCGTCCCCGAGCCGATCCGGTCGGCCCAGCGGGGAGCGGCGACGAGGACGTGCTCCTCGTCGCAGAGCGGAGCCGCCGTGAGCAGAGCGCCACGTGGACGGGCCGTACAGATGGCCAGATCGTGATGCCCGGCGGCCAGCCCTTCGAGGGTCTCCTCGGCGTTGCCGAAGGACGTGCGCAGGGCGAAGCCTTGGCCGTCTTCGCCGGTCAGCTCGGTGAGGGCGGGCAGTGCCCGCTCGGCGGTGAACTCAGGAGGGCCGGCGAGGTGCAGGGTGCGTAAGGAGGACTCGTCGTCCAGACCCGTCTCGGCGATCTCCACCAGGGCGTCGAGGTGCGGTGCCGCCTTGTGGGCGAGTTCGTCTCCGATGGTCGTAGGTGTCACTCCGCGGGCCTGCCGCAGGAACAGGGGGCGGCCCAACTGTCGTTCCAGGGTGCGTATCTGGGAGGTCACCGCCGGCTGTGACAGCCCGAGCAGCGCGGCGGCACGGGTGAAGGAGCCGGCCCGGTGCACCGTCACAAAAGTGCGCAACAAGGCCAGATCCATGCCACATCCTCCCCTTCCCCGCCCTTCTCCCCACCCCCAGGGCAGGGCCCAACTATAAATAAGTCGATAGGTCGCTGTCGCTACTGTGATTGGACACTGACAGAGAGTCAACTAGCCTTGTTCGCGCGGTTCTTCGCGCGCAGAACCGAGGACGGTCCGAGCCACGAGGGGGGAGGTTCGGACCGTCCGTTCTACCGTTCTACGCAGCCGGAGGGCGGAGCTGCCGGGGCGAACCCGATCACTCCGCCGATTCGTCCAGCGCGCGCAGCACATCGGCCACCAGATCCTCGGGATCCTCCGCGCCGACCGACATACGAATGAAGCCCTCCGGTACGGCGTCGCCGCCCCAGCGTCCGCGTCGCTCGGCCGTGGATCGCACCCCGCCGAAGCTGGTCGCGTCGTCGACGAGCCGCAGGGCGTCGAGAAAGCGCTCGGCACGCGCGCGCGTGGGCAGCGTGAAGGAGACCACGCACCCGTATGATCGCATCTGCTGCGAGGCGATCTTGTGAGAGGCATCGCCGGGAAGCCCCGGATAACGCACCCCGAGCTCCTCCGGCCAGTTGTTCAGCGCCTCGGCGACCGCCAGGGCATTGGCGTTCTGCCGCTCCACACGCAGCTGGAGCGTGGCGAGGGAACGGTGCGCGAGCCAGGCCTCCATGGGCCCCGGAATCGCCCCGACGATCTTGCGCCAGCGCCGTACGGCGGCCATGGCATCGGCGTCGCGGCCGGTGACGTATCCCAGCAGTACGTCGCCATGCCCTGTCAGCTGCTTGGTGCCGCTGGCCAGGGAGAAGTCGGCGCCGAGGTCCAGTGGCCGCTGCCCGAGCGGCGTCGCGAGCGTGTTGTCGACGGCGACGAGTGCGCCACGCGCGTGTGCCGCTTCGACGAGCCGTCGGATGTCGCACACGTCGAGGCCGGGATTCGACGGGCTCTCGATCCACAGCAGCTTCGCGCCGTCCAGGGCGCCGAGCTGGGCGTCCCCGCCGGTCGGCGCCGTGCGCACCTCGATGCCGTACGCCTCCAGCTGCGCCCGGGCCAGGGGCAGCGCCTGGTAGCCGTCGCTGGGCAGGACGACCGCGTCCCCGGCGCGCAGCTGGGAGAAGAGCACGGACGAGGTGGCGGCCATGCCGGACGCGAAGACCAGCGTCTCGACACCGTCCTCCCCCGGCGCCTCCAGCTCGCCGATGGCGCGCTCCAGGCGGGTCCAGGTCGGGTTCTCGTCGCGGCCGTAGGTGTACGGCCCCGTGGGCTCGCCCGGCAGGTGGTAGTGGGCGGCGAACACCGGACCCGGCAGGGTCGGCTCGTACTTGACCGGCTCGGGCAGCCCGGCCCGCACCGCGCGCGTGCCCTCTCCGCCCCCGGAAGGCACCCCCTGAGGACCCGTACCGCTCATGCCGCCTCCCCCTCCACCTGTTCGCGGACCTCCGTGAGGAGGCCTGAGCTTGCCGCCTCCACCATCTCGAGGCACTCCTCGAAGCCGTCCCGGCCCCCGTAGTACGGGTCGGGTACATCGAGGTCCTCACCCGCGGCGGGGTCGTAAGAGCGCAGCAGCCGCACCTTCGCCGCGTCCTCCGGCGAGGGCGCGAGGCGGCGCAGCGCCTTGAGATGCCCGGCGTCGAGCGCGACGACGAGGTCGAGGCGGGCGAACCAGGACTGCTGGAACTGCCGGGCCGTGTGGCCGCCGTCGTAGCCGTGCTCCTCGAGGACGGAGACGGTGCGCGGGTCGGCCGGGTCGCCCTCGTGCCAGCCGCCGGTGCCGGCGCTGTCGACCTCGACCAAGCCGTCGAGCCCGGCCTCCGCCACGCGGGCGCGGAAGACGGACTCGGCCATCGGGGAGCGGCAGATGTTGCCGGTGCACACGAAGCAGACGCGGTAGGTCATCGGATGTTCAGTCCCCGTCGGGCAGGACGACGTTGAGCGCCCAGGAGACGATCGAGATGATCAGGCCGCCGAGTACGGCGGTCCAGAAGCCCTCGACATGGAAGCTCAGGTCGAGCTTGTCCGCGAGCCACGAGGTCAGCAGCAGCATGAGCGCGTTGACGACCAGTGTGAACAGGCCGAGTGTCAGGATGAGCAGCGGGAGGCTCAGGAGCTTGACTATCGGCTTGACCAGGAAGTTCACCACGCCGAAGATCAGCGCGACGATGAGCAGGGTGCCGATCTTCTTGCCCGTGCTGTCACCGGTGAGGGTGATCTTGTCGAGCAGCCACACAGCGACCGCCAGGGCCCCCGCGTTGGCGATCGTCTTGACTACGAAATTCTTCATGTGTCTGATCGTGGCAGACGAGATCGGCCACGGGCACTGTGACAAGGGCGGACGAGAGCGATGAAGGCATTCCGGCTGGATGAACTGGAGGCGGAGCGCGCCGCCAATGAGGGCGCCTACCTGCAGTTTCTGCGGGAGCGGAACATGTCGGTCGGTCTGTACGCGCTCAACGCCGGCGAGCACGATCCACAGAAGCCGCACAACCAGGACGAGGTCTACTTCGTTGTGAGCGGGCGCGCTCAGATCACCGTCGGCATGGAGACCACACAGGTGGCGCGCGGCAGTGTGGTGTATGTGCCGGCCGGGGTCGCCCACAAGTTCCACCACATCAGCGAGGACCTCCGGGTGCTCGTGGTGTTCTCTCCGCCCGAAAGCTGACCTTTGGCCTCGGGGTTCCCTAGGGGATCGATCAGGGGAGGACAAGGGCTGCGAGGCCCCCGCCGGGGCACCTGGCAGCCCTAGCATCGAGTGCAGGGAATCAGCAGATTCGAAGGATCGGACCCGGCACTGTGACGGGCTGAGAGGTAAGGACGAGGGCGATGCGTGAGATTTTCGCAGGACTGCCGTGGTGGGTGAAGTGGATCGCGGTGCCTGTCATCGCCCTGGTCGTGTTCGGCGGGTTGATAGCCAGTGTCGTCGGGTTCGTCATCGGACTGCTCTTCAAGCTGTTGGTCTTCGTGGCACTGGTCGGTGGACTGATCTACGTCGTACGGAAGTTCACGTCGAGTTCGTCGTCGCGCAGCGACTGGTGAGGGTCGGCAGCGGCTGATGAGGGCCGTGGGGACGGGGTGGCGGTAACAGGAATCACCGGTTCCCTCGGGCGAGGGAAGTTTTCCGGGCGGGGCGTCTGTGAGCGGTGGCGGACGAATAGAGTCCGGAAATCGACGCGGGGACGCCCCCGCGAGCGGCGTGCACCCCCTCCCGTGTTCCCCCGCACGGGCTCCCCCCTCGCGCCTTTGGGAGTGACCCTTGGCCACGGTTGACACCGCACCCTCAGAACCCCACGCACCCCTCGGACGGTCGCGCTCCTCCGTACCCAAGGTACCGAGGCAGGCCTCCCCGACATCCCCCGAGCAGCCGCACTCCGCGACGCTCATCGGATCCGTCCAGCGTGCGATGCGCCTGCTGGAATGCGTCGCCGAGCACGAGTACGGCGCTCCCGCGAAGCAACTCGCCCGCGAGACGGGCCTCGCGCTGCCCACCGCGTACCACCTGTTGCGGACCCTGGTTCACGAAGGCTATCTGCGCCGGGACAAGGGCCTGTTCTTCCTCGGCGAGGCGGCGGTTCGGCTGGGCAGCAGCGGAGCCCAGCAGAAACGTCGCAGCACGGTCGCCGAAGCACTCGCCCAATGGCGTGATGCCATCGGTGTCCCCGTTTACTACGCCCAGTACCGCGACGGCGAGATCGAGGTCATGTGCGTCTCGGACACGCCGGGCAATCCGGCGGTCGAGGAATGGGCCGACTTCCGGGAGACCGGCCACGCGCACGCCATCGGCCAGTGCCTGCTGTCCCAGCTGGACGAGGACGCCCGCCGCGATCACCTCGACCGCCATCCCGTGCAGTCCATCACCCCGTACACGGTGCGCGACAGCCGCACGCTGCTGCAACGCCTCGAACGGACGCGTCGGATGGAGCCGGTGACCGAGCGTCAGGAATACGCGCTGGGCACGGTGTGCGCGGCGATTCCGATCACGGTGGGCACCACGGCCGCGACGATGGCCATTTCCCTCCCCGCTCATCAGGCCGACCGGCTGCTCTCGGCGGCACGGCAGCTGCAGGACGAGGTCGGGCGGCTCCTCGGGTCACTGGCAATCTCTATCAGTATCTGAAAACTCACTCCTTGTGATCTCTCGTGTACGTTCAGCAAGATTCCACAGTGTCGGGTCCGTTCCCGGCCAGTCGAAGGCAAACGACGGGGTAGGCGATGCGCGAGTCCGTACAGGCAGAGGTCATGATGAGCTTTCTCGTGTCCGAGGAGCTCTCCTTCCGCATCCCGGTGGAGCTGCGCTACGAGACCTGTGATCCCTATGCCGTACGGCTGACCTTCCACCTGCCCGGTGATGCCCCCGTGACCTGGGCTTTCGGCCGCGAGCTGCTGGTCGACGGGGTGGGCAGACCGTGCGGGGAGGGAGATGTACGGGTCTCACCGGCCGGTTCCGAGACGCTGGGCGACGTCCTGATCCGGCTTCAGGTCGGTGCCGATCAGGCGCTGTTCCGCTCCTCGGTGGCGCCCCTGGTGGCCTTCCTCGACCGCACCGACAAGCTGGTGCCGCTCGGGCAGGAGGGTGCGCTCGCCGACTTCGACGCACACCTCGACGAGGCCCTGGACCGCATCCTGGCGGAGGAGCAGAGCGCGGGCTGACGCGTTACAGCGGCGAGGGAGTGGCGTAACGCTTCGCCGCGGCGCTGAGAGGGCACTGCCGGGGCGCGCGGGAACGCTTCTTCTTCGCGGGCGTGCGCCGTGTTCCGTCGGATGAGCGGGCCGCCGACTGGGCGGGATCGGCAGCCGTGGCCGTCACCGCTTACGGCGTCGTCCCCGCCCGCCCCGGCCCGGAGCCTGCTGTCCCGAAGGCTGTCCCTGCCCCGACTGCCCGCCCGTCGGCACCGGCTGGGCACCTGCGGGCAACGCCCCCCGCTCCGGCCGGTCGGCCGAGACCACCAGGGCGGCGAGAGCCGTGGTGACGGGCACCGACGCGACCAGGCCGATGGAGCCCACCAGCGTGCGCACGATCTCCTCCGCCACCAACTCACTGTTGGCGACCGTGCCGACGCTGCTCTGCGCGATCGAGAAGAGCAGCAGCAACGGCAGCGCGGCGCCGGCGTAGGCGAGGACCAGTGTGTTGACGACGGACGCGATGTGGTCGCGGCCGATCCGGATACCGGCGCGGTACAGCCCGCGCCAGCCCATCGTCGGGTTGGCCTCGTGCAGCTCCCAGACCGCGGACGTCTGGGTGACCGTCACGTCGTCGAGGACACCCAGCGAGCCGATGATGACGCCGGCGAGCAGCAGACCGCTCATGTCGATCGACGGGTACAGCCCGTGGATCAGACCGGTGTTGTCGTCCGTGTTGCCGGTGAGCGCGGCCCAGTCGATGAACCCCGAGCCCAGAAGGCCGATCAGCAGCAGCGAGAGCAGTGTGCCGAGCACGGCCACGGATGTACGGGCCGACAGCCCGTGGCACATGTAGAGGGCGATCAGCATGATCGCGCTCGCCCCCACCACCGCCACGACCAGCGGGTTCGAGCCCTGCAGGATCGCCGGGAGGATGAAGAAGGTCAGCACCAGGAAGCTGATGGCCAGCGCGACCAGCGCCATGACACCGCGCATCCGGCCCACCAGGACGACGGCGAGTGCGAAGATGCCGGCGAGCAGCGCCATCGGGACCCTGCGGTTCACGTCGGTGACCGAATACTGCAGGTCCTTGGGCGCGGAGGGTTCATAGGCGACCACGACGTCCTGGCCCTCGTGCAACTGGCGTGACTGGTCGGGCTGCACGATCTCGGTGAAAGTGCGGCCCTTGTCATTGCCTGTGTCGACGCGGATCGTCGCCTTCTTGCAGGTGCCGTTCTCCTGCTGCACCGCGGAGGAACCCTCGGCAGTGGAGGTGTCGCCGGTCGGGGGCACTCCAGAGGCGCCGACGTCCTTGCAGCTCACCTCGACCACCTTGGTGACTGTGGCCTGGTACGTCTGCCGGTCGAAGCCGACCCCCGTACGCTCGTGCGGCGGGGCACCGCCCGGCCACAGCACAGCGAGCCCCACCACCACCGCTGCGGCGAACGGGATCAGGATCGCCGCGATGACCTTGCGCAGGTGCCGGGAGACGGGCGCAGCGGGACCGTGGGCGTGACTGTGGGAGTGGGCATGCCCCCCGCCACCGCCACTACCGTCGCCGCCGTTACCGCCGCTATGCGATCCGCCGGATCCCGACCCGTGCCCATGGCCACCACCGGAATCGTGACCGTCACCCGGACCGGGCCCCTGCCCCGCTGAGCCGCCGCCGCTGCCCTGATCATGCAGGCCACCAGAGCCGGGACCGCGGAAGCCGCCGGATCCGGGCCCACGCCCGTGCCCACCACCGCCCCCGTTTCCGTGTCCCTGCATCCCACCGGCCCCATTTCCGTGTTCGTGCCAGCCGTCGGAACCAGCCGCTGGATTGCCATGGCCGCTTCCGGGACCAGGCCCGTACCCACCGTCGTATCTGCCTCCGGCGACCTCCGAACCCCGGCCGTCTGTACGGCCGTTGGCCCGCGTGGGGCCGTTTCTGGGACCGTTTCCGAAGCCGGAGCCGTGGGGCGGCTCGGGCGGTGGGTACGGAGGCTCATGCGTCGTGGTCACCGACCGATCATCGCAAGAACGAGCGGGGCCCTCTGTTCACCGCGCCCGAATTGACGCTAGCGTGGAGCCACCTTTGTACACGCGGGAGCTCGGAGCACCGGGCTGAGAGGGCGCTGACCTCCGTCCCTGCGATGTTTCACGTGGAACATCATCCGAAGAGAGTGACGTTCCCCACGAAACGTCGGCAGACGGAAACCGCTGCGTCGACCGCCGAACCTGTTACCGGGTAATGCCGGCGTAGGGAGTAGGTCTCATGACCATCAAGGACGCGCGCACGCCTGCCTCCGTTCAGGACGACAAGTCCGAGGAGGCCGGGAAGTCCATCGGCTGGCACAAGGCGTATGTCGAGGGCTCACGCCCCGATCTGCGGGTGCCGGTCCGCCAGGTGCATCTCACCAACGGGCAGTCGGTCACCCTGTACGACACCTCCGGCCCGTACACCGATCCACTCGCCGACACCGACGTCCGCAGGGGGCTGCCCCCGCTGCGGGAGAACTGGATCATCGCCCGCGGCGACACCGAGGAGTACGCGGGCCGTCCCGTTCGTCCCGAGGACGACGGGATCAAGCACACCTCGCCGCGTGGCGGCCTGCGCAACCTCGACGCGGTCTTCCCCGGACGGCCGCGCCAGCCGCGCCGGAGCCGTGACGGCGGGGCGGTCACGCAGCTCGCCTATGCACGCCGCGGCGAGATCACGCCCGAGATGGAGTACGTGGCCATCCGGGAGAACGTTTCTCCGGAAGTGGTCCGCGAGGAGATCGCGGCAGGCCGTGCCGTGCTGCCCGCCAACGTCAACCACCCGGAGATCGAGCCGATGATCATCGGCAAGCGGTTCCTGGTGAAGGTCAACGCCAACATCGGCAACTCCGCGGTCACCTCCTCCATCGAGGAGGAGGTCGAGAAGATGACCTGGGCCACCCGCTGGGGCGCCGACACGGTCATGGACCTGTCGACCGGCCGCAACATCCACACCACCCGTGAGTGGGTGCTGCGCAACTCCCCCGTGCCCATCGGCACGGTGCCGCTCTACCAGGCGCTGGAGAAGGTCGACGGCCGCGCCGAGGAGCTGACCTGGGAGATCTACAAGGACACGGTCATCGAACAGGCCGAGCAGGGCGTGGACTACATGACGGTCCACGCGGGCGTGCGCCTGCCGTACGTACCCCTCACCGCCAACCGCAAGACCGGCATCGTCTCCCGCGGCGGCTCCATCATGGCGGCGTGGTGCCTGGCGCACCACAAGGAGAGCTTCCTGTACGAGAACTTCGAGGAGCTCTGCGAGATCCTCGCGGCGTACGACGTCACGTACTCGCTGGGTGACGGCCTCAGGCCCGGCTCGATCGCGGACGCCAACGACGAGGCGCAGTTCGCGGAGTTGAGGACGCTCGGGGAACTCAACACGATCGCCAAGCGTTTCAACGTACAGACCATGATCGAGGGCCCGGGACATGTCCCGATGCACAAGATCAAGGAGAACATCGACCTGCAGCAGGAGATCTGCGATGAAGCTCCGTTCTATACGCTCGGTCCGCTGACGACTGACGTCGCGCCGGCGTACGACCACATCACCTCCGGCATCGGTGCCGCGATGATCGCCTGGTGGGGCACGGCCATGCTCTGCTACGTCACGCCCAAGGAACACCTGGGCCTGCCCAACCGTGACGACGTCAAGACCGGCGTCATCACCTACAAGATCGCCGCCCACGCGGCCGATCTCGCCAAGGGGCATCCCGGTGCGCAGGAGTGGGACGACGCACTGTCCGACGCCCGCTTCGAGTTCCGGTGGGAGGACCAGTTCAACCTGGCTCTCGACCCGGACACGGCACGGGAGTTCCACGACGAGACCCTTCCGGCCGAGCCCGCCAAGACGGCCCACTTCTGCTCCATGTGCGGGCCGAAGTTCTGCTCGATGAAGATTTCCCAGGACATCCGTCGCCAACACGGCGGGTCCCAGGAGGAGATCGAGGAGGGCATGGCTCAGAAGTCGAAGGAGTTCGCGGCGGCCGGCAACCGGGTGTACCTGCCGATGGCGGACTGACCTCGACGTCCTGACCCAGGGCGCCATGCCTCGGCGCCTGGCGCGCTGTCCCGCTTTCGGGCGTGCTGCCAGGTGCTCGGCCTGCGCCCCCCGAGGAGGTCTCCCGGGGCTCCACCGTGGAGGCGGGTCCCCTGACGGGGGCCCTCCTACGGCGGCGGCGCAAGCCGGGGCACTACTCCGGCTGGTGTTCCGGCCCTCCGAAGTCCGGGCTCGTGTAGTCCGGGCTGGAGAAGCTCGGCCGTGAGCCCCGGGAGCCGCCGTCGTCCGGGCTGCTGAAACCCGGGCGGTCGTAGCCCAGGTTCGGGATACGGCCGGCCGGCGTCGACGGTGGTGTGCGGTGCAGTGCCGATGCCGTGCCGGGGTCGGCGAGCGCCTCCCGCAGGAAGGGCAGGATGCCGCGCTCCAGGAGGGCCTCGCGCCAGGCCTCCCTGGCCCGGGCCACCTCCTCGCTCAGTTCGCCGTACGGACCGCCGTCGAATGCCGGCCGGTTGCGCAGGGCGGTGAGCAGGAGTCCGACGGCGGCGACCAGGATCGCGGCCGCCGCCACGGCGCCGAACACCCATCCGGTGGTGAGCATCGTCTGGGCGAACGCCGGCTCGGGATCGAGCATCTTCAGGATGTAGCCGACGAGCAGGAAGATCGCCGCGGCGGTGCCCGCGAGGACGGGCGCCAGGACGGCGACCACGGCGACGACGCCGGGGCCGGCGGTCTCGGCGACTTCTCCCATGGTGGTGGCGAGCCCCATCGCACCCGTGCCCGGCTCGGTGGAGCTGGACTCGCGGGTGGACGGCGGGGTGGACGGCGCCGGCTGGCGCAGTTCCTCGCGGACCTTCACATAGTGCTGGTACTCGGTCGCCGCGGCCGCCGTGATGAGTGCGGTGGCGTTGAGCGCCATGGTGCGCAGCTGTTCGGAGTTGAGCCGCTGTCCGACAGCGGACAGTTCCGGGCGGTGTGGTGCGGAGCGCAGCGCCTCATCGAGGATCCGCTCGTACTCTTGGCGGTCCTCGCTGTGCAGGTGCTGCGGAACGCTGTTCATGTGCATCCCCCGATGCTCCGTAGGGCTTGGGGCTCGCATGCCAACGAGCCGTCGGGCAGAAACGGAGGGGAGCCTGCTACGGATAAGCCGATGGTAGAGCGGTGACGGCACACGGTGACAGGGGGTTTGACAAAATTGGGCCCTGGCCTGCGCCGTCTTCCGTCACTGCGCCATGGGGGACGTCTGCCCGGTGAACGTTCAGATATCCAGGGGAAGTTGCTGGACCAGCAGCTTCCCGGCCATGGTCACGCCGCCGTCCATCGCGATCGCGAGGCGGTCGGCGTAGACGTGCGGTCCCTCGATCACGGGCCCGGCGCTGTCCTCGCCCTCCTCGGAGCCGACCTCGCCCAGCAGGTACGGAATGGGGCTGTGGCCGTGAACGATGCGGGTGCCGCCGTACGTATCGAGCAGGGAACGAACGTGGTCGGCGCCGCCCTCGTCGCGGAAGGAGAACCGCCTGGTGAACTTGCGGAACAGGTCCCAGACTTCGTCGGCGTCGTTGCGCGTGAGCGTCTCGCGGACGGTGTCGTTGACCGCCTCGATCGAGTCGCCGTAGTCGAGATAGGCGGTGGTGTCCGAGTGCACGAGCAGATGGCCGTCGACCTGCTCCATGGCGTCCAGCCGGGACATCCACTGCAGGTGGTGGTCCTGGAGACGGTCCATGTCGGTCTTCTGGCCGCCGTTGAGCAGCCAGGCGGCCTGGAAGGTGGCGGTGCCCGCACCGGAGTTGACCGGGGTGTCGCCGAACCGCTTGGCGCCGATCAGGAGCAACTCGTGGTTGCCCATCAGGGCCTTGCAGTAGCCGCCGGCCGCGGCGGCCTCCGCCGACAGCCGCATCACGAGGTCGATGACGCCGATGCCGTCGGGGCCGCGGTCGGTGAAGTCGCCGAGGAACCACAGCCGGGCGGTGCCCGCGCACCAGTTACCCGCCGAGTCGATGAGGCCCTTCTCCTGGAGGGCGGCGACCAACTCGTCGAGATAGCCGTGCACATCACCGACGACGAAGAGCGGGCCCGGACTGTCCGCCGGCTGCGGAGCCGGCACGGACGCGGGGTCGACGGTCACCTGAAGGGTGTCACCGCGGTTGATCACGGGCAGGTCGCGCTCCGTGGGCGTGTAGCCCTCCGGATAGGCCTCGTCGAGGGGTGGGGCGACGTCGCCCGGGTGCATGCTGTGGGCGTACGGACCGGTCTCGTGGACGTAAGCGGGCACTCGGAAGTCGCGCAACGTCGCCGTCCGCTCCATCTCGGGTCCCTGACCGGCCCCCTGAGTCATCAGACCCCTCCACCATCGCGCCGCAGCTGCACCGCATCGGACTGCCTGGTCGCAGCGGCCCGCGGGTGTCGTGGGCCCATCATAGGAATGCCGATCGCGCCATGTGATGACCCAGGGGTGGTGAATCGGAGCAGGACTCCTGTTCACCGCGGCTTTCGCCCCGATTGGGCACGGCTTCGGCCGCCCGATGACCGCGCTTTCTTCGCTCCTCGACCTGCTTGTGCCCTCCCCCGACCAGCTCCTACCGCTCCTCGGGTGACCGAGGTGGGCTGACCGTCGTACGCGGCGGACGTCGCTGGGACGAGGTACGCACGATCAGCTCGGTAGGTATCACCTGCTCGACCGGCTGGTCCGACGCGACCCCCTCGATGGCGTCGATGAGGAGCTGGACCACGGCCGTGCCGATGCGACGCGGCTTCAGGGAGAGCGTGGTGATGGGCGGCTCGGTGTTGGCGTACACCGTGGACTCGCTGCAGCAGACCAGAAGCAGATCGTCCGGTACGCGCAGGCCGTAGCGGCGGGCGGCGGCGAGCAGGTCGGTGCCGTTCGGGTCGAACAGGCCGTAGACCGCGTCGGGGCGGTCGGGGCGGGCGAGCAGCCGGTCGGCGGCGACGGCGCCGGCGCAGGGGTCGTGCGCCGGGTAGGCCTCGTACACCGGATCCTGGCCGACCCGCTCGCACCAGCGCAGATAGGCGGTGGTCGACAGGTGGGTGTACGTGTCCGTCGTGGTGCCCGTCAGCAGTCCGATCCGGCGGGCGCCCGCGTCGGCCAGGTGGTCGAGGATGCCGAGTACGGCGGCCTCGTGGTCGTTGTCGACCCAGGCGGTGACCGGGAGCGAACCGGCCGGGCGGCCGTCGGAGACGACCGGCAGACCCTGTCTGACCAGCTCGCTGACGACCGGATCCTGGTCGGACGGGTCGATGACGACCGTGCCGTCGAGGGCGACGTTCGACCAGACGTCGTGGCGCGAGGTCGCGGGGAGGATCACCAGGGCGTAGCCGCGGGCGAGCGCGGCCGAGGTGGCCGCGCGGGCCATCTCGGCGAAGTACGCGAACTCCGTGAAGGTGAAAGGTTCATCCCCGTATGTCGTCACGGTCAGGCCGATGAGACCTGACTTGCCGGTACGGAGTGTGCGGGCGGCGGCCGAGGGCCGGTAGCCCAGCCGGTCGGCGACCTCGCGAACATGGCGTCGGGTGGCGTCCGGGAGCCGGCCCTTGCCGTTGAGGGCGTCGGAGACGGTCGTGATGGAGACTCCGGCAGCGGCGGCCACGTCTCTGATGCCGGCCCGGCCGGGTCGACTGCCTCGGCGTGAGGTTTCCGCGCGGCTCACCTGGTGCTTCCCTGCTGCTGTCATGGCGAGCCGATAGTAGGGCTCATGCGGTGGGGTAGTGCGGACGCATATGCACGCGTTGACAGGCACGTTTCTGCAAGGTCATAGATCATCAATCCCCTTGGAAAGCAAGGGAGTTGAACGTTCCAATCGTAAGACCTGACTTGTCGGCGCGCATGGGCCTGCCAAGTGCCCGATGTTTCGAAGAGGTCTCAACTCACCTTCACGGGGGATGCGCGCCACGGCGCGAGCCACCGGCGCATAGATATATGTGTGACGCGCCCCCCCAATTCGTACAACTTCGTACGACGATGCCCCTGATGCTGGTGTGGCAGAAGGGGTCTGCACTCGAGGGCGTCACACCTGTACGCATCGGCGCGGAATCCTCATAAGGTGAGGAGTATTGGAGCCGGCGGTGGTGATGGGCCGTCGGTGGTCGCGAGGAGGACTGCGGTGAGCGAGACGAGCCCCAAGCTGCGCGCCGAGCTGGAGGGGATTCCGACCTACAAGCCCGGCAAGCCCGCCGCGGCCGGTGGTCCGGTGGCCTACAAGCTGTCCTCCAACGAGAACCCCTATCCGCCGCTGCCCGGCGTGATGGAGACCGTGACGGCCGCCGCCTCGTCCTTCAACCGCTACCCGGACATGATGTGCACGGCGCTGATGAACGAGTTGTCCGAGCGCTTCGGCGTGCCGGCCTCCCACCTGGCCACCGGCACCGGCTCGGTCGGCGTCGCCCAGCAGCTGCTGCAGGCCACCTCCGGACCCGGCGACGAGGTCATCTACGCCTGGCGGTCCTTCGAGGCGTACCCGATCATCACGCAGATCAGCGGTGCCACGTCCGTGAAGGTGCCGCTGACCCCGGGTGATGTGCACGACCTGGACGCGATGGCCGCCGCCATCACCGACCGCACCAGGTTGATTTTCGTCTGCAACCCCAACAATCCGACGGGTACGGTCGTGAAGCGGGCCGAGCTGGAGCGGTTCCTCGACCGGGTGCCCGGCGATGTGCTCGTGGTGCTCGACGAGGCGTACCGCGAGTTCATCCGCGATCCCGAGGTGCCGGACGGTGTGGAGATCTACCGTGAGCGGCCGAACGTCTGTGTCCTGCGGACGTTTTCCAAGGCGTACGGCCTCGCCGGCCTCCGTGTCGGCTTCGCGATCGCCCATGAGCCGGTCGCGGCGGCGCTGCGCAAGACGGCCGTGCCCTTCGGGGTGAGCCAGCTCGCGCAGGACGCGGCCATCGCCTCGCTGCGCGCCGAGGATGAACTGCTCGGCCGGGTCGGTTCGTTGGTGTGCGAGCGCAATCGCGTGGTCGACGGGCTGCGTGCCCAGGGCTGGACGGTGCCCGAGACCCAGGCCAACTTCGTGTGGCTGCGGCTGGGGGAGCGCACGGTCGACTTCGCGGCGGCGTGCGAGCAGCACGGCGTGGTGGTCCGACCGTTCCCGGGCGAGGGTGTGCGGGTGACGGTCGGGGAGGCCGAGGCGAACGACATCTTCCTGAAGGTGGCGGAAGGGTTCCGCAAGGAGCTGTAGGGCTCCGCGAGCAGCCAAGGAGCTGTAGGGCTCCGCAAGCAGGTCAGGAGTCCACGAGTTCCACGCGCACGGGGTCGCCGTCGCGGACGGTTGCCAGCAGGCGGGGGTCACCGTCTATGTGGCCGAGGACGTTGCACGGGCTCGCGAGGCGGCACTCGTCGTCTCGCGAGATCGGCGTGGGCCCGTAGGGGAGAGCGAGCGCGTCTCCGTCCGTCCAGAAGGCGACCGTGCCCGGGTCGACGACCTGTCGGGCGTTGGTTTCACGTGGAACGGCGACGCCCATGTCGAAGTAGACCTCTTCGCCCCAGGTGCGGGCGGTGGAGACGAGGGGCAGGGCCTTGGCGAGGGCCTGCGTGGTCGGGGTGTCGTCGAGGGCCGCGGTGAGGTGTCCCGCGGGCCAGGAGATCCGTATCCGTAGCGGTGTCTGTGTCTGCATGCAGGCGATTCAACAATATGTTGAAGTTCGCGCCAAGAGGTTGACCCTTATGAGGGACCCCCCTCAGGGGACGGAAAGTGGGTGCTGCATAATTGCTTGTGAATGTGAACGCTTTCACAAGCGTAGGTAAGGAGCGGCGACGTGGACCTGGCTTTGGCGCCGGAGACTCTGGCGCGCTGGCAGTTCGGTATCACCACCGTCTACCACTTTCTGTTTGTCCCCCTGACGATCTCGCTGGCCGCCCTGACGGCCGGGCTGCAGACCGCCTGGGTGCGCACGGAGAAGGAGAAGTACCTCAGAGCAACGAAGTTCTGGGGCAAGCTCTTCCTGATCAACATCGCGATGGGTGTGGTCACCGGCATCGTGCAGGAGTTCCAGTTCGGCATGAACTGGTCCGACTACTCCCGCTTCGTCGGTGACGTCTTCGGTGCTCCGCTCGCCTTTGAGGCTCTGATCGCCTTCTTCTTCGAGTCCACCTTCATCGGCCTGTGGATCTTCGGCTGGGACAAGCTGCCGAAGAAGATCCACCTGGCCTGTATGTGGATGGTCTCCATCGGCACGATCCTGTCGGCGTACTTCATCCTCGCGGCCAACTCGTGGATGCAGCACCCGGTCGGCTACCGGATCAACGAGGCGAAGGGACGGGCCGAGCTCACCGACTTCTGGCTCGTGCTGACCCAGAACACCGCGCTTGCGCAGGCCTTCCACACCCTCTCGGCGGCCTTCCTCACCGGCGGGGCGTTCATGGTCGGCATCTCCGCCTTCCACCTGCTGCGCAAGAAGCACATCCGTGAGATGAAGACCTCGCTGCGGCTCGGCCTGGTCACCGTCGTCATAGGCGGCATGCTCACCGCGATCAGCGGCGACGTCCTCGGCAAGATCATGTACGAGCAGCAGCCGATGAAGATGGCCGCGGCCGAGGCGCTGTGGGACGGCGAGGAGCCGGCGCCCTTCTCGGTCTTCGCCATCGGCGACGTGGACAAGGGCCACAACAAGGTCGCCATCGAGATTCCGGGCCTGCTGTCCTTCCTGGCCAAGGACGACTTCACCTCGTACGTCCCGGGCATCAACGACGTCAACAAGGCCGAGCAGCAGAAGTACGGGCCCGGCGACTACCGGCCCAACATCCCCGTCGCCTACTGGGGCTTCCGCTGGATGATCGGCTTCGGTATGGCGTCGTTCACCATCGGTCTGATCGGGCTCTGGCTGACCCGCAAGAAGTTCTTGCTGCCGCGGCACCTGAGGGTCGGAGATGACGAGGTGCCGCATCTGGTGCTGCTCCCGAAGAAGGCGCTCGGCCCCAAGCTGACGAAGTGGTACTGGCGCATCGCGATCTGGACCCTGGCCTTCCCGCTGATCGCCAACTCCTGGGGCTGGATCTTCACCGAGATGGGCCGCCAGCCGTGGGTCGTCTACGGCGTCCTGCGCACCCGTGACGCGGTCTCCCCCGGCGTCTCCCAGGGCGAAGTCCTCACCTCGATGATCGTCTTCACCACGCTCTACGCCATCCTCGCCGTCGTCGAGGTCAAGCTGCTGGCGAAGTACATCAAGGCCGGGCCGCCCGAGCTGACGGAGGCCGACCTGAACCCGCCCACGAAGATCGGCGGCGACTCCCGTGACGCCGACAAGCCGATGGCCTTCTCGTACTAGGCCGAGGGAGCTGCACAGTCATGGAACTTCACGACGTCTGGTTCGTCCTGATCGCCGTCCTGTGGATCGGCTACTTCTTCCTGGAGGGCTTCGACTTCGGGGTGGGCGTCCTCACCAAGCTGCTCGCCCGTAACCGGCCCGAGCGGCGGGTGCTGATCAACACCATCGGCCCCGTCTGGGACGGCAACGAGGTGTGGCTGCTCTCAGCCGGCGGTGCTACCTTCGCCGCCTTCCCCGAGTGGTACGCCACGCTCTTCTCCGGGTTCTACCTGCCTCTGCTCCTCATCCTGGTCTGCCTGATCGTCCGGGGCGTGGCCTTCGAGTACCGGGCCAAGCGGCCTGAGGAGAACTGGCAGCGCAACTGGGAGCACGCGATCTTCTGGTGCTCGCTGATCCCGGCGTTCCTGTGGGGTGTGGCCTTCGGCAACATCGTGCGGGGCGTGAAGCTCGACCAGAGTCATGAGTACGTCGGCACCGTCCTGGACCTGCTCAACCCGTATGCGCTGCTCGGTGGTCTGGTGACGCTGACGCTGTTCACCTTCCACGGGGCGGTGTTCACCGCGCTCAAGACCGTCGGGGAGATCCGGGAGCGGGCTCGGTCTCTGGCCCTGTGGGTCGGTCTCGTCGCCGCTGGGCTGGCGCTGATCTTCCTGCTCTGGACGCAGGTCGACAACGGCGACGGTCAGAGCCTGGTCGCTCTCGTGGTGGCCGTAGCCGCGCTGGTGGCGGCATTGCTGGCGAACCAGGCCGGGCGCGAGGGATGGTCGTTCGCCTTCTCCGGTGTGACCATCGTGGCCGCCGTGGCGATGCTCTTCCTGACGCTCTTCCCGAACGTCATGCCGTCCTCGCTCAATGACGAGTGGAGCCTCACGGTCACCAACGCCTCGTCGAGCCCCTACACCCTGAAAATCATGACTTGGTGCGCGGTGATCGCCACGCCGATTGTCATGCTCTACCAGGGCTGGACCTACTGGGTGTTCCGCAAGCGGATCGGCACGCAGCACATTGCCGCGGACGCCGCTGCGGGGGCCACGCACTGAGTCCGTTGCGGGCGGGGTGGTTCACGATGTTTCACGTGAAACACCCCGCCCTGGACCGAAGGGCATGTTTCACGTGAAACCGATCGATCCGCGTCTCCTCCGATACGCCCGCACCACTCGCCTCTTCCTGATCGCGGTCGTCGGCCTGGGTGCCGTCGGTGTGGTGCTGGTCATCGCACAGGCGATGCTCATCGCCGAGGCGGTGGTAGGGGCGTTCGAGCACGGGATGTCCGCCGCTGAACTGCGCACTCCCCTGCTGTTGTTGGCGGCCGTCGCGGTCGGCCGCGCGGTCGTTGCGTGGCTCACCGAGCTCGCCGCTCACCGTGCGAGCGCGGCGGTGAAGTCGGAGCTACGGGTGAGGCTGCTGGAGCGGTCGGCTGCACTGGGGCCCGGCTGGCTGAGCGGACAGCGAACCGGCTCGCTCGTCTCCCTCGCCACGCGCGGAGTCGATGCCCTCGACGACTACTTCTCGCGCTATCTGCCGCAGTTGGGGCTCGCGGTGGTCGTGCCCGTGGCCGTGCTGGCCCGGATCGTGACCGAGGACTGGGTCTCGGCGGCGATCATCGTCGGCACCCTGCCGCTGATTCCGATCTTCATGATGTTGATCGGCTGGGCCACGCAGTCCCGGATGGACCGTCAGTGGCGGCTTTTGTCCCGGCTGTCCGGGCACTTCCTGGACGTCGTCGCCGGGCTGCCGACTCTGAAGGTGTTCGGGCGGGCCAAGGCGCAGGCCGAGTCGATCCGGCGGATCACCGGCGAGTACCGCAGGGCGACCATGCGGACCCTGCGGATCGCCTTCATCTCCTCCTTCGCGCTGGAACTGCTCTCGACGCTCTCGGTGGCCCTGGTCGCCGTGACGATCGGCATGCGGCTCGTCCACGGCGAGATGAATCTGTACGACGGCCTGGTCGTCCTCGTGCTGGCGCCCGAGGCCTATCTCCCGCTGCGTCAGGTGGGCGCGCAGTACCACGCGGCGGCCGAGGGGCTGGCCGCGGCCGAGGAGATCTTCGAGGTGCTGGAGACTCCGGTGCCGGCCTCGGGGACCGCTGCGGTGCCGACGGGGACGGTGTCGTTCGAGGGCGTCTCCGTCCGCTTCCCCAGGCGGTCCACCGACGCCGTGGCGGACGTGTCTCTCGCCGTCGAGCCAGGGGAGACGGTCGCGCTCGTCGGGCCGAGCGGCGCGGGCAAGTCGACGCTGCTGAACGTGTTGCTGGGATTCGTGCGGCCCGCCGAGGGACGGGTGCTGGTCGGGGGAGTCGATCTCGCCGAACTCGATCTGCGGGAATGGCGCTCACGCATTGCCTGGGTGCCGCAGCGGCCGCATCTGTATGCCGGGACGATCGCCGAGAACGTACGACTGGCGCGCCCTGACGCGGACGATGCCGCCGTGCGACGTGCGCTGGGGGACGCCGGGGCTTTGGAGTTCGTGGACGCGCTGCCCCGGGGCGTCGACACCGTGCTGGGTGAGGACGGGACCGGGCTGTCCGCGGGGCAGCGGCAGCGGCTCGCGCTGGCCCGGGCGTTCCTCGCGGACCGGCCCGTACTGCTGCTCGACGAGCCGACGGCCGCGCTCGACGGGGCCACCGAGGCCGAGGTCGTCGAGGCCGTGCGGAGGCTGGCGGTGGGGCGGACGGTGCTGCTGGTGGTGCATCGGCCGGCGCTGCTGGGCGTTGCAGACCGGGTGGTGCGGCTCGCGGAAGCCGTGGCACCTGTGCAGGCAGAGGCCTTGCCCGGGGCGTCCGTTGTCCGTCCGATCGAGCGGGAAGCGCACGAAGGTTCCGTTACGGACGACACCGAGGCCGTGTCTCCCGCGACGGATGCAGACGCACGGGGTGCCCTTGCCCGGGTCCGCGCCATGTCCGGCCCCCGGCGCGGTCGCCTCGCCCTCGCGCTGCTGCTCGGGAGCCTCGCGCTCGGCAGCGCCGTCGGGCTCATGGCGACCTCTGGGTGGCTCATCTCGCGGGCCTCGCAGCAGCCGCCCGTGCTGTACCTGATGGTGGCCGTGACGGCGACGCGGGCCTTCGGTATCGGGCGGGCCGTGTTCCGCTACGCCGAGCGGCTGGTGTCGCACGACGCTGTCCTGCGCATGCTGGCCGACACCCGGGTCGCCGTGTACCGGCGGCTGGAACGGCTCGCGCCCGCCGGGCTGCGCCGCACGCGTCGCGGCGATCTGCTGTCGCGGCTCGTCGCCGACGTGGACGCGCTGCAGGACTACTGGCTGCGGTGGCTGTTGCCCGCGGCCGCGGCGACCGTGGTGTCCGCCGGGGCCGTCGGCTTCACCGCGTGGCTGCTGCCCGAGGCCGGTGCCGTGCTCGCGGTGGGGCTCCTGGCGGCCGGGGCCGGTGTCCCGCTCGTCACGGGTGCCGTCGCCCGCCGTGCCGAGCGCAGGCTGGCCCCTGCCCGCGGGGTGCTCGCGACACGCGTGACGGATCTGCTCACCGGCACCGCGGAGCTCACCGTCGCCGGCGCCCTGCCCAGCCGTACGGCCGAAGTGCGGCGGGCCGACGGGGTGCTCACCCGGATCGCCTCGCGGGCCGCCACCGCCACCGCGCTCGGCGACGGACTCATCGCGCTGGTCTCCGGGCTCACCGTCGCCGCCACCGCCCTCGTGGGCGCCCAGGCGGTCGCCGAAGGGCGGCTGGGCGGCGTGGCGATGGCCGTGGTCGTCCTGACCCCCCTGGCTGCCTTCGAGGCCGTCCTGGGGCTGCCGCTCGCCGTGCAGTACCGGCAGCGGGTGCGCAAGAGCGCGGAGCGCGTGTACGAGGTGCTGGACGCCCCCGGGCCCGTACGGGAGCCGGAGCAGCCCCGGCAGGCGCCCGCGTCGCCCTTCCCGGTCGCCGTCAGGGGCCTGACCACCCGTCACGCGGGGCAGGGCAGGGACGCGCTCGCCGGCCTCGACCTGACCCTGGACGAGGGGCGCCGGATCGCCGTGGTCGGCCCGTCCGGGTCCGGCAAGACGACGCTGGCGCAGGTCCTGCTGCGCTTCCTGGACGCGGACGCGGGCTCCTACACGCTGGGCGGCGTGGACGCGTACGCGCTGGACGGCGACGACGTACGGCGGCTCGTCGGTCTGTGCGCGCAGGACGCGCACCTCTTCGACAGCTCCGTGCGCGAGAACTTGCTCCTCGCCAGGAAGGACGCCACCGACGCCGAACTGCGGGACGCCCTCGAGCGCGCCCGGTTGCTCGACTGGGCCGAGAGCCTGCCCGACGGGCTGGACACGCTCGTGGGCGAGCACGGGACGCGGCTGTCGGGCGGACAGCGGCAGCGGCTCGCGCTGGCCCGTGCACTGCTCGCCGACTTCCCCGTCCTCGTGCTCGACGAGCCCGCCGAGCACCTCGACCTGCCCACCGCCGACGCCCTCACCGCCGACCTGCTGGCCGCCACCGAGGGCCGTACGACCCTGCTCATCACCCATCGACTGGCCGGTCTGGAAGCGGTGGACGAGGTGGTCGTCCTGGGCGAGGGGCGTGTGGTGCAGCGGGGGACGTTCGCGGAGCTGGCCGCTGTGGACGGGCCGCTGCGGGGGATGGTGGAGCGGGAGGAGGAGGCGGATTCCCTGGTGGGGGCGGCGTAGCGCGCGACCGGCCCGTGGCCGTGGGTGAGTGCTGTCCGGCGGGGGACCGCTCGTCGACGCCGCGTCAACAGCCGTACTGACCCGTCCGCAGCAAGAAGTCCCCCAGGCGTACGACCCGAACGAGACCCGGACCCGGTCCGCGGGCCAGGATCGCTGACATGCGCTCATATCGCCGTAAACGCTTGCTCGTTCCGGCGCTGCTGTGCGCGCTGGCCCTCCTCGTGGCCCCGGCTGCCGACGCCGCCGGTGACGGGAAGGACACCCCCGCCCGCGACGGCGGGGGAACCGGCGGTGACTTGGGCCTCGGAGCGCAGGTGGCGCGGCTGTACGAGGACGCGGCCCTGGCGACGCAGCGGTACGAGGCGGGGCGGCAGAAGGCCGAGGCGCAGCGGGCGAAGGCACGGCGGATCGAGGCGCTACTCGACCGCGAGCGACGGCAGATCGGCATCCTGCACGAGGACCTGGGCCGGATCGCACGCGCCCAGTACCGCAGCAGCGGCGGGATGCCGCTCACCGCGCAGTTGATCCTCGCCAAGAGCCCGGACCAGCTGATGCGCGGTCAGCACGTCTTCTCGCAGACGAACCTGGCCGTCAGCAACGCCATCGAGAAGAACCGTCGCGCCGAGGCCCGGCTGGTCGCGGACGAGGCGAGGGCCGAGGCGGCCTGGCAGGCCCTGGACAGGCGCAACGCCGAGCTCGCCGAGCTGAAGAAGGGCATCGAGCAGAAGCTCGAAGCGGCGCGGTGGCAGTTGCAGGGGCAGGCCGACGCCTCCGTGGCCGCGGGCTCCTGCGCCGGTGCCGTGCGCCTCGACCAACCGCGGACGGACTTCACGACCGAGTGGGTCGCGCCGGTGGAGTCGTACGAGCTGTCCGCGGCGTTCGGCAGCGGCGGGGCTCGGTGGGCGAACCAGCACACCGGGCAGGACTTCGCGGTGCCGATCGGCACGCCGGTGCGGGCGGTCGGGGACGGGCGCGTGGTCAGGGTGTCGTGCGGGGGCGCCTTCGGCATGGAGATCGTCGTCCGGCACGCGGACGGCTACTACACGCAGTACGCCCACCTCGCCTCCGCCGCCGTCGACCAGGGCGAGCGCGTGGACACCGGGCAGTGGATCGGCCAGACGGGCACGACCGGCAACTCCACGGGGCCCCACCTGCACTTCGAAGTGCGGATCACCGCGGAGATGGGCTCGGCGGTGGACCCGGTGCGGTGGTTGGCGGCGCGGGGGGTCGAGATGGGATAGGAGGTCGGCCCGGGTCTAGTCCCGCCGTGCCAGCAGCTCCTCGATCACGACCGCCACACCGTCCTCGTTGTTGGCGACCGTCCGCCCCGACGCGGCGGCGACGGCATCCGGGTGCGCATTTCCCATGGCGTACGACTGGCCCGCCCACGTCAGCATCTCGACGTCGTTCGGCATGTCCCCGAAGGCCACGACTTCCTCGTGCGAGATACCGCGCTCGGCGCAGCACAGGGCGAGCGTGCTGGCCTTGGAGACGCCGGGGCCGCTGATCTCCAGCAGGGCGCTGGGGCTGGAACGGGTGACATTGGCGCGGTCCCCGATGGCGAGGCGGGCGAGGGTGAGGAAGGCGTCGGGATCGAGGGTGCGGTGGTAGGCGAGGATCTTGAGCACGGGCTCGCCGGCCCCGGGGGCGTCCGGCGCCAGGAGGTCCTCGGCCGGCGCGAGCTCGTCCGGTATCTCCATGTGCAGCTTGGGATAGTCCGGCTCCTGGTAGAAGCCGTACGTCTGCTCCACCGCGTACACCGTGCCCGGAGCCGCCTCGCGCAGCAGCCGTACGGCGTCCAGCGCGTTCTCCCGCGCCAGCTCCCGCACCTTCACGAACCGGTGGGCGCCGGGACCGCCGTGCAGGTCGACCACGGCCGCGCCGTTGCCGCAGATCGCGAGGCCGTGACCGTGGACGTGGTCGCTGACGACGTCCATCCAGCGGGCCGGGCGGCCGGTGACGAAGAACACCTCGATGCCCGCGTCCTCGGCGGCGGCCAGCGCGGCCACCGTGCGGGGGGAGACCGACTTGTCGTCCCGCAGAAGGGTGCCGTCCAGGTCGGTGGCGATGAGCCGCGGGCGGACAGCGGCGGCGGCCGGGGTCTGGGGCTGTCGAGTCGCTGAGGTCACCGGGTCATTCTCCCGCATATGCCTGCACGACCGTGCGGCAGTCCGCACATCTGAGGCGGCACCTGAGGAGAAACTGCCCCTGCGATACCTGCCCACGCGGCCCTGACCAGCACTGTCGCGCGCGACCGGTTCACCGCAGCTGAGCCGCCGCCTCCATGGCGATCTGCTCGAAGACCTTCTCGTCGGCCGCGAAGTCGGAGTCGGGGATCGGCCAGTGGACCACGATCTCGGTGAATCCCAGTTCCTGATGGCGCCCCGCGAAGTCCACGAACGCGTCGAGGGACTCCAGCGGACGGCCGCGGTCAGGGGTGAAACCGGTGAGCAGGACCTTGTCGAGGTCGGCGGTGTCCCGGCCGATCTCGGCGCAGGCGTCGGCCAGCTTCTCGGCTTGTCCACGAATGGCTTGAACCGACTGTTCAGAAGTGCCGTTCTCGTACAGCTTGGGGTCGCCCGTGGTCACCCACGCCTGCCCGTACCGCGCCGCGAGCCGCAGTCCGCGCGGTCCCGTCGCGGCGACCGCGAAGGGCAGCCGGGGGCGCTGCACACAGCCCGGGATGTTCCGCGCCTCGTGCGCCGAATAGAAGTCGCCCTCGTACGACACCGAGTCCTCGGTCAGCAGCCGGTCCAGCAGCTGGACGAACTCGGCGAACCGGTCGGCCCGCTCGCGCGGCGTCCAGGGGTCCTGGCCGAGCACGGTGGCGTCGAATCCGGAGCCGCCCGCACCGACGCCGAGCGTGAAGCGACCGCCGGAGATGTCGTCGAGGGAGATGAGTTCCTTGGCGTAGGGCACCGGATGCCGGAAGTTCGGCGAGGTCACCAGGGTGCCGAGCCGCAGACGGTCGGTGACGGCCGCGGCGGCGGTCAGCGTCGGCACGGCACCGAACCACGGGCCGTCCCGGAAGGTGCGCCAGGACAGGTGGTCGTAGGTGTACGCGGTGTGGAAGCCGAGCTGCTCCGCGCGCTGCCATGCCTCGCGGCCCCCCTCGGACCAGCGGCGGTACGGGAGGATCACGGTGCTCAGGCGCAGACTCATATTGTCGAGCCTAAGCGGCCGCACGGGTTTCACGTGAAACAGTCACCGCACGCGGCTGCTCAGCCACGGAGTGAGGCCGATCATCGGCATGTACTCCCGATACGTGCGGTCGCCCGGCAGCGGCACGATCAGGAAGTGGCCCGGCGGGAAGCGGCGCGCCTTGACGTTGGCCAGGCCGTCGTAGAGGGAGCGGAGGAAGGCGGGCACATCGTCGCGCCGGACGTCGGGGCATTCGACGCCCGACGGTGATCAGCGCGTCGTCCTCCGGATAGAGCCGTACGCTCACGCGGGGCAGGCCGCCCAACTCGACGTACGCCTCGTGGGGCAGTGAGCCGTCCCGGTCCGTGGTGATTCCGACGCCCGCGGCGCTGCGGCGCAAGGTCTGGTCGGCGCCGATGTCATGGCTCACCTCGATCTCGCGCCCGTACTCCGCGGCGACCGTTCGGAGGGCGGTGACGGCGGCTTCGGTAGTGGGGAGGTGTTCCTTGTGACGGTCCCTGCAATGGTCCATACCACTGATCTTGCCGGGCGCAGGGTCAGTGCGACTCGGGAAAGCGCAGATACTCCGGCGGCACCGCCTTCGTCAGCCACACGCCGTTCGCGCTGACGTGGAAGACATGGCCGTCGCGCTGCATGGCGCCGGCGTCCACGGAGAGCACCACGGGGCGGCCGCGCCGGGCGCCGACCCGCGTGGCGGTCTCGCGGTCGGATGAGAGGTGCACGTCGTGCCTGTTCATGGGCCGCAGCCCTTCGGCGCGGATCGCGTCCAGATTGCCGGCCACGGTGCCGTGGTAGAGGTACGGCGGGGGCGTCGCCGGGGGCAGTCCGAGGTCGACGTCGATGCTGTGGCCCTGGCTGGCGCGGATCCGGGTGCCCTCGATCGCGAAGCGCTGTTTGTCATTGGCGGCGATCACGTGGTCCAGCTCTTCTCGGGTGAACCGGAATCCGTGCGCGGCCGCGGCGGCGATCAGGGTGTCGATCTCGACCCAGCCGGCCTCGTCGAGCGTGAGCCCGATGCGCTCGGGCTGATGGCGCAGGTGCTTCGAGAGGTACTTCGACACCTTCACAATGCGTCTTTCGTCCATGCGACCAGCGTGCCGGGAGCGGTGTGAATCACGCGAATGATTTCGCTCCGGATGTTTGATCCACAACCAAGTGCGGTTATCCACAGGGGAATTGGCGATTCTGTGGACAACGACCCGTCGCCTCAAGAGGTTTCGTCAAGGTCAGTTGACGCAATGTGACTTGTGGCGAGCTGGTCCAAGGCGCGGGCACGCACCTCCCGTTCGGCCGCCAGCGCGATGAAGGACGAAGCCTGCTCGGTGCCAACAAGCCTCTCCACGGCGGCCATCGTGTCGACGGGGAGGGTCACGGAACGCGTCCGATTCCGCAGATCCGGGGTGTCGCCCGAGTCCAGGCGCTGACGCAGGTGCCGCACGGCCAACAGGTGCATGGCACGAGCGAGTTCCGCGTCCACGGTCTGCTGGGCGAGCGGTCGCAGCCGTCGTACGAGAGAGGCCGCCTCGGCCGTTTCGGCGTCGGTCGGACGGTGTGGGCCGTCGAGGTAACGGGCGAAGACATGTTCGGTGGTGAACTCCAGGAAGCGGGCGGCGATGTGCTCGACCTGACCTCTCAACTCCCTTAGGTGGCCCGAGATCGCGGCCAGAGGAACCCCGGCCGCATGCAACTCAACGGCCACGGCGAGTTCTTGAGGGCTCGGAACGAGGAAAGAATCCTCGTCGCCGGGGACCGACTCCAGGACGCCGAGGTCCACGGCATCGGCCACCGCCGCGTCGTCCGGGGCGCCGCCGAAGCGCTCGTCCAACTCGGCGCGCGAGATCCTTACCGCCTCCTCGTCGGTCCACGGCCCGTCCACCTCGGCGACCAGCCCGAGCACCCCGCCGAGGCCCCGGCCGGCGTCCCAGGCCTCCAGGAGTTCCTTGATGGAGGCCAGGGTGTAGCCGCGGTCGAGGAGGTCGGCGATCTGGCGCAGGCGGACGAGGTGGGCCTCGGAGTAGACGTTGGCCCGGCCGCGGCGCTCGGGGCGAGGGAGCAGGCCTCGGTCCTGGTAGGCGCGGATGGTGCGGACGGTGGCACCGCTGAGGTGCGCGAGGTCCTCGATCCGGTAGGCGGGAGGGGCCGGCCCGCCGGCCGCGTGGCCGGCCTCACCGCGTTGGTCGGCGAAGCGGCTGACCTCACTCATAGGGGTGGTGCCGAACTCGTGGCGGTGGCGCTGCATTTGTAGGGGTGGCGCCGAACTCGCCGCCCATCGCCGAGCTCATAGCGGCGGCTCCAATCGCGCGATCCTACGCAGCACTCTCGGTGTGAACCTCGACATGAGGTACGCCCCACGTGCCTCTGGCGTCACGGGAACTACGGCTTCGCCCCGCGCCACCGCCCGCAGGATGGCGTCGGCGACCTTCTCCGGCGGATAATTCCGCAGCCCGTACAGCCGCGCGGACTTCTTCTGGCGCCGCTTCTCCTCCTCGGCGTCGACGCCGGCGAAGTGCGCGGTCGAGGTGATGCTGGTGTTGACGAAGCCGGGGCAGATCGCGGTGACACCGATGCCCTGGCCCGACAGCTCCGCGCGCAGGCACTCGCTCAGCATCAGTACGGCTGCCTTGGAGGTGCTGTAGGCGGGCAGTGCCTTGGAGGGCTGGTACGCCGCCGCCGACGCGGTGTTGACGATGTGGCCGCCCTGGCCGCGCTCGGCCATCTGCTTGCCGAACAGGCGGCAGCCGTGGATGACGCCCCACAGGTTGACGTCGAGGACCTTCTTCCAGTCCTCCGGTGTGGTGTCGAAGAAGGAGCCCGACAGGCCGATCCCTGCATTGTTGACCAGGACGTCCACCACGCCGTACTCGGTGGCGACCTTCTCGGCGAGCTTCTCCATGGCCTGCTCGTCGGAGACGTCGACCGTCTCCGCCCAGGCCGCGGGGGCGCCGATCAGACGGGACATCTCGGCCGTGCGGGCCGCGGCCTCGGCGTCCCGGTCGACGGCCACCACGCGCGCGCCTGCCTCGGCGAACGCGTACGCCGTCGCCCGCCCGATGCCGCTGCCGGCGCCGGTGACCAGGACGAGCTGCCCGCCGAAGCGGTCGGCGTACTTCCCCGTCCCCGTCACCGCCTCCGGCCGCCCGCCCTCCACGGAGGTCACGAATTCCGTGATCCAGGCAGCTAGTTGATCGGGGCGGCTGCGCGGGATCCAGTGCTTCGCCGCAAGCGTGCGCCGGGTCAACTGCGGAACCCACAGCTCCAGTTCGTCGTAGAGCCGTTCCGACAGGAAGGCGTCCCCGAGGGGCGTGATGAGCTGCACGGGCGCGTGCGCGTACGCGTCCGCGCGCGGACGGCGCAACCGGGCCCGTACGTTGTCGCGGTACAGCCACGCCCCGTGCGCCGCGTCCGTCGGCAGGGACGGGGTCGGGTAGCCGGCGCCGGGCACCTTCTCGAAGCGCTCCAGCAGCCTTGGCCAGCTCTTGCCGAGAGGGCCGCGCCAGGCCAGTTCGGGCAGCACGGGCGTGTGCAGCGCGTAGACGTACCAGGACTTGGCGCCTTGGCCGAGGAGTTGGCCGATCCGGCGCGGGGTGGGGTGCTTGAGGCGCCTGTTGATCCAGTGACCGAAGTGGTCGAGGGACGGGCCGGACATGGAGGTGAAGGAGGCGATCCGGCCTTCGGTGCGCTTGACGGTGGTGAACTCCCAGGACTGCACCGAGCCCCAGTCGTGGCCCACCAGATGCACGGGCCGGTCCGGGCTGACCGCGTCCGCGACGGCCAGGAAGTCGTCCGTCAGCTTCTCCAGCGTGAAGCCGCCCCGCAGCGGCTTCGGTGCCGTGGAGCGGCCATGGCCGCGGACGTCGTACAGCACGACATGGAAGCGGTCGGCCAGCCGCGGCGCGACCTCGGACCACACCTCCTTGCTGTCCGGATAGCCGTGCACGAGGATCACCGTCGGCTGCCCGGGGTCGCCCAGCTCGGCGACGCACAGCTCGACCCCGCCGGTGCGCACCCGGCGTTCACGCGCGCCCTGAAGAGTCACCGGCACCGTCACTTCTCCTCCGCCCAGCGCCGCACATGCGGCAGATCGTCGTCCAGCCAGAAGGCGCTCTCCTCGGGATCCGCGGAGTCGGTGACGACCAGGATCTCCTCGAACTTAGCGCCCGTACCCCTGAAGCCCAGGTGTGGTTCGACCGCCCACAGGCCCGGCTGCGGCGGGTGGTCGGAGAAGCGGTACGGGGACCACAGCGGGGACCAGCCCTCGCGGTGACCGTGCAGCGCGTCGCTCGCCAGGCCCTTCAGGGACTGGGTGCCGAACCCGAAGACATGTGCCGACCAGCGGCGCTGCTTCACCCGGTCGACCTTGTGCGCGATCACACCGAAGGGATAGGCGCGGTGCCGGTTGGCATAGCCCTGGCGGACCATGAGCCGGTCCACGTCCTCGTAGATCTCCCGCAGCGGCCGCCGCTCACGCACCTCGCGAAGGATCAGCTCCCGATGCGCCTCCAGGTCGGCCATCAGCTTGTCCTGGACGGGGTTGATGCCGAGCGAGCCCGAGTAGCCGATGTCGGCCGTGTAGCCGTCGTACACAGGGGCCATGTCCAGGATGAACGGCATCCCGGGCTCCAGTCGGCGGTTGGTGGGGAAGAACTGCAGCGGGATGCGGAAGTCCACGAACGCCGTGCGGTCCCCGAACCAGGCGAAGGGGAGATGGAACCAGTCCCGCACACCGCGCTCGAGCAGCCACTCGCGCTGCATACGCGCCGCCTCGCGCTCGGTGATACCCGGCTCCAGCCGCGCCGCGACGGCCTCGGCGCACTCGTACGCCAACCGCTGGACCTGCCTGAACCCCCGCAATTCCGCGGAATCCGCACGGAGTTCGCCTGTCGCCGCCGTAGTCATGCCACCGCCCCACTTCGTCCACGCTGACTGCGGTACGTGCCCGTAACTTGACACCGGTGAATGTGACAGTTGTTAGAGGCTGCGTCAATAGGGTCGCCGAGGGCTGTGGAAAACCTCGCTGAGTCTCCGGGGACACCCCCGCCGACGTCTCCGACGATGTGGAAAACCTGGGCCGAGTTGTTCGACTTCAGGGGTGACCCCTAGGGCCCCGTAGTCCTGGAGTCTGATCCCAAGACAGCTCTGCGGGGTGACGACCGGCGTGGCCCGTGTCACTACCTTCGAAGCGTGACTGTGATCGCGACCGAAAGCCTGAGCAAGCGGTTCCCCAGGGTGACCGCGCTTGACCGGCTCTCCGTGGACGTCGGGCCCGGTGTGACCGGACTCGTCGGAGCCAATGGAGCCGGCAAGTCCACACTGATCAAGATCCTGCTGGGTCTGTCCCCCGCCACCGAGGGCCGCGCCGAAGTGCTCGGCCTCGACGTCGCCACCAAGGGCGGCGCCATCCGCGAGCGCGTCGGGTACATGCCGGAGCACGACTGTCTGCCGCCCGACGTCTCGGCCACCGAGTTCGTCGTGCACATGGCGCGCATGTCCGGCCTGCCGCCCACGGCCGCGCGCGAGCGCACCGCGGACACGCTGCGCCACGTCGGTCTGTACGAGGAGCGCTACCGCCCCATCGGCGGCTACTCGACCGGTATGAAGCAGCGTGTGAAGCTGGCGCAGGCCCTGGTGCACGACCCGCAGCTGGTCTTTCTGGACGAGCCGACCAACGGCCTCGACCCCGTCGGCCGCGACGAGATGCTCGGCCTCATCCGACGTATCCACACCGACTTCGGCATCTCGGTCCTGGTCACCTCGCACCTCCTCGGCGAACTGGAGCGCACCTGCGACCACGTCGTCATCATCGACGGCGGCAAGCTCCTGCGGTCCAGCTCCACCACCGACTTCACCCAGACCACGACGACCCTCGCCATCGAGGTCACCGACACCGACGACCACCCGGACGGCACCCGCGCGGTGCGCGACGCACTCCACGCGCGCGGGGTGGACGTTCTCGACGGCAGCGGCGGCCTTCCCGGCGCCGGCCACATCCTGCTGCTCACCGCGCGGGGCGACGAGACCTACGACTTGGTGCGCGACGTGGTCGCCGACCTCGGCCTCGGCCTGGTGCGCATGGAACAGCGCCGGCACCACATCTCGGAGGTCTTCACGGACACCGAGCAGGGCAGCGAGCAGAGCACCGACGCACAGCGGAAGGAGGCGGTCGGCCATGGCGGTTGAACATCCCGTAGCGACACACCCGGGTGACCAGACCCGCATCCACAACATCGGCTACCGCAGCTACGACGGCCCCCGCCTAGGCCGCTCCTACGCCACGCGGTCCCTCTACTCGCAGTCCCTGCGCGGCGCCTACGGCCTCGGCCGCTCGGTGAAGTCCAAGGTGCTGCCGATGCTGCTCTTCGTGGTGATGTGCGTGCCCGCGGCCATCATGGTGGCCGTCGCGGTCGCCACCAAGGCCAAGGACCTGCCCGTCGACTACACGCGCTACGCGATCATCATGCAGGCCGTCATCAGCCTGTACGTCGCCTCGCAGGCACCCCAGTCAGTCTCGCGCGACCTGCGCTTCAAGACCGTACCGCTGTACTTCTCGCGGCCCATCGAGACCGCCGACTACGTACGGGCGAAGTTCGCGGCGCTGGCCTCCGCGCTGTTCATCCTCACCGCGGCCCCGCTGATCGTGCTCTACGTGGGCGCGCTGCTGGCCAAGCTCGACTTCGCCGACCAGACCAAGGGATTCGCACAGGGACTCGTCTCCGTGACACTGCTCTCTCTGCTCTTCGCCGGCCTCGGCCTGGTCATCGCATCCGTCACCCCGCGCCGGGGCTTCGGCATCGCGGCCGTGATCGCCGTCCTGACCATCTCCTACGGCGCGGTGTCCACCCTCCAGGCCATCGCGCACGCCCAGTCCCTCGGCGACGGAGGGGGCAGCAGCGGCGCCATCGCCTGGATCGGGCTGTTCTCGCCGGTCACCCTCATCGACGGGGTGCAGTCGGCCTTCCTGGGCGCGCGCTCCGCGTTCCCCGGCGGTGTGGGCCCGAGCGACGGCGTGGGCGTCGTCTACGTCCTCGTCACCCTCGGCCTGATCGCTGCGAGTTACGGCCTCCTGATGCGCCGCTACCGAAAGGTCGGACTGTGACCACGCTCTCCATCGACCACGTCTCCCGCTGGTTCGGCAACGTGGTCGCCGTCAACGACATCACCATGACGATCGGCCCCGGCGTCACCGGCCTCCTCGGCCCCAACGGCGCCGGAAAGTCCACCCTCATCAACATGATGGGCGGCTTCCTCGCCCCCTCCACCGGCACCGTCACCCTCGATGGACAGCCGGTCTGGCGCAACGAGTCGATCTACAAGCACATCGGCATCGTCCCCGAGCGCGAGGCGATGTACGACTTCCTCACCGGGCGCGAATTCGTCGTCGCCAACGCCGAGTTGCACGGCCTGGGCGCCAAGGCCGCCCAAAAGGCCCTGGCCACGGTCGAGATGGAGTACGCGCAGGACCGCAAGATCCAGACGTACTCCAAGGGCATGCGCCAGCGCGTGAAGATGGCGAGCGCCCTCGTCCACAACCCCTCGCTGCTCCTGCTCGACGAGCCCTTCAACGGCATGGACCCGCGCCAGCGCATGCAACTCATGGACCTGCTGCGACGCATGGGCGACGAGGGCCGCACGGTGCTGTTCTCCTCCCACATCCTCGAAGAGGTCGAGCAACTCGCCTGGCACATCGAGGTGGTCGTCGCCGGACGGCACGCGGCCAGCGGTGACTTCCGCAAGATCCGTCGCCTGATGACCGACCGCCCGCACCGCTACCTGGTGCGCTCCAGCGACGACCGTACTCTCGCCGCCGCGCTGATCGCCGATCCGTCGACGTCCGGGATCGAGGTCGACCTGGCCGAGGGCGCGTTGCACATCCAGGCGGTCGACTTCGGCCGCTTCACGGCCCTGCTGCCGCGGGTGGCGCGCGACCACGGCATCCGTCTGCTCACGGTCTCGCCGTCCGACGAGTCCCTCGAGTCCGTCTTCTCGTATCTCGTCGCGGCGTAGGAGGCCAAGATGTACGACCCCACAGTCGCCCGACTCACCTACCGAGCACTGCTCGGCCGCCGCCGGGCCCTCATCCTGGGCGCGCTGCCGCTGCTGCTCATCGCGGTCTCCGTGGTGGTGCGCGCTCTCGCCGGAGCCGACGACCAGACCGCCTCCGACCTGCTCGGCGGGCTCGCGCTCGCCACCATGGTGCCGATCATCGGCGTCATCGCCGGCACGGGCGCGATCGGGCCCGAGATCGACGACGGCTCCGTGGTGTATCTGCTGTCCAAGCCGGTGAAACGGTCGACGATCATCTTCACCAAGCTGATCGTGGCGATCGCCGTGACGATGGTGTTCTCGGCCCTGCCCACCTTCATCGCCGGGTTCATCCTGAACGGCAACGGCCAGCAGATCGCCGTCGCCTACACGGTGGCCGCGCTGGTCGCCTCCATCGCCTACGCCGCCCTCTTCCTGCTGCTCGGCACGGTGTCCCGGCACGCGGTGGTCTTCGGGCTCGTCTACGCGCTCGTCTGGGAGGCCCTGTTCGGCTCCCTGGTGGAGGGGGCGCGCACGCTGAGCGTCCAGCAGTGGGCGCTGGCGGTGGCGCAGAAGGTCGCAGGCGGGGAGATGGTGACGTCGGACGTCGGCCTGACGACGGCGACGGTGCTGCTGGCCGTGGTCACGGTGGTGGCGACCTGGTACGCGGGACAGAAGCTGCGGTCGCTGACGCTCGCCGGTGAGGAGTGACTCGTCCGTGAGACGTAAAGAGCCGGGCCCTTGACGGGGCCCGCTCTTGACGGAGGCTTCACCACTGTCCGGGCACACTGAGCACATGGGAACGGTCGGCTGAGAGGAACGGGGATGGCAGACGACTGGGACGACCTCGTCCTGGACGAGGACTTCATACGGTCCGCCGAGACCTCCGAACCGTCCGCCCGCGCCCGCATGCTGGCCGCCCGCTGGCGTCGCGAGAAGCCCGAGCCGCAGCCGTGGCGCTCCGACGAGCCGCCCGCCGGATGGTTCTTCAGCAAGGGGCGCCGACGCAAGTGGCGCCGCCGGTGAGGGGCGCCTCCGGTTACCGGGGTGCGGCGCCTCACCAGGGCTTTTAATCAGTGGCGCCCAACTCGTCGTACAGGCAAAGTGGTTGTGTCCACACCGCCGGACGGCGAGTTCGGCGCCACGTACTGGGAGAGGAGTTCGGCGATGTCCATGCACGGCAGTACGTCGAGCTCCCGACAGGGCAGTCGGCGGCGGACTCCGGAGTAATCGCTACCCCTCCGTAGAGTCCGTACCGCACGGGGAACTGCCCGGGGCGGCCGCTTCGAGCACGCGGCGCGCAGCGTCGGCGTGGGCCGCCTTCCCACTTTCCGCCCCTCACACAGGGGCGCCGTGCGTTGGGACGGGCGGGCAGGACGTGGAACTCGGCGCTGCAAGGTGCCGCCGCGCCCACCCGTCCCGCCCCAACGGCACGAGGCCCGCAGTCACGCGGGTACGACCACCGGCAGCGGTCACCGGCGTCAGCCGAGCAACCGCTCCAGCACCACCGCGATGCCGTCCTCCTCGTTGGAAGACGTCACCTCGTCCGCCACTGCCCTGAGCTCCTCATGCGCGTTGGCCATGGCCACGCCACGGGCCGACCACGCGAACATCGGGATGTCGTTCGGCATGTCGCCGAAGGCGAGCGTGTCGACGGCCTTCAGGCCGAGGCGGCGGGCCGCCAGCGACAGGCCCGTTGCCTTGGACAGGCCCAGGGGCAGCAGTTCGACGATGCCCTCGCCCGCCATGGCCACCGTGACGAAGCCGCCGGCGGCCTGGCGGGCGGCCTCTGCCAGCTCGTCGTCGGACAGATCCGGATGCTGTATGTAGATCTTGTTCAGCGGGGCGCTCCACAGATCCGAGGCGTCCGTGAACGGAGTTGACGGGAGCGAGCCCGTGACCGCGTAGCCGGGGCCGACCAGGACGTCGCCGTCCAGCCCGTCACGGCTCGCCGCCAGGAACAGCGGCCCGACCTCCGCCTCGATCTTGGCCAGCGCCACGCCCGCCAGCTGTCGGTCCAGGGTCACCGACGTCAGCAGGCGGTGCTCGCCGGCGTCGTACACCTGGGCGCCCTGACCGCAGACGGCGAGGCCCTCGTAGCCGAGGTCGTCGAGGATGTGCCGCGTCCACGGGACGGCGCGGCCCGTCACGACGATGTGCGCGGCGCCCGCCGCGGTGGCCGCGGCGAGGGCGTCACGGGTGCGCTGGGAGACCGACTCGTCGGAGCGCAGGAGCGTTCCGTCGAGGTCGGTCGCGATCAGCTTGTACGGGAAGCCCCCGGACACCTCGCCGGAAGCCTCGGGGGCCGCCTCGCTCACTTGGCCACCGGCTCCAGGACTTCCCGGCCGCCCAGGTAGGGGCGCAGCACCTCGGGGACCCGGACGGAGCCGTCGGCCTGCTGGTGGTTCTCCAGGATTGCCACGATCGTGCGCGGTACGGCGCACAGCGTGCCGTTGAGCGTCGCCAGCGGCTGCACCTTCTTGCCGTCACGCATGCGGACGGACAGCCGGCGGGCCTGGAAGCCGTCGCAGTTGGACGCCGAGGTCAGCTCGCGGTACTTGCCCTGGGTCGGGATCCACGCCTCGCAGTCGAACTTGCGGGACGCCGACGCGCCCAGGTCGCCCGAGGCCACGTCGATCACCTGGAAGGGCAGCTCGAGGCCGGTGAGCCACTGCTTCTCCCAGTCCAGGAGCCGCTTGTGCTCGTTCTCCGCGTCCTCGGGGGCGACGTACGAGAACATCTCGACCTTGTCGAACTGGTGCACGCGGAAGATGCCGCGCGTGTCCTTGCCGTACGTGCCCGCCTCGCGGCGGAAGCAGGGCGAGAAGCCCGCGTAGCGCAGCGGCAGCTTCTCGGCGTCGAGGATCTCGTCCATGTGGTACGCGGCGAGCGGGACCTCGGAGGTGCCGACCAGGTAGTAGTCGTCCTTCTCCAGGTGGTAGACGTTCTCCGCGGCCTGGCCGAGGAAGCCGGTGCCCTCCATGGCGCGCGGGCGGACCAGCGCCGGGGTGAGCATCGGGGTGAAGCCGGCCTCGGTGGCCTGGGCGATCGCCGCGTTGACCAGGGCCAGCTCCAGCAGGGCGCCGACGCCGGTGAGGTAGTAGAAGCGCGAGCCGGACACCTTGGCGCCTCGCTCGACGTCGATGGCGCCCAGCGCCTCGCCGAGCTCCAGGTGGTCCTTGGGCTCGAAGCCCTCGGCGCCGAAGTCGCGGATGGTGCCGTGCGTCTCCAGGACGACGAAGTCCTCCTCGCCGCCGACCGGGACGTCGGGGTGCACGAGGTTGCCGAGCTGGAGCGCGAGGCGCTTGGTCTCCTCGTCCGCCTCGGTCTGCTCGGCGTCGGCCGCCTTGACGTCGGCGGCCAGCTGGCTCGCCTTCTTCAGCAGCTCGGCCTTCTCGTCGCCGGAGGCCTTGGGGATGAGCTTGCCGAGGTTCTTCTGCTCGGAACGCAGCTCGTCGAAGCGGACGCCGGACGACCTGCGCCGCTCGTCGGCAGACAGGAGGGCGTCGACGAGCGCGACGTCCTCTCCACGGGCGCGCTGCGAGGCGCGCACTCGGTCGGGGTCCTCACGGAGCAGGCGAAGGTCAATCACGCGCTCAAGGCTACCGGGGCGGGGTGACAGCCCACGACTCACTATTCCGGGCCACGGCTTACGTTCCGCTATGAGTGAATTGCGAGGTGTGTCAATAAAAGGCGTCTCACTCCCTGGAACGGGGCAGGCGCGCGGCGGCCGGTTGACTCGATTCCCTTGTGGAGAACGGGATTTGGGCCGTCGTTGTCCACAGGGATCCCCAGCCGGGGAAGAGTTATCCACAGGGTGTGTGGATGGACTGTGGATGTCGGAATCGATCACTCCGCAACGCGTCGAGCGAGTCGAGGATTCCCAGGACAAACTCTATCCATCCGCACTTTCGAGTGGAAAGCGGTCGCTCCAAAGGATTGCTCAAAGGAAAAGAGTGGACGAAGGGTGACTTGCGCAAGGGTGGACGCCTGATCGCCCCAAGGACCGATTTGTCGACAGACTCACCCTTGCTTGTCGACTTGTCCCCAGGTCGAGATGAGTACCTGTGGATAACGCCTGTGGATAACGACAATAAGCTGGTAGTACTGGCGTGAAACCTGTGCGGGAGCCGTCGGAACCAGCCGCCACCGGGCCGGTCCCGAACGCTCGTCACGGGCCGCTCAGAACCGCCCGTCCTGGCACCGCGCCACCCAGTCCGCCGCCGACACGAACGCCTCGTCCGACGTCCCCAGACGCGGCGGCCGTACATCTCCCGGCGTCATGTCCGCGCGCGGATACGAGCCCAGGAACCGCACCTCCAGGCAGATCCGCTTCAGCCCCATCAGCGCCTCGGCCACCCGACGGTCGGAGATGTGTCCCTCGGCGTCGATGCAGAAGCAGTAGTTGCCGATGCCCGCGCCGGTGGGCCGGGACTGCAGCAGCATCAGGTTGATGCCGCGCGTGGCGAACTCGCCCAGGAGGTCGCGCAGCCCGCCGGGATGGTCGTCGCGCTGCCACAGCACGACGGACGTCTTGTCCGCGCCGGACGGCGCCGCGGGCCGGGCCGGCCTGCCCACCAGCACGAACCGGGTCTGGGCGTTCTCCGCGTCGTGGATCTCGGTCTCCAGGGCCTCCAGGCCGTACCGGGCGGCCGCGAACTCGCCCGCGAAGGCGGCGTCGTACTGGCCCTCCTGGACCAGGCGCGCGGCGTCCGCGTTCGAGGCGGCGGACTCCCAGTGGGCGTCCGGGAGGTTCTTCTTCAGCCAGTTGCGCACCTGCGGCTGGGCGGCCGGGTGTGCGGAGACCGTCTTGATGTCCGACAGCTTGGTGCCGGGCCTGACCAGCAGTGCGAAGGTGATCGACAGCAGCACCTCGCGGTAGATCATCAACGGCTTGCCCGCGACCAGCTCGTCGAGCGTGGTCGTGATCCCGCCCTCGACGGAGTTCTCGATCGGTACGAACGCGGCCTCGGCCTCGCCGACGCGCACAGCGTCGAGCGCGGACTGAACGGACACGTACGGGATCAGCTCCCGGGTCGCGGCCTCGGGAAGGGTGCGCAGGGCGACTTCGGTGAAGGTGCCCTCGGGGCCGAGATAGGCGTAGCTCGCTGGCATGACCTCACCCTAATGGGCCTTGTGGAACGCGGCGTGCAGATCTCACCCGGCCGTCGAAAGGGCCACCCCGACGTGGGCGTCACCGCGATCCGCTTCCCGGCATCACCTCGGCGTCGGCGTCACCGCGATTCGCCCCCCCCGGCGTCACCCCGGCGTCGGCCTCACCACGATTCGCCCCGGCGTCACCCCTCCAGCAACCGCTGCCCCACGTACTCGCCCTCCGCCGCCCCGCCCGGCACGGCGAACAGCCCGCTCGCCTCGTGCCGGATGAACTGCGACAGGGCGTCGCCGCGGTCGAGCTTGCGCTGGACGGTGACGAATCCGCGCAGGGGGTCGGCCTGCCAGCAGATGAACAGCAGCCCCGCGTCGGGCACCCCGTCCGCGTCGATGCCGTCGTGGTACGAGAACGGGCGCCGCAGCATCGCCGCGCCACCGTTCTGGTCGGGCCGGGTGATGCGCGCGTGGGCGTTGAGGGGAACGACCAGGTTCCCTGCCTTGTCCGTCTTCTCCAGGTCCATCTCGGTCGTCTCGGTGCCCCCGGACAGCGGCGCCCCGTCGGACTTGCGGCGCCCGATGACGTCCTCCTGCTCCTTGACCGAGAGCTGCTCCCAGTCGTCGAGGAGCATGCGGATACGGCGTACGACGGCGTAGGAGCCGTTCGCCATCCAGGCCGGGTCCTTCGAGCCGGACTCCGGCACGAAGACGCGCTGGTCGAAGTCGGCGTCCGTCGGCTTCGGATTGCGCGTGCCGTCCATCTGGCCCATCAGATTGCGCGCCGTCATCGGGTGCGCGGTGGCGCCCGGCGACCGGTTGAAGCCGTTCATCTGCCACCGCACCTTGGCGGCCTGGCCGGCGTCCTTCTGGATCGCGCGCAGGGCGTGGAAGGCGACCAGGGCGTCGTTGGCGCCGATCTGCACCCACAGGTCCCCGTTGCTGCGCGCCTTGTCGAGCTGGTCGGAGGAGAAGTCGGGCAGGGGGTCCAGGGAGACCGGCCGCTCCTTCTCCAGGCCGGTCCGCGCGAAGAAGCTGTACCCGAAGCCGAAGGTGATCGTCAGCGACGACGGCCCGGCGTCCCGGGCCACATCCGTGTCGTCCTGCTTGGCCGCCTCGCCCGCCATCAGCCGCTGTGCCGTCTCGGACCAGCGGCGCAGCAATGCCGCCGCCTCCTTGCGGCCCGCGCCCGCCGCCAGGTCGAAGGCGACGACATGGCCGCGTGCCTGGAGTGGCTGGAGGATGCCGGGCTGATGTTTCCCGTGAAACATCACCTGATCGGCGCCCAGCGAGGCGAGCGGTGTCGCCTCGGCCGGCCGGGCGGCGTATCCCACGGCGCCGCCGGCCGCACCGAGCACCAGCCCGCCGGCACCGGCGGTCCCGAGCAGCCGACGCCGCGAGATGCCCTCCTTGGGGGAGGCGTCGTCGTCCCTGGGGGCGTTTTCCAGAACGCCGTCATTAAGTGCCTTCTCGGGGCTGCGGGCCTCCGGAATGGACTGGTCAGCCATGGTGCGGTTCAGCCGATCTGCGCGTTCTTGGAAACGGTGGTCTGGTCGATGTCGGAGGTCCGCACGGTGACGGCGATCTTCCACTCGCCCGCCATGGGGATCTGCACTCCGTTCGCCGACCAGTGTCCGGTGGTGATGTGGTCGGGGACCACGGGCAGCGGACCGATGTCCTGGGACTCGAGGGTGAAGGCGACCTTCACCTCGGGAACGTCGAAGGCGCGGCCGTTGGGCCGGTCCACGTAGACGTGCATCTCGTTCCCGCCCACGCGCGCGGGATCGAGGTCGATCCGTACGACGCCCTTGCCGTCCTCGCCACCGGTGTCGAAGGACATGTCCAGGGTGAGCGCCCCGGCCGCCGACGCGTCGGCGGAAGCGGCCGACGTGGCCGCCTTGGCCTCCTCCTCCGTCCGCCCCGGTTCGGTCGACGTCAACATGGTGGTGACGGCGAGCAGGACGACGGCGACACCCGCCTCGGCCAGCACCGAGCGGCGCAGTCCGAACCGGTTCGGGTCGGCGTCCCGCTGCTGCTTCTGCCGTGCCGTGTCGATCGCGGCCTGCTGCCGGGCGAGCTGGGCGGCGCGCCGGGAGTCGCCCGCCTTGGATTCGTCGCCCTTCTCGCCGGGGACGGCGGCCGAGGCGCCCTGCTTGCCGGAAGCGGGTGCGGAGGCCTGGTTGCCAGAGGTGGAGATGGAGGCCGAGGTGGTGGCCTGCGCGACGGCGTGCTCCCGCTCGCCCTCGACAGCCCCACGTTCGACGGGTTTGTCCTCGCCCTCGACTGTGTCCGTCCCGCTCTCGCCCTCGACGGCCTCGCTCTCGCCGGCCTCCCCTTCGACCGTGTCCGTCTCGACCTCAGCGGTGTCCGTCCCGACCGCGCCCGCTTGCTCCTCGCCCTCAGCCGCGCCCTTCGCCTTCCGCGGCTCCACCACGACCGTCTCCGCCAGCCGTGCCGTCCACCGCCGCGAGATCCACGCGATCCCGACCAGCAGCACCACGAGCCCGATCTTGACCAGCAGCAACTGCCCGTATCGCGTCCCGGTGAACGCCGACCACGACCCGAGCTGCCGCCACGACTGGTAGATGCCGGTCGCGACCAGCGCGAGCACGCTGCCGAAGGCGACGCGCGAGAACCGTCGTACGGCGGAGGCGTCGACCGGTGTGTCCGCGGGTGCCCGGTAGAGCGCGACGAGCAGTGCGGCGAGCCCGCCGAGCCAGCCCGCGACGGCCAGCAGGTGGACGACGTCGACCGGCATCGCGATCCCGGCCTGGAGCCCGGTCGAGGCGTGCTCGGACATCGCCCAGCTCGCCGCGAGCCCTGCCGCCACGACGGTCCCGCCGATCGCGAGCCCGAAGGTGAGGTCCCGCTTCTCCTCTTCCTCCCGCTTGTCATACGCCCCGAACAGCACGGCGATGAACAGTGCCGCGGCGGCGAGCAGAAGCAGCCGGGAGACCAGCGCGGCACCCGTCTTGGTCTGCAGCACCTGCCCGAGCAGGTCCAGGTCGAAGATGTCGCCGAGCTTCCCGGTGCCGGTGTACGAGCCGCGCAGGAGCAGCAGCCCGAGCGTGGCGGCGGTCAGCGCCAGCCAGCCGGAGACGACGAGCCGTTGCAGCGCCCGCACCCCCGATCCGCGCTGCCAGCAGGCGAGCACGAAGGCGGCGGCGCCGACCATGACGATGAAGCCGGCGTACGACACGTACCGCCCGAACCCGTAGAGCGCGCCGACGATCCCGCCGCCCGCTGTCTGGCCGGAGACGGAGACGGTGGTCTGTGAGGGGGCGCCGATGGAGAAGGTGTAGGCGCCGGCGACGGGATGGCTGTCCTCGGACACCACCTGGTAGGTGACGGTGTACGTGCCGTCGGGCAGGCCGCTGTGGAGTTTCACGGCGTACGTCGTGCCGGTGAGGTTGGCCGGGCCGCCGCGGTCGATGCGCTTGCCCTTGGGGTCGAGCACGCGCAGGGAGTCGTCGGAGAGGGCGACCTTCTCGGAGAAGGTCAGTGAGACCTGCGTCGGGGCCTTGTCGACCACCGCCCCCTGCTGGGGGTCGCTGCCGGTCAGCGCGGCGTGCGCGGAGACCGGCCCGGCACCGGCGAGGAGCAGGCCGGTGGCGGCCAGGAACAGCAGCACCAGCATCCGGGCACGCGGGAGCAGTACCGGGGTCCGGACGCGGGAGGGCGGCGCCAGGGTCCGGACACGGGGGGCGGTGGTCTGGGTCAAGGCGTTCTCTCCCTCAGTGTCCGGTCGTCGGGTTGTACGTCGCGGACTTCACCGGTATCTCGACCGTCACCGTGCCGGACTCGGCGAAGTGGAGCTTGACGGTCACCTTCTCGCCCTGCTTCGGCTTCCGCTTCAGGTTCTCGAACATCAGATGGCTGCCGCCGCTCTTGAACACGAGCCGACCGTGCGCGGGGACGTCGATGTCCTTGACCTCCCGCATCGACGAGCCGACGGTCTCGTGGGCGGTCACGTCGCCGACGTCGCTGGTGACGGAGGTCAACTCGTCCTTCGTACCGCCTTTGTTGGTGACCGTCAGGAAGCCGGCCGCCATGGAGTCGGAGACCGGCTGCGGCATGTAGGCGCCGCTGACGGACAGTTCGGCCTTGGAGTCACCGGAACCGCAGCCCGCGAGGACCAGGGCCCCGGTCAGTACCGCGACGGGCGCGACGAGACGCCTCACGGCTTCTCCCCCTTGATGAGCTTGGGGAGGTCCTTGGTGTAGTCGTCGACCTGGGCGTCCTCGGTGTAGAGGACGTACCCGGCGTCGGTCTTCGGCGAGAACGCGACGACCTGGGTGCCGTGGGTGGAGACCATCTTGCCGTTCTTGTCCTTGTGTGGCGGCTCGATGCTGATACCGAGGGTGCGGGCGCCGGCCTGGATGGTGTCGAAGTCGCCGGTCAGCCCGACGACCTGCGGGTCGATGCCCTTGAGCCACTTGCCGAGCGCGGAGGCGGTGTCGCGCTCCGGGTCGGTGGTGACGAACACGACGCGCAGCTCGTCCTGCTGCGCCTTGGGCAGCTGCTTCTTGGCGACGGCGATGTTGTTCATCGTCAGCGGGCAGACGTCCGGGCAGTTGGTGTAGCCGAAGTAGATCAGCGTCGGCTTGCCCTGGGTCTCCTTGCGGAGGTCGTACTTCTTGCCGTTCGTGTCGGTGAGGACCAGGTCCGGCTTCTCGAACGGCTTGTCGAGGACGATGGCGGCCTTGTCCGAGCCGGCTTCCTCGGAGACCACGGAGACGGGCGAGTCGCCGCTGTCGGGGCCGCTGCCGCAGGCGGAGAGGGTCAGGGTTGCGGCGGCGAGCAGTGCGGCCGCGGCGAAGGTCTTCTTACGCATGACGAGTCTTCTTACACATAGAAAAAAATGTCCCAGTTGTGAGAGCTCCGGCGCGCACCGGGGGCGTGCCCCGGCGCGCGCCGTGAACCGAAGGGGGCGTCAGGCGTCGGTGCGCCGACGCCCGGCTACCACGCCGTACGCAACGCCCAGCGCGCCGACGACGATGCCGACCACGCCCAGGACGCGGGCGGTGGTGTCGCTGCTGTCGGCGGGCTCGGCGGCGGCGGTCTTCGCGGAGGCGGCCTCGGCGTCGTCGGAGTCGGAGGCCTCGTCGGACGACGACGAGCCGTGGTGACCGTCCTCGGCGGCGGACAGCTCGAGCACCGGGGCCGGGTTCTCCGGCTCCTCCTGGCCGTCCTGCGGGACCTCGATCCAGCGCACGACCTCCTTGTTGGAGTACGTCTGGATGGCCTTGAAGACGAGTTCGTCCGTGTCCTCGGGCAGGGTGCCGACGGAGACGGGGAACTTCTGGAAGAAGCCGGGCTCGATGCCCTTGCCGTCGGCGGTCCAGGTGACCTTGGTGACGGCCTCGGTGATCTTCTTGCCGTGCATCTCCAGCGGCTTGTCCAGCGTGGACTTGGTGACCTTGGCCGTCCAGCCGGGAACGGGCTGCGGCATCACGGAGGCCAGCGGGTGGTCGGTCGGGAAGGTGACCTCGAGCTTGGTGGTCGAGGCGTTGTCGCGCTCGTTGGGCACCTTGAAGTCGACGACCGCGTAACCGCCCTTGGCGGCGGTTCCCTCCGGCTGCACGCTGACGTGGGCGAAGGCGGGGACGGACAGGGCGAGCACGGCCGTGCCGGCGAGGGCGCCTGCGGCGGCGATGCGAGAGGCCTTCATTCGGAGCACTCCACTGTGGGTGAGATTCGAGATTTCGGTGGTGAAGAGGAGTACGCGTGCGCAGGGGTGCCCGATCAGGCGGGAAAGCAGCGGAACGGCGAAAAGGAGCTGTTCCCTCGATCGGAAACTCGGGCACGCGCGTGTGCCGCACGACGGCGGCCCCTCAGCCCACCTCAGTGGAGTGGCGGTCGCGTCGCGTCAGGCGGCGAGGACGAGTGCGGCGGCCGGCGGGCCGCGCCTGATCACCGTGTGCTGGAGTGCCAGGGTGCGGGGCTCGGACGGGCCGAACCAGTCGGCGCACCGGATGCACGGGCCCGCCTCGGGCGCGCCCGGCAGCCCGGCACGCAGGGCGCGTACCAGCGCGAGCGCCCCGCGCAGGGATCGTACGGACGCCCCCTCGGCGACCGAGTGCGCCGACAGCGTGGACATCTCGACGATGCGCAGCAGGGCCAGGTCCCCGCGCCGCAGCAGCCACCCCGCGAGGACCGCCGCGAGAACGTGGGCGAGCACCATGGGCAGGGACGGCAGCAGCGAAGTGCTGGATCCGGTGGCGGAGTCGGTGATGCCGGACAGGGCGTCCATCGACGGATGTGAGGCATGGACCCCGGTGGCCGGGCTGATCCGCGCCTCGGTGAGGAGCCGCTGGGCCTGGGCCGGGCTGATCGCCGCCGCGGCGGTCCCGCAGAGGAGCCGCGCCGCCTGCTCCACGAGCGCGGCGTCGGACACGGAGGCGGACGCGGAGGAGGCTCCGGTGGCCGTGGCCGCCCCGGCACTCGCGCCGTGCTGCCCGAGCCCGAACAGGGTGTGCAGGACGGTCTGGCCGACCGCGAGCAGCACCGCGATCCCGGACAGCGAACGCTCGCGTCCCGCGAACGGCACCGTGACCAGAAGCACACCGAGGAACCCGGCGCCCAGCGTCCACAGCGGGATCGCGGCGCAGGACCCCAGCACGTGCCCCACCGCGGCCAGCACGACACAGACCGCGGCGAACACCGCGGCCCGCAGGATCCGGAGATCACTTCCGGAGCGCGCCGTGCGCGGGTGGGGGGCAGTCATGGCGGGGTCATCATCGCACTGGCCTTGAGGCCGCCATACGGCAGGTCCGCAAGATGACGTACGGGCCGGTTGAAGACGTACGAGGCAATAGGAGCCGTACGACCGGAAGATCACTCTCTGGTGTGGGCCGCCCCCACATACACCGATTCCCTTGTGGGCGCATCGACCATATGGGCGGCATCACGTCAATGATGTGCTTACAGCGGGGCACTCGCGGCAATACGTAACGGTATGTCGAGCCGCGGCCAGGAGGCTGGAGCATGAGCATCTGGTGGTCACTCCATCTGCGGCGGGAAGCCGCGAGCGTGCCGCTCGCCCGGCGGTTGCTGATCGGCACCATGGAGACCGCGGGCGTCGACCCCGATGTGTCGTACGACCTCTCCGTCGCCCTCAGCGAGGCCTGCGCGAACGCCGTCGAGCACGGCGGCGACACCGCGCCCGACGGCTCCCCCCAGGCCTACCGCGTCACGGCCTACCTCGACGGCGAGAAGTGCCACATCGAGGTCACGGACTCGGGCCCCGGCTTCACCGCACCGCCGCGCGCCCCGCGCCCGGTGGCCACCGACGCCGAACACGGCCGGGGGCTCTGCCTCATCGAGGAACTGGCCGACCACGTCCAGATCGGCAACAAGCCGGGGCGGGGCGGAGCGGTGGTGAGTTTCGACAAGATCCTCAAATGGAGGGAAGACGCCCCGCTGGTGGCGGTGTAGCGCGCCGCGTCACCGCTCGCGGCCGGTGGATGCCGGTAACTGGGCCAGCCCGTCGGCGACCTGACCGCGGGAGCCGAAGAAGCGTGCAGTGAACCCTACGGCTGACCGACTCGCCAACCGCCACCCCGTGCCGCCGACTTCAGCTTCCTCAGGACTCACAGTCCCCGCACAGCGCCACCCCATGCTCCTGACGGACGGCGTCCCTAATTTCCCGGTCATGACGGGAAACCACACGGGCAAGTCGATCACCCGGCGCCGCGCCCTCGCGGTGACCGGAGGAACGGTCGCGGCGGGCGGGCTCGCCGTCGCCGGTTACCAGGCGGCCTTCGCCGACACCGGCACGACCACGGCCGACGCCGCCACGACGGCCTCCACCACCGCCTCGGAGAGCGCCGGCAGCTGCATGACGCTGATGTCGAGCGTCACCGAAGGCCCCTACTACCTCGACAACGCCCTGGTCAGGAAGGACATCACCGAGGGCAAGAGCGGTGTCCCGCTGACGCTGCGCCTCACCGTCGTCGACGCCACCGACGGCTGCACCCCGGTCTCCGGCGCGGCCGTGGAGATCTGGCACTGCGACGCCTGGGGCTACTACTCCGGCTACACCACGGCCAACCCCGGCGGCTCCGCGCCCGCCGAGAGCGAGGACGGCTCGACCGCCAACGACAACACGTATCTGCGCGGCTACCAGATCGCGGGCGCCAACGGGGTCGTCAAGTTCGAGACGATCTTCCCGGGCTGGTACACGCCGCGCACCTGCCACATCCACCTCAAGGTGCACACCGGCGGTCAGAAGGAGGACGGCACCTACGAGGGCGGCAAGGTCAACTACACCGGCCAGCTGTTCTTCGCCGACGACATAGCCGAGGAGATCTTCACGCTGGAGCCCTACTCCAAGCACTCCGGCAGCTACACCACCCTCGACAACGACATGGTCTACGACGGCGGCGGCGCCTCCAGCGGCCTGCTCACCCTCAAGGCCGTCCACAAGAAGGACCCGTCCAAGGGCTACAAGGGCTTCCTGACCATCGGCGTCGACCCGGACGCCGAGAACACCGGCGCGGGCAGCGGCGGCGGTGGCGGCGAGGGCGGTACGCCGCCGAGCGGTGCCCCGACGGGCGCCCCGCCCAGCGACGCCCCGTCGGCCTCCGCCTCGGCCTCCTCGTAGAGGTACGGCCATGAGCAGCCGCGAGGACGAGGCGCTGGCGCAGGCCGCCGTGACCGCGCTGACCGGACAACTGGCCCTGGCGCCCAAGCCGGGCCTGCCCGACCCGCGCGACCTCGGCGCCCCTGCCACCCGCCGGGACCACCGCCTGCTGCGCTGGTCGGCCAAGGCGCTCACGCCGGGCCTCGCAGCGATGGCCGCCGCGGCCCGGCGTACGGGCGAGCCGACGCCCGCGCTCCGCAGCGAACTGGGTGCGATCGGCAGGTGCACCGAGCACTCGGTGCACCTCGCGGGCGGCGGCCACCGGGGCGCGCTGTGGGCGCTGGGCCTGCTGGTCGCCGCGGCCGCGCTGGACCCCCGGGCCGGGGCGCGGGACGTGGCCGCCACCGCCAAGCGGATCGCCGCGCACCCCGACAAGCGCGCCCCGCGCAGGCCCTCCCGGGGCTCCTCGGTGTCCGCGAAGTACGGCGCCGCCGGGGCCCGGGGCGAGGCGCGGGCCGGATTCCCGCACGTACGGCGGGCGTTGGACGCGCTGGCCACCGCCCGCACGGCCGGCGCCACGGAGGAGCAGGCCCGCCTGGACGCCCTGCTCACCGTGATGTCCACCCTGCAGGACACCGAACTGCTGTACACCGCGGGCCCCCTCGGCCTACGGCAGGTCCAGGCGGGCGCACGCGGAGTCCTCGAAGCGGGCGGTACGGCCACCGAGGCCGGCGCGGCGGCCCTGGTCGCGCTCGATGCCGACCTGCACGCGCGCGCGTGGAGCCCACGGGGGAGCGCGGGGCTGCTCGCGGGGGCGCTGTTCCTGGACGCGCTGCCCGTCACGGCACGAGCACGGGCCGCCTGACGGCCTCGCGCGCCCGGCGACCGGCGGCCCACCGAGCCGCCGGTCCCATCGCGTACGACGCCGCCAGCATCGCCCCGCCCAGCAACAGCCAGCCCGGCGTCCCCCACTCCACCAGCAGGGCCGTCAGCAGGAGCGGGCCGAGGGTGCGGGCTATCGTGACGCCGGTCCCGAACAGGCCCTGGTACTCGCCGACGCGACTCTCCGGAGCCAGGTCGAACGACAGCTGCCAGGAACCCGCCGACTGCCCCATCTCGGCGACCACTTGGAGCACCGCCCCCACCACCAGGAAACCGACGGCCACCCACAGCGAGGCGCCCGCCGACAGCGCGAACACCGCGCACGCGCCGAGCATCACCCAGCCCGCACGCCGCACCGCGCGCGTGGCGGTGGCGAGGCCCGTGACGCCGCGCGCCGCCCTCACCTGGAAGACCATCACCGCACCGGTGTTGAGCACGAACAGCGCGGAGACCAGCCAGGCGGGCGCCTCGGTCCTGCGGGTGATCCACAGCGGCAGCACGAGGCTGAGCAGCGGCAGCCGGAGCAGCAGCACGGTGTTGAGGAGCGCGACGAGGGCATACGGCCGGTCGCGCAGGACCCCGCCGCCGTGACGTTTCCGCACCGGCCCAGGCCGCACGGCCGGCACCCGCGTCAACAACCCCGCACACACCAGGAAGCTCACCGCGTCCAGCGCGAACACCCCGAGATACGCGGCTCGCGTCCCGGCGTGCAACGCCAGCCCGCCCAGCCCCGCACCCACCGCGAGCCCGGCGTTGAGCGTCGACTGCAGATGCGCGAGCAGCCCGGTCCGCTCCCCGGCGGGCACCAGCCCCGCCAGCAACGCCTGCCGGGCCGCCCCGAGCCCGGACTGCGCGGCGGCGTACACACACGCGGCCAGCACGAAGGGCACGAAGCCGCGCACGACCGTGAAGGACGCCACCGCAAGCCCCGTCGCCAGGGCCAGCAGCACCGCCGTACCGCGCGGACCACGCCGATCGGCGAGCCGCCCCAGCGGAACCCCGACCAGCGAGCCGACGGCCCACCCGACGGTCAGCCCGATCCCCACGCGCGCGGGGGCGAGGCCCACGACCTGGGTGAAGTACAGGGCCGATGTCGTGTAGTAGGCGCCGTCCCCGACCGAGTTGCTCAACTGGGCGAGGGCGAGGAGGCGTTGGGGACCGGCGGGCGGTACGAGGGAGTTCGTCACGCAGACGACACTAGGGAAGCAGTGGGCCCTTCATCAGGCCCAATCACCGGCCCTTTCACTGCCCCAATTCAACCGCGCTCCGGCACCTGCCCCAGTACCTTCCCCAGCACCTCCAACGCCTGCGGATACACCCGCTCCCGAGGCGTCCCGTACCCCACGACGAGCCCCTGCGGCCGCCCCTCGGCGCCGCCCGGCGTATGCCAGTGCTCCCCCAGATGCCCCACCGCGAGCCCCTCCTCCTCCGCCCGCGCCAGCACCCGCGCCTCGTCGTCGACCTCCACCAGCGCGTGCAGCCCGGCCGCGATCCCCCGCACATGCCGGTGCGCCCCCAGCCGATCCAGGAGCTGATCCCGGCGCCGCCGGTACCGCAGCCGGCAGGCACGCACATGACGGTCGTAGGCGTGGCTGTCGATCAGCTCGGCGAGCGCCAACTGGCCGATGGACTCGGTGTGATGGTCACTGTGCAGCTTGGCGTCGGCCACGGCGTCGACCAGGTGCGGCGGCAGCACCATCCAGCCGAGCCGCAGCGCGGGTCCGAGGGTCTTCGAGGCCGTGCCCAGGTACGCCACCTGCCCCGGTGCCATCCCCTGCAGCGCGCCTACGGGCTGACGGTCGTAACGGAACTCCCCGTCGTAGTCGTCCTCGACGATCAGCCCGCCACGCGCGCGTGCCCAGTCACTGAGCGCCCGCCGCCGCTCCGGGTGCAGGGTCACACCGGTCGGGTACTGGTGCGCGGGCGTGACGACGACGGCAGCGCAGTCCCCCAACTCCTCGGCGCACAGACCACGTTCGTCGACCCGCACAGGCACGACGGCGCCGCCGTTGCGCCGCACCACCTCCCGATGGAACGGCAACCCCGGATCCTCCATGGCGATGACGCCGCCCTCCAGCACGCGCGTGAGGAGGGCCAACCCCTGCACATACCCGGAGGTGATCACGATCCGCTCCGGCGGCGCGATCACCCCACGCGCCCGCCCCAGATACCCCGACAGCGCGGTCCGCAACTCGATACGACCGCGCGGATCGCCGTAGTCGTACGCCGGCGAGGGCGCCGTGGCGATGGCCCGCCGCAACGCCCGCAACCAGGCAGCCGCCGGAAACGCCCCGGCATCCGGACTCCCCGGCCGCAGATCGAACCGCGGCTCACGCGCGCGTGCGGCGCCGTTGGCCGCCTCTGCGTCCGCCGAAGGCAGCGAGGCCACCTGCGTACCGGCCCCCTGCCGGGCGGTGAGATATCCCTCGGCGACAAGTTGGTCGTATGCCGCCTTCACGGTGTTCCGCGAGATGCCGAGCTCGGAGGCAAACCGCCGCGTGGCAGGCAACCGCTCCCCGGGAGCGAGCCGTCCGTCTCGTACGGCGTCCCTCAGCGCCCGCTCAAGCCCGGCACGACGGCCGTCGCCGACGGCCAGTTCCAGATGCAGGTCCATCCCAACCCCCTTAGGGGCGCGGGGCTGTACCGATATGCGGCTACCGCCGCGTGCGCGCGACCAGCCCCCACAACCCGCAGACCGCAATGATGGCCGGACACCCCTCTGGGTATCCGGCCATCAATGCAACGTCAGCCCTTCAGCGCCGCCATCCAGGACTCGACCTCGTCCGACCGCCGAGGCAGCCCATCGCTGAGGTTCCGGTTGCCGTCCTCGGTCACCAGGATGTCGTCCTCGATCCGCACCCCGATCCCCCGGTACTCCTCCGGCACGGTCAGGTCGTCGGCCTGGAAGTACAGGCCGGGCTCGACGGTCAGCACCATCCCCGGCTCCAGCACCCCCTCCACGTACGTCTCCGTCCGCGCCGCAGAGCAGTCATGGACGTCCATGCCGAGCATGTGCCCCGTCCCGTGCAGCGTCCATCGCCGCTGCAGCCCCAGCTCCAGCACCCGCTCCACGGGCCCCTCGACGAGCCCCCACTCCACGAGCCGCTCGGTCAGCACACGCTGGGCCGCGTCATGGAAGTCCCGGTACTTCGCACCCGGCTTCACCGCCGCGATACCGGCCTCCTGAGCGTCGTACACGGCGTCGTAGATCTTCTTCTGGAGCTCGCTGTACCGGCCGTTGATCGGCAGCGTCCGCGTGACGTCGGCGGTGTAGTACGTGTGCGTCTCGACGCCCGCGTCGAGCAGCAGCAGATCACCCGAGCGCACGGGCCCGTCGTTGCGCACCCAGTGCAGCGTGCAGGCGTGCGGACCGGCCGCGCAGATGGAGCCGTAGCCGACGTCGTTGCCCTCGACGCGCGCGCGGAGGAAGAACGTGCCCTCGATGTAGCGCTCGGACGTCGCCTCGGCCTTGTCGAGGACCTTCACGACGTCCTCGAAGCCGCGCACGGTCGAGTCGACGGCCTTCTGCAGCTCGCCGATCTCGAAGTCGTCCTTGACCAGCCGCGCCTCGGACAGGAAGACCCGCAGCTCCTCGTCCCGCTCGGCGGTGACCTTGTCGGTCAGCGCGGCCTCGATGCCGGCGTCGTAGCCACGCACCACGCGCACGGGGCCCGTCGCCTCGCGGAGCTTGTCCGCCAGCTCGCGCACGTCGGAGGCCGGGATGCCGTACAGCTTCTCCGCCTCGGTGAGCGAGTGCCGGCGGCCGACCCACAGCTCGCCCTGGCCGGACAGCCAGAACTCGCCGTTCTCCCGGTCGGAGCGCGGCAGGAGGTAGATCGTCGCCTGGTGACCGTCGGCCACGGGCTCCAGGACGAGCACGCCGTCCTCGGTCTGGTTGCCGGTGAGATACGCGTACTCGACCGACGCCCGGAAGGCGTACTCCGTGTCGTTCGAGCGGGTCTTCAGGTTGCCCGCGGGAATCACCAGACGCTCACCCGGGAAGCGCGCGGACAGCGCGGCGCGCCGTGCGGCGGTCTCGGCGGCCTGGGGGATCGGCTCCAGGTCGCGCAGTTCCGTGTCGGCCCAGCCGGACTTCATGTTCTCGGCGAGTTCGTCGGACACGCCCGGGTACAGTCCGTTCTTCCGCTGCTTGATCGGCTCTTCCGACTCAGTCTCCGGGGTCTCCGGATCGAGCTCGTCGGCCACGGTCATCCTCCTTGATACGGCACTGGACCCCGTCCATCGTACGGTCGTACAGAGGGGAGCTCAGGGTAGAAGGGGACGTCACCGAGAGTTGCCATGCCGCGGCCAGGGAACCTGTTATGGCCGCTCACGGCCACCTACTCGAACCGTGCCGCCAGCAGCACCACGTCCTCCTCGGAGTCCGCCGCGTCCAGCCCGTTCGGCAGCACCGTCCGCAGGACGTGGTCGACGACCGCGTCCGGATCGTGCCGCAAGGCCCTCGGCACCCCGGCCGCCGCCGAGTGCAGCCGGGTGAACGCCCGGTCGGTGGGGTCGCCGGTGCGGTGCAGCAGGCCGTCGGTGTAGAGCAGAACCGTCTCTCCGGCTTCCACCGTCAGCTCCACGCTCGGCGCCTCCCAGCAGGCCAGCATGCCCAGCGGCGCGGACACGGAGGTCTCCACGAACTCCGTGCGCCGGTCGCCGATCAGCAGCGGCGGGGTGTGCCCGGCGCCGGCAAGCGTGATCTTGCGCAGGGCGGGCTCGCAGTAGGCGAACAGGGCGGTGGCGCAGCGGGCCGGCTCGGTGAGTCTGAGGAGCAGTTCCAGGTCGGACAGGACCGCGACCGGGTCCTCGCCCTCCATGACGGCGTACGCCCGCAGGCTGGCCCTCAGCCGTCCCATCGCGGCGATGGCGCTGGGCCCGGACCCGGTCACCGAGCCGACGGCCAGGCCGAGCGCGGCGTCCGGCAGCGGCAGCGCGTCGTACCAGTCGCCGCCCCCGCGCGGGCCGGTGCGGTGCCGTGCGGCGAGCTGGACGCCGGCCATGCGGGGCAGGCGGGAGGGGAGCAGTTCCTCGGCCATCGTCTTCATGCACGCGCGCGTGCGCTCGACTTCGAGGAGCCGGGCGAGGTGCTCGGTGGCGTAGCGGGCGTACAGGCCGACGAGGTGGCGTTGGCGTTCGGCGGGTTCGGCGGGCTCGTCGTACAGCCACACGGCGGCGCCGAGGCGGCCGGCGGTCTCGGTGGACAGGGGGAGCGCGTAGCTCGCGGCGTAGCCGAGGCGGGCGGCCACCTCGCGGTGGCGCGGGTCGAGTCCGTCCGCGGCGAACAGGTCGGGCTCGGCGATCTCGCCGTCACCGCCCGGAAGACCGTCGAGGATCCTGCCGAACGACAGCGAGCTGCGCGGGACGGTCTCGATGTGACCGAGGTCGGCGCGGGCGAGGCCCAGCCCGATCGTCTTGTCCGGGCCCAGCCCGTCGGCCGGTTCCAGCACGACGAGGCCGCGCCGGGCACCCACGAGGGCGGCTCCGGCGCGCAGCAGTTCCTGGAGGGCTTCGGCGAGTGCGTCCGTGCGGGCCAGGCGCTCGGTGAGTTCGTGGAGTGTCGTGAGGTCCGAGACCCAGCCGGCGAGACGGTCCTGAAGAAGCGCCCCTGGTGCGTGGGGTGGGGGGACCGCTGCGGTTCCCGACGCCGCGGGCGTGGGCGCGACAGTGTGTGCGGGCGAGGGAACCGTTGAATCGATTCCGGCCACTTTCGGAGGGTGAGGGGCGTTCATGGCGTCCGGCTTTCCGGCCGGTGCGTATTGCTCAAAAGCATCGCAAACCCCCATGTCATTCTGCGCCGGTAGCAGTGTCTCCACATGTACACGCACTCGTGAGGGGATGTCCAGCATTGTCCTGCCGGGATTCCTGGTGTCCGTGGGTAACCAGAGCACTCGGCGTAGACCTCTTGCATAAAGGCAAAGTTGGCCTAAAACTGCCTCAGGGAACGGGGTATTGCGGTCGACTGGTTTCGCTCCACGGAGCGTCACAGCGGTCGTGATGGGTACGTACTCGGTGAAGACCAGGGGTGGTTGACAACCACCCGGAACCTGGTGACGGACCCGGGCGTCTTAGCCACCGGCGGCCGGCCCCATCCTCCCGCGGCGGAGGCGAAGAGAAATACGCGCGACGCTAAACGCCAGACTTCGCCACCCCACGCCACGCCCATGCTTTTGACAGACGCAGTACGGGCGAGGTGGCCGCGGAAGCAGTCAGCGTTCGGCCCATAGGGGTTTCCCTTGCCCAAGGCAGGGGTGTGATGCGCCAACAGGTACGCACAGTGAAGTGATCGACACATGGTGTGATGTGACCACGGTGTTGCCAGCGGTGCAACGGAAAGGAACGAGCGCTCATGCGCGAGATCCTCGGAAGGCGACGCAGGCTCCTGCGCGGCGACGGGAGGCCTGAATTGATCAGCGCGGCCCTGTCCTTCGCGACGGAATGGCGCTGGCCGGTACTCCCGGGCGTGACGACGCACCCGCAGGGGCATTCCCGCTGCGGCTGCCCCGACCCGGAGTGCACGGTGCCCGGCGCCCACCCCTTCGACCCCGGCCTCCTCGCGGCCACCACCGACGAGCGCATGGTGCGCTGGTGGTGGACCAACCGGCCCACGGCCCCGATCATCCTCGCCACCGGCGGCACGGCACCCTGCGCGGTCAGCCTCCCCGCCCTGCCGGCCGCTCACGCACTCACCGCACTCGACCGCATGGGCATGCGCCTCGGCCCGGTCGTCGCCTCGCCCGCCCGCTGGGCGATCCTCGTGAAGCCCTACTCCATGGAGCAACTGGGCGAACTGCTCTACGCCAAGGACTTCGTCCCCGGCTCCCTCCGCTTCCACGGCGAGGGCGGCTACATCGCCCTTCCCCCGTCCGAGACGGGCCAGGGCTCCATCAGCTGGCAGCGCGCCCCGCTGCCCGGTTCGGCCTCCCCGTGGGTGCCGGACGTGGAGGCGGTGGTGGATGCCGTGGTTGAGGCCCTCACTCGTACGGGTGTGAGCGCGCCCGAGTTGTAGGGCCGAACGGCGCGCGCGGAACGGCGCATGCCCGAGCGGTCGTTACATTCCGCTGTATGCCGCGTCAAATCAGGGGAAATAGGGCACCGTCGTCGCATCGCCGCGGGCCGAATCGTAGAAGAGTCCGTCTGATCGCCTTCGCGTCCGTCGCGGCGGCCGCGGTCGCCCTGCCGCTGGCCTGGGCGGCCGCCGGCCAGGTCGTCGACGCGAGCCGGGCCGCCGCACGCACGTCCGCGCATGAGGCCGTACGGCCCTCCCCCCGTGCTCCGAAGGACGGTGCCGTACGCCCGTCTCGTCCCGCCGACGCCAAGGCGCCCGCCGCCGAGTCCGTCGACTCCTCGCTGCTGCTCGGCCTGGGCCTTGCCACCGCCGCCCGCTGCGGTCCCGAACTCACCTCCCCCGAAGGCGTCGAGGCGCAGACCTGTGTCCTCACGCAGGGCGACGAGACCTGGGCGCGCACCTACTTCCGCAACGCGACCGGCGGCGCGCTGGACTCCGTGCTGAGTCTCATGGGGCCCGGTGGGCGCACGGTGCAGATGCGCTGCGCCGGGGGCGCCGAGGACGAGCCGGGAACGTGCGAGACGCCTCGGGAGCGCACTCGGGGGAATCTGGACGCCTACACGGCGGTCGCGGAGTTCGCGTCCCGGGCCGGGAGCGGTCCGCTGCTGCTGCGCTCCGCGAGCAACTCCTCGCCGGGCAATTCCGGGACCGCTGTGGGCGGTTGACAGGCGGCGTCATTCCGTAAAGGAGTGCGCACATGGAAAGACCCGGTTGCTGGCGACGGGGGATGCACCAGCAACCGGGCTACTCGAACGGTAACAAGAGATCGGCGGTTCGCAAATTCGATCCGGGCTTTCCAGTCACGGATTCCCTTGCTCCGCATGGGAGTTGTGAGGGGACTCACCCTTCCCGGGCGGGCCGGTTCGGCTGAACGGCCGTTCAGCCGAACCCGATCTCCGCAGTGCTCGTCAGCTGAGCGTGACCTGCCGGTTGGTCAGGCCGCCACGCGCGCGACGCTCGTCCGCGGTGAGCGGGGCGTCGGTGGCCAGGGCCCCGGCGAGGCGCTCGGCGAACTCCGCCGCCGGCTTCTCCACGTCCTCCGCGCCGACGCCGCTCGGCAGGTCCCAGACCGGCACGGTGAGGCCGTGAGCGCGGAAGGAGCCCACGAGACGGGTGCCTTCGCCGAGGTTCGACTTCCCTGCCGCGTGCAGCCGCGCGAGGGCGTCCAGAAGCTGCTCCTCGGGGTGCGGCATGACCCAGCGCAGGTGGTTCTTCTCCGGCGTCTCGCACCAGTAGGCGGAGTCCACGCCGGTCAGCCGCACGGTCGGGATGGCCGCGGCGTTGGCCCGCTCCAGGGAGGCGGCCACCTCCGGAGTGGCGTTCTCCGCGTCCGGTACCCAGAACTCGAAGCCCGTGTGCACAACTGGCTCGAACGCGCCTTCGGGGTCGAGCAGATCCTGCAGCCGCGGACCGTCGGCCGGGGCACGGCGGCCCTGGACCGGGGTGCCGGGCGGCGCGGTGAGGGCCTGCTGGAGCGTGTCGGCGAGGTCGCGGCTGATGTCGCCCGACGCGGTGTCGTTCTGCAGGCCCAGCAGGACCGAGCCGTCGTCGCGGCGCAGGGCCGGCCAGGCCATCGGCAGGACGGTGGCCAGGGTGACGGACGGGACGCCCTCGGGGAGGCCGCCCTTCAGGGGCAGCTCGACGGTGGCGGCCGGCACCAGTTCGCGCAGCGCGACCCAGTCGCACTCGCCCGGCAGCCCCTCGAACGGGCGGTGCACCAGCTCGGTCACCGCGTGCGCGGCGGCCCGGCCGTGACAGGCCTTGTAGCGCCGGCCGCTGCCGCAGGGGCAGGGCTCGCGTGCGCCGACGACCGGGATCTCCTCGTCGCTGAGCTGCGGGCGCTTGGCCTTGGTCTGGGGTCGCTTCTTGGCCATCGTGGGTGTCTCCCGGTTACGGCTCGTCTCGTACGGCGCGAGCCTAGCCGTTCACGCCATGCGCGACGGGAGCCTGTGGACAACCCACCGGCTCGTGCCGGAAGCAGGGCCTCTGGTGGAGCAGCGTCTGCCGGAGCAGTGCCTGTGTCGGAAGCGTGCCGTCAGTCCAGGTCGTCGAAGGCGTCCGCGAAGTCGAGGCCGGACATCGCGCCCACCGTCGGCGCAGCGACGCGCGTAGCGAAGTCGTCGCGGCGGTGCCCGGCATCCGGATCATGAACGTCGTCGTGGACCACGACCCAGACCGTGACCTCACCCCGGGCGTCGTCCCGTACGCCCCAGTCGTCGGCGAGAGCGGTGATGATGTTCAGCCCGCGGCCGCCGTGCGCGGTGACCGAGGGCGTGGCCGGAGCGGGGCGGGTGGGCCCGCCGCCGTCCGTCACCTCCACGGTGAGTCTGCCGCCCGCGTCCACGCGCCAGGCGGCCCGCACGTCACCGTCCCCGGACAGTGCGTCACCGAGCGGCCGGCCGTGTTTGCAGGCGTTGCTCAAGAGTTCGGAAAGAATCAGTACGGCGTCGTCGATGACCGATTCCGACACGCCACCCCTGCGCAACTGAGAGCGCATACGGTGTCTCGCTTCCCCCACGCCCGCAGGGCCATGGGGAACGGCCATGCTCGACGACGTGGGCACCTCCTGTGCCACCACCAACGCCACCCCCGAGACCTCCTTTGCCCCACGCCACGGTGTGGATGCCCCATTGGCCTGTACCGGAAACCGGCCAATCAACGTCCGGTGACGCACTCGCAACGATCGAATACGGACCGAACGCGCCGGAGCACTCCCTGTAATCGAGATGGCTGGAATTCGACGGTGTGACCGAGAGTGGAGGATGGGGCTGAAGGGACTCCGGGGTCAAGAGGTTGTGCAGGGATTGATGAGGTTTTAGGGGTTTCCGGGTGTGCGGTTTGCTGTGGCCACTTGCCCTGGCCGTGCGCCGAGCCACGCTCTTGCCCTGAGCCGACTTCGCGATTTGGCCGTACGCCGAGCACGATTTGGCCGTGCGTCGGCCGCCTTGACCGTGCGTCGGCCACGCGCGCGTGTGTGTGCGTCAGCGGCCCAGCTGGCGCAGCACCGCGCGGGGGCGGTTGGTGATGATGGCGTCGACGCCCAGTTCGACGCAGAGATCGACGTCCTGGGGCTCGTTCACCGTCCAGACGTGCACCTGGTGGCCGGCCCGCTTCAGGCGCTGCACATACGCCGGGTGACTGCGCACGATCCGGATCGAGGGGCCGGCGATGCCGACGCCCGCGGGCAGCCGTCCGTCCCGGAGCCTGGGTGAGACGAACTGCATCAGATAGACGGTCGGCAGCGTCGGCGAGGCGGCACGCACGCGATGCAGCGAGCGCGCCGAGAAGCTCATGACACGCACCGGGGACTCCTCGGCCGAGACGGGTGTGTCGAGCCCGAACCGCTTCAGCAGGACCAGCAGCCGCTCCTCGACCTGCCCCGCCCACCGGGTCGGGTGCTTGGTCTCGATCGCCAACTCCACGCGCCGCCCCGCGTCGGCGACGAGCTCCAGCAGCCGCTCCAGGGTGAGGACGGAGGTGTCCTCGGGGTCCTCGGGCCGGAACTCCCAGTCGGGCTCCTCGGCCCGGTTCTTCCACGAGTCGCGGTTCTTGCGGGAGCCGAAGTCCAGGGCGGCGAGCTCGGCGAGCTCCAGGGCCGAGACCGCGCCGCGGCCGTTGGACGTACGGTTGACGCGGCGGTCGTGGACACAGACGAGATGGCCGTCCGCGGTCAGGCGCACATCGCACTCGAGGGCGTCCGCGCCGTCCTCGATCGCCTTCTTGTATGCGGCCAGGGTGTGCTCGGGAGCGTCTTCGGAGGCTCCGCGGTGGGCGACGACTTGGATCTGCTGCTGCCGTGCGTGGGTCACCGCGTCATGGTCCCACCGCAGGCGGGTAGACGTGCGGCCGAAGCAGTCTTGAGGATGCTGGGATTGCGCCTGTTTCGCCGGAAGTGCCCTATATAAAGAGTGGCCGTGGACCCACAGCCACCGCTTATGGTGCTCTGACGGCTTGTGGGAAAAGCTGACGGCATACAAAAAGACATGCACAGCTGAAGCGCACCTACCGCCGACGAGTACTCATCGGCGTGAACGGGCGTGACCGAGTGCGACCGAAAACTACAGCCGTGGATCGAGGAGAGAAGCTGTGAGCACCGAGAACGAGGGCGCCGCGGTACCCCCGGCCCCGTCCGCACCTCCCGTGCCGGTGGATGCTCCTGCTGCTCCGGCATCCCAGGAGCGCCCGGCTCCCGAGGGCGATGCCGCCCCGACCGCTCCGCTCCCGCCGGTGCCGAACGGCGCCCCGGCCAACTCGAACGGCACTCAGCCGTACGCCGCCGAGGCTGCCGCGAACGGGGCTCAGCCGTACGCCGCCGAAGCGGCTGCCAACGGCGCCCAGCCGCCCGCCGCCCCGGCCGCCTCGAACGGAGCGCAGCCGCCCGCCTCCCAGGGCTCGGCCCCCGACGCCTCCTGGCCGCCTCCGCCGCCGCCCACCCCGCCGTACGCCGACAGCGGTGCCGTCGCAGGGGGTGCCGGTGCCGGTGCCGGTGCCGGTGCCGGTGCGGGTTCTGGTGCCGGTGACGGTGCGGGCTTCGGCTGGGGTGCCACCTACCAGCAGCCGGCGCCGAAGTCCGGCCGCGGGCGCGGTGGACTGCTTGCCGCGGTCCTCATCGCCGCGCTGGTCGCGGGCGGCCTCGGTGGCGGCCTCGGCTACACCCTGGCCAAGAACGACGACACCAGCTCCTCGACGACCGTCTCCGCCGCCGACAGCGGTGGCGACATCAAGCGCGACCCGGGCACGGTCGCGTCCGTGACCGCCAAGGCGCTGCCGAGCACCGTCACCATCGAGGCCGAGAGCAGCAGCGGCGAGGGCGGCACCGGCACCGGCTTCGTCTTCGACACCGAGGGCCACATCGTCACCAACAACCATGTGGTGGCCGACGCGGTGGACGGCGGCAAGCTCACGGCGACGTTCCCGAACGGCAAGAAGTACGACGCCGAGGTAGTCGGCCACGCGCAGGGCTACGACGTGGCGGTGATCAAGCTCAAGAACGCCCCGTCGGACCTCAAGCCGCTGACGCTGGGCAACTCCGACGACGTGGCGGTCGGCGACTCGACCATCGCGATCGGCGCCCCCTTCGGCCTCTCCAACACGGTCACGACGGGCATCATCAGCGCCAAGAACCGCCCGGTGGCCTCCAGCGACGGCACGGGCAGCAACGCCTCCTACATGAGCGCCCTGCAGACGGACGCCTCGATCAACCCCGGCAACTCCGGGGGCCCGCTGCTGGACGCGCAGGGCAACGTCATCGGCATCAACTCCGCGATCCAGTCCTCCGCCAACGGCCTGGGCGGCACCAGCCAGTCCGGCTCGATCGGCCTCGGCTTCGCCATCCCGATCAACCAGGCCAAGTACGTTGCCAAGCAGCTGATCAAGACCGGCAAGCCGGTGTACGCCAAGATCGGTGCCTCCGTCTCCCTGGAGGACACCACCAACGGCGCCAAGATCACCGAACAGGGCGCCAGCGGCTCGGACGCCGTGGAGGCGGGCGGTCCCGCCGCCAAGGCCGGCCTCAAGCCCGGCGACGTCATCACCAAGCTCGACGACCGGGTGATCGACTCCGGCCCCACCCTGATCGGCGAGATCTGGACGCACAAGCCCGGCGACAAGGTGACGATCACCTACGAACGCGGCGGCCAGTCCCACACGGTCGAACTCACCCTGGGCTCCCGCACCGGCGACAGCTGACACAACGGCCGCGCGCGCGTACGTCCGGCTCCGACCAGAGCCGACGTACGCGCGCGTGTTCGTTTGTTGCCCTGTTTGCTGCCCTTGCCTCGGGGAGGGGCGGGCGCCTTCCGGACGGTCGGGAACCAGGACGCGACGCACACGCGTCCTCGCCGCCGGGAAGGCGCCCGTCTGACTGTCGTTCTCAGATCCGTTCTCAGATCCGTTCTCACTGTCGTTCGCCGAGGCGACGGCACGGACCGGACGGCCAGGGAGCTGTTCGTCGGACGGTAACGGCTCTGGATTGCGTTGCCCGCGCGGGAAGTTGCCGTTCGGGGGCGACCGTGTCCATACGTTCGGATGGGCTATGGTGCCTTCTCGACCTCGACTGTTCGCGAATGGGAAGCGGAGCCGCGAATGGTAAGCAGACAAGGGGGCGGTCTCGCGGTGTCCGATCTCGGGCGGCTCGTCGGCGGCAGGTACCTGCTGGTGGAGCGGGTGGGCAGCGGCGGTATGGGAACCGTCTGGCGTGCCGAGGACAAACTGCTCGGCCGCCACGTCGCCGTGAAGAAGCTGCACATCCCGCCGCACCTGCAGGACGACGAGATCCGCACGCTCTACGAGCGCACCCGCCGCGAGGCCCGCAGCGCCGCCCGGATCACCCACCCCAACGTGATCGTGGTGCACGACGTCGTCGATGACGAGGGGCTGCCGTGCATCGTCATGGAGTACGTCCCCTCGGTCACGCTGAGCGACGTACTGGAGCGGCGCGGTGCGTTGCCACCCGAGGAGGCGGCCCGGATCGGCATGGCCATGGTCGCGGCCCTGCGCGCCGCCCATGACGCCGGGGTCCTGCACCGGGACGTCAAGCCCGCCAACGTGCTGCTCGGTGACGACGGGCGGATCGTCCTGACCGACTTCGGGATCGCCATGGAGTCGGGTACGTCCTCGCTGACCAAGCCCGGCGAACTGATCGGCTCCATCTGCTATCTGGCCCCCGAGCGGCTCAGGGGCGCGCATCCCGAGACCGGTCCCGCCAGTGATCTGTGGGCCCTGGGGGCGACGTTGTACCAGGCGGTCGAGGGGCGCGACCCGTTCCGCCGCGACACCCCGATCGAGACGGCGTACGCCATCGCCACGGATCCGTACGAGCCCTCACGCAGGGCCGGTGACCTGACCCCGGTGATCGAGGGTCTGCTCGTCAAGGATCCCGAACAGCGCATGGACGTACACGAGGTCGAACGCCGCCTGCGCGAGGTGACCGGCCCCCGGACCGCCCGCCTCGATTCCCCCACGCGACCGGACCGCGCCGAGGGTCTCGCGCCTCCCGGCGGCAAGGGCGAGAGCAAGGGCAAGGGCAACCGCCGCCGTACGGTGGTGCGGTCGGTCCTGGCGGTGACACTCGCCGCCTGTCTGGCGGGCGGCGCAGTGTGGTGGCTCAAGGTCAGCGCCGACGATCCGAGCACGCACGCCTCCGGCTCCGGGGCGTCCACTCCCTCCGGCACCACCAGCCCCCGCCCCAGTACCAGCCCCACCGTGCCCCCGGTGCCCGCCGGGTACCACCTCGAGAAGCCGGACACCGGCATCTCCGTGCCCGTACGGGACGGCTGGACCCGCAAGACGTTGTCCGGCGGCGAAGTCGGCTACATAGACCCGTCGGAACTGGTGGGCCTGCGGGTCAACGTCGTCGAGTTCGCGGGCACCGATCCGCTGCAGCACTGGCGTGAGACGGAAGAGGAACAGACAGCCCGCGACAACCCCGGCTACGAACGGGTGAGGATGGCCGAGACGACCTTCCGGGACCGGCCTGCCGGGTACTGGGAGTTCACCTTCGACGGCAGAGCACGGAAGTACCGCGCGGCGGAGCTGGCCTTCGCGAGCTCCGACGGCACCCAGTACGTGATCTACCTCTCCGCGCCGGACGAGCAATGGCACGAGTACCGGCAGGTCTTCGACACCGCCGTCAACGGGGTCCGCCTGGGCGACGACACGTGACGGCGAGCCCTTTTCATCCCGCCCGACCCCCACGGCACTGGAGCAACCGCGCCCCATACGGACCACGAACCCCGCGACACGCTCGCGGCCGGTACGCTGTACCCGCTCCGCCCCTGGTGGCCGGGGCTGAGGTGGGTTGCCCGAGCGGCCTAAGGGAACGGTCTTGAAAACCGTCGTGGCAGCGATGTCACCGTGGGTTCAAATCCCACACCCACCGCTTGTAAGACGGCATAAGGCCAGGTGAGAAGGGGGGCCCGGATTTCCGAGCACCCCTTCTCGCAGATCATGAGGGCGGCCGGCCCTTGGCGTGTCTCACGACTTCTTCTCTTCCTGCGCCCGTAGCAGCAGCCTCAACTGCCCGATCTCCGCGACGTTCTTCATCAGCTCCGCGTTCACCCAGCCGATCATGTGGCCGACGGTGTACTGCGGGTCGTTCGGCGAGGGGAACGTAGCCGGGGCGTCCAGGTCGCTGTCGTCGAGCCGTTCCAGCGCGGCCAGCCAGTCCGTGCGCAGGTCGCGCAGCCAGGTGACGGTCGCCGGGCCGTCTCCGGGCCAGGTGATGTCGGTCCGCTCCCGGGGCGCTCGGCCCCGTAGATGGTCGGCGGCCACGCTCCACCACCAGCCGATGTGCCAGCTGACCCAGGCGATGGTCGGCACGGGGACGGGATCGGGCTCGGTGTCCGCCCAGTCCGGTACCCAGGTGCCGTCGGCGGCCGGGCGCACCGTCCAGCAGTGGGGTCCCGGTTCCCACAGGAAGTCCTCGGGGCGGAGCCGTTCGAGGTGGTACTCGAACAACGCCCAGGTGAGATCGAACTGCCAGCGCATCAGGTCACATCGGGAAGTGGTCATCGGCCGACCCTGGCAGACAGGTTCCCCTTCGGGGCAAGCCGATTTCTCAGCCACGGCTGTCGTCCGGGAGTGGGGTCAGAGCTCGTAGTCCCGCGCCAGCCCCTCCCAGTCGACCTCCCGCAGTGCCTCCTCCGCGTCGCAGCCGGACGGCACCCGCGCGGTGGGCTGGAACCAGATGATCGTGAGGGCGGAGCGGTACAGGACCGGGTCGTGGTCACGGTCGAGGGCCGTGGAGTGGAAGGCGCCCACGCAAGCCACCGACGGCAGCACCTCGACCGGGCCGAACGCGCCCGCGTACTGGTCGGGATACTCGCGCGGTGGCGGAACGAGGTGCACCGGCACGGCGGGGTGGGCGTGTTCCGCGGCGCGGACGAGTCCCTTGATCTTCATGTCGTTGACCGGCTTGCACGGGTAGCCCTCCAGCATTCCGCCGTACGTCGAGGAGAACCGCAGCTCGGAGAGGTCGAGCGAGCGGCCGGACGCGAGGACGACGCGGGTCAGCGACATGGTCGGCACTCTAGGGCGGTGGTGCATCGAGCTCCTGTGAATTTCAAGGTGCCGGTCAGGCGCCTGCGGGCACCGGACGTCCCTTGACGGGCGCCTGAGGACCCCGAGACGCCTCATCGGGCGCGCGCCGAGGCCCGCGCGCCCCGTCAAGGCGGGTGCCCAGTCAGGGCCGGTGCCCCGTCAAGGCCAGTGCCTAGTCAGGGCCGGTGCCCCGTCATCCGCGCAGCCGACGCGATCGTCGCGCGGGCCTCGCGTTCGGTCAGGCCGGTGTTGAGGGCCGCCTCGAGGAGGGGGTCGGTGAGGGCGGGACCGATGCCGTCCTCGTAGGCGCGGCAGGCGGCCCAGAACAGGCGGGTGTTGCGCTGGCCCTCGTGGGCGGCGAGCACGAACTGGACGAGTCCCTGCCCGTGACCGCCTGTCGACGGGGGCGTGGAGTGGTGCGTGCGGGGCGGAGGGAGCAGAAGGCGCAGGAGGGCGCGCGGACAGGGCGCGGGGGCGATGTGGGAGGTGCCGGGGGCGGTGCTGTAGACGCCGTGGTCGGTGCGGGAGCCGGGGCCGACGAGGTAGCCGCCGGCGCCGCGGATGTCGATGCCGGGTGCGAGGCGGCCCGCCGAGTTGGGGACGACGACGTCGGGCGGGCCGGTCAGCCAGAGATGGCGGCCGCCGCTGGGGGTCAGGACGACCACCGTGGGCGGGATCGTGAACAGGTGGCGCAGCGCCAGTTCGCGCAGGGCGGTGGAGGAGTCCGTACCGGATTTGGTGTCGAGGTCGATGCCGATCAGGTGGTGCGGGGGCAGTCCGCATGCGATGCCGTAGCCCGTGGCCCAGGGGGCGGCCGCGAAGAGTTCACGGATGCGGGCGGGATCGGTGGAGGCGTCGTAGACGCCGTGTCCGAAGCGGCCGCACTCGCCGTGGCAGGGGACCGGGCCGGGGTCGTCGCGGTGCGGGGAGCGCAGGGCCGGGAGTTTCGTCCGGGACAGGGGGATGACGGCCAGTCCGCGTTCGGCGGCTGACAGGGCGTGTGCGAGGGCCAGCGTCGTGGCCTGCCGGTCGGTGGTGGCCATGACTCCATGTTCGTACGAACGTTCGAAAAAAGAAAGAGGGGTGGACTGTGGCTCGCCGCGCGACTCGCCGGGTGACCCGCCGGTCGACGGAGGTTCGTCGGCGGCCTGCTGGAACCTTTCGTCCCTTGTGGGGCTTGAGGTGGAGCTGTCCGTACCACCCCGTCTTGGACGGCTAGAAGTGGCGAAAGGGGTTTATCGACTTGTCATCACGCTTCAGGGCGAATAGCGGCTTCCGGGGTGGTTCGCCGGGGATTCGGTGGGCAACTCTGATCTCGCGACGTCGTGCACAGCTCCAGGGCGGTCGGCCAACTGCCTTGGAACGACCAGTACTTCTGCACTACCTACGCGTCCGGCGGGGAGCCTGGGCGCACCTGTTCTGGAGGAACAACATGGCAAGCATCCGTACCGCCCGCGTCATCGCAGCCGTCTCCGCACTCCCGCTCGCCGCCGTACTGTTCACCGGCGTGGCGACGGCGGACAACGGTGCCTTCGCGGACGACGGATCCAGCGCGGCCGTCACGAACGCCGCCCAGGGCCTCATCGGCAGCGGGGTCGGCGGCGACAACTACGGCACCTCGTCCACCACACAGCAGCAGGCGACCGGCTCCGGTGCCTCGAACCAGAGCAACACGGCCCAGGTCAACGGCTCCGCGTTCACGGCCGTCAATCAGGGCGACGACAACACGTCCGTCAACTTCACTCCGCTCTGGTGGTGAGCTGAGGGGGCCGGCGCCCCGGTGCTCAGGCGCCGGCCCCCTCGGATCTGTGGGGTGTGCTGTGGGGTGCAACGCGCCTGCGCGGCGGTACTTCGGTGCCGCCGCGCAGGCGTTTTTCCGTGTTCCTCCTGGCTATTCGATGGCCCGCCGGTGGGCTTCGGCAGTCTTCTGGTGGCCTTCGGCAGTCTTCCGGTGCGGCTGCGTCGGTCTTCCGGTGGGCTTCGGCAGCCATCCGGCGGGCTTCGGCAGTCATCCGGCGGGCTGCGCCGGTCTTCCGGTGCCTTCGACGGCCCGCTGCAGCCTTGACAGTGGTACGCATCTGACGGACAGTCAGAAATCTTCGTTTTTGGGGATGGGACCGGGAACCGGGGTCTGGGCACGGAACCCCGACCGCCTCGCGATGTTCCCAAAAACTCGTGGGAACCGGATCGGTGTTCGCGGTGTACCAGAAGTGTCAGTGCGATGCGCCGTGGGGCGATGAGGACGAGGGGGCGACGGTGAGCTACGAGCCGGCGGTGAGCCATGAGGCGGAAGCGCGCGAGGAGTTCGAGACGCGGCTGAAGGCCTACGAGGGGGAGCGTGCCGCTGTGTCGCGCGTGGGCAAGGACCCCGTCAACGCGCCCATGATCCGGCACTGGTGCGAGGCCATGGGTGACACCAACCCGGCGTACTCGGGGCTGGACGCCATAGCTCCGCCCACCATGCTCCAGGCGTGGACCATGAGCGGCCTCTCCGGCCATACGGGACGCGCGCACGCCTACGAGGAACTGCTCGGGCTGCTCGACGAGGCGGGCTACACCTCGGTGGTCGCCACCGACTGCGAGCAGGAGTATCTACGACCCTTGCGGCCCGGGGACGAGATCGCCTTCGACTCGGTGATCGAGTCGGTCTCGGAGAGGAAGACGACGAAGCTCGGCACGGGTTACTTCGTCACGACCCGCATGGACATCCGCGTCGGCACCGACCTGGCGGGCACCCACCGCTTCCGCATCCTCAAGTACGCACCCATACGCCAGGCCGGCCGGTTGCATCGGCCCGACCGGTTACGTCAGGCGGGTCAGGCACGCCAGGCCGGTCAGGCACGTCAGGCAGGTCAGCCACGTCAGGCCGGTCAGTCGGGGCCACGCGAGCAGCCTGCTCGCCCCCGCCCCGTGGTCAACCGTGACAACGCCGCCTTCTGGGAGGGCGTCCAGCGGCACACCCTGTTCATCCAGCGCTGCACCGCCTGCGGCACCCTGCGCCACCCCTGGCTGCCCGGCTGCAACGCCTGCGGCGGCCTGGACTGGGACAAGGTCGAGGCGAGTGGAGAGGGGACGGTCTATTCGTACGTCGTGATGCACCACCCACCGTTTCCCGCCTTCGACCCGCCCTACGCGGTCGGCCTGATCGAACTGGCCGAGGGCGTGCGGATGATCGGCAACGTGGTGGGGGTGCCGTACGACAAGGTCAGGATCGGGCTGCCGGTGCGGCTCGAATTCCAGGAGCACGACCAGGAGTTGGTGCTGCCGGTCTGGCGCGCTCAGGAGTCTCAGCACATTCGGGAGGTGGTCACATGAGCGCCGGTGAGGGCGTGGCGGGGAACCGCATCAAGGCCGGTGACGGACTGCCACCGCTGGAGGTCCCGATCACCCGCACCTTGATCGTGGCCGGTGCCATCGCCTCGCGCGACTACCAGGACGTGCACCACGACGCGGAGTTGGCCCATCAGAAGGGCTCTCCCGACATCTTCATGAACATCCTCACGACCAATGGCCTGGTCGGCCGCTACATCACCGACCACTTCGGACCGACGGCCGTGCTGCGCAAGGTGGCCATACGACTCGGGGCGCCCAACTACCCGGGAGACACGATGGTGTTGACGGGCACGGTCGAGGAGGTCGACGGCGACACGGCGACGGTACGGGTGGTCGGCGCGAACGGCATCGGCAGACACGTGACCGGCACGGTGAGGGTTACCGTCCCGGCTGGGACTGCGGTCACCGTCCCGGCGAGGGCGGCGGACAGCATGTCAGCGGGAGCGGCGGGCAGCGCTTCGACGACGGCCACGGTCACCGCATCACCGGAGGGCCCGGCATGAGCATGCGTGTGCGGGACACACTTGCCGGGCGGGCGGCGATTGTCGGTGTCGGGGCCACCGAGTTCTCCAAGGACTCCGGGCGCAGTGAGCTCCGGCTGGCCGTGGAGGCGGTGCAGGCCGCGCTGGACGACGCGGGGCTGACGCCGGGGGACGTGGACGGGATGGTGACGTTCACGATGGACACCAGCCCGGAGATCACCGTGGCCCAGGCCTGCGGGATGGGTGAGCTGTCCTTCTTCTCCCGGGTGCACTACGGCGGCGGCGCGGCCTGCGCGACCATCCAGCAGGCAGCGCTCGCCGTGGCGACCGGGGTCGCGGAGGTGGTGGTCTGCTACCGGGCGTTCAACGAGCGGTCGGGGCGGCGCTTCGGGTCGGGAGTGCAGCACCGGGAGCCGTCGGCGGAGGGGGCGGCGCTCGGCTGGTCGCTGCCGTTCGGGCTGCTCACGCCGGCCTCCTGGGTGGCGATGGCGGCCCAGCGATATCTGCACACGTACGGGCTGACGCCGGAGGTGTTCGGGCAGGTGGCCGTCGTCGACCGCAAGTACGCGGCGACCAACCCGGCCGCGTACTTCCACGGCAGACCGATCACCCTCGCCGACCACGCGGTCTCGCGCTGGATCGTCGAGCCGCTGCGGCTGCTGGACTGCTGCCAGGAGACGGACGGCGGCCAGGCACTCGTCGTCACGTCCGCCGAGCGGGCCCGTGACCTGCCCCGTCCCCCGGCTGTCATAGCGGCGGCGGCCCAGGGTGCCGGCCGAGGGCAGGAGCAGATGACGAACTTCTACCGGGACGACCTCACCGGTCTGCCGGAGATGGCCGTGGTGGCGCGGCAGCTGTGGCGGACGGCGGGGCTGGGGCCGGGGGAGATCGACGTGGGGATCCTGTACGACCACTTCACCCCCTTCGTGCTGATGCAGCTGGAGGAGTTCGGGTTCTGCGGAAAGGGGGAGGCCGGGGACTTCGTGGCCGAGGAGCGGCTGCCGCTCAACACACACGGGGGGCAGCTGGGGGAGGCGTATCTGCACGGGATGAACGGCATCGCGGAGGGGGTGAGACAGGTGCGGGGGACATCCGTGAACCAGATACCCGGGGCGGAGCGGGTGCTGGTGACGGCGGGCACGGGCGTGCCGACGTCGGGGCTGGTCCTTGCCACCGACGGGTGACCCCCAGGGGTAATCCCGCAGTAGGTGTCCCCTGCTCGTCCACCTTCAGGAGGTGGAGTCAGCCCCACCCCTACAACCTGAGGCGGACGTTGCTTCGGCACCTGCGGCCGATCCGCTGGAGCAGGGCCCGCTCATAGCGTGGAGCCATGACCACACCCGTCTGCACCAGCGCTTCCGACGCCGCGACGCGGTCCCTGCCGAATGCGACGTATCCCTCCTTCACGTCGTACGTGCGGGCCCGCCAGCCGGTGCTGCTGCGTACCGCCCGCTCGCTGACCGCGAACCCGAGCGACGCGGAGGACCTGCTGCAGACAGCGCTCACCAAGACCTACGTCGCCTGGGAGCGCATCCAGGACCATCGTGCGCTCGACGGCTATGTGCGCAGGGCGCTGCTGAACACGCGGACATCGCAGTGGCGCAAGCGCAAGGTCGACGAGTTCGCCTGCGACGAGCTGCCCGAGCCGGAGCCCACCCCCGGCCACGACGACCCGGCTGAGAAGCAGGCGCTGCACGACGCGATGTGGCGCGCGATCATGCGGCTGCCGGCCCGGCAGCGGGCGATGGTCGTCCTGCGGTACTACGAGGACCTCAGCGAGGTCCAGACCGCCGAGGTGCTCGGGGTGTCCGTCGGCACGGTGAAGTCGGCGGTGTCACGAGCGCTCGGGAAGCTGCGCGAGGACCCTGAGCTGGGGCTGGTCCGCTAGGCGCCGGCGCAGGCTGACGGTGAGGCCCTCCCCCCGGGCCCGCGGCGGCTCTGTCACCTGCTGCGCCGGCCAGGTCGGCCACCGAGTCGGCCCCATAACCCACCTCCACCCCGTCGGCCCCCATTCCACCCCGCTGGCCCGCCATTCCACCCCGTCGGCCCTCCAGCCCACACCGGCCGACTGCCCCGCCCCAAGGGACCCCGCCTCCCCCGTATCGTCACGGCGCCATGAACGCAACGTGACATGATCGATCACCCGCCCCTAGTGACATACCGCGCGGTATGCGCGCAGAATCTCCGCAACCCTTACTACCGCGTAGGCAATGTCGCCCCGGGAGGACGCCGTGCTGAGCACCATGCAGGACGTACCGCTGCTGATCTCGAGGATCCTGACCCACGGGTCGACGATCCACGGCTCATCGCAGGTCATCACCTGGACCGGAGAGGCCGAGCCGCACCGCCGTTCCTTCGCCGAGGTCGGCGCTCGTGCGGCACAGCTGGCGCACGCCCTGCGCGAGGACCTGGGCGTGGCCGGCGACGAGCGGGTCGCGACCCTGATGTGGAACAACGCCGAGCACGTCGAGGCGTACTTCGCGATCCCCTCCATGGGCGCGATCCTGCACACCCTCAACCTCCGCCTCCCGGCCGAGCAGTTGGCCTGGATCGTCAACCACGCGGCCGACCGGGTGGTCATCGCCAACGGTTCGCTCCTCCCCCTCCTCGCCCCGTTGCTGCCGCACCTCAAGACGGTGGAGCACGTGGTGGTGTCGGGGCCGGGTGACCGTTCCGCGCTGGCGGGGGCGGCCGTGCAGGTGCACGAGTACGAGGAGCTGATCGCCGACAAGCCGACCACGTACGACTGGCCGGAGCTGGACGAGCGTCAGGCCGCCTCCATGTGCTACACCTCGGGCACGACCGGGGACCCGAAGGGTGTCGTCTACTCCCACCGCTCGGTCTACCTGCACTCCATGCAGGTCAACATGACCCAGTCGATGGGCCTGACCGACCAGGACACCTCGCTGATCGTGGTCCCGCAGTTCCACGTCAACGCCTGGGGACTGCCGCACGCCACCTTCATGACCGGCGTCAACATGCTGATGCCGGACCGCTTCCTGCAGCCCGCGCCGCTCGCCGAGATGATCGAGGGCGAGAAGCCGACCCACGCGGCCGCCGTGCCCACCATCTGGCAGGGCCTGCTCGCCGAGCTCACCGCGAAGCCGCGGGACGTCTCCACCCTCGGCCAGGTCACGATCGGCGGCTCGGCCTGCCCGCCCTCGCTCATGGAGGCGTTCGACAAGCTGGGCATGCGGGTCTGCCACGCCTGGGGCATGACGGAGACCTCCCCGCTCGGCACGGTCGCCCGGCCGCCGGCGCATGCGGTCGGTACGGAGGAGGAGTTCGCGTACCGCCTCACCCAGGGCCGTTTCCCGACGAGCGTCGAGGCCCGTCTCACCGGCCCCGGCGGCGAACGCATCCCCTGGGACGGCGAGTCGGCCGGCGAGCTGGAGGTGCGCGGCCCCTGGATCGCGGGCGCCTACTACAACGGCCCCGACGCCGAACCCCTGCGCCCCGCCGACAAGTTCAGCGAGGACGGCTGGCTGAAGACCGGCGACGTCGGCACCATCTCCCCCGACGGCTTCCTCACCCTCACCGACCGCGCCAAGGACGTCATCAAGTCCGGCGGCGAGTGGATCTCCTCGGTCGAGCTGGAGAACGCGCTGATGTCCCACCCGGACGTTGCCGAGGCCGCCGTGGTCGCCGTCCCCGACGACAAGTGGGGCGAACGTCCGCTGGCCACCGTCGTCCTCAAGGAGGGCGCCACCACCGACTTCGAGACGCTGCGCGCCTTCCTCGCCGACGAGGGCAAGATCGCCAAGTGGCAGCTCCCGGAGCGCTGGACGGTCATCCCGGCGGTGCCGAAGACGAGCGTCGGCAAGTTCGACAAGAAGGTGCTGCGCAGGCAGTACGCCGAGGGCGACCTGGACGTCACCCAGCTCTGACCCGCATACGGCGGCCGGGACGAGGCGGGTTCGTCCCGGCCGCCGAGTACTTGCCTGAGGTACGGCTTGCCTGAGGTACGGCACCTGCACCGCCGTACGCTCCACCGACGTACGGCACCGCACGACCCACCGAGAAACGGCACCCTCACCGCCGTACGACTCACGCCCTCCGTCATCGTCACCGCCGCCCAGCGGTCACCCCCCACCCCACCACCAGCCAGACCCCGGCCACCGCACACACTCCGCCCCAGCCGAAATGTCCGAAGGCGAAGCCCGCCAGGGCCGAGGCGGTGGCGCCGCCTGCGAAACCGGCGACGACGTAGGCGCTGTTGGCGGTCGCGGGGGAGGTCGTGGTCGTCAGGGCCAGGGTCTGGTTGGCGACGTGGGAGGCGACCAGGGCGGCGTGGATGGCGACGGCGGCCAGGAACAGCGCGACCATCACGTGCCCGCCCAGCCAGAACAGCGGCACGGACAGAGCGGCGAGCAGATACGCGGACCGTACGACCTTGGCGGCGCCGAAACGGTCGACCAGGCCGCCCGCGAGCGGCGCCACGACACTCGCCGCCAGCCCGAAGAGGCCGAAGAGCCCGGCGGTCGCGGTCGAGAGGTCGTACGGCTTGCCCGTCAGCAGCAGCGTCAGTGAGGTCCACAGGGCGCTCCAGGCGCCGAACATGCCGGCCTGTCGTACGCATGCGCGCCACAGGTCGGGGGAGCGGCGCACCAGGCCCGGCATCTCGGTGAGACCGGAGAAGAGGCCGCCGGTGCGGCGGGGGCGCTCGGCCGGCAGGACGGTGGCCGTCAGCAGGCCGAGTGCGCCGGTGAGTACGGCCGCCCCCACGAACACCCACCGCCAGCCGAAGGCCTGACCGGCCAGGCCGCCGAGGACGCGGGCCGCGACGATGCCGGTGAACAGGCCCGCGATGACGGCGGCGACATGGCGGGCGCGGCGTTCGGCGGGGGCGCGTTCGGCGACGAGCGGAACGAGCAGCTGCGGTACGACGGTCGCGGCGGAGGCGACGAGGACCGCGGCCGCGAGCGCGCCGGTCCCGGGCGCCGCCGCGCCCGCGGCCAGGGCCGCCGTCGTGGCCAGCGACAGCACGGCCACCAGCGGACGCCGGCTCACGCGGTCGCCGAGCGGGGCGAAGAAGAGCAGGCCGGCGGCGTAGCCGAACTGTGCGACCGAGGCGATCCAGGCCACGGCCGAGGGAGCGGTCCCGAAGTCCTGGGCGATGACCGAGAGGAGCGGGGCCGCGAGGTAGATGTTGGCGGCCGTGACGGCGGAGCACAGGGCGATGAGGGGGAGGAAGAGGCGGGACGTCGTCGTCTCCGGGGTGGGCGTACGGAGGGGGTGAGCTGTGGTGGTCGATGCCATGAGCGGAGTGACTCCTCCGAGTCTTCGAGTCCTTCGAGCCTTCTCTGGCAACCAACTGGGTCTCTAGCAACCAACTGGTTGGTTGAATGCCTGTCGACAGTCTGCGCCGCACACGCCCTCTCGTCAACCAAACAGTTGGTTACTTACCCGCTACCCTGATCCCATGGCAGTAAGGGACCCCGAGGCGACCAAGGCCCGGATCTTCGACGCGGCGGTCGCCGAGTTCGCCCGGTACGGCATCGCGGGCGCCCGTATCGACCGCATCGCGGCCGAGGCCAAGGCCAACAAGCAGCTGATCTACGCCTACTTCGGCAACAAGGCGCAGCTGTTCTCCCAGGTCCTCGGCCGCTCCATGGTCGATCTCGCGGCAGCCGTCCCGGTCGACCCGGACGACATCGAGGGCTGGCTGGACCGGCTGATGGACTACCACGCCGCCCACCCCGAACTGCTGCGCCTCCTCTACTGGGAGGGCATCCAGTACGGCAGCACGGAACTGCCCGACGAGACCGAGCGCCACGAGCACTACGCCCACAAGGTCGCCGCGGTCCGCGACGGCCAGGACCGCGGCGTGATCACCGACGCGATCCCGGCCCAGGACCTGCTGTTCCTGCTGGTGGCGATGGCCAACTGGGCCACCGTCGTGCCTCAGATGAGCCGCATCCTGGTGGGCGGCGAGGACAGTGACCGTGACCGCCTGCGCGCCTCGGTCAAGGAAGCGGCGCGCAGGCTCGTCGCGCGCTGACGCACGTCGGCCGGCCGGTTGGTCAGTTCGTCCCGATCCGAGACAGCAGGTCCACGATCCGGGACTGCACCTCACCGCTGGTGGACCGCTCGGCGAGGAACAGCACCGTCTCGCCGGAGGCCAGCCGCGGCAGGTCGGCCTGGTCGACGGCGGCGGTGTAGACGACGAGCGGGGTGCGGTTGAGCTGTCCGTTCGCACGCAGCCAGTCCACGATCCCGGCCCGGCGCCGATGGACCTGCATCAGGTCCATCACGACCAGGTTCGGCCGGAAGTCGCCCGCCAGCGCCACCGCGTCGGCGTCACTCGCGGCCCGCGCCACCTGCATCCCGCGCCGCTCCAGCGTCGCGGTCAACGCCAGCGCGATCTCCGCGTGCTCCTCGATGAGCAGGACACGCGGTGGATGCTGCTCGCTGTCCCGGGGCGCGAGCGCCTTCAGCAGGACGGCGGGATCGGCGCCGTACGCCGCCTCCCGTGAGGCCTGTCCGAGCCCCGCCGTCACCATCACCGGCACCTCGGCCGCGACGGCGGCCTGCCGCAGCGACTGCAGCGCGGTCCGCGTGATCGGCCCGGTCAGCGGATCGACGAACAGCGCGGCCGGGAACGCCGCGATCTGGGCGTCGACCTCCTCGCGCGAGTGCACGATGACGGGCCGGTAGCCGCGGTCACTGAGCGCCTGCTGGGTCGTCACGTCCGGCGCCGGCCACACCAGCAGCCGCCGCGGGTTGTCCAGCGGCTCCGGCGGCAGCTCGTCGTCCATCGGCTGCGGGCGCGGAGTGTCGGCGACCTCGACGGCCCCGCCCGGCCCGTCCAGCGGCTCGGGTCCCTCGGCGGCGTTCTCGTCCGGCGCGCCTATGGCGTACGACCGCCCGGCGCCCTCGGTCATCGGCGCCAGCCGCGACTGCCCGGCCTGCGACGGCTGGGACTGCCCGCCGAGCGACGGCTGCGGCGACGGGGCGGGAACCGGCTGCGCGGGCACCGGCTGCTCGGCCTGCGGATGCGGCCGTGCCGCCTGCTCCGCCGGCGCGCCGGTCCGGGTGGCGGGGTCGGGCGGCGTACCCAGCTTGCGGCGCCGTCCACCGCTGGTCTGATGCGGGGGAGGCGTCGCCGACGGCTGCTGCACCTGCGCCGCCTGCCGCGTGAAGGGCACTCCCTGCCCCAGCGTCCGCACACTGATCGCCCGCCCCTGCGTCGAGTTCGGGTCGACGGGGGCACCCGGAGCGGCGGCGGCTTCGGCAGGCAGCGGCTGCGCCGCACGCTGCTGCTGGGGGGCCTGGGCCGCCGCGGCAGCCTCGGGAGGCAACGGCGTGCCCGGAGCAGGCGTGCCCGGGGCGGGCTGGGGCTGCGCCTGCTGAGCTGCGTTCGGATTCGGCGGTACGGGGCCGACGGCGCCCTGCGGCGGGACGGGAGCACCGGCCGCGTGCGGGGGCGCGGGGGTCGCCGCGGCGACGTTCGCCGGTACGGCTGTCCCCGCGCCGGAGGTGTCGTCGGCAGCGGGCCACGGCTGGGGGGCCGGGGCGCCCTGCGCCGGGGCTGCCTCGGTGGGGAGGGGCTGGCCCGGCACCGGCTGCGCGGAGGCGGGCTGGCCAGGCACCGGCTGGGGCTGACCCTGCTGCACGCCCTGACCGGCGGCAGCCTGCGTCGGCGCCCCGGCGGCTTCCGCCGGCTGACCCACGGCCCGGCGACGACGCCCGGTCGGCGCGCTGGTCGGATGCGGCTGCGGCGGGGTGTGGTCCTCGGACTGGTCGTGCGACACGGCATCGTGCCGGCCTTCGTCGACGAGTACGTCACCGGGGGCCCCTTGCCCGGGGACCTGGGCTTGACCCGGAACTTGGGCTTGAGCCGGAACCTGTACCTGCTCCGGAACCTGGACCTGACCCGGGGCCTGACCCTGCGCAGGAGCTGGCACCTGACCCGGCACCTGACCCGCACCCGGGACCGCACCCGGAACCGCACCCGGAACCGCATCCGGCATCTGGCCCGGAGCCCCAGGCGAAGCCGGAGTCATGGCCGCCCCGGCAGCCGTCGCAGCCGCAGCGGCACCCGCAGCCGTGGTCGGAGTCATGGCCGGAGCCGAACCCGGGGCCGGAGTCGGCTCCGCGCCGCCCTGCCCCTCCACACCGTCCACACCGTCCGCACCGTCGGCGGCGGCAGTCCGGTCCGCCGCGGCGGGCGGCAGCGCGAACACCTGACGAGGCCCCGTCTCCTGCGCCTGCGCGGCACCGCGCTCGGCCGCCGCGGCCAGGGCACGCCGCCGACGCCCGGTCGGCTGGGGGCCCTCACCCGAACCGGCCGTAGCGACCTCGGAACCCGGCTGAGCGGCGTCACCGCCCGCAGGCAGCGCGGGCGGCAGCGCGTGCTGCTCGCCGCCGTCACGCCGGGCACGTCGCCCACTGGGTGCGGGCACGCCTTGCGGGGGTACGGTCCCGCCGAGCCCGTTGCCGACGGCTGCGGTCCCCGCAGCGTGCTCGCCCGCCATGACGACGGAGCCCTCGGCGACACCGCCCTGGCCGTCCGGGCCGCCCTCGCCGCCGTCACCGCTCTCGGCCGGTCGCCCGCGCCGCCGCCCGGTACCGCCGGAGCCCTCGCCGCCGTCCCCCGCGCCCTGCGGGAGCTCCGGCGCAGGCGCGGCCGCCCGCCTGCGCCGCCGACCGGTGGGCGCCGCGCCCTCGGCGTCGCCTGCCTCGGCCTCGGCACCGGGCGTGTCGCTCTCCAGGAAGGCGTCGACGGAGGACCGCCGGGCCCGCCGCCGACCGCCCCCGGCACCCTGCTCGCCGCCCTCGACGGCGGCCTCGGTCCCGTCACCGGCCTCAGCCGCGCCGGCCTCGACGGGAGTGGCGGGAACGGCCCCGGCCCCACCGCCGATCGGCACTTCGAGGACGTACGCACTGCCGCTCATCCCCGGCACCTCGTGCGTCTGCAGCACACCACCATGAGCCCGCACGATCCCGCGCACGATCGGCTCGTGCACCGGGTCTCCCCCGGTGTACGGCCCACGCACCTCGATCCGTACGACCTCACCGCGCTGGGCCGCCGCGACGACCACGGTGTTGTCCATGTAACCGCCCGCCGACACGGGCGAGTTGCCGGTGGCGTCGACGCCGGCGACATCCGCGACGAGATGCGCGAGCGCGGTGGCGAGGCGCTGCGGGTCGACCTCGGCCTCGATGGGCGGCGCGTGCACCGCGAACTGCACCCGCCCGGGCCCGATGAGCTCGACGGCCCCGTCGACACCCGCGGCGACGACGGCGTCGAGCATCACCTTCGTACGGGTGACCCCCTCGCCGTCCGAGTCGAGCCGCTGGTAGCCCAGGACGTTGTCGATCAGCGTCGTGATCCGCGAGTATCCGGCCGAGAGGTGGTGCAGCACCTGGTTGGCCTCGGGCCACAACTGGCCCGCGTCGTCCGCGGCGAGCGCGGCCAGCTCACGACGGAGTTCGTCGAGCGGACCCCGCAGCGAACGCGCGAGCAGCGTCAGCAGCTGCTCATGCCGGCCCGCCAGCGCCTCGTACCGGTCCTTCTCCCGCTCCCCGAGCGCGGCGTAGCGCTCCTCGCCCGCGGCGAGCTCCTCCGCGTGCCGCTCCTTGAGCTCCTCGAGTTCGGCCACCTGCTTCTGCCGCAGGGCGGTCAGCTGGGAGGCGTGCTCCTCGGCGAGCCGTTCCAGCTCCTGGGCATGCCGCTCGTCCTCCGCCGCCTTCTCCTCGGCGAGGGCGTCGTAGGGCCGCCGGTCGGCGAAGGTCATCACGGCGCCGACGAGCTGGTCGCCGTCGCGGACGGGCGCGGTCGTCAGGTCGACGGACACCTTGTCCCCGCCCTTGGACCACAGCACCTGCCCCCGCACCCGGTGCTTGCGCCCCGAGCGCAGGGTGTCGGCGAGCGGGGACTCCTCGTACGGGAAGGGGGACCCGTCGGCACGGGAGTGCAGCACGAGCGTGTGCAGCTCCCGTCCACCCAGGTCACTGGCCCGGTAACCCAGTATCTGAGCGGCGGCCGGATTGACGAGGACGATCCGCCCCTCGGTGTCGGTCCCTACGACACCTTCCGACGCGGCCCGCAGGATCATCTCGGTCTGCCGCTGCGAACGCGCCAGCTCGGCCTCGGTGTCGACGGTCCCGGAAAGGTCCCGCACGACGAGCATGAGCAGCTCGTCACCCGTGTAGCCGTAGCTGTCGTAGGCCTGTTGCCCGTTCTCAAGATTCGCGGACGTGACCTCGACCGGGAACTCGCTGCCGTCGGTCCGCCGGGCCATCATCCGGGTCGGCTTGGTCCGCCCCTGCGGATCCATGTGATCCGGCCGCCGCATGGAGCCCGGAATCAGCTTGGAGTCGAAGTGGGGCAGCAGATCGAGCAGCCCGCGCCCGACCAACGCCGTCCCCGGCGCCTCGAAGGCCTCCAGGGCGATGGTGTTGGCGTTGACGACGGTCCCGTTGGCGTTGACCAGCACCAATGCGTCGGGAAGCGCGTCGAGTATGGCTGCGAGGCGAGCAGCGCCTCGGGATGGCCTGCTGCTCACGAGACGCTTCCTCCCTGTTACCGCACCTTGCCGACCGCTCGGGCCATCTTGCCAACCGTCCCGCAGCGTGTCACGCGAGGGAGTCTAAGGGCTGGGGTTGCGCTCGCGACGCCGGATGAGAGGGAGGTCGCACGACGAAGTGACCCAGAACGTATGACCGCCTGTGCAGACGTCCTTCCGGCTCCCGTCCGGCTTCACTCCAGCTTTTGCGAGACCTTCGCGGGAGTTTTACGGACTCGGTGCGTCCGGTATGGAAAGCCTGTGCGACCGATGACGACACGCGGGTACGTCAACCGCACGGCAGTCCTTCCCCGGCCCTCCTCCCCGGCTACGACCGCTGCCCTTCCCTCCGCAGGTCGGGAAGGAGCGGCACGAGCCGGTCCCAGCGGGCGATCTGGCACCCGTCACTGCGGTCGTACCGCGCGTCCACGGGGCGCCCGGCCCAGGTACCGGTGACATGCGCGGTGGCCGGCCCGCCGTACTGCATGGTGCAGAAACCGTCCTGCGACGGGGGCGCGAAGACGTCCCTGCCCCACCGGGTGCCGCGGTCGAGCGCGGCACACGCGCCGCGGGCGTCGGGATGATCGCCGCCCGCCGGGTGGCAGGACAGCTCATAGGTTCGATCACCACCACCGCTGCCGCCGGTGTTGCGGACGGTGACGGTGAGGTGATCGCCGGAGCGGCCCAGGTCCTTCAGGGCCGAGGGCGCGAGGGGAAGGGGCGCGGTCTGGGCCTGCGCGGAGGCGGGCCCGACGGCGGTGGAGCCGACGGCCGCGAGGGAACCGGCGGCGACGAGGAGAGCCCGGCGAAGGCGCCGGGCCGGGGTGGAACGGTTGGCCTGCAACATGACCTGACTAACGCCGTACGCCCCCGGATGTTGCGCACCGCCCCACCGGCCCGAAGTCTCCCGAAGCGCGCCGGGAAGGGCTTTGCCCTGCGGCCTCCCTGCCTAGTACCGTGGGAGCCGATTGGTGACACCCCGCTCGACTGTGTCATCATCTGCACGCACCACTCGCGCTCGCGCGAGCGGCTGTGCTGGAGGCGTCGCCTAGTCCGGTCTATGGCGCCGCACTGCTAATGCGGTTTGGGCCTTAAAGCCCATCGAGGGTTCAAATCCCTCCGCCTCCGCGCCTGATCACGAAGCCCCGGTCCTCGGACCGGGGCTTCGTTGGTTCGACGGGGGTGGGACGCCATGCGGCCGACGAGGGGCTCTTTGAGACGTTTCCGCAGGTCACAAGGGGTACGGCTAACGGATTTCACATGGCGGCGGCAGTCATGTAATGTTCTTCCTGTCGCCGCGAGCGGGCCGAAAGGGCCGGGAGCGGCGGGAAAACAGAACAAGCACTCGTAGCTTAACGGATAGAGCATCTGACTACGGATCAGAAGGTTGCAGGTTCGAATCCTGCCGAGTGCACAGCACGTCAAAGGCCCTGTGGAGTGATCCACAGGGCCTTTGATTTTTGCCTTGACGGCAGTGTTTGACGGCAACCGCCTCAAAGGGCGGATGAGGAGCCGATCAGACGGCTACGGGGACACCGGCCGCGCCGTCATCATCGTCCGGATCGTTGCCGTCAGCCCTCAGCGCGTCGCCGACGCGATCGAAGGCGGAACGCTGCGAGTCGAGCCGTACGAAGGTGTAGATGTCCATGGTCACGCGGATCGAGCTGTGGCCAAGTACTTCCATGATCATGCGGGCGTCGGCGCCCTGCTCGTGGAGGAGCGAGGCGCAGGTGTGGCGCAGGTCGTGAAAGCGGACCTTGCGGACGCTGGCGCGGACGCACAGCGCCTCGAAGGAGCGGTTCAGGTTACGCGGCTCGATGGGCGTCCCGTTCTTCGTAGTGAAGACGAGGCCCTGGCCCGTTCCCTTCCAGTTGTGACCGGCCGCCTTCCTGTCGGCGAGCTGCTGAGCGCGCTGGGCGCGGAGTGCCGTCACGCACTCGGACGGCAGGGCCACGCGACGGGCCGAACGCTGAGTCTTCGGCGCGACGATCAGCAGTTCACCGCCGACCCGCTGTAGGGCCTGCCGGACGGTGAGGACTCCTTCGTGAAGGTCGACGTCCGACCAGCGCAGCCCCAGCAGCTCACCGCGCCGCAGGCCGATGCGCACCGCCAGTTCGTACGCGGCCCACAGCCGGTTGTCACGGGCCGCCGCCAGGAGCTGACGCCCCTCCTTGGCCGTGAGCGGTTCGATCTCGCGCTTCGTTCCCATGCTCAGCTCCACGTTCCGGGCCACGTTGCGGGGCAACTCGTCCTCACGTACGGCGTGCTGGAGAGCAGCACGCAGGATCACCAGCAGGAAGCGCACGGTCCGATCAGAGGGGAGCTTCTTGCAGCACTTGCCGAGGGCGCAGCAGCGCCGCTTGTGCTCCGGCCGCTTCTTGTCCTTGCCCTGCGCGCAGCACTGGCAGGTGGCCGCCGTCTTCGCGAGGAAGGCCCGGATGTCGCGGGCGGTGAGTCGCACGAGCTTCTTCTTGCCGAACTCCGTGGTGACGTAGTTGCGCACCAGCGACTCGTAGTTGACGTACGTGGTCCGGCGCACCTTTCCCTTGGCGACGTTCGTCAGCCAGTACGTCAGGTACTCGGCGATCGTCATCTTGCTGGTGGCCACCGGGAGACCGTTGATGGAGTCGGCCTTGAGCTTGGTCAGCTTCTCGTGCGCTTCATCCCACGTTGCCGTAGACACTGCGCCGCTTGTACGTGCCGTCCGTCGTGAGCACGTACGCACTGCCTTCCCAACGGCCGTCCTTCCGCTCGTAGATGGTGCCCTCGTTGTTGGCGTTCTTCTTCGGCTTGGCCATCAGGCGGCTTCCTGTTCGGTCTGGAGGGATATGTAGGCGTGCACGGCGGATTCGCTGACACGGCGGCAGCGGCCGATCTTGAAGGAGGCGAGTTCGCGCGAGCGGATCAGGTCGTGGACCTTCCACCGGCTGATGCCGAGACGCTCGGCGACCTGGTCCACGGTGAGCACGGCCGTCGTCATGCGGGCACCAGCCCTTCCTGCTTGAGGCGTTGTGTGTGGGCTATGTCGTGGCGGACCTGGGCGGCGAGGAGTTCTTCGCCGGGGCGGTAGCCGCTGCTGAGGTAGGTCCACGAGGAGGCGGTGACGAGGGTGGTGTTCTCGTCGGTGTTGGGGAGGCCGGCGCGGGCACGGGCGGCTTCGGCCTGGGCGAGGCGCCAGGCTCGGCGTACGTCGCGGAGGGCGCCGAGGGTGGTGGAGTAGGCGCGGGACTTGGTGGAGAAGTGGCCGCGGAAGCCGAGCATGTGGGCCCACTTCCAGAGCTTGAGGTGCGCGAACTCCGGCAGATGGCCGAGGTCCCATGCGGTGCGGATCATCTGCCGTACGTGCTGCTGGACGGGCAGGGCCTTGATGGGTTCGGCCTGTCCGGTGCCGTCGCAGTCGTCGCACCGGTCGTGGAAGCCGTCGGGGCCGCGTACGTAGCCGCGTCCGGAGCAGGGGCGGCACATGAGGGTGCGGTCTACCGTGCCCGCGCCTTCGGCGTTCTTGGTGGCGTACTTGGCGACGTATCCGGCGACCTTGGCGTCTGTGTACTCGGCAACCCTGGCGTCGGTGAGTTCGCCGTTGCCCAGGGCGGTGATGGGGTCCACCCTGAACCGGCGGCCCCAGGCGATGACGCGTTCACCGATGGCGTCGGAGGCGACGGTGAGGCGAGCACGCTTGACCGCCAGGCCCACGGCGGCCTTGAGGACGTCGAAGGTGGCCCAGGGCGGAGGCGGAGTGGTGTGACCGTCGGGTCCGTCGAAGCGGATAACGGCGTGGAAGTGGACCAGGCCGCGCTTCTGGTATTCGGCGACCTTCGCGAAGGAGACGCGCAGAGCGGCGTTCAGCGCCTTCTGCGTCATGCCCAGGCGTTCGGCCAGGGCCCGGCGGAGGTAGGTGGTGAAGCGTGCCCACAGCTGACCGGCGTGCGCGTTCCACAGCACGGCGCCGGTGTAGTCGTAGGTGGTCGGGTCGAGAGGGGTGCCGAGTTCGGGGGCGTCTTCGGCGTGGGTTTCACCGCAGGCACAGGGACGGAGCTTGCCCGCGCTGTCGGCTTTGCGGTTGTGGACCCGGCCGAAGGAGGGGGCGGTGAGGGTGACGAAGGCGCGGGGGTGGTCGCGGACGGTTTCGGCGACGTTCTTGCCGCCGGACAGTCCGGCCTTGATGAGGTGGTAGGTGTCGGCGGCGTAGACGCGCGAGCAGGCGGGGCAGCGGGAGGCGCGGCGGTTGCCGCAGGTGGTCAGCAGGCGTCCGGAGGGTTCGTCTTCGGAGCGGTAGGAGCGGATCACTTCCTTGGTGGCCGGGTCGGTGGTGACCGTGAAGCCGTGGAGGTTGATGGGGCTGGTGCAGCCGTGCAGGTTGCGGACCTGTTCGGTGACGCGGTCGAAGTCGTGGGTGTTGGCCAGTTCGATCAGGTCCCGCAGGCTGGGGCTGATCATGTGCCGTAGGTCGAGGGGGCGGCGCATGGGTGGCGGGGTCTCCCTTCTGGCGCGAGGGTGGGACCTGCGGGCAGCAGCGATCAGTGCGCTCGGGCTGCTGCCCGCAGGCATGACGGGGTGGGCCCAGGGGCGGGCGAGGGTGGGAGGTGCCGGAAAGGCCGGCGGAGGGCGCGGCGCTACAGGGCGGCGTGGAGGGCGGTGGCCATGGGCAGGCCGATGCCGAGCCGCCTCTTGAGCTGGGCCGCCGTGATGGGTTCGCCGTGCTCGGCCTGATGCGATGCGGCGATGGAGCGCGCTTCGGCCAGCAGGGGCTCAGGCACCTTGACCACAGGCGGGGGAGCGGCGGGGGCCGGGGCGGGGACCGCAGCGACCGGGGCCGGTCGGAAACCGGTCTGGGTGTGGCGGGTGCGGGCGTCGAGACGGGTTCCAGGTTGGCGGAGGCCGGGGCTGGGTTCTCGGCCCGTTCGGTCTCGGCAGCCGTGGCGGTGGCGCCGACGGTGACCGCGTGGAAGGAGCGCAGGAGCTGGGGGCCGACCGCTCCCCATCCGAGGAGGAGCAGGGGAGCCACGGCGTCGACAGCGGCGCGGCCGTAGTGCCCGGCGACGATGGGTTCGGCGATGTTGAGGGCCAGGGTCAGCAGGCCGGACACGTGCATGAGGCGGGTGGCCGCCTTCATCTGCTCGGGCGGAACGCCACGCAGGGACAGGTAGCGCAGCGCGACCAGGAGCCCGACCACGGACAGGTCCACCATCGGGGCTATGAGCGGTGCGATGGGGGCGGGGACGCCCAGGCGCAGGGCCAGGGCCCAGACGTTACCGAAGGAGAAGACGAACGCCAGGAGGGCGATGATGCCCATGACCACAGTCACGGTGCGCTGGGTGATCCGGTCCTCAGACATAGGGTGTTCACCTCCTTTCAACAACGTTCGAATGGCGGGGAGTTGGGGTCAGGCCGCCATGGGCGGGGTGGGCTTGGTGAGGCCGACGCCGGGGCTCTGGGCGGTGAGCAGGTCGGCCGGGTCGGCGGTGAGGTGCGCGGTACGGGCCGCGATGTAGGCGGCGTCCTTGCCGGACACGAAGGGCGTGCGGATGCGGGTGAAGCCGGGCTGGGACTGGTGGTTCATGGAGGCCACGCCGACGTAGGCACGGTCCTGGAGGTTGATCGGGTTGGCGTCCGGCCATTCCCGGATGTCCTCACCGAGCGCGGCGACGGCAGCTTCGGCGGTCTTCTGCGCGAAGGACAGATCGATGGGGCACACGGATCAAGGCGGCCCGCCTACGGCGGGCCGCGGGCGCGGGGGGCCCCGGGCCCCCCCCCCCCCCCCCAAAACCCCCCCCCCCCCCCCCCCCCCCCCCCCCCCCCCCCCCCCCCCCCCCCCCCCCCGCGGGGGGGGGGGGGGGCCCCCCCCCGCCCCCCCCCCCCCCCCCCCCCCCCCCACGTTTCTGCTGACTGGGGCGAACCCGTGGTGGGCTCAGCTCTCCTCGGCGTGGGAGACCGCGCGGCGCGCGTCCGCGTCCAGCACACCCCAGCTGATCAGCTGCTCGGTGAGAACCGAGGGGGACTGGTCGTAGATGACGGCGAGTGTGCGCAGGTCGTCCTGGCGGATCGAGAGCACCTTGCCGTTGTAGTCACCGCGCTGCGACTGGATGGTCGCCGCGTAGCGCTGCAGGGGACCTGCCTTCTCGGCCGGTACGTGGGCCAGCCGCTCCAGGTCCAGGACCAGCTTCGGCGGCGGCTCGGCGGCGCCGCCCGGCGTGGTGCCCGGCAGCAGCTCCTGCACCGGAACGCCGTAGAAATCCGCCAGCTCCGCGAGGCGCTGCACGGTCACGGCGCGGTCGCCGCGCTCGTACGAACCGACCACGACGGCCTTCCAGCGTCCCTGGGACTTCTCCTCGACACCGTGGAGGGAAAGGCCCTGCTGGGTGCGGATGGCCCGGAGCTTGGCCCCGAGCTGTTTGGCGTATTCGCTGGACATATAGCTCCCCGGACACTGTGTCGACGCGGCTGGCTTGGGTTCCATGCCGCGCGGTTGGTAACTCACTGTGAGGTTACGCAGCGTTACTCTGGCGCGTCAAGCCGAATGGTCCACACCGACGCTTCCGTGCTATCGGTGGCCGATTGGGCCAAGTGGGTGAATGGGGGTGGCTCCCCGGCCTGCTACGGTGGATGGCGCAAACCAGACGTCCTTTAAGGTCCGTCCCGTGAGGCGGAGAAGGAGGTCCTTTTCGTATGGACAAGCAGCAGGACACGCAAGCGTCCGATGCCCGGCCCGTCCTCGAAGGCCCTGACATCGCGCGGGTATTGACCCGCATCGCCCACGAGATCGTCGAGCGCGCCAAGGGCGCCGACGACGTGGTGCTCCTCGGCATCCCGACCCGCGGCGTCTTCCTCGCCCAGCGGCTCGCCGCCAAGCTCGAGCAGATCACCGAGCGCAAGATCCCGGTCGGCTCGCTCGACATCACCATGTACCGCGACGACCTGCGCATGCATCCGCCGCGTGCGCTGGCCCGCACGGAGATCCCCGGTGACGGACTCGACGGCCGCCTCGTCGTCCTGGTCGACGACGTCCTCTTCTCCGGCCGCACCATCCGCGCCGCCCTCGACGCCCTGAACGACATCGGCCGTCCGCGCGCGGTCCAGCTCGCGGTCCTCGTCGACCGCGGCCACCGCGAACTGCCCATCCGTGCCGACTACGTCGGCAAGAACCTCCCCACGTCGTTGCGGGAGACGGTCAAGGTCCAGCTCGCCGAGGAGGACGGTCGCGACACCGTGCTGCTCGGTGCCAAGCAGACCCAGTAGCAAGCCGGCGGGGACGCCGCTCCTCGGCATGCCCGCACTTGCCCGTAATCTCCCGAACTTCCTTACGGAGCCTGACAGATGCACCGTCATCTCATCTCGGCCGCCGACCTCACCCGCGACGACGCCGTCCTGATCCTCGACACCGCCGAGGAGATGGCCCGGGTCGCCGACCGGCCCATCAAGAAGCTGCCGACCCTGCGCGGCCGCACGATCGTCAACCTCTTCTTCGAGGACTCCACGCGCACGCGTATCTCCTTCGAGGCCGCCGAGAAGCGGCTGTCCGCGGATGTGATCAACTTCTCCGCCAAGGGGTCGAGCGTGTCCAAGGGCGAGTCCCTGAAGGACACCGCCCAGACCCTGGAGGCCATGGGCGTCGACGCCGTCGTCATCCGGCACGGCGCCTCCGGAGCGCCGTACCGCCTCGCCAACTCCGGCTGGATCGACGCGGCCGTCATCAACGCCGGCGACGGCACCCACCAGCACCCCACCCAGGCCCTGTTGGACGCCTTCACCATGCGCCGCCGGCTCGTCGGCCGGGACGCCGGGCTCGGCCAGGACCTCGCCGGCAAGCGCATCACGCTCGTCGGCGACGTGCTGCACAGCCGCGTCGCCCGCTCCAACGTCGACCTGCTGCACACCCTCGGCGCCGAGGTCACCCTCGTCGCCCCGCCGACCCTGGTGCCGGTCGGCGTCGAGACCTGGCCCTGCGAGGTGTCGTACGACCTCGACAGCACGCTGGCGAAGACCGACGCGGTGATGATGCTGCGCGTGCAGCGCGAGCGCATGAACGCCGCCTTCTTCCCCACCGAGCGCGAGTACTCGCGGCGCTACGGCCTCGACGGCGACCGCATGGCGAAGATGCCCGAGCACGCCATCGTGATGCACCCCGGCCCGATGGTCCGCGGCATGGAGATCACCGCCGAGGTCGCCGACTCCGACCGCTGCACCGTTGTCGAGCAGGTCGCAAACGGAGTGTCCATCCGGATGGCCGTTCTGTACCTGCTGCTCGGCGGCGCGGTGGTCGACTCCAAGAACGTGCCCGCCGTCACTCACACCCGTACCGAGGAGAAGTAAGACAGATGAGCAAGATCCTGATCCGTGGTGCGAAGGTGCTCGGCGGCGAGCCGCAGGACGTGCTGATCGAGGGCGGAACCATCGCCGAGGTGGGTGCCGCTCTGAGCGCCGAGGGCGCCCAGGTCGTCGAGGCCGGGGGCAAGGTGCTGCTGCCGGGCCTGGTCGACCTGCACACCCACCTGCGTGAGCCCGGGCGCGAGGACTCCGAGACCGTCCTCACCGGCACGCGCGCGGCCGCCTCCGGCGGTTACACGGCCGTGTTCGCCATGGCCAACACCTTCCCCGTCGCCGACACCGCCGGTGTGGTCGAGCAGGTCTACAGGCTCGGCCAGGAGCACGGTTACTGCGATGTGCAGCCCATCGGCGCCGTGACCGTCGGCCTGGAGGGCAGGAAGCTCGCCGAGCTGGGGGCCATGCACGAGTCGGCCGCCGGGGTCACCGTCTTCTCCGACGACGGCAAGTGCGTCGACGACGCCGTGATCATGCGGCGGGCGCTGGAGTACGTGAAGGCCTTCGGTGGCGTCGTCGCCCAGCACGCGCAGGAGCCGCGGCTGACCGAGGGCGCGCAGATGAACGAGGGCATCGTCTCCGCCGAGCTCGGGCTCGGTGGCTGGCCCGCGGTGGCCGAAGAATCGATCATCGCCCGGGATGTCCTGCTCGCGGAGCACGTCGGCTCCCGCGTCCACATCTGCCACCTGTCGACCGCCGGATCCGTCGAGATCGTCCGCTGGGCCAAGTCCCGCGGCATCGACGTCACCGCCGAGGTCACCCCGCACCACCTGCTCCTCACCGACGAGCTGGTGCGCACGTACAACCCGGTCTACAAGGTGAACCCGCCGCTGCGCACCGAGCGTGACGTGCTGGCACTGCGCGAGGCCCTCGCCGACGGCACGATCGACATCGTCGCCACCGACCACGCCCCGCACCCGCACGAGGACAAGGACTGCGAGTGGGCCGCGGCCGCCATGGGGATGGTCGGCCTGGAGACCGCGTTGTCAGTGGTGCAGGAGACCATGGTGGACACCGGGCTCCTCACCTGGGCCGGGGTCGCCGAGCGCATGTCCTTCAAGCCCGCCGAGATCGGGCAGGCGAAGGGCCACGGGCGTCCCGTCTCGGCTGGTGAGCCCGCCAACCTCACGCTCGTCGACACGGAATACCGTGGGTCCGTGGACCCCGCGGGCTTCGCCTCGCGCAGCCGCAACACTCCGTACGAGGGGCGTGAGCTGCCGGGCCGTGTGACGCACACGTGGCTCCGGGGCAAGGCCACGCTCGTCGACGGGAAGCTCACGTGACACCTGCAACACTGCTCGCAGCCGGCACCGGACTCGCGGCCGAACAGAAGTCGGCCGAAGTGACCGACTGGGCCGCCCGCGTCGGCTGGGTCGTCGGACTCGCCCTCTTCGTCGCGCTCGTCTACTGGCTGATGCGCGAGGGCTGGAAGTGGCGCGGCACGCTCCAGGGCGACCTGCCGGAGCTGCCCAGCGCGCCGGACGACCCCGGCCCGGCCAGACTGAGCATGAGCGGCCGCTACCACGGCTCGACCACCGCCGGTCAGTGGCTGGACCGCATCGTGGCGCACGGCCTGGGCACCCGCAGCCGGGTCGAGCTCACGCTGACGGACGCGGGACTGGACGTCGTACGCCCCGGGGCGGCCGACTTCTTCGTCCCGGCCGCACAGCTGCGGGAGGCCCGGCTGGACAAGGGCATCGCCGGCAAGGTCCTGACCGAGGGCGGTCTGCTGGTCGTGACGTGGGCGCACGGCGACCGGCTGATCGACTCCGGGTTCCGTTCGGACCACGCGGCCGAGCACAACGAGTGGGTCGACCTCATTAACTCCATGATCAACACCAACAGCACGGAAGGCGCCGAACGATGACGACCTCCATCCAGGGGACCGCCTCGCGGAGGCACAAGGCGGCTCCCGCCGTACTCGTCCTGGAGGACGGCCGGATCTTCCGCGGCCGCGCCTACGGGGCCGTGGGGGTGACCTTCGGCGAGGCCGTGTTCTCCACCGGCATGACCGGCTACCAGGAGACCCTCACGGACCCGTCGTACCACCGCCAGGTCGTCGTGATGACCGCCCCGCACGTCGGCAACACCGGCGTGAACGACGAGGACCCGGAGAGCAAGCAGATCTGGGTCGCCGGGTACGTCGTGCGCGACCCCGCGCGCGTGCCGTCCAACTGGCGCGCCAAGCGCTCGCTGGACGAGGAGCTGCGCCACCAGGGCGTCGTAGGCATCTCCGGCATCGACACGCGCGCGCTCACCCGCCATCTGCGTGAGCGCGGCGCCATGCGCGTCGGCATCTTCTCCGGCAACGCGCTGCCCGACGAGGGCACCATGCTCGCCGAGGTGCGCCAGGCCCCCGAGATGAAGGGCGCCGACCTCTCCGCCGAGGTCGCCACCAAGGAGGCGTACGTCGTCCCCGCGATCGGCGAGAAGAAGTTCACCGTCGCCGCCGTCGACCTCGGCATCAAGGGCATGACCCCGCACCGGATGGCCGAGCGCGGCATCGAGGTGCACGTGCTGCCCGCCACGGCGAGCGTCGAGGACGTCTACGCCGTGAACCCGGACGGCGTGTTCTTCTCCAACGGCCCCGGCGACCCGGCCACCGCCGACCACCCGGTCTCCGTCATGCAGGCGGTCCTGGAGCGCGGCACCCCGCTCTTCGGCATCTGCTTCGGCAACCAGATCCTGGGGCGGGCGCTGGGCTTCGGCACGTACAAGCTCAAGTACGGCCACCGGGGCATCAACCAGCCCGTGCAGGACCGTACGACCGGCAAGGTCGAGGTCACCGCGCACAACCACGGTTTCGCCGTCGACGCCCCGACCGACAAGGTCTCCGACACCCCCTACGGCCGCGCCGAGGTCTCCCACGTCTGCCTCAACGACAACGTGGTGGAGGGCCTTCACCTCCTCGACCGGCCGGCCTTCAGCGTCCAGTACCACCCCGAAGCGGCAGCGGGCCCGCACGACGCCGCCTACCTGTTCGACCGCTTCGTATCCCTGATGGAGGGCCAGCGTGCCTAAGCGCACCGATATCCAGTCCGTCCTGGTCATCGGCTCCGGCCCGATCGTCATCGGCCAGGCCGCCGAGTTCGACTACTCCGGCACCCAGGCGTGCCGCATCCTGCGCGCCGAGGGCCTGCGAGTCATCCTCGTCAACTCCAACCCGGCGACGATCATGACCGACCCGGAGATCGCCGACGCCACCTACGTCGAGCCGATCACCCCGGAGTTCGTCGAGAAGATCATCGCCAAGGAGCGCCCGGACGCGCTCCTGCCGACCCTGGGCGGTCAGACGGCCCTCAACACGGCCATCTCACTGCACCAGGCCGGCACCCTCGAGAAGTACGGCGTCGAGCTGATCGGCGCCAACGTCGAGGCCATCAACAAGGGCGAGGACCGCGACCTGTTCAAGGAGGTCGTCGAGGCCGTCCGCGGCAAGATCGGGCACGGCGAGTCCGCCCGCTCGGTCATCTGCCACTCCATGGAGGACGTCCTCGCGGGCGTCGAGACGCTCGGCGGTTACCCCGTCGTCGTCCGTCCCTCCTTCACCATGGGCGGCGCCGGCTCCGGCTTCGCGCACGACGAGGAGGAGCTGCGCCGCATCGCCGGCCAGGGCCTCACCCTCTCGCCGACCACCGAGGTGCTCCTGGAGGAGTCCATCCTCGGCTGGAAGGAGTACGAGCTGGAGCTGATGCGCGACAAGCACGACAACGTCGTGGTCGTCTGCTCCATCGAGAACTTCGACCCCATGGGCGTGCACACGGGTGACTCGATCACCGTGGCGCCCGCCATGACGCTCACCGACCGCGAGTACCAGATCCTGCGCGACATCGGCATCGCCGTCATCCGCGAGGTCGGCGTCGACACCGGTGGCTGCAACATCCAGTTCGCGGTGAACCCCGAGGACGGTCGCGTGATCGTCATCGAGATGAACCCGCGCGTGTCGCGCTCCTCGGCCCTCGCCTCCAAGGCGACCGGCTTCCCGATCGCCAAGATCGCCGCCAAGCTCGCCGTCGGCTACACCCTCGACGAGATCCCGAACGACATCACGCAGGAGACCCCGGCCTCCTTCGAGCCCACGCTCGACTACGTGGTCGTCAAGGCGCCCCGGTTCGCCTTCGAGAAGTTCCCGCAGGCCGACTCCACGCTGACCACCACCATGAAGTCGGTCGGCGAGGCCATGGCCATCGGCCGCAACTTCACCGAGGCCTTCCAGAAGGCGCTGCGCTCGCTGGAGAAGAAGGGCAGCCAGTTCACGTTCGTCGGCGAGCCCGGCGACAAGACCGAGCTGCTGCGCGAGGCCGTACGGCCCACCGACGGCCGTATCAACGCCGTCATGCAGGCCATCCGCGCGGGCGCCACGCCCGAGGAGGTCTTCGAGTACACGAAGATCGACCCCTGGTTCGTCGACCAGCTCTTCCTCATCAAGGAGATCGCCGACGAGCTCGCCGAGGCGCCCGAGCTGACGCCCGACCTGCTCGCCGAGGCCAAGCGGCACGGTTTCTCCGACCAGCAGATCGGCGAGATCCGCGGGCTGCGCGAGGACGTCGTGCGCGAGGTGCGGCACGCGCTGGGCATCCGCCCGGTCTACAAGACGGTCGACACCTGCGCCGCCGAGTTCGCCGCGAAGACGCCGTACTTCTACTCCTCCTACGACGAGGAGACGGAGGTCGCCCCGCGTGAGAAGCCGGCCGTCATCATCCTGGGCTCCGGCCCCAACCGCATCGGCCAGGGCATCGAGTTCGACTACTCCTGCGTCCACGCCTCCTTCGCGCTGAGCGACGCCGGGTACGAGACGGTGATGGTCAACTGCAACCCGGAGACCGTCTCCACGGACTACGACACCTCCGACCGTCTGTACTTCGAGCCGCTGACGCTGGAAGACGTGCTGGAGATCGTCCACGCGGAGCAGCAGGCCGGCCCCGTCGCCGGTGTCGTCGTACAGCTCGGAGGCCAGACCCCGCTGGGCCTCTCGCAGGCGCTGAAGGACAACGGCGTGCCGATCGTCGGTACGTCCCCGGAGGCCATCCACGCCGCCGAGGACCGGGGCGCGTTCGGACGCGTCCTCGCCGAGGCGGGCCTGCCGGCCCCCAAGCACGGCACCGCCACCACCTTCGCCGGCGCCAAGGCCATCGCCGACGAGATCGGCTACCCGGTCCTGGTGCGGCCGTCGTACGTCCTCGGCGGACGCGGCATGGAGATCGTCTACGACGAGACCCGGCTGGAGTCCTACATCGCCGAGTCGACCGAGATCAGCCCCTCGCGGCCGGTCCTCGTCGACCGGTTCCTGGACGACGCGATCGAGATCGACGTCGACGCGCTCTACGACGGTGAGGAGCTCTACCTCGGCGGCGTCATGGAGCACATCGAGGAGGCCGGCATCCACTCCGGCGACTCGGCGTGCGCCCTGCCGCCGATCACGCTCGGCGGCTTCGACATCAAGCGCCTGCGCGCCTCGACCGAGGCGATCGCGAAGGGCGTCGGCGTCCGCGGCCTGATCAACATCCAGTTCGCGATGGCCGGCGACATCCTCTACGTCCTGGAGGCCAACCCGCGCGCGTCCCGTACGGTTCCCTTCACCTCGAAGGCGACCGCGGTGCCGCTGGCGAAGGCCGCCGCCCGGATCTCGCTGGGCGCGACCATCGCCCAGCTGCGGGCGGAGGGGCTCCTCCCGGCGAACGGCGACGGCGGCGAACTTCCGCTCGACGCGCCGATCTCCGTCAAGGAGGCCGTGATGCCGTGGTCGCGCTTCCGCGACATCCACGGACGTGGCGTCGACACGGTCCTCGGCCCGGAGATGCGCTCCACGGGCGAGGTCATGGGCATCGACTCCGTCTTCGGCACGGCGTACGCCAAGTCGCAGGCGGGCGCCTACGGTCCGCTGCCGACCAAGGGCCGCGCCTTCATCTCGGTCGCCAACCGCGACAAGCGCTCGATGATCTTCCCGGCGCGTGAACTCGTCGCCCACGGCTTCGAGTTGCTCGCCACGTCCGGCACGGCCGAGGTCCTCAAGCGCAACGGCATCAACGCCACGGTCGTGCGCAAGCAGTCCGAGGGCACCGGCCCGAACGGCGAGAAGACCATCGTCCAGCTCATCCACGACGGCGAGGTCGACCTCATCGTCAACACCCCGTACGGCACCGGCGGCCGCCTCGACGGCTACGACATCCGTACGGCGGCCGTGGCGCGGTCGGTGCCCTGCCTGACGACGGTTCAGGCACTCGCCGCCGCCGTCCAGGGCATCGACGCCCTCAACCACGGTGACGTGGGCGTCCGTTCGCTCCAGGAACACGCGGAACACCTGACCGCGGCCCGCGACTAGCAGCCGACGAGGGGGACACCGGAAACGGTGTCCCCCTCTTCATGAGGTCACCAGAGACTTCAAGAGGACACCGACATGTACAAGCTTTTCTTCCGTCTGGTTTTCAAACGGATGGACCCGGAGCAGGCGCACCACCTGGCCTTCCGCTGGATCCGGCTCGCCGTCCGCATCCCCGTGCTGCGCACGTTCGTCGCCGCCGCACTCGCGCCCCGCTACAAGGAGCTCCGCACGGAGGCCTTCGGCCTGCGCATGCACGGCCCCTTCGGGCTCGCCGCCGGCTTCGACAAGAACGCGGTCGCCATCGACGGGATGTCGATGCTGGGCTTCGACCACGTCGAGATCGGCACCGTGACGGGGGAGGCGCAGCCGGGCAACCCCAAGCAGCGGCTGTTCCGGCTCGTGAAGGACCGGGCGCTGATCAACCGCATGGGCTTCAACAACGAGGGTTCACTGGCCGTCGCGGCCCGTCTGGCCTCCCGCGAGCCCGTCTTCAGGACCGTCGTGGGCGTCAACATCGGCAAGACCAAGGTCGTCCCGGAGACGGAGGCCGTCGGCGACTACGTGAAGTCGACGGAGCGCCTGGCACCGTACGCCGACTACCTGGTGGTCAACGTCTCCTCGCCGAACACGCCCGGGCTGCGCAACCTGCAGGCCACCGAGGCGCTGCGCCCGCTGCTGACCGCCGTGCGCGAGGCCGCCGACCGTACGGTCGCGAACCGCCGTGTCCCGCTCCTGGTGAAGATCGCGCCCGACCTCGCCGACGAGGACGTCGACGCGGTCGCCGACCTGGCCGTCGAACTGGGTCTGGACGGGATCATCGCCACGAACACCACCATCGCGCGCGAGGGGCTCGGTTTGAAATCCGAATCCTCTCTGGTGAAGGAGACCGGCGGCCTCTCCGGCGCGCCCCTGAAGGCACGCTCCCTGGAGGTGCTGCGGCGTCTGTACGCGCGCGTGGGCGACCGGATCACCCTCGTGGGCGTCGGAGGCGTCGAGAACGCCGAGGACGCCTGGCAGCGGATCCTGGCGGGCGCCACGCTGGTCCAGGGCTACAGCGCCTTCATCTACGAGGGGCCCTTCTGGGGCCGCACCATCCACAAGGGGCTGGCCGCGCGCCTGCGCACCAGCCCGTACGCCACCCTCGCCGACGCGGTCGGCGCCGACGTCAGGAAGGCCGAGGAAGCCGCATGACAGCTCTGGAACCCTTCGGTGCCCGCCTCCGCCGCGCGATGGACGAGCGGGGCCCGCTGTGCGTCGGCATCGACCCGCACGCCTCCCTGCTCGCCGAGTGGGGCCTGGACGACGACGTGAGCGGCCTGGAGCGGTTCAGCCGCACGGTCGTCGAGGCGATGGCCGACCGGGTGGCCGTGCTCAAGCCGCAGAGCGCGTTCTTCGAGCGCTTCGGGTCGCGCGGTGTCGCCGTCCTGGAGAAGTCGGTCGAGGAGGCGCGGGCGGCCGGGGCGCTGGTCGTGATGGACGCCAAGCGCGGCGACATCGGCTCGACCATGGCCGCGTACGCCGAGTCCTTCCTCCGGAGAGATTCCCCGCTGTTCTCGGACGCGCTGACGGTCTCGCCGTATCTCGGCTACGGGTCGCTGTCGCCGGCGATCGCGCTGGCGCGCGAGAGCGGCACCGGTCTGTTCGTGCTCGCACTGACCTCGAACCCGGAGGGCGGCGAGGTCCAGCACGCGATCCGCGCGGACGGTCGTAACGTCGGCGCGACGATGCTCGGGCACCTGGCTGTCGAGAACTCGGGGGAGGACCCCCTGGGTTCCTTCGGGGCCGTCGTCGGAGCCACGCTCGGCGACCTGTCGACGTACGACCTCGACATCAACGGCCCGCTCCTCGCGCCCGGCATCGGGGCGCAGGGAGCCACCCCCGCCGATCTTCCCCGGGTCTTCGGTGCGGCGGTGCGCAACGTCGTCCCGAACGTCAGCCGGGGTGTGCTGCGGCACGGGCCCGACGTCGTCGCGCTGCGTGACGCGGCGTCACGCTTCGCTGATGAGATCCGAGCGGCTGTGTCGGTCGACTGACTGCCGTCAGGATCGTTCGAGCCGCTTGCCGAGTCCTCCGATGAGTGGCTCGGCGGCGACTTGAGTCTGAATACATCCTCAAATCCGGGGCATTATGTCCTAAATGTCCGGCCTGACGGAGGCTGACCAGGACTTTTCCTCTGTTCTCGCTGACTCTGGCGGACTTGGCCGCTAGTCTCCGACGAGAGTGAACGGGCAAGCGTGTTGCTCGTGGCTCCCCAGGTGTGGGGCGACTAGGTTCCTCACCGGTCCGTATCCGACAGTTCAACATCCGAGGTGACGTAGGCGTGGCTCTTCCGCCCCTTACCCCTGAACAGCGCGCAGCCGCGCTCGAAAAGGCCGCCGCGGCTCGCCGGGAGCGGGCCGAGGTCAAGAATCGACTCAAGCACTCCGGCGCCTCCCTTCACGAGGTCATCAAGCAGGGCCAGGAGAACGACGTCATCGGCAAGATGAAGGTCTCCGCCCTGCTCGAGTCCCTGCCGGGCGTGGGCAAGGTCCGCGCCAAGCAGATCATGGAGCGACTCGGCATCTCCGAGAGCCGCCGCGTGCGTGGCCTCGGTTCGAACCAGATCGCTTCCCTGGAGCGCGAGTTCGGCAGCACCGGCTCCTGAGTCCGGGTAACTCCGGACCGGGAGTCCCGGGCACTCCGGGATTGCTGGAATAATCGCTGCATGAGTGAACGTCCGCGACTGACCGTGCTCTCCGGCCCCTCCGGGGTCGGCAAGAGCACGGTCGTCGCCCATATGCGCAAGGAACACCCCGAGGTCTGGCTCTCGGTGTCGGCGACGACCCGCAAGCCCCGCCCCGGCGAGCGGCACGGAGTCCACTACTTCTTCGTCACCGACGAGGAGATGGACAAGCTGATCGCCAACGGCGAGCTGCTGGAGTGGGCCGAGTTCGCCGGCAACCGCTACGGCACGCCGCGTGCGGCTGTGCTGGAGCGGCTGGAGGCGGGTGAGCCGGTGCTCCTGGAGATCGACCTCCAGGGCGCCCGGCAGGTCCGCGAGTCCATGGCCGAGGCCCAGTTGGTGTTCCTGGCTCCTCCCTCCTGGGAGGAGCTCGTGCGCAGACTCACCGGACGTGGCACCGAGCCGCCCGAGGTGATCGAGCGCCGTCTGGACGCGGCGAAGGTCGAGCTGGCGGCCGAGCCGGAGTTCGACGTGACCTTGGTCAACACCTCCGTCGAGGACGTGGCGCGCGAGCTGCTAGCCTTGATGGACGTTGTGTGATCGTGACTGACCGTCGAGGTTTGATCGTTTCGTTCAGGCCTGATCAGTCGCACTGAATCTTTCCCATCCATCGGAAGGTAGAGCGTGTCCTCTTCCATCTCCGCGCCCGAGGGCATCATCAACCCGCCGATCGACGAGCTTCTCGAGGCCACCGACTCGAAGTACAGCCTCGTGATCTACGCGGCCAAGCGGGCCCGCCAGATCAACGCGTACTACTCGCAGCTCGGCGAGGGCCTCCTCGAGTACGTCGGTCCGCTCGTCGACACCCACGTCCACGAGAAGCCGCTCTCGATCGCCCTGCGCGAGATCAACGCGGGTCTCCTGACGTCCGAGGCCGTCGAGGGCCCGGCACAGTAAGCCTCGCGAAGTAAGTAGTATTTTCAGCTTTGAGCTGGCTTTTCCACAGGCCCGGCAGCGTGCTGTCGGGCCTGTGGTGTGTCATGGAGTCGTCGGTTCGATGAGTGGAGGCCCGGTGGACAAGCCCAAGGTCGTTCTGGGGGTCAGCGGCGGCATCGCCGCGTACAAGGCCTGTGAGCTGCTGCGCAGACTCACGGAGTCCGGGCATGACGTCCGCGTCGTGCCCACCGCCTCCGCGCTGCACTTCGTCGGCGCCGCCACCTGGTCCGCCCTGTCCGGCCATCCCGTCTCGACGGAGGTCTGGGACGACGTCCACGAGGTTCCGCACGTCCGCATCGGCCAGCAGGCCGACCTGGTGGTCGTCGCCCCGGCCACGGCCGACACACTCGCCAAGGCCGCGCACGGCCTCGCCGACGACCTGCTGACCAACACCCTGCTCACCGCCCGCTGCCCGGTCGTCTTCGCGCCCGCCATGCACACCGAGATGTGGGAGCACCCGGCCACCCAGGAGAACGTGGCGACGCTGCGCCGCCGCGGCGCCGTCGTCATCGAGCCCGCCGTCGGGCGCCTCACCGGCGTCGACACGGGCAAGGGCCGACTGCCCGAGCCCGCGGAGATCTTCGAGGTCTGTCGCCGGGTCCTGGCCCGGGGCGTCACCGAGACGGACCTCAAGGGCCGGCACGTCGTCGTGAGCGCCGGCGGCACCCGCGAGCCGCTCGACCCGGTCCGCTTCCTCGGCAACCGCTCCTCGGGCAAGCAGGGCTACGCCCTCGCCCGCACCGCCGCCGCCCGGGGCGCCCGGGTCACGCTGCTCGCGGCGAACACCGGCCTGCCCGACCCGGCGGGCGTGGACGTCGTACAGGTCGGCACGGCCGTACAGCTGCGCGAAGCGGTCCTCAAGGCGGCCGCGGACGCCGACGCGGTGGTGATGGCGGCCGCGGTCGCGGACTTCCGCCCGGCCACGTACGCCGCCGGAAAGATCAAGAAGAAGGACGGCCAGGACCCGGACCCCATCGTCCTGGTGCGGAATCCGGACATCCTCGCGGAGATCTCGGCCGACCGCGCCCGCCCCGGCCAGGTGATCGTCGGCTTCGCCGCCGAGACGGACGACGTCCTGGCCAACGGCCGCAAAAAGCTGGCGCGCAAGGGCTGTGACCTCCTGGTGGTGAACGAGGTGGGCGAGCGCAAGACCTTCGGTTCGGAGGAGAACGAGGCGGTCGTCCTGGGCGCCGACGGCAGCGAGACCCCCGTACCGCACGGGCCCAAGGAGGCCCTGGCCGAAATCGTGTGGGACCTGGTGACGCGGCGACTGATGTGAATGTTTGATGCGCTGCGGCTCTCTCTAGAGCCTTGCTCGATTCGGGTGTGGCGCCCCTGGCCAAGGGCGTGCGGCATTGGGCAGAATGCCCGTGCCGCAGGTCACAGCGCTCCCGAGAGGCGAGACAGGGGGCCCGCGGCCGAACGCGACAGATAAACTGTCCTCGGACGACGCCGGGCGCAGCCCCCGTCCCGTCCGCCAATGATCAGCCAGCAGCCGCTGCAACCACAGGGAGCGTTGTGTCCCGTCGCCTGTTCACCTCGGAGTCCGTGACCGAGGGTCACCCCGACAAGATCGCTGACCAGATCAGCGACACCATTCTCGACGCGCTTCTGCGCGAGGACCCGACCTCTCGGGTCGCCGTCGAGACCCTGATCACGACCGGCCTGGTGCACGTGGCCGGAGAGGTCACGACCAAGACGTACGCGGACATCGCGACGCTGGTCCGCAACAAGATCCTCGAGATCGGCTACGACTCCTCGAAGAAGGGCTTCGACGGCGCCTCCTGCGGCGTCTCCGTCTCGATCGGCGCGCAGTCGCCGGACATCGCGCAGGGCGTGGACACGGCGTACGAGTCCCGGGTCGAGGGCGACGAGGACGAGCTGGACCGCCAGGGCGCCGGTGACCAGGGCCTGATGTTCGGCTACGCGACGGACGAGACGCCGACGCTGATGCCGCTGCCGATCTTCCTGGCGCACCGCCTGTCCAAGCGCCTCTCCGAGGTCCGCAAGAACGGCACCATCCCCTACCTGCGCCCCGACGGCAAGACGCAGGTCACCATCGAGTACGACGGCGACAAGGCGGTCCGCCTGGACACGGTCGTGGTCTCCTCGCAGCACGCGAGCGACATCGACCTGGACTCGCTCCTCGCGCCCGACATCCGGGAGTTCGTGGTCGAGCCGGAGCTGAAGGCGCTGCTGGACGACGGCATCAAGCTGGACACCGAGAACTACCGCCTCCTGGTCAACCCCACCGGTCGCTTCGAGATCGGCGGCCCGATGGGTGACGCGGGCCTGACCGGCCGCAAGATCATCATCGACACGTACGGCGGCATGGCCCGTCACGGCGGTGGCGCCTTCTCGGGCAAGGACCCGTCCAAGGTGGACCGCTCGGCGGCGTACGCGATGCGCTGGGTCGCCAAGAACGTCGTCGCCGCGGGCCTCGCCTCCCGCTGCGAGGTGCAGGTGGCGTACGCGATCGGCAAGGCCGAGCCGGTCGGCCTGTTCATCGAGACCTTCGGCACGGCCAAGATCGACGCCGAGAAGATCGAGAAGGCCATCGACGAGGTCTTCGACCTGCGTCCGGCCGCGATCATCCGCGACCTCGACCTGCTGCGCCCGATCTACGCACAGACGGCCGCCTACGGTCACTTCGGCCGTGAGCTGCCGGAGTTCACGTGGGAGCGGACGGATCGGGTGGAGGCGTTGCGGAAGGCTGTGGGGCTGTAAGGCCTCACCTTTCGGTGCCTGCGAGGCCCGGCCCCCTACCAGGGCCGGGCCTCGGCGTGTGTCAGCCGTCGTAGGGCTGGTGGCCGGTGTCGTCCTCCGTTGCCGGGGCGGGTCCGGCACCGTTCGTGTGCGGAGGTGTCTGCACAGCGCCGAAGCGCCGGCGTATCTCTTCCGCTGTCACGGCGTCCCGAGAGGCGATCGCCATCGCGACCTGATCGGCCACAAGTGCGACCTCGTCCTCTCCGGGGCGGAATCCGACCTTTCGGAAGAAGTCGGAGAAGAGGTCCGCAGGCGTGGTGGCCGGGCGCTCGACGGGGGGCTCCTCCTGGACGGGGGCCGCCATCGCCCAGTCCTGCCCGGGGGGAGGCGGAAACGCCTCCGGGACCAGGTACCGGAAGGGCTCGTCGATCTCCCGGTCGTTCGCCGCAGAGGAGAGCCTGGCCAGGAGGCCGATGTCCTTCACGGTCTTCTCGACGTGATCGTCGTTCTTCGCGAGCCACCACACGACCGCGCTGCCCGTGCTCGTGAGCACGTCATCGCCCAGGTACTCGCGCTTGCTCTGCTCGTACCTGCGCTGGTGTTCCCACACGGCCTCGTCCTTGCGGATCGCCGCCAACCGGTCCAGCCGCTCCTGGTCCTCGTCCGTGAGCGTCAGTTCGACCTCCAGCGCCATCGCACGCAGATAGCCGTCGCGGTCCGGCTCCATGACGGCCAGCGCGGCGTTGAGTTGATGCTGGACGAGGGAGCTCTTGAACGGGTGCATGGTCGCCGTGATCCGGCCGGCGCGGGCGAGTACGGACTCCACGGCCAGTGCGCCGGGGTTGACCGACTGGTCACTGGTCATGGGGTCGATGGGGATCCAGCGCACACGGGCGGAGAACAGGAAGTAGTAGTCGGCCTCTCTGCTCGCCAGCGGGACCCGGCTCACGTACTGCTCCTGGCGTTCCACGGGCGGGGGAGCCGGTTGCTCGATCAGCGACCCGGGTGGGAAGGGGTCGCGTTTGCGTGCGCGGATCGCCGAGTGCGTAGCGATGGACCAAGTGGCGAGGAGCACCGCGATCGCGCTCAGCCACATCCATAGCGGCCAGCGCAGTGTCAGCCCGAGGATGAGGACGAGCAGCGCACTGATCATGCTGAGGAACGCCGAGACGGTCTTCTGGCCGGAGCTCATGAAGGGGACACCTCCAGGTCGGGCGCCCGGGGTGTGAAGCGGGCGCGGTGCGCGGTGTCGATCGATCGCAGAAGGCGGGAGGCCAGTTCGGGTGAGACGGTCCGGCGGGCGTCCGCGTAGATACGGCTGAGCACCGGATAGCGTGCGTCGGCCGCGTCCACCAGGATGGTCAGGGCTGCTTCGACGAGCTGCTCGCAGTCGACCTGGTCCGCCGTGGCCAGCCAGTTCGTGGTGCAGGGTGCCCATCGAGGCGGGGGGAGCAGGTCGAAGGCCATGCGCCAACACGTGGTGAGCCATTGCCGCGTCGGTGCCGCGAGGAGGAAGTCATCGGGGAACCCCGCGAAGTCGAGGAACAGATCGGCGTCGGCACGGTGGTGCCGTTCGGCCTGTGTGGTGGCCAGCCTGGCGAGCAGGCGGCGCTTCAGCCGGACGTCCTGGTTCACGTAGTCGAGCAGGGCCCTGCGGGCCACGACACCCGGATGCGGCTCGTTGCGGGCGAGGTGATGGAGGCGCACGAGTGCGGGTTCCGGGTGGTGGATCGACATCACCTTCGCGCAGACCTCGACCAGGACTTCGCGCAGATGCTTCGGCGGCTGGCCGATGCTCCAGTCGTAGATCTTCGACCTGAAGTCGCCGTGCCACTGCTCGTCCTCGACGCCGTGCTTGAGGAGATGAGCGGCGGCTCGGACCTCGGTCGGGCGGTGGGACGAGTCCTGCGTCCACCGCTCGACGATTCTGGTGATCTGTTCGAACTCGCCCGTGCTCAGGCACAGGTCGGTGAACCGGACCACGAGCTTCGCCCGGTCCGTCTCGTCGAGTTCACGCAGCTTCAGGGCCTTGTTCAACCAGGCGCTCAGCGGCTTCCGGACGTCGGGCAGGTCGGTCCAGAAGTGGCGACGCGCTGCCGCCGCGAAGCCGGGCTGAGCGAAACGCACCCGTGAGTCCGAGCCCGGTTCGGCTCCCACCGTCTCCAGCCGTAGGGAAAGGGCCTTGTGCTCCAGGAGCGGACGGTCGTCATGGGCGGAGCCGGCCTCGTCGACGAGGAGGTTCGTGGCGCGGTGCACGGCTTCGGGGCGCGCGCCGTCCAACATGGCTATGGCGAGGAACAGGGCGCGCTGTCTGCCCTTGCGCAGTCGCTGTACGGCCTCGGTCACGTCGCGTGTGCGGTCGGTCTGGGCCGCGAGGGCGGTCTCGCACCAAGCGGCGAAGTCACCCTGCCCACGGGCGGCGACGCCGATGCGCTCGGCCAGCCGGGCCAGCTCGTGCATGGGCGGCCCGGCGTCCAGGTACGTATGCAAGGCGGGAGGAGCCAGACCCCGGACGCTCTTCCGCACTCCGACGAGCCACAGATGCCGGTTGAGGGCCTCCCACGCGTCGGGCCGGCCGATCTCCCTGCGGAACTGCGCGAACTGCGGCGACAGCTGCTCCTCGAACTGGTGTGGCGGCACCAGCGCGAGGAACGCGCCTTTGCGCAGGACCTCGTACCGGAATTCGGACAGCTCTCCCTCTACGGCCTGCCAGGTCCGCTCGTCCGACGAGGACAGGTCGAGCAGCATGCGGTCCTGTTCACCGACGAGGTCGAGGGAGAGCCACCGCCCGGAGGTCGTCTCGGGCTTCTCCGGCGTGAGCTCGTGATATGTGCCGCCGTCGCGCGGGAGCTCGCACAGCAGCACGCGGGCGGCCGAGTTCCGTCCGCTGCCGGGCGTCCCGTGCAGGATGACGGTGTGCTCGCCCGCCAGGACGTCGTACGCCGCATTGATCCCGTGGGGACGCGCGAACTGGCGCTGCAATCGGACGAGTTGATCGTCGGCGACACGGCGAGGTGCGGCGGGCGGAGCGTTGAGGAGGGGTTGCTGCTCGGCGGCTCCGAAGTGATTGTGGACGCTGGTGTGGTAAATGTCCCTGTTTCGATCGCTCACTGCTCGTCGTCCTCCTCGGCACGCGAGCGTCCGAAGTTCTGCCGGATACTGCCTTGGTTGCCGCCCTGGAAGTAATTGCCGCCGCCGCCCATACGGACGTTGCTGGGGCCGATGTGAACGGGGCCGTGGGCCTCCCGGACGGTGCTGATGTCCCCGTTGACCGTGCTCCCCTGCACCGACGCTCCGTACACGTCACCCGCGGTGTTGTGGTTCGGGGCGGAGGGCGGCTGCTCGGCGTCCGCCTCACGGTCGACCGCGGCCAGCTCCGGGACGAGCCTCGCCAGCGTGTCCCCGATCTGCTTCAGGTCGTACTCCTTGTTCTGGTGGTCGTAACGCAGGCTCTGGCAGTCCGCGAGTTTCCTCAGCGGGGTAGGCAGGTCGTCCCTGGCAGGGCGCTCGGTCCTGCGTCCGAGCAGGACGGGGATGACCCGGATGTCGCAAAGGAATGCCTCCTGGATCTCCCTGCGCACCCAGTCGCCGTCGCTCCGCAGCGCCTCGTGCCCGATCCAGGCGGGGCCGATGAGGGCCAGGAGCGCCCCGCTGCGCCGCACGCCGTGGATCAGATGGCCGTCGAAGGGCGTGCCGGGCGGGATCGACTTGCTGGCGTAGTAGATGCGGTCCTTCCCGAACCGGGCGGACAGGACTTCCTCGATCGTGGCGGCGGCCTGCTCTCCGTCGCCGGAGCGGTAGTTGATGAAGACGTCGGGCATGGCGGATCGACCTCTCTGGCTCAAGGGCACGGGATCGGAACGGCGTGAGGACGGGAAGGCGGCGGTGCCGCTAAGGCGCGGGGACGAGGGCTGCCGTGAGGCGTGGGGCCACGGCCAGGTACGACCGGTTGCGGGGATGGCGGGACAGCGTGCGCGACAGGCGTCGCAGGTCCGTCGCGACGGTCGCCGAGGACACGTTCACGGCGAGCGGGAGCAGTCGCTCGGTGAGCTCACAGGCGTGGTCGATCTCTCCGGCCAGCGCGTGTGCCAGAGCCCGGCGGACGCCGTAGCGGACCTGGGTGCGCCAGGCGTCGGCAGGGAGCCGGGCGCACTCACGGTCCAGGATCTCGGATGCCGCGCGGGGCCTGCCCAGGTCCACCAAAGACCAGCCCGTGATCATGGTGACCGGATCGACGAGGTGCGTCGTGCCCAGGACCGGGGCGCCCGGGCTCGGACCGACGTCCTTGGAGAGGAGTGCGCGCGCTCGGTCCAGGCCGCGCATGCAGGCGTCGTGGTCGCCCGCGAGCGCGTGGCCCTGTGCCTCGCGCTGGGCCGCCAGCCCTCGGATGCGCGCCGGGAGGCGGTCGGAGCGCGCGCCCTCGGCCAGGGCGACGGTGTCGCCGGCCTCACCGCGGTAGTACGTGATCAGCGCTCGGCGTACCAGGGCGTACGACGCCAGATCGTGGTCCCCGGAGGCCGCGGCCAGGTCCACGGCGTGCGCGGTCCAGCGCAGCGCGGCGCTCTCGTCGCCCGCCTCCTGGGACAGCCAACCCGTGTACTCGGCGAAGCGCGCGGCCAGGGCGAGCAGTTGGGGGCCGGTCCGGGAACCCGTCCGGGTCGCGAGCGCACGCAGCGCACGCGTCTGCTCGGCCACCACGGGCAGCACCGCGCTCGGGGGCGACACCTGGCCGAGACGGCGGTACTGGTCCAGTAGGGCGCGGTGGGCGCTCAACAGGGGCTCGCCCGGGGCGGTGAGGCCGAACGCGGCCGTGTCCGGGCGCCGGCCGCCGGCTGCCGTCACCTGGTCGGTCGGCCCGGTCGCCAGGACCGTGGCGGCGCCCACGGCGATCACCTGCCGGCGCGACGGGGCACCCTGTGGTCTCGGGCAGTCCTCGGTCTCCGCCTCCCCGCGGGGCACGGCTCCTGCGGCGTTGCTCTGCGGTCGTGTGAGGGCCAGTGCGACGAGAGCGCCGTGTGCGCCGAGGGTGGCGTCGCAGAGGCGGGCCAGTTCGGGGGAGGGACGCTTGCGGCCCGTCTCGATCTTGCTGAGCTGTCCTTTGCTGTAGTGGACAGAGGACGCAAGCTGCGTCAGTGTCAGCCCGGCCGCGATGCGCAGGCGCCGTAACTCCGCGCCGAACACAGGTGGCTGCTCCAGCACCTGACTCCCCCCTTGGGCCGACGCCCCTGGTCTCTCGGTCCTTCCGGCCCCCTCAGCGTCGGCCTGTTGATCCAGGCGAGCAAGGCGGGCAGCGGAGTTTCCCGTTTCCAGTTCTGATACCGAGCCGGAGGCCGCCGGAAAGCGTGGCGCGAAGTCGGCGGCTGAAACGATCACGGAAATGGCCGGCCAGACGTGCTTGCGGAATCGTACGCGGGTGATCTCCCGGTGCTACGGCCGTGCCCTGGAGCCCCTCGCTGGTTCGAATCCGGCCGCCGACCGGTTCGAGGGCCGGACGGTGGGGTCGAGTGGGCCAAGGCAGAGTGCGTTCCGGCGTCGTGGGGGAGATCGGGCACCGCCGGTTGTCAGTGGTGTTTGGTAAGAATGCAAGCGTGAGCAGCGAGAACGGGCAGACGGGTGGTGGGGCCGAGGGGGCGCCGCCCGAGCAGCTTGCGCTTATTCGGGAGAGTGTGCGGAAGGCCAAGGTGCCCAAGGCCAAGCCGCGGACGTGGCGGGGGGCCGCGCTGGCCAAGGAACTGCCTGTGGCGCGGGTGCTGGTCGACAAGGGTGTGCTGCATCTTGATCGGTACTTCGACTACGCCGTGCCGGAGGAGCTGGATGCCGACGCGCAGCCCGGCGTGCGGGTGCGGGTGCGGTTCGGGGCCGGGCGGCATCGGGTGCGGGAAGGGCGGCGTGAGGGCGGGGGGCTCATTGACGGGTTCCTGGTCGAGCGGCTCGCGGAGTCCGACTACTCCGGGCCCCTCGCGGCGCTCGCGCAGGTCGTTTCGCCTGAGCGGGTTTTGAGTGAGGAGTTGTTGGGGCTCGCGCGGGCCGTCGCCGACCGGTATGCCGGAGGGCTTGCCGATGTGTTGCAGCTGGCCGTGCCGCCGCGCAGTGCGCGGGCCGAGCAGCGTCCCTCGCCGGCAGCGCTTCCGGCTCCTGGCAGGCCCGAGGTGGGGTCCTGGGGGCGGTACGAGCGGGGGGCCTTCTTTTTGGAGGCGCTGGCTGCCGGGGGTGCGCCGCGGGCCGTGTGGAATGCGCTGCCCGGGCCCGAGTGGAGTGAGGAGCTGGCTCGGGCCGTCGTCGCGACGCTGGCCTCCGGGCGCGGAGCGCTGGTCGTCCTGCCGGATGGGCGGGCCGTCGCGCGGGTCGATGCCGCCCTGACGGCGCTCATGGGCGAGGGGCGGCATGCGGTGCTGACCGCTGATGCCGGGCCCGAGAAGCGGTATCGGGAGTGGCTCGCGGTGCGGCGGGGGAGCGTGCGGGCGGTCGTGGGGACTCGGGCCGCCATGTTCGCGCCTGTGCAGGACCTTGGGCTGGTCGCGCTGTGGGACGACGGTGACGACAGCCACAGCGAGCAGCACGCCCCGCAGCCTCATGCGCGGGAAGTGCTGTTGCTTCGGGCCGCGCAGGACAAGTGCGGCTTTCTGCTGGGGAGTTGGAGCTGCACCGTCGAGGCCGCCCAGCTCGTGGAGAGCGGCTGGGCCCGGCCGCTCGTCGCCGGCCGGGAGCGGGTGCGGGGCGCGGCTCCGCTCGTACGGACCGTGGGGGATGCGGATCTCGCGCGGGACGAGGCCGCTCGGGCCGCCCGGCTTCCGACTCTCGCCTGGCAGGTCGTGCGGGAGGGGCTGCGGCAGGGGCCGGTCCTCGTACAGGTGCCCAGGCGCGGGTACGTGCCGCGGATGGCCTGCGCCGACTGCCGGGCGCCGGCTCGGTGCCGGCACTGTTCCGGGCCCCTGGAGGCGCGGGGCTCGGGGGCGGATCTGCGGTGCGGGTGGTGTGGGCGTGAGGAGGGTGGCTGGCACTGTCCGGAGTGCGGCGGGTTCCGGTTGCGGGCCCAAGTGGTGGGCGCGCGGCGGACCGCCGAGGAGTTGGGGCGGGCCTTTCCCGCGGTTCCGGTGCGGACCTCCGGGCGTGAGCATGTGCTGGACACCGTGCCGGGCACTCCCTCGCTGGTGGTGAGCACGCCGGGGGCCGAGCCCGTTGCCGAGGGCGGGTATGCGGCCGCGTTGCTGTTGGACGGCTGGGCCATGCTCGGGCGGCCCGATCTGCGGGCGGGCGAGGACGCGTTGCGGCGGTGGATCGGGGCCGCCTCGCTGGTACGGCCGCAGGGCGCCGGGGGGACGGTGGTCGTCGTCGCCGAGCCCACGTTGCGGCCTGTGCAGGCGCTGGTGCGGTGGGATCCCGTCGGGCATGCGGTGCGGGAGCTCGCCGAGCGGGCCGAGTTGGGGTTTCCGCCGGTGTCCCGGATGGCTTCCGTGGCCGGGCCGGGGGAGGCGGTCACAGAGTTCCTCCGTACGGTCGAAATGCCGCCGGAGGCCGAGGTGTTGGGGCCCGTGCCACTGCCCGTCACGGCGGTGGGGCGGCCGCGGCGGGTGGGGGCACCGCCGCCCGGGGAGCACTGGGACCGGGCGTTGATCCGGGTGCCGCCCGGGAGAGGGGCCGCGTTGGCTGCCGCGTTGAAGGCCGCGCAGGCGGCGCGGATGGCGCGGGGAGGGGGAGACGTGGCCGCGGTGCGGGTGCGGGTTGATCCGCCTGACATCGGGTGACGCTGCCCGCTGCCTGACATCGGCGGACACTGCCTGGTGCCTGGTGCCTGGTGCCTGGTGCCTGGTGCCTGGTGCCTGGTGCCTGGTGCCTGGTGCCTGGTGCCTGGTGCCTGCGGGCTCGCGGGTGTCCTGGGTGCGGTTGTCCTGGCCATGAGACCGGCCTTCCGGTGTCCCGGCATGCCGCTGCCCTCCCGGTCGCGTTCCAGGAGGGCAGAGTGAGGAGGCGTCAGCCGTTGCGCGGGCCGGGGAACGCCGTGGGTCGGGCCTCGTCGCGGAGGGCGGGACTGCCGGCCGTCGGCTGCGTGGGCATGGAGCGGGCCGCGGGGACCGTCGGCACCGGGGGGAGGGCGGTCGTGACGTTGACCGTCCGGGATCCCGAAGGCTCGGTCGTCCGCTCGGTCTCCGCCGCCGACTGGGCGGCGGCGCGACGGGCGCCGTAGCGGCGGTGGACCGCCTGCTTGGTGACGCCGAGGGCGGAACCCACCGCGTCCCAGGAGAAGCCGAGTGAGCGGTCGAAGTCCACGGCTGCCGTGACCAGGGTTTCGACGCTGTCCCGCAGCTCCTGGGCGAGACGGACCGTCGGGGCGGGGGCGCGTCCGTAGACGACGAAGCCCGTGGAGGGACCGGAGCGGCGCGGGCGGTAGACGTTGCCCAGTTGGGCGGTGAGCGTGCGCAGTGCGTCCACCTGCCGGCGGACCCGCTCGATGTCCCGCACCAGCAAGTGCAGGCTGGCCCGAGCCTGGGCGTCGTGGGTTGCGTGGTCGGCCATGAACAAGCCTCTCGAACCGGCGTGAAAAGGAGAGGGCCGCGAATTCGGCGCATGCGGCCCGTTGTGGTCAACTCTTTCTTGACCAACGCGGGAGCGCTCCGCGGGTCACGCATTGGGGGCGTGTGGGCATATGCCTACGCCCCCGGGTGGGATGGTGCGCCTCGGTCCTCGGCCTCAGTCAGGTGCCTGTCCTCGCATCACACGCTTCCAGTTGGCCGAGCGGCCGGACTCTCCCGCGGGGCTCACAGGGGGCGCATTCGTTTGCGGTGCTGCCGACGTGAGCCCCTGTGCCCCGCCCCCATAGACTTGTGTGTTGCCCAACCAACCCCGCCCGAGAGGCCCGTACCCACCCATGAAGCTTGTCTTCGCCGGTACCCCCGAGGTCGCCGTTCCCGCTCTGGACGCTCTGATCGCCTCCGGGCGGCATGAGGTGGCCGCCGTCGTCACGCGGCCCGACGCGCCGGCCGGGCGTGGGCGCAGGCTGGTGGCGAGCCCGGTGGCCGAGCGGGCCGCGGATGCCGGGATCGAGGTGCTCAAGCCCGCCAAGCCGCGCGACCCCGAGTTCCTGGAGCGGCTCAGGGAGATCGCCCCCGACTGCTGTCCCGTCGTCGCCTACGGCGCCCTGCTCCCGCGCGTCGCCCTCGACATCCCGGCCCACGGCTGGGTCAACCTGCACTTCTCGCTGCTGCCCGCCTGGCGTGGGGCCGCCCCCGTGCAGCACGCCATCATGGCGGGCGACGAGATCACCGGGGCCTCCACCTTCCTCATCGAGGAAGGGCTCGACTCCGGACCCGTCTACGGCACCGTCACCGAGGAGGTCCGGGCCACCGACACCAGCGGCGATCTGCTGACCCGCCTCGCCTTCGCGGGCGCCGGGCTGCTCGCCGCGACCATGGACGGGATCGAGGACGGCACGCTGAAGGCCGTACCGCAGCCGTCCGAGGGGATCAGCCTCGCACCCAAGGTCAACGTCGAGGACGCCCACATCGACTGGAGTGCTCCCTCCCTGCGCGTCGACCGTGTCGTGCGCGGGTGCACCCCCGCGCCCGGTGCCTGGACCGTCTTCCGCGGCGAGCGGCTCAAGCTCATCCAGGTGCAGCCGGTGCCCGGGCGGGACGATCTCGCCCCGGGGGTGCTGTCCGTCGGGAAGAACAACGTGTACGTCGGGACCGGGTCGTACGCCGTCGAGTTGCTGTGGGTGCAGGCTCAGGGCAAGAAGCCGATGCGGGCCGCGGACTGGGCGCGGGGCGTGCGGATCGGGGACGGTGAGAGCCTCGGCGTCTGAACGTCAGGCATGGCCATCGGGGTCTGACCGATGGGGAGAGCCTCGGGGGCTGACCGGGGCCTGTGCGACGTGGGCTGACCGACGGGGCTGACCGGGGCCTGTCCGACGTGGGCTGATCGACGGGGCTGACCGACGGGACGGCCGCGGGGTGTACCAGCCGTACGCCGGGCCGGCGGTGCGACGTAGGCTGGTCGTACATCTCATCCAGCAATCCGGAGCACCTTTTTCGTGAGCGACACCTCCCGTCGGCCCCGCAAACCCGGCAAGCCCTACCGACGGCCCAAGAAGGACCCCGTCCGCGTTCTCGCCTTCGAGGCGCTGCGTGCCGTGGACGAGCGAGACGCGTACGCCAACCTCGTGCTGCCGCCGCTGTTGCGCAAGGCACGGGAGAAGGGCGACTTCGACGGGCGGGACGCCGCGCTCGCCACCGAGCTCGTGTACGGGACGCTGCGGTGGCAGGGGACGTACGACGCCGTCATCTCCGCTTGCGTGGATCGGCCACTGCGTGAGGTCGACCCGCCGGTGCTCGATGTGCTGAGCCTGGGTGTGCATCAGCTGCTGGGGACGCGGATTCCGCCGCATGCCGCCGTTTCCGCGTCCGTGGAGCTCGCGCGAGTCGTGCTGGGGGACGGGCGGGCCAAGTTCGTCAACGCCGTGCTGAGGAAAGTCGCGCAGCACGATCTCGACGGGTGGATCCAACGGGTCGCTCCGCCCTACGACGAGGATCCCGAGGACCATCTCTCCGTCGTGCACTCGCATCCCCGGTGGGTCGTCTCGGCGCTGTGGGACTCGCTCGGTGGCGGGCGGGCCGGGATCGAGCGGTTGCTGCAGGCTGACAACGAGCGGCCCGAGGTGACGCTGGTCGCGCGGCCGGGGCGGGCCACGACCGCGGAGCTGCTCGGCGAGGAGGCCGCTGTGCCGGGGCGTTGGTCGCCGTATGCCGTGCGGCTGGCCGAGGGTGGCGAGCCGGGGGCGATCGAGGCCGTGCGGGAAGGGCGTGCGGGGGTGCAGGACGAGGGGAGTCAGCTGGTTGCGCTCGCCCTTGCCAACGCTCCTCTCGACGGGCCCGATGAGCGGTGGCTCGACGGGTGTGCCGGGCCCGGTGGAAAGGCGGCGTTGCTCGGGGCGTTGGCCGCTGAGCGTGGGGCCATGCTGATCGCGTCCGAGAAGCAGCCGCATCGGGCGGGGCTTGTGGCCAAGGCACTTGAGGGCAATCCGGGGCCGTATCAGGTCATCGTTGGTGATGGGACGCGGCCGGCGTGGCGAGCCGGGAGTTTTGACCGGGTGCTGATGGATGTTCCGTGCACCGGGCTCGGGGCGCTGCGGCGGCGGCCGGAGGCGCGGTGGCGGCGGCGGCCGGAGGACCTGGAGGGGTTTGCGCCTCTGCAGCGGGGGCTGTTGCAGGTCGCTCTTGATTCTGTGCGGGTGGGTGGGGTGGTCGGGTACGCCACGTGTTCGCCGCATCTCGCGGAGACTCGGGCCGTTGTCGAGGACGTGTTGAAGCAGCGGGCCGATGCGGAGCTGATCGATGCTCGGGGGCTGTTCCCGGGGGTGCCGGAGTTGGGGGAGGGGCCGGATGTGCAGTTGTGGCCTCATCTGCATGGGACGGATGCGATGTATTTGGCGTTGATTCGGAAGGTGGGTCAGGTGGACCGGGCGGGCCAGGTGGGCTGAGGCGGGGGGTGCGGCGCGGTGTCGGTTGTTCGGCGGCCGGTGTCGGTGTGGGCCGTGGCTGTTGTTCGCCCCCGCCGCCCCTACCCGTCCCATCCCCAGGGGCGCTGCCCCTTCGGCCCCGCCAGGGGCTCCGCCCCTGGACCCCGCTGGGGCTGCCGCCCCAGACCCCGCTTCGGCCCTTAAAAGGGGCCTCGTCCTCAAACGCCGGACGGGCTGGATGGTGCGGACGGGCGTTGAGAGGTGCCGTTGGCCGTGGGTATGGCCCGGCCATCTCTCAACCTCCCCGCTCAGCCACCCCCTCCTCCACCCCCGGAACCGCCGCCCTCCCCCCGTCCTCCCGCGCCAGCCGATGCGGCCACCAGACCTTCGGGCCCGCGTCCAGGAACAAGGCCGTCACCAGGACCGAGCGGACGATGAACGTGTCCAGGAGCACCCCCAGCGCGACCGCGAAGCCAATTTCGGCGAAGGCGACCATGGGGAGGGTGCCCAGGGCGGCGAAGGTGCCGGCGAGGACCAGGCCGGCCGAGGTGATGACGGCGCCGGTGGCGGCGAGGCCGGTGACTACGCCGGGGCGGGTGCCCTGGTGGGTGGCCTCCTCGCGGATGCGGGTCGTGAGGAAGATGTTGTAGTCGATGCCCAGCGCCACCAGGAAGACGAAGACGAACAGCGGGAAGTCGGTCGACTCGCCCGCGTAGTCGAAGAGGTGGCGGAAGGCCAGGGCGCTGATGCCCAGCGCGGCGGCGAACGACAGGATCACCGTGCCGATCAGCAGGAGTGGGGCGATCAGGGCGCGGAGCAGGGCGCAGAGGATCAGCAGGACCACGAGCAGGACCAGCGGGATGATCAGTACGTTGTCGTGGGTTGTCGCCTTGTCCATGTCCAGCAAGGCCGCCGTACCGCCGCCCACCTGGGCGTCCGCGTCCGGTACCTCGTGGACGGCGTCGCGGACCCGTTCGACGGTCTGTTTCGCGGCCTCGCTGTCGGAGGGGGCCGACATCGTCGCCTCGAAGAGCACCTTGCCGTCGTACGAGGGTTTGGTGCCCGGGGGAAGGCCCAGTGAGTCGGGGATGACGCCCCGTGTCTCGGCTACCGCGCGGCCCACCTGTACGGCCTGTGCCTGGTTGCTGACGATGACCATTGGGTCGCCGCTGCCGGCCGGGAAGTAGCGTGCGGAGACCTCCTGGCCGGTGATCGAGTCCGGCTTGTCGGTGAAGGCGTCGGCGTTGCTCAGCCCTTCGGCGCGCAGCTGGATCAGGCCGAGGGAGCAGATCGCCAGGGCGATGGCCGTGACGGCCCAGACCATGCGCGGGCGGTGGGTGATACGGCGGCCCATGCGGGCCCAGACGCCTCGCTCGTCCGGGTTCTCCGTACCCAGGTGCGGGATCACCGGCCAGAAGATCCAGCGGCCGCAGATGACGAGGAGGGCGGGGAAGAGGGTGAGCATGGCCAGGAGGCCCACCGTCACGCCGATCGCGGCCACCGGGCCGAGGCCCCTCGTCGAGTTCATGTCCGCCGCCAGCAGGACCAGCATGCTCAGTACGACGGTCGCGCCGGAGGCGATCACCGCCGGGCCCGCGCGGTGCAGGGCCAGGGCCATCGCCTCGTGGCGGTCCTCGTGGCGGCGCAGTTCCTCGCGGTAGCGGGCCACGAGGAGGAGTGCGTAGTCCGTGCCGGCCCCGAAGACCAGGACCGTGAGGATGCCCGCGCTCTGGCCGTTGACCGTCAGGCCCCCGTGTTCCGCGAGGAAGTAGATGAAGGCCTGTGCGGTGAACAGGGCGACGATCACGGAGATGAGGGGGACCAGGAGCAGGGTCGGGCTGCGGTAGGTCAGCAGGAGCATGACGATGACCACCGTCATCGCCGACAGCAGCAGCGTGGAGTCGATGCCCTCGAAGGCCTCCGCGAAGTCCGCGGACGTGCCGCCCGGGCCCGTGATGTGGACGGCCAGTCCGCCGTCGCCCTCGCCGACGATGTCCCGGATGGAGTCGACGGCGGGCGCTATGCGGTCCCAGCCCTTCTCGTCCATGGTGATCGGGACCTGGACCTGGGCCGCGCGCGGGTCCGCCTCGCGGTCGAAGACCGGCCCCCGGGTCTCCCAGCCCCGTATGCCGTGGTCGCTCAGCTGCTTGAGCGCGGCCACGTCCTCGGTGATCGCCGCCCGGTCCGGTGCCGTCAGTCCGCCGTCGCGGGCGTAGATGACGACCGCGGGGATCTGCTCCGGCCTGAAGTTCTCGGAGATCTCCAGGACTTGAGTGGATTCCGCCGACCCCGGCAGCCAGGAGGCCGCGTCGTTGTCCTGTGCGTCGGTCAGCTTCTGGGCGAACGGCGCCGTCAGGAACAGCGCCGCCAGCCACAGCACGAGCACCACCCACTTGGCGCGTCGGCCGCAGACCAGGTGCGCGACGCCCCGCCGCCCCGACCCTGACCGGCGCTCGTCCTGGGTCCCCGTCATGGCCATCCCCCCAGCCGTATGCGGAGCCGGTCGGCCGCCCGGCATGGCGCGCGCGAACCGGACACAACATCCGATGAACGTCTCAGGTCTGTACCGGCGCGAACATTCGTGCTCCGGCATGGCAGTCTTGGGTCATGGCCCCGCAGATCAACCCCAGCATCCTGTCCGCCGACTTCGCCCGCCTCGCGGACGAGGCGAAGGCGGTCGAGGGAGCCGACTGGCTCCACGTCGACGTCATGGACAACCATTTCGTCCCGAACCTCACGCTCGGCGTGCCGGTCGTAGAGTCGCTGGCCCGTGCGACGGGCACCCCGCTGGACTGCCATCTGATGATCGAGGCCCCCGATCGGTGGGCGCCCCAGTACGTGGAAGCGGGGGCCTCCTCCGTCACCTTCCATGTCGAGGCCGCCGCGGCACCCGTGCGGCTGGCGCGGGAGATCCGGGCCAAGGGCGCGCGTGCCTCCATGGCGCTCAAGCCGGCGACGCCCATCGAGCCGTACGAGGATCTGCTCCCCGAGCTCGACATGCTGCTGATCATGACGGTCGAGCCGGGCTTCGGTGGTCAGGCGTTTCTCGACATCATGCTTCCGAAGATTCGCCGCACCCGCGAGTTGATCAGCAAGCACGGACTTCAGCTGTGGCTCCAGGTGGACGGCGGGGTCTCCGCCTCGACCATCGAGCGGTGCGCCGAGGCGGGCGCCGATGTCTTCGTCGCCGGATCGGCGGTGTACGGGGCCGAGGACCCGGCCGAAGCGGTCCGTGCACTGCGCGCTCAGGCGGAGGCGGTCACGAAGACCGCGGCCTGGGCATGCGACCACTGAACCAAGGGAACGTGAACGGCCGCCATCAGGGCGGATCAAGAGCGCCGGATCTGCAAGGATGAACGGCGAATCCAGAGTGTGAACAGCAGTGAGGAGATCGCCGTGTCGGGTATGTCGGCGGGCCGGTCAGCCATGCGGATGGGACCCGCTGAGCTGGTGCAGGCGGCGGCCATGGCCCGCCGCTTCTACCTCGAGGGCAAGTCCAAGATCCAGATCGCGGAGGAGTTCGGCGTCAGCCGCTTCAAGGTGGCCCGGGTCCTGGAGACCGCTCTCGAACGGGATCTGGTGCGTATCGAGATCCGTGTGCCGGCCGAGCTGGACGCGGAGCGCTCCGACGCGCTGCGCGCCCGCTACGGCCTCAGGCACGCCGTCGTGGTCGAGTCCCCGGCCGAGGCCGAGGAGTCGCCCGACCCGGAGAACCTGGGAGAAGTGGCCGCCGACCTGCTCGGCGAACTCGTGAACGAGGGGGATGTGCTGGGCCTGGCCTGGGGCCGGTCCACCATCCACATGGCGGCCGCCCTCGACCGGCTGCCGCCCTGCACGGTGGTGCAGCTGACCGGTGTGTACGACGCCGGAACCGCCGAACGCGGTTCGGTCGAGGCGGTGCGCCGTGCCGCCCAGGTCTCCGGCGGCGACGCCCACCCCATCTACGCGCCGATGCTGCTGCCGGACGCGGCCACCGCGGCGGCGCTGCGTCACCAGACCGGGATCGCCCGGGCCTTCGAGTACTTCGACAAGGTCACGGTCGCCTGCGTCTCCATCGGCTCCTGGGAGCCCGGCATCTCCACGGTGCACGACATGCTCAGCGACGAGGAGCGGGCGCACTACGCCTCCCTCGGCGTCGCCGCCGAGATGTCCGCGCACCTCTTCGACGCCGAGGGACGCCGGGTCGGACGGGACCTGGGGGAGCGGTGCATCACGGTCAAGGCCGACCAGCTCCGCCGTATCCCCGAGGTCGTCGCGATCGCCGGCGGGCAGCGCAAGGCGGCCGCGATCGACGCGGTGCTGCGGTCGGGGCTCGTCACCAGCCTGGTGACGGACACGGCGGCGGCGGACGTGCTGATGACGGCGGGACAGACGCCGAAGCCCGCGCTCAACCGGGCCGATCCCGACGGAAACTGACGGGGTGTCAGAATAAGGGGCGGTCCGCCTGGGGCCGCCCCTTCGTTCATCACGATCACTACGACCTTGGCGGTACTGAGATGACGCAGCTCGTGGTCACGCTGGACCTCGACGGGGTCACGGACAAGGCGGGCCTGATGGACCGCTGCGCCCGCGCCCTGGACCTGCCCGACTGGTTCGGCCGCAACTGGGACGCCCTCGCCGACTCCCTCTCCGACCACACCGTCTGGCCCGAGGGTGCCGTCGAGCAGGGGCTGCTGATCGTCGTACGGAACTGGCGGCCGTATGCGAAGGCGCGGCCCGACGAGTGGGAGATCGCTCAGGACGTCTTCTCCGAGGCGGTGGACCGGACGCCGGCACTCTCCGTGACGGTTGCTCTCGGAGGATCCTCCTAGGACCCCTCTGACCTGCTCGTATGAAGCGACCGTGCATCGCAATCCGGTCAGCATGGGACAATGAAGTACGTGCTCTTCCCCCTGGCTGACCTGTCCGGGGGCCACCTCTGATCGACTGGGATGTGCAGCACGTGCGTTTCCTCAACGACATCCAGCCCGCGTACGACCTGACGTACGACGACGTCTTCATGGTGCCGAGCCGCAGTGCGGTCGGCTCGCGGCAGGGCGTGGACCTCAGCTCCCCGGACGGCACGGGCACCACGATCCCGCTGGTCGTCGCCAACATGACCGCCATCGCCGGCCGCCGTATGGCCGAGACCATGGCCCGGCGCGGCGGCCTGGTGGTCATCCCGCAGGACATCCCGATCGAGGTCGTCACCGAGGTCGTCTCCTGGGTCAAGAGCCGCCACCTCGTCCTCGACACCCCGATCGTGCTGGCCCCCCACCAGACCGTCGCCGACGCGCTGGCCCTGCTGCCCAAGCGCGCGCACAACGCCGGTGTGGTCGTCGACGAGGACTTCAAGCCGATCGGCGTCGTCACCGACTCCGACCTGTCCGGCGTGGACCGCTTCACCCAGCTCGAAGTGGTCATGTCCCGGGACCTGCTGCTCCTCGACGCCGACCAGGACCCGCGCGAGGCCTTCAACACCCTCGACCACCACAACCGGCGCTACGCCCCCGCCGTCGACGCGGGCGGCCGCCTCGCCGGCATCCTCACCCGCAAGGGCGCCCTGCGCGCCACGCTGTACTCGCCGGCCGTCGACGCCAACGGCAAGCTGCGCATCGCGGCCGCCGTCGGCATCAACGGCGACGTCGCGGGCAAGGCCAAGCAGCTGCTCGACGCGGGCGTCGACACCCTCGTCATCGACACGGCGCACGGCCATCAGGAGTCGATGATCGCCGCGATCAGGACCGTGCGGGCGCTCGACCCGCAGGTGCCGATCGTCGCGGGCAACATCGTCGCCGCCGAGGGCGTACGGGATCTGATCGAGGCGGGCGCCGACATCATCAAGGTCGGTGTCGGCCCGGGCGCGATGTGCACGACCCGCATGATGACCGGGGTCGGCCGGCCGCAGTTCTCGGCGGTGCTGGAGTGTGCCGCCGAGGCGAAGAAGTACGGCAAGCACGTGTGGGCCGACGGCGGCGTCCGGCACCCGCGTGATGTCGCCATGGCGCTCGCGGCCGGTGCGTCCAACGTGATGGTCGGCTCGTGGTTCGCGGGCACCTACGAGTCGCCGGGCGACCTCCACCAGGACGCCAGCGGGCGGCTCTACAAGGAGTCCTTCGGCATGGCGTCCGCGCGGGCCGTGGCCAACCGTACGTCGGAGGAGTCGGCGTACGACCGCGCCCGCAAGGCCCTGTTCGAGGAGGGCATCTCCACCTCCCGCATGTTCCTCGACCCGGACCGCCCGGGCGTGGAGGACCTGATCGACTCGATCATCGCGGGCGTGCGGTCGTCCTGCACCTACGCGGGTGCGGGCTCTCTCGAGGAGTTCGCCGAGAAGGCCGTCGTCGGCATCCAGAGCGCCGCCGGTTACGCGGAGGGCAAGCCGCTGCACGCCAGCTGGAGCTGACGCCAACTCCTTTTCCTACGGCCCCCGTTGTCCCGTCCGCCGGGAAAATCGGGGGCCGTTCGCATGCCCTGCGAGCTACCGTCGGCCCATGGAGATCACGGTCTGCGGGCCCGCCGATGTGGCGCTGCTCGACGAACACATCGGCTCGCAGGGAGTCGGCTCGTTCCACGCCCGCCGGTTCGCGCGTCAGGAGCGGGGCGAGGGCACGTACCTCGTCGCCTGGCTCGAGGGGCTGCCCGTCGGGCACGTGGAGATGCGCTGGACCGGCTGCGACGCCGCAGCAGTGCGTGCCGCGCGGCCGGGATGCCCGGAGATCAACGGACTCGGTGTGTGGCCGGAGGAACTGCGCTCGCGCGGCATCGGTACCGCACTGATCCATGCTGCCGAGGAACTCGCCGCGGAACGCGGGATCACCACGGTCGGCATCGGCGTCGCGAAGGACAATCCGCGCGCCGCCGCCCTCTACGCCCGGCTCGGCTACGAGCCCCTGATCGACTACTACGACCGCTGGTCCTACGAGACCGACGACGGCCGGCTGCGCGACTGCGTCGACGCGTGCACCTTCTTCGTCAAGGAACTGCTCTGAGCAGCTCCCGCGCAACGGTCGAAAGCCACCGCGCAACGAACCCTCACCCAGGCCCGAGGAACGCAATGATCTTTCGGGTACGCGCAAGGTTGCTGCATTACGACGGCAACGCCGCTCCTCATAGGCTGTCGCCTCGTACGTGGCGTGGCAGGGACCCCGCTCGATGGGTTCCTGCTGTCGCAGGGTGCCGCCGGTCCCCGCCGCCCTGAGAGGCAGCGACGAAGGAGTCAGCGCGTGCTCGACCAAGGCGCACCCCCGCACAACCGCACTCAGACCGGCCCACCGTCCCCGGGTGTCGGCGCGCGCCTGATGCGTCGCAAGCCCGTGGAACACCTGGTCGCGGAGGGTGGCCAGGGTGAGGGAGGGTCCCTGCGGCGCTCCCTGGGGCTGTGGCAGCTCACCATGATCAGCATCGGTGCCACCCTCGGCACCGGCATCTTCGTCGTCCTCGGCGACGCCGTCCCGGAGGCCGGCCCCGCGGTCACCCTGGCCTTCGTGATCGCCGGCCTCACGGCACTGTTCTCGGCCCTGTCGTACGCCGAGCTGGCGGGCAGCATCCCGGTCGCGGGCTCCTCGTACTCGTACGCATACGCAACGATGGGTGAGCTGGTCGCCTGGGTCTGCGGCTGGTGTCTGGTGCTGGAGTACGGCGTGTCGGTGGCCGCCGTCGCCGTCGGCTGGGGCGAGTACCTCAACGAGCTGCTGAACGGCACGATCGGGGTCACCATCCCGGCCGTGCTGTCCTCGGCGCCCGGGGAGGGCGGGATCATCAACCTGCCCGCCCTGATCGTCGTCCTGCTGGCGATGGTGTTCCTGCTCGGCGGCGTCCGTGAGTCCGCCCGCGCCAACACGATCATGGTCGCCGTCAAGATCGCCGCGCTGGTGCTGTTCTGCGCGGTCGGCTTCATGGGCTTCAAGTCGGGCAACTACTCCGACTTCATGCCGCTCGGCATGGCGGGCGTGAGCGCCGCCGGTGCCACGCTGTTCTTCTCCTACATCGGCTTCGACGCCGCCTCCACCGCCGGTGAGGAGGCGAAGGACCCCAAGCGGGACCTGCCGCGGGCGATCATGCTGTCGCTGATCATCGTCACCGCGCTGTACGTGCTCGTCGCGGGTGTCGCCGTCGGCGCCTGGAACTGGAAGAAGTTCGAGGGCTCGGAGGCCTCCCTCGCCGCGATCATGAACGACGTCAGCGGCCAGTCCTTCTGGGGGACGCTGCTCGCGCTCGGCGCGGTCATCTCCATCGCGAGCGTGGTCCTGACCGTGCTGTACGGCCAGACCCGCATCCTCTTCGCGATGTCCCGCGACGGCCTGGTGCCCAAGGCGCTCGGCAAGGTCCACCACAAGACCGGCGCGCCCCGCCTCAACACGGTCATCGTGTCCCTCTTCTGCGGTGTCCTCGCCGCACTCATCCCGCTGGGCAAGCTCGTCGACGCCACCAGCATCGGCACGCTCTTCGCCTTCGCGTTGGTCAACATCGCCGTCATCGTGCTGCGTTACAAGCGGCCGGAGCTCGAGCGCACGTTCAGGGTGCCGTTCGGGCCGGTGCTGCCGGTGCTGGGTTTCCTGTTCTGCGCGTACAACATGTTCAGCCTGGACACCGTGACCTGGGTCGTCTTCGGGTTCTGGATGGCCGCGGGTCTCGTGTTCTACTTCCTGTACGGCTATCGCCGGTCCCGTCTTGCCATGTCAGAAGTGAAGTGAACCACCCGCAGTGCTGAACGATCTCGACGAACGCATCGTGCACGCCCTCGCCGAGGACGCCCGCCGCTCCTACGCGGACATCGGGCAACTCGTCGGCCTGTCCGCGCCCGCCGTGAAACGGCGCGTGGACCGGCTGCGCGCCACCGGAGCCATCACAGGGTTCACCGTCCGGGTGGATCCGGCGGCGCTCGGCTGGGAGACCGAGGGGTTCGTCGAGATCTACTGCCGGCGCAACACCTCGCCGGAGACGATCCAGCGGGGGCTGGAGCGGTATCAGGAGGTCGTGGCCGCGTCGACCGTCACCGGTGAGGCGGACGCGGTCGTGCAGGTCTTCGCCTCCGACATGCGGCACTTCGAGCGGGTGCTGGAGCGCATCGCGGGGGAGCCGTTCGTGGAGCGGACCAAGTCGGTGTTGGTGCTTTCGCCGTTGCTGCGGCGGTTTTCTTCCGGGTCGCCTACGTAGCGCTCCGCGGGTGGTGCGGCGTGGGGCAGTGCCGCGTCGTGCCGTCGCCCGCCTGCAGCTTCATCGTGGCTCGTCGCGCAGTTCCCCGCGCCCCTGGAGGGCGCGTTTGCGTACGGTCGTCAGCATGCGCCGTACAGCCAGTTCATGGCCGCGCGTCCCGATCACGAGGAGCCGGTAGAGGCGGCCTGCCGGGCCAGGGAACGTGGCCCGGGTCTCGGCGCGCACCCGGGTGTGCCCCTTGGTGGCCTCCTCCAGGCGGAAGACCAAGGCATACGTCGAGAAGCGATGGCTTCCGGCGAGGGCCAGCTCATTCCCCGGTTCCGCGGTGACCACAGGGAAGCCGGGGGTCGGCGAGCGGTCGGCGCAGCCGAGGAGGCGCGCGGCGACCGCGGCCGGCCTGTTCGCGAAGTGGTGGTCCACGGTGTCTGCGATGGCTCGCCAGACGGCGTCCGGCGGCGCGGCGACGATCGACGTGTGCGCGTCGACGAACGGCAGGTCGTGGATCTCGGTGGCGTCCATGCCGGCAGTCTCGCGCGGGGCCCCGCACACCGGCGTCCCCCCGAGGGCCGACCTCCGTCGCCGCTCGGCGGAGACACGTGGCGTCGGACTCCTCCCGGCGGAGGGTGCCCACAGCGGAATTCTCGCTGCGCCCCTGCCCCCGGTCCGCCTACCATCGGTGCCATGACCTGGCGACATTGATCCACCAGCCGTGCCTCCCGAGGGCCGCCTCGGACGCCGTACCCCCGGTGTCCGAACAGTCCCTGCGGGAAGGCCTCATGACACTCTCACCTGCGCGTGTGCCCGCCACCGGTGTCCGGCGGCTCACGGCCACGCTGTACGGCTACTCGTTCCTCGACGACTTCGTCCTGCTCTACCCGGTGTACGCGCTGCTGTTCGCCGACACCGGCCTGTCGCTCTGGCAGATCTCCTCCCTGTTCGCCCTGTGGTCGGTGACCGCCGTCCTGCTGGAGGTCCCCTCCGGCGCCTGGGCCGACGCCGTCTCGCGGCGGCTGTTGCTGTGGCTCGGACCGCTGCTCACGGCCGTCGGCTTCGGGCTGTGGGTGCTGGTGCCGTCGTACTGGGCCTTCGCGCTCGGCTTCGTCCTGTGGGGCGCCGGCGGAGCGCTCGGCTCCGGCGCGCTGGAGGCGCTGGTGTACGACGAACTGGAGAGGCTGGGTGCCGCCGACCGGTATGCGCGGGTCATGGGCCGGGCCCGGGCCGCGCGGCTGGTGGCGACGATGGCCTCCGTCGGTCTCGCCGCACCCGTCGTCGCCCTGGGCGGATATCCGGCCGTCGGCGCGGCGAGCATCCTGGCCTGTCTGCTGACCGCGGCCACGGCGACCCGGTTCCCGGAGCACCGGGTGCCGCCGGAGACCGGGGGCGACAGCTGGGCGACGACGCTGCGTACCGGACTCGCCGAGGTCCGCGGGGACCGTTCCGTGCGCGGTGCGCTGCTGCTGGTCCCCGCCGTCGCCGCCGTCTGGGGCGCGCTCGACGAGTACACCCCGCTGCTGGTCCGGGACCTCGGCGTCGCCGAGGCGACCGTGCCCTATCTGATCCTGCTGATCTGGGCGGGCGTCACCGCCGGAAGCCTGCTGACCGGGCCGGCCGAACGCCTCGGCACCAGAGGGCTCGCGGCGCTGCTCGCGGGCTCCGCGCTCGCCCTGGCCGTGGGAGCCGCGGCCGGCAGCACCGCCGGAATCGCGCTGGTCGGCCTCGCCTTCGGCGGGTTCCAGGTGGCGGAGGTGCTTGCCGACGCCCGCCTCCAGCACCGTATCGACGAGTCCCGCCGGGCCACGCTCACCTCCGTGGCCGGTCTGGGCACGGAGGCGGCCACCGTCGCGACGTTCGGCCTGTACGCGCTGGTCGGGGCGGGCGCGGCGCACAGCACCGTCTTCGCTGTGCTCGCGGTTCCCTATCTGGTGACGGCGCTGGTCCTCGCTAGAGCTCGGGCTGCCAGGGCACGACCGTGAAGTCGCCCGTCCCGTTCTTGACCTTCTCGAAGGGGGCGGAGCTCACGCACTTGGGCGGCTCCTGCCCCGCGCCGGGGCGGCCCGTGGAGGCCCAGCTGTAGCCGAGCCGGTCATGGCGGCCGAGGTCGTGCACGGTGACGCCGACCCGCTTGCCCTCGGCACCGGGCAGGTCGGAGTCGGTGATGACGCCGGAGACGACGGCCACCTTGCCGCCGGTGATGAGGCAGTCGACCCTGGCCTTCGCCCGGGCGCCCCAGTCGTTGAGGTAGTGGCTGAACTCGAAGGTGCCGGTGGCCTTCATCGGGTCTGCCTTGTCCGCGGCGGCGAGGTGAGCGTCGAACGTGAACGTGATGTCGTCCCCCGCCGAGCGGTGCAGCTTGGCGGTGCCGGTGAGCGCGGCGGCCTCGCGCTGAGGCGGTCCGCTCGTCGCGGTGGCGGCGGGACCGACCGTTCCGGCGGTGAGCAACAGCAGCGCACAGCACAGCACAACGGTCTTCGTACGGCGGTTCATGGCGGTCCTTTCCGCAGGTCAACCGGACAGCCACCACTCTCGCGGCGGCCCGCCCCCGCCACATCGCACCGAGGACGGGACCCCGCCTCCGCCGCACGGCGGGGAGGCCCGTACGCCCCTCCGCTCCGAGGAGGACGGGACCTCCGTCCGAGGGTGCGCAACGAATCGCCGCCGGACCCGTGGCCGACGCAACGAACCGCTCACCGGCGCGCAACGGCTCCTCCTTGTCCGCCCTGGTCAGCCGCCCGTACCTTCTACATGGCCCCCAAACCCCCTTCCGCCCGGTGAGGATCACGCATGCGCACCGCCCTGCTCCAGAGCTCCGGCCGACCCGGCTCGACCGTCGAGAACCTCAAGGTGCTCGACGACGCCGCGGGCCGTGCCGCCGCCGCGGGCGCCGGGCTGCTGGTCGCGCCGGAGATGTTCCTGACCGGGTACGCGATCGGCGACGACATCGCCCGCCTCGCCGAGCCCGCCGACGGCGACTGCGCGGACGCGATCGCCGAGACGGCGACCCGGCACGGCCTGGCGATCGCCTACGGCTACCCCGAGCGGTCCGGCGACGCCGTCTTCAACTCCGCCCAGCTGATCTCCGCCGACGGCACCCGGCTCGCCAACCACCGCAAGACCCACCTCTTCGGCTGCTTCGAGCGCGACCACTTCACGGCGGGGGACCAGCCGGTCGTCCAGGCCGAGATCGACGGCCTCCGCGTCGGCATTCTGATCTGCTACGACGTCGAGTTCCCGGAGAACGTCCGCGCCCACGCCCTCGCCGGTACCGACCTGCTCGTCGTGCCGACCGCGCAGATGCACCCCTTCCAGTTCGTCGCCGAGTCGATGATCCCGGTGCGCGCCTTCGAGAACCAGATGTACGTCGCGTACGTCAACCGGGCCGGTCAGGAAGGGGAGTTCGAGTTCGTCGGCCTCTCCACCCTCGCCGGCCCCGACGGGGTCGCGCGCACCCGTGCCGGGCGCGGTGAGGAGCTCGTGCTCGCCGACGTCGACCCCGTCTTCCTCGCCGCCTCCCGCGAGGCGAACCCGTATCTGAGGGACCGCCGCCCCGGTCTCTACGGCTCCTTGATCTGAGCCTCACCCCCCCCTCGCCCCCGAAGTCCCTGTTTGTGCAAGGAGTCCGCACCCCATGACGTCCACGGTGCCCAACGCCGTCCAGCACGCCGACGAGCAGCAGCCGCCGATCACCATGTTCGGCCCGGACTTCCCGTACGCGTACGACGACTTCCTCGCCCACCCGGCGGGCCTCGGCCAGATACCGGCGACGGAGCACGGCACCGAGGTCGCGGTCATCGGCGGCGGGCTCTCCGGCATCGTGGCCGCGTACGAGCTGATGAAGATGGGCCTCAAGCCGGTCGTGTACGAGGCCGACCAGATCGGCGGGCGGCTGCGGACCGTCGGCTTCGACGGCCCGGGCACCGAGGGCCTGACCGCCGAGATGGGCGCGATGCGCTTCCCGCCGTCCTCCACGGCCCTCCAGCACTACATCGACCTCGTGGGCCTTCAGACCCGTCCCTTCCCCAACCCTCTTGCCGAGGCGACCCCTTCGACGGTCGTCGACCTCAAGGGCGAGTCGCACTACGCCGAGACGATCGAGGACCTCCCGCAGGTCTACCGGGACGTCGCCGCCGCGTGGAACAAGTGCCTCGACGAGGGCGCCGACTTCTCCGACATGAACCGGGCCATGCGCGAGCGTGACGTCCCGCGCATCCGCGAGATCTGGGCGAAGCTCGTCGAGAAGCTCGACAACCAGACCTTCTACGGCTTCCTCTGCGACTCCGAGGCCTTCAAGTCCTTCCGGCACCGCGAGATCTTCGGCCAGGTCGGCTTCGGCACCGGCGGCTGGGACACCGACTTCCCCAACTCCATCCTGGAGATCCTGCGCGTCGTCTACACCGAGGCCGACGACCACCACCGCGGCATCGTCGGCGGCTCCCAGCAGCTGCCGCTGCGCCTGTGGGAGCGCGAGCCGGAGAAGATCGTCCACTGGGCCCACGGCACCTCGCTGGCGAGCCTGCACGAGGACGGCGCGCCCCGCCCGGCCGTGACCCGGCTGCACCGCACCGCGGGCAACCGGATCACCGTGACCGACGCGAACGGCGACATCCGTACCTACCAGGCGGCCGTCTTCACCGCGCAGTCCTGGATGCTGCTGTCGAAGATCGCCTGCGACGACTCGCTGTTCCCGATCGACCACTGGACGGCCATCGAGCGCACCCACTACATGGAGAGCTCGAAGCTGTTCGTGCCCGTCGACCGGCCCTTCTGGCTGGACAAGGACGAGGACACCGGCCGGGACGTCATGTCGATGACGCTCACCGACCGTATGACCCGCGGGACCTACCTCCTCGACGACGGTCCGGACAAGCCCGCCGTCATCTGCCTGTCGTACACCTGGTGCGACGACAGCCTGAAGTGGCTGCCGCTGTCCGCGAACGAGCGGATGGAGGTCATGCTGAAGTCGCTCGGCGAGATCTATCCGAAGGTCGACATCCGCAAGCACATCATCGGCAACCCGGTGACGGTGTCGTGGGAGAACGAGCCGTACTTCATGGGCGCGTTCAAGGCCAACCTGCCGGGCCACTACCGCTACCAGCGGCGCCTGTTCACGCACTTCATGCAGGACCGGCTGGCCGAGGACAAGCGGGGCATCTTCCTCGCCGGTGACGACATCTCCTGGACGGCCGGCTGGGCCGAGGGCGCGATCCAGACCGCGCTGAACGCGGTCTGGGGCGTCATGCACCACTTCGGCGGGGCCACCGACCCGACCAACCCGGGGCCGGGCGACCTGTACGACGAGATCGCGCCGGTCGAGCTGCCCGAGGACTGAGCCACCTGGAGGCGGATCAGATCCCGGCGGCCCGCGCCTTCTCGTACACCTGAGCGGCGACGTCCTTGAGTTCCTGGGCGTCGCGCACGGTGCTCTGGAGGTCGACGAAGATCTCGTCCAGGCCGACCTCGGCGTACGCGGCCAGGTCCTCGACGATCTGGTCCACGCTGCCGTGGAAGGGCGGGCGGTCGGGGCCCTCGTAACCCTTGGCGGAATAGCGCGCGTTGGTGCGCACGACCGTCCGGATCGGTTCCGTGCGCCCCCGCTCGGCCGCCAGGTCCTGCAACTCCTGCCACTGCTCGGCCAGCGACTCGGCGCTCAGGGCGACGGGCATCCACCCGTCGGCGTGGTCCACCAGCCGGCGGCGCGCCTTGGGGGTGGCGGCGGCGAGCAGGATCGGGATGGGCCGGGCCGGCTTGGGGCCGACCACGGCGGGGGCGATCTTCGTGATCCGGCCGTCGTACGACACCGGGTCCGGGCCCCAGACCGCGCGGCAGACCTCCAGCACCTCGTCGAGGACCCGGCCGCGCTCCTCGAAGGGACGGACGGCGGCGGCCGCGTACTCGTCGTGCGACCATCCGGTGCCCAGGCCCGCGACGAGGCGGCCGCCGCTCGCCGCGTCCAGGGTCGCGAGCGACTTGGCGAGCTGGAAGGGCACGTGCAGCGGGGCCACCAGCACGCTGGTGCCGAGCCGGGCCCGCTCGGTGGCCGCGGCCGCCAGCGTGAGTGTGACCAGCGGGTCGGCGACCCCGCGGTAGTCGTCCGGCCAGGGCAGGCCCTCGATGCCGTACAGGCCCTGAGTGGCGGGCTCGGGGAACAGGGCGCGCTCGTACACCCACAGGCTCTCGTAGCCGACCGCCTCGGCGGCGCGCGCCACGTCCGGGACGTCCCTGCCGAGGTCGTACTGCCTGTTCTGGGGGAGTGCGAGTCCGAGCCGAGTCGCCATGCCTGTGCTCCTTCGCAAGAGGTCCAGTCATGTCGAACGTACAACGTTCATCTACTGGTTGAGATGCCTCGGCGCGGGAGTGGCCGGATCAGTCCGGCAGTGGCGTGAGCAGCATGCGTCCCGCGAACCCCACCGCCCCGTCCAGCCGCTCGGTGAACTCCTCGGCGAGGTCCGGCAGTCGGCGCAGCGCCCACAGGGCGCGGGCCGCCGACCAGGTGGCGTCCCGGGCCCGCTCCAGGCTCCAGGAACCGAGCAGATGGGTGAGCGGGTCGGCGATCTGGAACAGGTCGGGGCCCGGCATCAGATCTTCGCGGATGCGCTCCTCCAGCGAGACGAGGAGATCACCCACGCGGTCGAACTCGTCCTCCAGCTCGGCGGGTTCGCAGTCGAGGCTACGGCAGGTGTCCACGACGGCGAGCGCCAGGTCGTGCCCGATGTGCGCGTTGATGCCCGCGAGCGCGAACTGCAGCGGACGTACGCCGGGATGGCGGCGCATCTGGAACAGGGGCCGCCAGCAGGCGGGCGGGCGCCCCTCCTCCTGGGCCGTGCGCACCGCCGCGAGATACCGCTCCGCGAACCGCACGTCCAGCGTGATCGCGGCCCGCGCGTCCGTGAACCGGCCGCCGTCGATGTGCCGGTCGACCGCCTCCGTGACGGTGAGGTAGACGCGGTTGAAGACCGCGACTCCGTCGGCTTGGGGCAGGGTCGCGTCGAGGGCGCGCATACGGGAGATGACCGCGTCCACGGGTGTGGTGAATTGTTCGCATTGCGCCATGGGGGCAGAGTCCCAGCTTTAGGCTGGCGGGAGTGTCGGCGGGCCCGGCGCTTCCCCAGAACGGGGGAACGCGCTCGCTGTCGGGGGAGGGGGAGCAGGACCGTGCCAGGCTTACGTGCCCAGCGACTGGCCGCACGCAGGTCCGAGCGCAGGAGGGCGGTACGGCGCCACGCCATGGTCGTGGCCGCCTTCGCGGTGGTCGCCGTCGGCTCCGCGACCGGCATGATCTCCGCGCTCGACGACAGGGGGCGCTCCGACGAGGCCGGGCCGCCCGCGACGACGCGCTCGCCGAGCCTGGAGCCCCTGCCGCTCGTGCCCTCGGCCTCCCCGTCGGTCACCAAGTCCCCTTCGCCGACGGCCGCTTCACCGACACCGAGGAGGCAGGCCCGCCCCACGAGTCCCGCGAGCCCCACGCCCTCGCCGACCAGGACCGAGCGGAAGCAGCAGCCGGCCGTGGTGTCCGCCCGTCTCTACCGCCACCCCGACTCCCAGGTCCTCGAATGGGTCCGCGCCCACGCCGGCGACCCGCGCCACGCCGTCATCGAGTCCCGGATCGCCGCCCAGCCGGCCGCGGTGTGGTTCGCCGACTTCACACCGCAGACCGTCACCGCCCGGGTCCGCGCGGTCACTTCGGGCGGCGCGGCGCTGGGGCGGGTGCCGGTGGTCGTGCCGTACGCGATACCGGACCGTGACTGCGGCGGGTACTCCGAGGGCGGGGCGCCCGACCTCGACGCGTACGACGCCTGGATCGACAGGTTCGCCGCGGGGCTGGGCTCCGGCGACGTCATCGTGATCCTGGAGCCCGACGCCGTCGCCCAGTCCGAGTGCCTCTCCGCGAGGGAACGCGCCGACCGCTTCGCCTCGTTGGCCCGCGCGGGCCGCGCCTTCAAGGAGGCGAACCCGAAGGCGCGCGTGTACTACGACGCCGGGCACTCCGGCTGGAACACGCCCGCGAAGCAGGCGGAGCGGCTGAAGCAGGCCGGCGCCGCCTCGGCCGCGTCCTCCGACGGCATCTTCAGCAACGTCTCCAACTTCCACGCCACGAGCGACGAGATCGCCTACGACCGACAGGTCCTCGACGCCCTCGGCGGCCCGGCGGGTCTGGGCGCCGTCATCGACACCAGCCGCAACGGCGCCGGGGCTCCGGCGGACGGGGAGTGGTGCGATCCGGCGGGCCGCAAGCTGGGCCGGGCGCCGACGCTGAGTACCGGTGAGGCGCGGATCGACGCCTATCTGTGGGTGAAGCTGCCGGGGGAGTCGGACGGGTGCAAGGGGAGGCCGGGGACCTTCACGGCGTCGTACGCCTATGACTTGGCGCGCTGAGGGAAGGCGCTCTACGGCGTGGGCCGGGCGGCGCGGAACCGGGCCCGGTACTCGCTCGGCGTCGTGGCGAGGCGGCGGCGGAACGCCCGGATCAGGGTGTCGACGGTGCCGAACCCGCAGCGGGAGGCGATCCGTTCGAGTGTGTCGTCGGTGGTCTCCAGGAAGTTTCCGGCCAGCTCCACCCGGGCCGCCTCGACGTAGGCGTGCGGGGTCGTGCCGAGTTCGGTCTTGAAGATCCGGGTCAGCTGCCGGTCGCTGACATGCGCGTACGCGGCCAGGTCCGGGACGGTCAGGGGCCGGTCGATGTTGTTCAGGATGTGGTGCCGGAGATCTTCGACACGGCGCGTCGTGGACACCTGCTCCAACGGCACGCTGAACTGCGCCTGCCCGCCGGGCCGCTTCATGTACATCACGAGCTGGCGGGCGACGCCCAGCGCGACGGCCTCGCCGAAGTCCTCCGCGACCAGCGCGAGTGACAGGTCCAGGCAGGCGCTGATCCCCGCGCCGGTCCAGACCTCGCCCGCCTCGCGGATGAAGATCGGATCCGGGTCGACCCGCACCGCCGGATGGTCGGCGGCGAGCCGCTCGGCGGTGGACCAGTGCGTCGTGGCGCGCTTGCCGTCGAGGAGCCCCGCGGCGGCGAGGAGGTGCGCACCGACGCACACCGAGGCCACGCGCCGGGCGCGGGCGGCCAACGACTTCACCCGGGCCACCGTGCCGGGCTCGACGACGGGGTGGATGCGGTGCTCGCCGTCGACCTCGACCGAGCCGGGCACCAGCAGGGTGTCGATCGCCCGTGCGCCGACCTCGTCGAACGTGGTGTCGGGCAGGATCCGCACACCCGCCGCCGTCGTCACCGGCTCCGGTGTCTCGGCGGCCAGCACGACCTCGTAGCCGACTCGCTCCGTGGTCTCGCGCGGGACGAGGGAGAACACCTCCGGCGGGCCGGTGACGTCGAGGAGGTCGACACCTTCGAACAGCACGACGACGATCAACCGGTTCACGGTCCCCACCTGCAGCCCCGTCTCGCTCACGGACACGGGCGTCGGTTTCTGCAAACAGTGCGTCATTGCCGACATCCCGGTGCGCCCCATAGCGTCGTATGTGTGTTCAACGGTCTGTTGAACAGCGGTCTGTCGGACAACTTACTCAAGTCCCCGGAACAACCCTGGAGAAGACCTGTGGCAAGCAAGACGCTGCGCGAACTCGACGGCGCCGACACCACCCCGGCGGCCCTCGCCTCCTCGACGCTCATCCTCGTCGACTACCAGAACACCTACACCCGCGGTGTGATGGAACTCGACGGCTGGAAGCCCGCCCTGGAAGCGGCGTCGGACCTGCTGTCCCGCGCCCGCCGGGCCGGAGCCGCGGTCATCCACGTCCAGCACGACGACGGCGAGGGTTCGCCCTACGACATCCGTGCGGAGACCGGCGCGATCCACCCCGATGTGGCGCCGATGGACGGCGAGCCCGTGGTCGTCAAGCAGGCCCCGGACGCCTTCCACGGGACCGAACTCGGCAAGCTCGTGGACGAGGCCGGGAACGAGACCGTGATCGTCGCCGGTTTCATGACCCACATGTGCATCGCGTACACCGCGGCGTCGGCGGCGCTGCGCGGCAACAAGCCGACCGTTCCGGCGGACGCGTGCGCCACCCGGTCGATCGTGGACGTGTCCGCCGACGAGCTGCACCGCAGTGCGCTGGCGGCCATCGCCGACGCGTACGGCGTGGTCGTCGCCTCCGGCGCGGAGCTGGCCTGACATGACGGAGCGGAAGCGGTAGCGGCGGGAGGAGCAGAGCGGCAGGTCCCGCAGCGGGTTTCCTGAAGGTCGGCGGTGCGGACGACGCTGCGCGGGCTGGGCGGCCTGGCCGACAAGCCGGCTTCGCGCACTGGCAGCCGGCTCGTCCGGCTGACGAAGGTGACGTGATGCCGACTGTCGCGTCGGCCCGCCGACGGCTAGAGTCCGGGCCCGGCGAGTCGTCCACGAGGAGCTGAGACATGGTCGGTCTTCCGAGCGCGCGTTGACGTTGTAGGCCCTGACCGGCCTGTCATCGCGTGCTGCCCTTGATGTCGCGGCACAGCGAGCCTTTCCCTGCCTGATCTGCCGGTGCACCTTTCGAGTGCTCGGCGGCGGGCCTCGTTGTCGGCGACCCAAGGGATCCCGTGCCGTCCGCTTCCTCCGCTGTATCCGGTTCCGATCGGCCTGTTCCGTCAAGCCTGTGGCGGGACGTCGACTTTCGTCGTCTCTGGTTGGGGCAGACGGCCTCCCAACTCGGTGAACACGCAAGTCTCGTGGTTCTGCCGCTGCTCGCCGTCCTGACGCTCGACGCCAGTGCCGGCCAGCTGGGTGTCCTCCGTGCGGTGGGGCAGGCGCCGATCCTGTTGCTCTCGCTCTTCGCCGGCGCGTGGGTGGACAGATGGCGGACCCGTACGACGATGGTGCTCACGGACGCCGGTCGGGCCCTGGCCCTGGGCGCCGCCGCCCTGGCCGGTCTCCTCGGCTGGCTCGGCCTGCCCGGCCTGCTCGCGCTCGCCTTCGCCGTCGGGGCCCTGTCCGTGTTCTTCGACGTGGCCTACCAGGCGTCTCTCGTACGGCTGGTGCGGCGTGACCAACTGGTGCGAGGCAACAGCGCGCTCGAGGGCAGCCGGTCCGCGGCCCAGATCGGCGGCCCCGCCCTCGGCGGTGCGCTGGTGTCCCTGTTCTCGGCCCCGGTCGCGGCCGCCTCCGGCGCGCTGTTCTTCGCGCTGTCGTTCCTGTCGATCCGGCGGATCCGCCGAGCCGAATCGCTCCCGGAGCGCCCGGCACGCCCCCCTCGGGTCTGGCGGCGGATCCATGAGGGTCTGCGGTTCGTCGTCGGCGACACCGCGCTGCGGACCGTGTGTCTCGCCTCGGCCGCCTTCCAGTTCTCCTTCGCGGCCATGATGACCGTCTACCTGCTCTTCCTGCCGCGGGAACTGCACCTGTCGGGCACCGTCGTAGGGCTGGCGCTGGCGGCGGCGGGACCGGGTGCCCTCCTGGGCTCACTGCTGGCCGCCCGCCTGCCGGGCCGGTTCGGTCATGGCGCGGTGCTCGTGTGCGCGGCGGCACTCGGCGACGGTGCGTTCCTGTGTGTACCCGCACTGCACGGCTCCTCCGCGGTGACGGTCCCCGTGCTCCTCGCGGTCGGCTTCGTGTTCGGGTTCGGCGGCCAGTTGGTGAACGTCACGGTGATGGCCGTCCGGCAGGCCGTCACCCCGGACGGGATGCAAGGCCGTGCGGCCGCGACCATCACGTTCGTGGGCATGGGGATGACCCCGCTCGGTTCACTCCTCGGCGGATTCCTCGCCGAAGAGTGGGGGCTGCGTACCAGCCTCCTGGTGACGGCCGCGGGCATGATGCTGTCCCCGGTGGTGATGGCCTTGTCCCCCCTCGCACGCCTGGGACGGGAGCTTCCGGCCGCTCACGACGCGCCGGACGGCCGCCCGTCCTGAAGCGGACGGGCGGCGTACCAGCCCGATGGGGATGCCGCGGTCGCGGCCCTCAGGGGCGCGGGTCGGGAACGGCCGCCTCGGGGCGGCCGACCTGAGGGCGCTCGCGGTCGCCGGCGCGCAGGACGCCCGCGAACACGGCGAGGCCGGAGGCCAGAACGGTGACCACGCAGAACGACACCATCAGACTGGTCGCCTGGGCCAGACCGCCGATCGCGCTGGGGGCGACGAGACCCGAGGTGTACGTGATCGTCGCGACGCCCGCGATGGCCTGACTGGGGTTGGGGCCGCTGCGTCCCGCCGCCGCGAAGCACAGCGGGACGACCACCGCGATGCCCAGGCCCAGCAGCGCGAACCCGGCCATCGCCACCGCCGGATGGTCCGACACGACGATCAGCACCCCGCCGAGCGTGGCGAGAACGCCGCTGCACCGGACCGTGCGCACGGCGCCGTAGCGGTCCACCACCTTGTCGCCGGCGATCCGGGCGAGCGCCATCGTGAGCGTGAAGCCGGTCGTGCACGCCGCCGCGAGACCGGCCGAGGTCCCCAGCTGGTCACGCAGATAGACCGCCGACCAGTCCAGGCTCGCGCCCTCCGCGAAGACTGCGCAGAACCCGACCGCGCCGATCAGCAGCGCCGAACGGGGCGGCAGCGCGAACCGGGGCGGCGGCTCCTCGTCCTCGGCGGGCTGAAGATCGAGGACCCACTGACAGGCCAGGACGCCGAGGAAGGTGAGGGCGGCCGCGGCCAGTGCGTGGTGCAGCCGGGCGTCGGTGCCCAGGTGCGCCGCGAGCGTGCCGGCCGCCGAGCCGATCAGGGCGCCCGCGCTCCACATGCCGTGCAGCCCGGACATGATCGACCGGTCGAGGCGGTTCTCGACCTCGACGCCGAGCGCGTTCATCGCCACGTCCGCCATGCCCGCCGTGGCGCCGAAGGCGAACAGGGCCAGGCACAGGGTCAGCAGGTTGGGGGCGATCGAGGGCAGGATGAGGGCCAGGGTCCACAGGGCGATCAGTCCGCGCAGGGCGTTCCGGGCGCCGAAGCGGTGGCTGATGCTGCCGGCCAGCGGCATCGCCACGGAGGCGCCGAGTGCGGGGAAGGCGAGCGCCAGCCCCAGCTGTCCGGGGCTGACCCCGGCGTGGTCCTGGATCCACGGCACCCGTGTCGCGAACGAGCCGGTGACAGCGCCGTGCACGGCGAAGACGGCCGCCACGGCGTACCGGGCGCGCTTGACCTCGCGCTGTTCGTCGACCACTGCGCTCATTCTGCGGCCCCTCCCTGGTTCGCGGCCCACTGTCGGTTCCGGGCCTGCGGTCGCCGCCGTAAACTATCAGGGACCCTGCCTGATAGATAGCGGATAAACCAGCCGTGGGAGGATCCCGGCATGCCCGCATCCCCGAGCACCGCCCGGGCCATCAACGACCGGCTCGCCCTGCGCCTGCTCCAGCAGGAGGGCCCGTTGACGGCAGGGCAGTTGAAGCAGCTGACCGGCCTGTCCCGGCCGACCGTCGCCGACCTCGTCGAACGCCTCACCGCCGCCGGCCTGATCGCGGTGGTCGGCGAGGCGGGGGAACAGCGGCGCGGGCCGAACGCCAAGCTGTACGGCATCGTCGCCGACCGCGCCCATCTGGCGGCGCTGGACGTGCGTACCGAGGGCGTCTCGGTGGTCGTGTCCGACCTGGTCGGGGCCGTGCTCGCGGAGGCGTCGGTGCCGATCGGCGGCGACACGGGGACCGGGCCCGCCGTGGAACAGGCGGTGGCGCTGGTGGAGCGGGTCGTGAAGGAGGCGGGCGCGGACCGGCTCCATACCGTGGGCATCGGCGCCCCGGGCCTCATCGACCCGGCCAGCGGTGAGCTGCGCGACTCGACCGGCCTTCCCGCATGGCACCGCCGCCTGGTGGCCGCGCTTCAGGAACGGTTTCCCGAGGCCCGCGTCAACGTCGAGAACGAGACCAACCTCGCCGCCCTCGCGGAACAGCGCGACGGAGCGGCCCGGGGCCGGGACACCTTCGTCCTGCTGTGGCTCGGCCACGGCACCGGCGCGGCCGTGGTCCTCGACGGCGCCCTGCGCCGCGGGGCCTCCGGCGGGACCGGCGAGATCGGGTTCCTGCCGGTGCCGGGCACGGTGGGGCTGCCGTCGGCGGTGGACTGCGAGGGGGGATTCCACTCGCTGGCGGGGTCGGCGGCGGTGGTGGAGCTGGCGGGCGCGCACGGTCTGAGCCTGGAGAGCGCCGCTGTGCACGAGCCGCCGGCGGCGGGGGTGGTCAGGGAAGCCGTGGCGCTGGTCGGCGAGGGAGCGGGTCAGCGGCCTGCGGGGCGGGGAAGCCCGACGCCCGCCTACGACGGCCCGGAAGGGGCCGAGACGACCAGCCCCTCGGACGCAGCGCCCCCTGCCTCGGCCGCCGTCGACGAGCGGGCAGCGGCGACGCAGGCGACCGACAGTGCGGACGGCCCAGCCGCGGCACGCCCCTCGAACACCCCGGGGCGGGCCGACCTGCATCCCACCACCGCGCGGCCTGCCGAGCCGTCCCGCCCCTACGGCACACCCGCCGAGGCGTCCCATGCCTCCGGCCCCGTGGTGTTCGCCGGCCCACATCGCGACGCGGTGGCTGCCGAGCGGTCTCACGGTCTGGCGTCTGCCGAGCGGTCTCATGGCCTGGCGCCTGCTGACCGGTCTCATGGCCTGGCGTCTGCCGACCAGCCTCATGGTCCGGCCTCCGCCCAACAACCTCAGGGCCCGGCCTCCGCCGACCGTTTTCTCGACGCTCTCGCCGACCGCCTCGCCATCGGTGTCGCCTCGGTGGTCGCGATCCTCGATCCCGGTTGCGTGGTCCTCGGCGGAGAGGTCGGGCAGGCCGGCGGGGACGTGCTGGCCCGGCGTGTGGAGGAGCGGGTCCGGCGGATGTCGCCGTTGGTGACGGTGGTCCGACCCAGCGGACTGGGCGGCGGCGCCGTGCTGCGCGGCGCACTGCTCACCGCACGGGACGCCGCCCAGGACGACCTGTTCGCACCGCCGGAACGGTAACCCGCCCGCTCCCACCTACAACGCCCCTCCAAGGGCGGGCCCTTGCAGAGGCAGACCGACTGGCCGGGAGTGCCGTTCAGGGCGTAGCCGTGCCTGGAGTCGCTGGTCAGGGCGCGGCCGTCCCTGGCACCCGCCACTCAGAGCCTGTCCCCCTCGGACCGCCGATTCGGACCGCCGATCAGGCGCCGTCCGCCGGCACTCGCGCCCGCCCGGGCAGTCGCCGCTGCCTTTGGAAGCCTGGCCGAGCCCCTGCCTGGGAAGCGCTGCTCAGGGCCTACCGCCCCTGGACCGCCTTCAGGCGCCGCTCAATCCGCGCCCCGGACCGCCGCCGATCAAGCGCCACCCACGCCCACCCGCCCTGACCAACCGCCAGGCCACCCACACCCCATGGAAGCGCCGGTCAGCGCCCCCGCCCCCCAATCCGCCCCACATACTCCTCGAACGTCCCCTTGCCCACCGCCCGCTCCGGCGTCAGATGTCCGCCCGAGCGGAACCCCCGGTACGCCTTCCCCCACAGCGGCACGTTCACCACGGCCCGCTTCCGTCCCGTCGCCTTGAGGTAGGCGCGGGCCAGGGAATCGAGGGTCCGTACCTCGGGGCCGCCCATGTCGGCGACCCGCCCCGCGGGGGCCGCGAGGGCCAGCTGGGCGAGCCGGTCCGCGACCTCCGCCACCTCGACCGGCTGGTCCTTCACCCGGGCCGGCAGCAGCATGACCGGCGACTTCGACAGGATCGCGAACACCCGTACGAGGAGGTCGTGGAACTGCGTCGCCCGAAGCACGGTCCAGCCGAGCCCCGACTCCTCGATCAGCCCCTCCACGGCCAGCTTGCTCCGGTAGTAGCCGAACGGCACCCGGTCGATGCCGACGATCGAGATGTAGACCAGGTGCCGTACGCCCGCCCTGCGCGCCGCCGCGATCAGATGCGCCGCCGCCTCCTCGTCGCCACCGCCCGGCGAGCTCGCGCAGTGCACGATCGTGTGCACGCCCGCCACCGCCGCGTCCAGACCGGCGCCCCCCTTGCGCAGATCGACGGCGTACGGCTGGGCGTGCCGGCTCAGCACCCGCACCTCGTGCCCGTCCGCGCGCAACCGCTCGGTGACGAGCCGGCCGAGTGTTCCGGTGCCGCCGGTCACCAGAATGGTGGTCATGCTGTTCAGCCCCTTCGGACGCCGGGCGCTCCCGGGTGGAGCGCCCCTCGTCAACTGGGACCGAATACCTGGTGCGGAATGTGACAGCCGGCCTCAGGGGGCCTTCTGTGCCCCGGCCAGCTGACGGCCCGCGAAGCCCAGCTTGTCCGGGTTCACCACGGCTCGGGCGTGCACGACGAGACCGTCGCTCAGTTCGAGCGCGACCACGCCGAGAAGCGTGTCGCCCGCCCAGGCGGCCACCGCCGGCTCGCCGTTGATCTCGGCCGTCGTGAAGCGCACGCCCTCCATGAACCGCTCGACCACGCCCACCAGGAAGCGGGACACCTTCTCCCGGCCCTCGACCGGCCGCCGGGCCGACGAGACCTTGCCACCACCGTCGCTCGACCAGACCACGTCGGCCGCCAGCAGCTTCTCCAGCCGGGCCAGATCACCGTCCCGGGCCGCGGCCACGAAGGACGCGACGAGCTCCTCCTGCCGCTCGGGAGCCGGCTCGAACCGCGACCGCGCCTCACCCACCCGCTGGACCGCCCGCCGGTACAGCTGGCGGCAGTTGGCCTCGGTCAGGTCCAGCACCTCGGCGATCTCCCGGTGGCCGTAAGCGAACGCCTCCCGCAGGACGTACACGGCCCGCTCGGTCGGTGTGAGCCGCTCCAGCAGGACCAGCATCGCCATGGACACGGCGTCGCGCTGTTCGGCGGACTCCAGCGGTCCGAGCGTGCCGTCCGAGGTGATCACGGGCTCCGGCAGCCAGGGCCCGACGTACTGCTCGCGCCGGGCCCTCGCCGAAGTCAGCCGGGTGAGGCAGAGGTTGGTGACGACCTTGGCGAGCCAGGCCGCCGGATGTTCGATCCGCGCACGGTCGGCGCCGCTGAAACGCAGATAGGCGTCCTGGACGGTGTCCTCGGCCTCCTCGGCGGAGCCCAGCATCCGATAGGCCAGGCCGAACAGCCGGGGGCGGTGGGTCTCGAACTCGTCGGCGGTCGCGGTCGTCATGCCGTCACCCTGCCAGAACCACCGGAAGCGGGACTTGGGAGACCCGGCGGCGGGCAAGGGCCGTCGTCACCGCCGCCGGGTCGTCTGGGCGGGGTTCTGCAGACTCCGAGGCCTCCCGAACCCCAATGGCGTTCGTGTCCGCGGAAGTTGCGCTGACACTAGAGAGGACTAGACCAGTGCGTCAATAGGTATGGACCAATCCCCGATCGAAGAAATCCAGCCATGCAGCCTGTGAGGCACCCCACAGCATTCGCCCGCATGGACGCCGATCAGGCGTGGCACACTGGCCCTGTACCAGAAGCAGCGCACTCCGGGGTCGGTGAAAGTCCGAACCGGCGGTTACAGTCCGCGACCCGGTCGCCTCCAGCGGCCGGTTGACCAGGTGAAATTCCTGGACCGACGGTTAAAGTCCGGATGGGAGGCAGTGCGCGGCGGGCGGGCATTCGTGCGCGCCGCCGTACCGGTTCGTCATGGAGGCGAGCCCTGTCCGGCGTCGCCCCCGGTGTCCCTGCTCGTACATTCTGTCGTCATCGACAGCCCCGGAGTCCGTGCCCGAATGAGGCAGGAGGACCCGGGAAGTGTTCACCGGAATCGTCGAAGAGCTGGGCCACGTCACGGCTGTCGAGAGCCTCGACGACGCGTCTCGCTTCCGACTGCGCGGCCCCGTCGTCACCGAAGGCGCGAAGCACGGCGACTCCATCGCGGTCAACGGCGTCTGCCTCACGGTCGTCGACCACGAGGGCGACGAGTTCACCGCCGACGTCATGGCGGAGACGCTCGACCGCTCGAGCCTGGGTGCCCTCACCGTCGGCTCGCGCGTCAACCTCGAACGTCCCACCGCCGTCGGCGCCCGGCTCGGCGGGCACATCGTGCAGGGTCACGTCGACGGCACCGGCGAGGTGCTGGAGCGCAAGCCGTCCGAGAACTGGGAGATCGTGAAGATCTCGCTCCCCGCGGACCTCTCCCGCTACGTCGTCGAGAAGGGCTCCATCACCGTCGACGGCATCAGCCTCACCGTCGTCGACGCCGGCCCCGACTACTTCACCGTCAGCCTCATCCCCACCACCCTCGACCTGACCACGCTCGGCCTGAAGCAGCCCGGCGACCCGGTCAACCTCGAGGTCGACGTCATCGCGAAGTACGTCGAGCGGATGCTGGGCGACCGGCTCTCCTCCGAAGGGGCGACGGCCAAGTGAACTCGCTGAACTCCGAGGCCTTCACCCTGTTCGGCCAGCACATCCTCTGGTCGGACATGATCGGCAACCTCTTCGGCCTGGCCGCCCTCGCCCTCGGCTGGCGACGCTCCATATGGACCTGGCCCGTGCAGTTCCTGGCCGGCCTGATCCTCTTCGGCGCCTTCTTCGGCCACCTCACCGGCAGCGCCGGCAAGCAGGCGGTCGTCATGCTCGTCGCGCTGTACGGCTGGTGGCAGTGGCAGCGCGGCAAGGGGCAGACCAAGGACGGCCACATCGCCGTACGGTTCGCCACCTGGCGCGAGCGCGGCGCGATGATCGCCGCGGCCGCCGCAGGCACCGTCGCGGTGGCGCTGCTCTTCAAGGCGTACCCCACCCTGTCCTGGGACCCCTGGCCCGACGCCTACATCTTCGTCGGCACCATCGTCGCCATGTACGCCCAGGCGCGCGGCATGGTCGAGTTCTGGTTCGCCTGGCTGCTCGTCGACCTGGTCGGCGTGCCCCTCAACTTCGCGAACGGCTACGCCTTCTCCGGCTTCGTCTACGTCATCTACGGCGCACTCGTCCTGTGGGGCATGCGCGACTGGTGGCTGCGCTCCCGCGAGGACGCGCGGCCCGTCCTGGAAGGAGCGCCGGCATGACCACGGCACCGATCCTGTACAGCACCGAAGGCTTCGAGGACCTCAAGCTCGACCCCATCGAGCGGGCCATCGCCGACATCGCCGCGGGCCGCCCCGTCGTGGTCGTCGACGACGAGGACCGCGAGAACGAGGGCGACCTCGTCATCGCCGCCGAACACGCCACGCCCGAGATCGTCGCGTTCATGATGAGCGAGTGCCGCGGCCTGATCTGCGCCCCCATGGAGCCCGAGGAGCTCGACCGGCTGGGACTCCAGCAGATGGTCGACGACAACACCGAGTCGATGAAGACCGCGTTCACCGTGTCCGTGGACGCCTCCGCCGCGCACGGTGTGACCACCGGCATCTCGGCCTCCGACCGGGCGACCACGCTCCAGCTCCTCGCGAGCGGCACGGCGGAGCCGTCGGACCTCGTCCGCCCCGGCCACATCTTCCCGCTGCGCGCCAGGTCCGGCGGCGTCCTCGTCCGCAATGGCCACACCGAGGCGGCCGTCGACCTCGCCCGCCTGGCGGGGCTGCGCCCGGCCGGCGCCATCGTCGAGATCGCCGGCGAGGACGGCGAGATGCTGCGGCTGCCCGAGCTGATCCCGTTCGCCCGCAAGCACGGCCTGACGATCATCTCCATCGAGGACCTCATCGCCTACCGCCGCTCCGCCGAGCCCACCGTCCGTCGCGAGGCCGAGACCCGGCTCCCCACCGCCCACGGCACCTTCACGGCGTACGGCTACCGCTCCACCGTCGACGGCGTCGAGCACGTCGCCCTCGTGCACGGCGAGATCGGCGACGGCGAGGACGTCCTGGTCCGCGTCCACTCCGAGTGCCTCACCGGTGACGTGTTCGGCTCCCTGCGCTGCGACTGCGGCCCCCAGCTGGACGCCTCCCTGCAGCGCATCCAGGCCGAGGGCAGGGGAGTGGTGGTCTACCTGCGCGGACACGAGGGGCGCGGCATCGGCCTGCTCTCCAAGCTGCGCGCGTACGAACTCCAGGAGAACGGCCGCGACACCCTCGACGCCAACCTCGAACTCGGCCTGCCCGCCGACGCCCGCGACTACGGCGCCGGCGCGCAGATCCTGACGGACCTCGGGATCACCAGCGTCCGCCTGATGACCAACAACCCCGACAAGAGCGACGCCCTCGTCCGGCACGGCATCAAGGTCTCCGACCGCGAGCCGATGCCTGTACAGGCGGGCGAGCACAACCTCCGCTACCTGCGCACCAAGCGGGACCGGATGGGACACGACCTGCCCTGGCTGGACACGGCCCCCGTGTCCACCTGCAGCAACCAGTAGCACAACGAGGAGACACACGAACGTGAGCGGCAAGGGCGCACCGGAGCTGTCCGTACGCAATGTGGGCGACCTTCGGGTCGCGGTCATCGCGGCGCAGTGGCACGACAAGGTGATGGACGGTCTGGTCAACGGCGCCCTGCGCGCCCTGCACGACCTGGGGATCGACGAGCCGACCCTGCTCCGGGTCCCCGGCAGCTGGGAACTCCCGGTGGTCGCCAAGGTCCTGGCGGGCCGCGGCTACGACGCGATCGTGGCCCTCGGCGTCGTCATCCGCGGCGGCACGCCGCACTTCGAGTACGTGTGCCAGGGCGTGACCCAGGGGCTGACCCAGGTCTCGGTCGAGACCGGCGTCCCCGTCGGCTTCGGCGTGCTGACCTGCGACACCGAGGAACAGGCCCTGGACCGGGCGGGCATCGAAGGCTCCAGCGAGGACAAGGGACACGAGGCGGTGACGGCGGCCGTGGCGACCGCGGCCACCCTCCGCTCAGTATCTGAACCCTGGCGCTGACGAAACGGATATGTGGCATAGGCTGAGCGTCACCATGTCCAAGAAGACGTTCGAGGAGCTCTTCACCGAGCTCCAGCAGAAGGCCGCCCACGGCGACCCCGCCACTTCCCGCACCGCCGAGCTGGTCGGCAAGGGCGTCCATGCCATCGGCAAGAAGGTCGTCGAGGAGGCCGCCGAGGTCTGGATGGCCGCCGAGTACGAGGGCAAGGAAGCGGCCGCCGAGGAGATCTCGCAGCTGCTGTACCACGTCCAGGTGATGATGGTCGCCCGCGGCATCTCCCTGGACGACGTGTACGCCCACCTCTGAGCACCAGCACCCCGCACCCCGTAAGAGCGAACGAAGGAAGCCGACCTCATGCTGCGCATCGCCGTCCCCAACAAGGGTTCCCTGTCCGGCCCTGCGGCGGAGATGCTGCATGAGGCCGGCTACCAGCAGCGCCGCGAGTCCAAGGAACTGCGGATCGTCGACCCGGCCAACGACGTCGAGTTCTTCTACCTCCGCCCCCGCGACATCGCGATCTACGTCTCCTCCGGACAGCTCGACATCGGCATCACCGGCCGTGACCTGCTGATCGACTCCGGCGCCAACGCCGAGGAGATCCTGCCGCTGGGCTTCGCCCGCTCCACCTTCCGCTTCGCCTCCAAGCCGGGCGTCGCGAAGGGCGTCGAGGACCTGACGGGCAAGACGGTCGCCACCTCCTACGAGGGCATCGTCGCGGGGCACCTCGCCGACAGCGGCATCGACGCCTCCGTCGTCCACCTCGACGGTGCTGTCGAGACCGCCATCGAGCTGGGCGTCGCCGAGGTCATCGCGGATGTCGTCGAGACCGGCACCAGCCTGCGCAACGCGGGCCTGGAGGTCTTCGGCGAGCCGATCATGAAGTCCGAGGCCGTCGTCATCCGCCGCACCGGCGCGGACGGCGAGGACCCCAAGGTGCAGCAGTTCCTGCGCCGCCTCCAGGGCGTCCTGGTCGCACGGACGTACGTGATGATGGACTACGACTGCCGCGTCGAGCAGCTCGAGAAGGCCGTCGCCCTCACCCCGGGCCTGGAGTCCCCGACCGTCTCCCCGCTGCACAACGAGGGCTGGGTCGCCGTCCGGGCCATGGTTCCGGCCAAGGAGGCCCAGCGCATCATGGACGACCTGTACGACATCGGCGCCCGGGCCATCCTGACGACGGCCATCCACGCCTGCCGACTCTGAGTCGAGGGACCGTACACCGATGTCCTCCGAACTGCCCACCCTGCCCGTCACGTTCCGGCCGGGCCGCACCCGGGCCGTCCTGCTCACCGCGGGCGTCGCGATCTTCGTCGTCATCACGGCGGTCGCGCTGCTGCTGGAGAAGCTCGGCCCGGGGGAGCGCCTCAGCTTCATCTTCACCGGCGCCCTGATGTGCGGCGTGCTGGCCATGCTGGCGCGCGTCAAGGTCGTCGCCGAAGAGTCCGGCGTCACCGTGGTGAACATCGCCGGCAGGCGCCGTCTGGAGTGGGCCGAGATCGTCCAGGTGAACCTCCGCCCGGGTGATCCCTGGGTGTTCCTCAACCTCAGTGACGGCACCAGCCTGCCCGCGCTCGGCATCCAGCCGGGCATCGCCAAGCAGCGTGCCATCGCCGACGCGCGTGCTCTGCGGGCGCTCGTCGAGGCCCGCGCCGTCAAGGACCCCGAGGAGCATCAGGGCTGAGTCCGAGGGCCATCGGGGCTGACTCCGGGACGTTCACCCTGCCGTAAATCCCCATGTCTTGATTAATCTGTTGGCGGAGGCGTTTTCTGGCGCCTCCGCCCCTGATGTTCCATCCGGACTTCAGAGGCCCCCTGCTACCCGAGGAGTGATTCCCTCCAGCGATGGACGGATCGTCCTGTAGTACCTGCGCCGCCCCCTCCCGACATACCGGGGCGGCGGCATCATGAGCACCCCCTTGCTGCTTCTGGCAGCCGCGTTCCTCCTGATTCTCGCCAACGGCTTCTTCGTGGCCGCCGAGTTCGGCCTGGTCACCGTCGAGGCGACGGACGCCGAGAAGGCCGCCGCCGAGGGCGACCGACGGGCCCGCAGGGTCGCCGAGTCGCTGAAGGAGCTGTCCTTCCAGCTCTCCGGCACCCAGCTCGGCATCACCATCACCTCCCTCGTCGTCGGCATGCTCGCCGAACCGGCGCTCGCGGAGCTGCTGGGCGGCCCCTTCACCGCGATCGGCGTCCCCGAGGGCGCGGTGTCCGGCGTGGCCGTGGTCGTCGGCATGCTGCTGGCCTCGGCCGTGCAGATGGTGATCGGCGAGCTCGTGCCCAAGAACTGGGCGGTGTCCCGGCCGATGCAGGTCGCGCGCTTCGTCGCCGGCCCGCAGCATGTGTTCGCACGTCTGTTCCGCCCGGTGATCGCCGCGCTGAACTCCGTCGCCAACCGTCTCGTGCGCGCGCTGGGCATCGAGCCGACCGAGGAGCTGGCCTCCGCCCGCACCCCCGGCGAACTCGTCTCCCTGGCCCGGCACTCCGCGCAGGCCGGTGCCCTGGAACAGGACACCGCGGATCTGTTCGTCCGGACGTTGTCGCTCGGCGAGCTGACCGCTCAGCACGTCATGACGCCGCGCGTGAAGGTCAGCGCGCTCCAGTCGTCGGCGACCGCCGAGGACGTGGTGAACCTGACCCGCGCCACGGGCCTGTCCCGCTTCCCGGTCTACCGGGAGAAGATCGACGAGATCGTCGGCATGGCCCATCTGAAGGACGCCCTGGCGATCCGTTCGAGTGAACGCCTGCGCACCCCGGTCGGCCGTATCGCCCGCCCGGCGCTGCTGGTCCCCGAGACCCTGCCGGTCCAGCCCCTCCTCGCCCAGCTGCGCAGCGAGCAGCCCATCGCCGTCGTCGTCGACGAGTACGGCGGCACGGCCGGGGTGGTCACTTTGGAGGACATCGTCGAGGAGATCGTCGGCGAGGTCCGCGACGAGCACGACGGCCAGGACCTGCCCGAACTCGCCGCCGCCCCGCCGGAGGACGGCCGGCCCGCCTGGGACGCCGACGGCAGCTGCCGCGTCGACATCCTCCAGCGCATAGGACTCGATGTGCCCGAGGGGCCGTACGAGACCGTCGCCGGACTCGTCGCCGACCTGCTCGGGCGCATTCCGGCCGTCGGTGACAAGGCGGAACTGCCGGGCTGGCGGCTGTCGGTGCGCCGGGTCGGCCACTACCGCGCCGAGCGCGTCCGGCTGGTCCGGACGGGGTCCGTGGTGGAGGTCGCCCGATGAGCGTGCTCCAACTCCTCTTCGCCGCGCTGCTCGTCCTCGCCAACGGCTTCTTCGTCGGCGCCGAGTTCGCCCTGGTCTCGGTCCGCCGCAGCCAGATCGAACCGCTGGGCACGGCACGGGCCCGCCAGGTTCTGTACGGCCTGGAGCGGCTGCCGCAGATGATGGCGGCGGCCCAGTTCGGCATCACCGTCTGCTCACTGACGCTCGGCGCGGTCGCCGAACCGACGGTGGCACATCTGCTGGAGCCGGTGTTCGAATGGATCCACCTGCCGCACGGCATGATCCACCCGCTCACCTACGTCATCGCGCTCGCCGCCGTCGTCTTCTTCCACCTGGTCATCGGCGAGATGCTGCCGAAGAACCTGGCGATGGCGGCTCCGGAGAAGGTCGCGCTCTGGCTCAGCCCGGGTCTGGTCTACTTCGCCCGGTTCTGCCGGCCGATCACCGTGGCCCTCGGCGCCGTCGCGCAGGCCATCCTGCGGCTCTTCCGCGTCGAGCCGAAGGACGAGGTCGAGGCGGTGTTCACCAGCGAGCAGCTGAACCGCCTGGTCGAGGACTCCGGCCAGGCCGGGCTGCTCGACCCCGAGGAGCAGGAACGTTTGGAGGACGCGCTGGAACTGGGCTCCCGCCCGGTGACGGACGTGCTCCTCAAGCGCGAGTCCCTCGTCACGGTCAGCCCGTCCGTCACCCCCGGCCAGATCGTCGCGCTCACCGCCCGCACGGGGTACTCCCGGTTCCCGGTGGCGGCGGAGAACGGCGCCTTCATGGGCTACCTCCATGTGAAGGACGTACTGGATCTGGAGCAGTCGGAACGGGCCGTGCCGCAGCACGTGTGGCACCCGATGACGACACTGCGTTCGGAACTGCCGCTGGACGACGCCCTGACGGTGATGCGCCGTGCCGCGACCCACCTGGCCCAGGTGGCCGACGCCTCCGGCAAGGTCCTCGGCCTCGTCGCGCTGGAGGACGTACTGGAGCTACTGGTCGGCGAGGTACGCGACCCGGCGCACCGGGAGCTGCCGGAGGTGCGGGTCACGGGGCCGAGGCTGAACAGCGGGGAGCCGGAGGGGGTGCTGGCCGGCTGAGGGACGCCGCCTTCGAGGGCGCGCGCCAGAGGGCCGGTCGGCTGGGGAATGCCGCTTTTGAGGAGTGGCGCGCCGCAGGGACGCCGCCTCTGAGGAGCGACGAGCCGAGGGGCCCCGGCTGGCTGATGGGCGCCGCCCCGTGGCAGTCATGCCGCGCAGGCGGCGCCGACTCGGCGGTGCCTGCATCCCGCGCATCCCAGGGACGGCCGTGTGGCCGGGGCGGCCGCGAACTTTTTCGGGGACCGCGCGGCCTGTTGTGGCCGGCGCCGGCGCGAACGCTCCGGACTCGCCTCGGGCCACCAGGATCCGCGCCGGCCTCGCGCCGTGCTCGAGCTCGCTTGAGACGACGCACCCGCGCGCTGCAACCGGAATCAGGACGCGGCCGCCGGGGCGGTGCCCGTGGGGAGGCGCTGCGCCCGCCCCGCATGCGCGCGGCCGTGTCGCTGGGGCGAGCTGCCTACCTGCCGGTGCTCATCCGTGCCCAGCCTGCGGGCAGGCGTGCCCCGGGTGGTGGCTGGCAGTGGCCGCCGTATGCCGCCCTACCGGTGGGCGGTCGCGTCGCGGGGCCATTCCCGCCTGGCGGCGCTCACCCGTGGGGGCTTGCGGGCGGTCGTGCCGTTGGGGGTGGTCGAGAGCGGTGCTTGTATTTCGTCCGTCCGGCGGGCATTCGTGCCGACGAGGCGGCTACCGATCCCAAGAGGGCGGCACCCGCTGGCGTGGCGAGCGTGACCCCCGGTGGCCACCACAGCACCGGGCACTGCACACGTCCGTCACATGGCCGACGGATCCTGCGGCCCGCGCCCCGACAGCACTTCCCCGTACGCCTGCATCAGATCGGGCAACCGGAGCGTCGACAGGTCGTCCCTCGTCAGTGCCCCCGGATAGGTCGTCAACCGCAGATCCCGGTACGCACAGCTCTTCTCGTACAGCGTCCGCAGGAACCGCCCGTTGCCCAACTCGTCGATCCACCCCTGGTCGACCACGTGCCCGGCGATGGACCGCAGCTCATCCAGCGCCTCCTCGTCCCACACGTCCCCGTTCTCCGCGGCGAGCACCTCGCCGATCGAGGTGAGTTCGAGGGGACGGTAGGAGGGGAAGTCGACGCGGGTCGTGAAGCGCGAGGACAGTCCCGGATTGGCGGCCAGCAGACGGTCCATGCCCTCCGGATAGCCGGCGAGGATCACCACCAGGTGGTCCCGGTTGTCCTCCGCCCGCTTCAGCAGCACTTGCAGGGCCTCGTCGCCGTAGGCGTCGCCCTTGCCGTAGCCGGAGTTGGAGAGGGAGTACGCCTCGTCCACGAACAGGACACCGCCGAGCGCGGAGTCGATGAGTTCGTTGGCCTTCACGGCCGTCTGGCCCAGATACTCGCCGACCAGATCGGCTCGCTGGGCCTCCACGAGATGGTCGCCGCCGAGGAGTCCGAGGGCGTAGAAGACCCGGCCCAGGATGCGGGCGACCGTGGTCTTGCCGGTGCCGGAGGGGCCGGAGAAGACGAAGTGCCGTTTGGGCGGCTGCACCGGCAGGCCCTGCCCGGTGCGCAGCCGGGCCATGTTCAACTGGGCGGACAGCGCCTTGACCTGGCGCTTGACGGGCTCCAGCCCCACCATGCGCTCGAGCTCGGCGAGCGCCTCCTCGAGTAACCCGGGGTCGGTGGGCCCGGCGGGGATCGGCTGCCCCGGCACGGTCGTCTTCTCGCGCACCGCCGGATCCGCCACCGACGGCAGCGGTACGGCCGGCGGCAGGTCGGGGTCGGGAAGTCGCAGGTCCCGTCCCTCGAGGCCGAAGAGCGGGTCGAGCCCGTCGGGACCGTCGGCCATGTCCTGTCCGACCCCGGTGAGCGTGATCGCCGCGAGGTCGGCGGTGTCGTCGTAGCCGTCGCCCTCGGCGATCGCCGCGAGCCGGGCCGAGGTGTCCATGAAGGCGGGGTCGACGCGGTGCACGGCACGGTAGAGCGGGAGGGCGGCCGCGGACCGGCCCGTGCCCTCATGCGCCCGGGCCAGCCAGTACCGCAGCTCCTTGCGCTGCGGCTGCTCGCTGCGGCAGCGCATCAGCGCGGCCGACAACAGCGGCTCGGCCTGTCCGTACGTCTCCAGCCGTACCCGTGCCATACCGCCGAACAGGCCGGCCTCGATGCCGAGCAGCGGGTCGTCGAGCAGCGGGTCGGTGTGCCGGACGAGCTGCTCCCAGTCCTTGACCAGGTAGGCGCGGCAGGCGTGCAGGAAGCGGACCTGGTGGTCGGTGTCCACGGGCGGCAGCCCGGCGAGCGCGCGGTCCAGCTCCGGGACGTGCCGGCCGTCCAGCCAGTGCGAGGCGTGTGCCAGCAGCAGATCGCGCGGGCTCTCCAGGACCGGCTGCACCCACCATCCCAGCCAGTACCAGGAGTTGAGCGTCCGCCGATGCCGGGTGCGCTGTTCCCCGAAGCGCTCCCGGTGCCGGAACATCCGCAGCAGCGCGGTCGTCGTGTCCACGCGCAGCGCGTGCAGTCCCAGCCAGCCGTCGGCCATCCCGGGATCGATCCGCACCGCGGTACGGAACTCCTCCTCCGCCTGCGGATACGCCCCCATCGTGTAGGCATCCACGCCTCGCAGCCAAGCGAGGTCGGCCGGGGCCTCGGGGCCCTGCGTGCCGAAGTCCATCACGTCCCCCCACAAACCGTGCCCCCGTCGGTTGGCCGACAGGTCGCGTGTCGACCGCCAGAATCGAACCGCCGTACCGCGGACCGGAGTTGCAACGGTGCGCAGAGCAGCCGTCCGTAGGGCGCACCGAGGGCATCGTACCTGCGAGGGTGTGGCCCGCCCCAGGGTGCCGCACGGGCCGTTTGGCGAGGTGGGAGCAGATCGGGCCCACCGTGCTCGGTGACCGAGGGTGAGCGAATCGCGCCTCTCGGCGTCCGCGAGAAGGGGGTGAGGGCAGAACGAAGCCCCCGATCACGGGGGAACAACCGGGGGCTTCGCGTGTGTGGGCGGCTTCGAATGGCCGCACATTGAGAACGTAAGTCCTGTACGGCCCCCGGGTCAAGCCGAGTTGAAGCACCCTGAGAAGTTCTCCCGCAAGGCTCTTCACAAGTTCAGCACATTGCCGATGGTCCGTCACCGTGCGTGATGATCTGGTCCGGTCCAACGGTCCCTGCAGGCCCAGGAACCACCTCATATCCCTTGCCGCACTGCCGAACCAGAAGATCGGCGAACGGCCGCGAGGGGTCATCGGCGAAGTGCTTGCGCTCCGCCCCGACCCACCCGTCCCAGAACTCCCGCTGCTCCTCCCCGTCCCGCGAGCGCCCCCGGCTCCACGACTCCTCGTGCGCCAGCTCCATCCACAGCAGCCGGGCGAGATACGGACGCAGGGCCCGGCGGCCGGCGCCGACGCCCTCGATGAAGATCACCGGGGCGGGCGGCAGGGCGACGGGAGCTCCGAAGTGGCGGGTCCGCCAGTCGTAGGGGGTGTAGTGCGCGGTCTCGCCATGGGCGAGCGGTTCGATCACCTGGGCCAGCAGTCGCCCGGTCCACTCGAACAGCTCGTCGTGGCTGGCGATGTCGTCGAGGTGCAGTACCGGGGCGTCGCCGAGCGCGCGGGCCAACTGCCCGGCGAACGTGGACTTTCCGGAGCCGGCGTGCCCGTCCACACCGACGAGGCGGACCGGGCCGCAGGACGGGGGGAGACGGCGGAGCCGCATGGCGAGGTCGTGAATCGTTTTTCCTGAAGTGTGACGAGGGTGGGCATATTTCGTTGGAACATTCTAGTAGCGGGTGAAAGCGGGTGGTAGGGCGGATGAGAAAAGGTGTCGCTTTGAACTAGCTGCCGGAGCTCCGCAATGCCACCGAAAAACTCCGGCCGCCACAGCGAAATGTGCGTTCCGGTTGAGTCCCCTGCTGAGTAAGGTGCCTGGTGCGCAACTGTGAGGTGCCGTAACGGGGGATGGGCTGGGACAGATGGCCGCGGGGTTATTCGAAGGGCAGTATGTGTGGCATCCGGCGGCCGACGACCGCTTGCTCGCGAGCGTATGCGTCGATGTCCGTGCCGGCCGTTGTCTGAGCGCCCGCGACGCGCTGGCCGAAACCCACGGCGACTTCGCCCTGCGCGCCCACCGCTCGCTCGTCCTCGCCTCCGAGGCCGCCGACTCCGACCTCGTCGAGCGCTGGCTCGCCGAGGAGCCCGGCCCCGAGGCGGCGCTGCTGTGGGCCCGGGTGGCGGTGCTGCGGGCGCTGCGCGCGGCCGACGTGCGTGACCCGCGGGCCGAGGCGCTGGAGCGGATAGCGCTGGCCGCGTGCGAGCGGGCCGCGACGGCCGACCCCGCCGACCCCACGCCCTGGGTGGCCAAGCTGGCGATGGCCCGGCTGCACCGGCTGCGCGACCAGGCGCCGCGCGGGCTGCTCACCGCACCGCCCGGGCCGTGGCGTCTGTTCGCGCACATCCTCTCCCTCGACCCCTGGCACCGCGAGGCCCATCACCGCTTCCTGGCCTGCTTCTTCACCCGGCACGGCGGCTCCGTGACCGCCGCCTGGGACGTCGCCGCCTTCCTCGGCCAGCGCGCGCCCGACGACTCGCCGCTGCGTCTGCTCCCCCTGGTCGCCCTGGTGGCGAGCTACGACCCGACCCAACTGCTCGCCGACCGCGTCTGGGAGCAGCCGCAGTGGCGCTCGACCGCCCTGGCGATCCACCGGGACTGGCTGCCCACGGTGGCCGAATACCGCTTCACCCCGGTCCTCGACCTGGCCTACCTCGCACACGCCCTGGTCATGGCCCGGCGGGAGGAGCAGGCACGCGCCGTCTTCGCGGCGATGGGGCCGTACGCCTCCCGCATGCCCTGGTCCGTCTTCGGCGATCCGGCCGAGCAGCTCTCCCGGGCGCGCCGCGCCTGCGGACTGCCCGTGCCGGGCGACTGACGTACCGCAACCCCCCACCAAGAGAAAGGTCCGACCCGTGTCAGAAGGGATATCGCCGCCGCGTGCCAAAGCGCGCGGGGGAGCGGTTCCGATCGCGCTCGACGACGACGCGACCCTGCATGCGATGGGTTATCCGAGGAAACTCACGCGCCGCTTTCAGGCATTCGACAATTTCGCCATCTCATTCACCATCATCAACATTATCTCGGGTATCTTCTCGGGCTTCGGATTCGGCCTGAACGCGGGCGGTCCGAGTGTTCTCGTCTTCGGCTGGATCGGCGTCTCCGTCATGGTGCTCTTCGTGGGAGCATCGATGGCGGAAGTCGCCTCCGCCTATCCGACGAGCGGCGCGCTGTATTTCTCGGCGGGAAAGCTCGCCAAACGGCACAAGGGCGCGTGGTCCTGGTACACGGGCTGGCTGAACTTCGTGGGCCAGGTCGGCGGCACGGCCGCCACCGGGTACGCCGCCGCCACCTTCCTCCAGGCCTTCATCGCCCTGCAGTGGCCCTCGTACGAGCCGACGCCGCACCGGACGGTGCTGATCACGGCCCTGATCATCGTGATCCAGGGGCTCGCCAACACCTACACCGTGCACCTGGTGGCCGTACTGAACCGGATCTCCGTGTGGTGGTTGCTGAGCGGACTCGTGGTTATCGTGAGCGCCCTGATCGTCATGCCCGAACACCATCAGTCGGCCTCGTTCGTCACGCATTTCGCGAACAACACCGGTTTCACGAGCGCGCTTTACGGCGGGATGCTCGGACTGCTGGTGACCAGCTGGACCTTCACCGGCTTCGACGGCAGCTTCCACATGTCCGAGGAAACGGTCCGGGCGACGGTCAACGCGCCGAAGGGGATCACACGGGCGATCGGATACTCGGCGATCGCCGGACTGCTGCTGATGCTCGCATTGGTCTACAGCATTCGTGACTACGACCGTGTGGCGAGCGCCGACGCGCCTCCCGTGCAGATCCTGATCGACGGGCTCGGCCTGGGAACCGCCAAGGTGGTGCTGCTGATCGTCATCGGCGCCATGCTCTTCTGCGGGCTCGCCAACCTCACCAGCAACACCCGGCAGATCTTCGCCTTCTCCCGGGACGGCGCGATGCCCGGCTCCCGCTGGTGGCACTCGGTCTCGCCGCGCACCCGCACGCCCGTCAAGGCGGTGTGGCTGGCGGTGGCCTGCTCGCTGGCACTCGTGCTGCCCGGCTGGTGGTCGCACACGGCGTTCACCGCCATCGTCAGCGTCAACGTGGTCGGACTCTTCCTCGCGTACGCCGTGCCGATCCTGCTCCGGCTGCGACTGGGCGACGAGTTCCAGCCAGGGCCCTGGCACCTGGGCCGGTGGGGGCGGCCGGTCGGGGTCGTCGCGGTGACCTGGATCCTGTTCAGCAGCGTTCTGTTCATGCTGCCGCAGGCCTCGCCGATCACCGCCCACTCCTTCAACTACGCGCCGATCGCCCTGGGCGTGGTCCTGGCCGTGGCCACGGTGTGGTGGTTCGCCGCCGCCCGCCGCCGCTTCCACGGCCCGGTCAGTTACGGCCGCCCGGATGAGGTCGCGGCCATGGACCTCGTCTGACGAGGCGTCACAGGAAGGGCCGTCACGGTCTCGGCGTACACCGTCGCGGCGGTATACGCCGAGACCCCGGCTCACCCATCTCGCCCCGCGTGCACGGAGGTTGGGTGGCTTCGGCGCGCGGGCGGCCGCCCGGGGTCGTGCCAGTGGTCGACACCAATATTCGTAGGCGCGCCAGGGACGCGAGTGCTGGCAGACGCCGCCGCCTGCGGCCATAGTTGGCGGACAGCCGTGCACTGGACCCGCCCGACTCGGACACCTGGGGGTCTTCCGCCCATGAGCAGAGCCGAACAGCCGTCCCGCAGAACCGTTCTGGCCGCCGCGGTCGCCGCAGCCGTCGCCGGTGGTGCCAGTTCAGGTCCGGCGGCCTCCGCCGACACCACCGCCGAGGGCGTGGAGCCCGCGCAGGCCCCGGCCCGCACCGTCGACAACCGTGCCTGGACCACGTACACCGACTGGCGCGGCGGCGCCGCCGAGGGCACCCGCGCCGTCGCGGGCGCCCGCCCCGGCATCGTGATCGCCACCCCCGCCGGCACCACCGACTACACGGACCCGCACACCGGCAGGAGGGCCCGCTGGGAGTACGCGACCTGGACCTCCCCCGTCCACCGGCTCTCGGTCCCCGCGACCGAGGTGATCGCCTCCTGGAACGCGCACACCCCGGCGGGCACCTGGCTCCAGATCGAGCTCAAGGGAACCTACTCCGACGGCACCACCACTCCCTGGTACGTGCTGGGCCGCTGGGCCGCCGGTGACCAGGACATCCGGCGGACCTCGGTCGACGACCAGAGCGACGGCAAGAGCAGCGTCTGGACGGACACCCTCGCCCTCGACGACCCGGCCACCGGGCTGCGCCTCACCTCGTACCGGCTGCGGCTGACCCTCTACCGCAAGCCCGGCACGAAGCTGACCCCCACCGTCTGGCGGGTCGGTGCGATGGGCTCCGACGTCCCCGACCGCTTCACCGTCCCGGCCTCCGCCCCCGGCCTCGCCCACGAGCTGGCCGTCCCGCGCTACTCGCAGGAGACCCACGTGGGCCAGTACCCGGAGTACGACAACGGCGGCGAGGCCTGGTGCAGCCCCACCTCCTCGCAGATGATCATCGAGTACTGGGGCGGGCGCCTCACCCCGGAGCAGCTGGCCTGGGTCGATCCCGCGTACGCCGACCCGCAGGTCTGCCACGCGGCCCGGTACACCTTCGACTACCAGTACGACGGCTGCGGGAACTGGCCGTTCAACGCCGCCTACGCGGCCACCTTCAAGGGCCTCCAGGGCGTCGTCACCCGGCTCGGCTCGCTCACCGATCTGGCGACGCTGATCGCGGCCGGCATCCCGGCCATAACGTCCCAGTCCTTCCTGGCGGGGGAGCTGACCGGGGCGGGGTACGGCACCGCCGGGCATCTGATGACCGTCATCGGCTTCACCGCCCAGGGCGACGTGATCGCCAACGACCCGAACTCACCGAGCAACGAGGCGGTGCGGCGCGTCTACAAGCGGCGCGAATGGGAGAACATCTGGCTGCGGACCAAGCGGTACGACGCCAGCGGCAAGGTGGTCTCCGGCACGGGTGGCGTCTGTTACCTCTACTTCCCGGCGACTCCGACGCCGCGCCAGCGCGCCGCGCTCGCCGCGGTGGGCGTGCGCTGAGCGATCGCCCGCACGGAGGGCCCCGGGAAACCGGGGCCTTTGTGCTGTGAGCAACCTCTCTGCGGCAAAAGCCGTTCCCGATGGCAAGGTGGGCATATGACCGCGCACTCAGTCACCGCCACCCGTGTCCGCACCGGCGGCCCCAAGGATGACGGCCCGAAGGTCGTCGAGCACGTCATGGGCTGGATCCTCGTGGTGGCCGTCGCGATGCTGGTCACCCAGCTCGGCCTGCTGTGACCTGACACACACCGGGCGCTTTGACCGGACATATGTCGACCGCGTCGTGCGGCGACTCCACCAAAGTCGATCAGACTCGAACGACCAGCTGGTGTACGTCTGCCATACTGCCGATGTCCCGCCGCCCGTCGGAAATCCAGGGTCTAAATTGAATATTAGTCAACAGCGTGACGCGGCCCGTCCCCGGGCCCGCGGCACCGAGCGCTCGATGGCGCGCCGTGCCGAACTCATCACCATCGGGCGGAAGTTGTTCGCCGACACGTCGTACGACGCCCTCTCCATGGACGACATCGCCCGGCAGGCTCGTGTCGCCAAGGGGCTCATCTACTACTACTTCCAGTCCAAGCGCGGGTACTACCTGGCGATCATCCAGGACTCCGTCGCCGACCTGGTCACCTTCGCCGCGAGCGGGCTCGAACTCCAGCCGGTGGACCGGGTCCACCGCACCATCGACAGCTACCTGCGCTACGCCGAGCACAACCAGTCCGCCTACCGCACCATCGTCAGCGGCGGCGTCGGCTTCGACACCGAGGTGCACGCCATCCGGGACGGTGTGCGTGAGGCGATCGTCGCGACCCTCGCCGATGGGGCGTACGGACGCACCGACATCGCCCCGCTCGCCCGTATGGGCCTGCTCGCCTGGGTGTGCAGCGTCGAGGGTGCCACCCTGGACTGGATGGACCACCCCGAACTGAGCCGCGACACCATGCGTGAGCTGCTGGTGAAGACGCTGGGCGGCGCCATGCGCGCCATCGAGGAGATGGACCCCTCCTACCCGGCCCCGGGGCCCGCGCGCCGGGAGGACTGACGCGGCGCGCGGAGGGTGAAAAGTTTCCTGGAGTAAGCGGTCGTTAACTAGTGACTCGATGTCCCCGATCGGGCATACTCACCGCAGAGCCGCTGGTCAGCAGCTTCCGCGACCCGGGGGCGGAGTACCGGCCGGCATCCGAGCCACTAGGCGGAGCCGCCCCACCCAAGGCGTGCGACCGCCGACTTTCCCGAAAGGGAGGAGAGCGTCGCCATGCCCGACCGCGCCCCGCAGCCGGTGGACCGTCAACTGCCCACGGACGAGGCCCGGGATCTGATCTCGCTCGTCCGCGACATCGCGCAGCGCGAGATCGCCCCGAAGGCGGCCGAGGAGGAGGACGCCGGACGCTTCCCGCGCGAGGTCTTCACCCTGCTCTCCGAATCCGGACTGCTCGGCCTGCCGTACGACTCCGAGTACGGCGGCGGCGATCAGCCGTACGAGGTCTACCTCCAGGTCCTCGAAGAGCTCGCCGCGGCCCGCCTCACCGTCGGCCTCGGCGTCAGCGTGCACTCCCTGGCCTGTTACTCCCTCGCCACCTACGGCACCAAGCAGCAGCAGGTCGAGCACCTGCCCGCGATGCTCGGCGGCGGGCTGCTCGGCGCGTACTGCCTGTCCGAGCCGTCGTCGGGCTCGGACGCGGCATCGCTGCGGACCAAGGCGGTCCGGGACGGCGACGGCTGGGTGATCACCGGCACCAAGGCCTGGATCACCCATGGCGGCATCGCCGACTTCTACACGGTCATGGCACGCACCGGCGAGGAGGGGCCGCGCGGGATCACCGCGTTCCTGGTCCCCGGTGACGCGGCGGGGCTGAGCGCGGCCGCGCCCGAGAAGAAGATGGGCATGAAGGGTTCGCCCACGGCCCAGGTCCACTTCGACGGCGTCCGGGTCGGCGACGAGCGGCGTATCGGCGACGAGGGCCAGGGCTTCGCGATCGCCCTGTCCGCGCTCGACTCCGGCCGGCTGGGCATCGCGGCCTGCGCGATCGGCGTGGCGCAGGCCGCGCTGGACGAGGCGGTGGCGTACGCGACCGAGCGACGGCAGTTCGGCAAGCCCATCGTCGACTTCCAGGGCCTGCGCTTCATGCTCGCCGACATGGCGACCCAGATCGAGGCGGGCCGCGCGCTGTACCTGGCGGCGGCGCGGCTGCGCGACGCGGGCCGTCCGTTCGCCAAGCAGGCGGCCATGGCCAAGCTGCACTGCACCGACACGGCGATGAGGGTCACCACCGATGCCGTCCAGATCCTCGGCGGGTACGGCTACACCGCGGACTTCCCGGCCGAGCGCTTCATGCGCGAGGCGAAGGTCCTGCAGATCGTCGAGGGCACGAACCAGATTCAGCGGATGGTCATCGCCCGTCACCTAGCAGGTCCCGAGGGACGCTGAACTGACCGTGCTTGACCGTCGGCGCCGCGAGCCGGATCCACTCCGGGTCGTGGCGGCCGGGCAGGGTGCGGCCACGGTCGGCCCAGGTGCGCATGAGCTCGCGGTAGATGGGCGGATCCGGCTGCTGCGGAGGCGCCGGCGGAAGCGTCCCTGCGAGGCGTGGAACGAAGATGCGGCGCTGAGGCCCGGTCGCCGAATACGTGGGGGGCATACCAGGGCAACGCGGAGCCGGGGGGACAAGTCACCGCTCGCCGGAATCGGGCGTGAGTTCACGGACGTCCGGCTCCCTCTCTGGTCAGGTGACGCCGCCTGACGTACCGTCAGGCCACCCGCCTCCAGGGAGGTTTGCCGTGGCCGACGACGACCGCCCGGTACCGCTCGACGAGTACCCGGTGCACCAGGTCCCCCTGTCCATGAGGTACGTCGCGACCAGCGACCGCAACGCCTACGACCGCTGCATCTTCCACGTCCTCGACCATCAGGGGCGCGCCCTGCTGATCCTCGGCCTCGGGGTGTACCCGAACGTCGGAGTGATCGACGCGTACGCGACGCTGCGGGTCGGGGACACCCTGCACGCCGTACGGGCGTCGGACGCGCTCGGCGAGGACCGGATGCGGCTGGCCGTCGGGCCATTGAGCATCGAAGTCGGGGAGCCGCTGCGGCGGCTGCGCCTGACGTGCGACGACGAGGAGTTGTCGTACGACATCACCTGGACCGCCGACTTCCCCGCCCTCTGGGAGCCCCACCACCTGCAGCGACGCGGTGACCGGCTCAGTCTCGAAGGGCGCCGCTTCGCGCAGGCGGGGGGCGTGACGGGCGTCGTGAGGGCGGGCGGTGCGGAGTTCCGCGTCGACCCTGCCGGGTGGACCGGCACTCGCGACCGCAGCTGGGGTGTGCGGCCCATACCGGGGGAGGAGGGCGGGCGGTTCGCCGAGGAGCGTCCGACCGAGGGCTTCCACTGGATCTGGTGCCCGGTGCGCTTCGAGGACCGGTTCGTGATGGTGATCGTCCAGGAGGACGCGGACGGATACCGCTCGCTCAGCGAGGCGACGATGGTCCGCCCCGGTTACCGTGACCGCCAACTCGGCTGGCCCCAGACGGAGATCGCGTACCGCTCCGGCACCCGCCACCCCGAACGCGCCCTCATCCACCTCGGCGACGTACGCAAGCCGAGGGAGCTGGAGGTGGAGATCCTGACCTCGTCCCCCCTCGCCGTCGGCGCCGGCTACCCGCCCGCCGACGACTGGCAGCACGGCACCTGGCGGGGGCGCGGCTGGACCGACCGCCGTACCTACGACCTCTCCGACCCCGCCGCCCACCCCCTCGCCGCATACGGAGTGACCGACCACGCCGCGCGTTTCCGGCTGGACGGCCGGGTCGGCCACGGCATCTTCGAGCACGGCTCGTTCGGGCGGCATGATCCGAGCGGGTTCACCGGCTTCGACTCGGTCGCGTCGTAAGGGAGTTGACCCCATGACCACGGCACCCCGCCCCCGCACGACCACACGCGACCCCGACGAACTCGCCCACCGCCTCACCGCCTGGCTCGGCACACGGCTGCCCGGCGCCAGGGCGGTCGACGTCACCGTCCCCGCGTCGAACGGCATGTCCAGCGAGACCCTGCTCTTCGACGTCGAGCAGCCGGAAGGCGCTGCGGTCCCGGGTGCCGGGAACCTCGAACCGCCCATCCGTGCCTGCGCGTTGCGGCTCGCGGCGGATCCGGCGGCGTACACGGTGTTCCCGGTGTACGACATGGTCCGTCAGTTCCGCACGATGCGGCTGGTGGCCGACCGGTCCGACCTCCCCGTGCCGAAGGTGCTGTGGCTGGAGGAGGATTCCGGCCCGCTGGGGGCGCCCTTCTTCGTCATGGAGCGCGTCGCGGGGCGCGTGCCGCCGGACGTCATGCCGTACACCTACGAGGGCAACTGGCTGCACGCGGCGAGCGACGAGGAACGCGAGCGGCTCGAGGCGGCGACGATCGGGATGCTCGCCCGGCTCCACGACCAAGTGCCGCTGGAGGAAGCGCAGTTCCTCGCCCTTCCGGGTGAAGGTGACGCACTGCGTCGCCATGTCACGGCCCAACGTGCGTACTACGAATGGGTGGTTGACGGGCTCGCCCGTTCACCGCTCATCGAGGACGCGTTCGCCCGTCTGGAGGAGCTCTGGCCCCGAGATCCGGGCCCGCCGGTGCTCAACTGGGGCGACGCGCGCATCGGGAACGTCATCTACGACGGGTTCGAACCCGTGGCCGTCCTCGACTGGGAGATGGCGGCACTCGCCCCGCGCGAGGTCGACCTCGGCTGGACCGTCTATCTGCACCGCTTCTTCCAGGACCTGACGGTCGCCTTCGGACAGCGCGGGCTGCCGGGGTTCCTGCGCCGTGACCGGATCGAGGCCCGCTATGCCGACCTCACCGGCCACACCCCGCGTGACATGGACTTCTACACGCTCTACGCCGCGCTGAGGCACGCCGTCGTCATGCTGCGCATCGCCTACCGCCAGGCCCACTTCGGTGAAGTCGCCGTACCGGCGGATCCGGACACACTGATCCTGCACCACGGCAGCCTGCGAGCCATGGTGCAGGGCAGCTACTGGGATCGAGCGACGTGACGGTGGCGGTGTGCGCTCAGGCGGCGTGGCGCCGCATGACCGGGACCCTGATGGGGCGCGAGCCCGGGCCGCCGACGTGCGAGAAGGGCTGGGTCCGCCAGTCCAGTCCCTGAGGAAGCGTCAACAGGAGGGCGGTGTCCTGCTCCTGCGGTTCCGTCGACTCGTCCGCCGAGCGGGCCTCGGCGGCCGCGCGACCTGTACCGGCACAGACCGTGAGGCCGAACGGGTTCCACGGCGAGGCGCACAGCGCGTGCTCCGGCAGGACCTCCTCGTCCGCCAGCAGGGCGATGGGCTGCGCGCAGTCCGGGCAGATCACCCGGTACATCTCGAAGGTGTCGTACGCGTCGAGCTCTTCCTCGTCGAAGGCGTCGGGTTCGACGCCCTCCGGAGCGGGCTCGACGACCGGCTGGAGCCGCTTGGGTGCGGTACGACCAGGGCGCTTAAGACTCTGCATGGATTTCTCCCCCTCGGGCTGGGCCGTGAAGGCGCTGCGGCCTCGACCACAGCAAGCACTTCCCGTCCGGTCTCGGCGGTAATCACGAGAACATCACGGAGCCTGTTCGAGGCCTGTGGCGTTCGTCACATGCCGCTCGCAGGTGCCCGGCGCGGCCGGTTTGTCCCTCAGCCGGCCCACAGACGGCTCTCGGTCACATCACAAACCGGGCATGACCTGGGCTGCTCAGGTATCCGAGGAGATCAACCGCACTGTAGGTTCTGCGTCATGGAGGAGCTGGACCGGCAAATCGTGCAGCTGCTCGTCAAGGACGGGCGGATGAGTTACACCGACCTGGGCAAGGCCACGGGTCTGTCCACATCGGCCGTGCACCAGCGGGTGCGACGGCTGGAGCAGCGCGGCGTCATCCGCGGCTACGCCGCGGTCGTCGACCCCGAGGCCGTGGGGCTGCCCATGACCGCGTTCATCTCGGTGAAACCGTTCGACCCCAGCGCACCTGACGACATCGCGGAGCGGCTGGCCGGGGTGCCGGAGATCGAGGCCTGCCACAGCGTCGCCGGGGACGAGAACTACATCCTCAAGGTCCGGGTGGCCACGCCGCACGAGCTGGAGGAGCTGTTGGCCCGGCTCCGGTCGCTGGCGGGCGTGTCGACGCGGACGACGGTGGTGTTGTCGACGCCGTACGAGGCACGGCCACCGCGGATCTGACCGACCTGCGTGCCGGGGGGCTCACGCCAGGCGCGAGACTGTTCCCCATGAGTGAGCCCACCACCCAGCCGAAGACCGTCCTGCTCCGTCGCGGAGAGGTGCACAGCCCCGCCGACCCCTTCGCCACCGCGATGGTCGTGGAGCGCGGCCAGGTGGCCTGGGTCGGGTCCGAGGGGGCCGCCGACGCCTTCGCGGACGGTGTGGACGAGGTCGTCGACCTGGACGGTGCCCTGGTCACGCCGGCGTTCACCGACGCGCATGTGCACACCACCGCCACGGGCCTCGCCCTGACCGGCCTCGACCTGTCCGACGCCCCCTCCCTCCAGGCGGCCCTCGCTCTCGTACGGGACTTCGCCGCCGCACGCCCGCACGACCGCGTCCTGCTCGGCCACGGCTGGGACGCCTCCCGCTGGCCCGGCGGCCGCCCCCCGACGCGCGCCGAACTCGACGAGGCCACCGGGGGGCGCCCTCTCTACCTCTCCCGCATCGACGTCCACTCGGCGGTCGTCACCACGGCCCTGCTGGACATGACGCCGGGAGCCCTCGACGCGGGGGACGCCCCGCTCGTCGCCGACGCCCACCACGCCGTGCGCGCCACCGCGCTGGACGCGATCACCCCCGCTCAGCGCATCGAGGCCCAGCGCGCCGCCCTCGCACACGCCGCTTCCCTCGGCATCGGCACCGTTCACGAGTGCGGCGGGCCCGACATCTCCGCAGAGGACGACTTCGCCGGACTGCTGAGGCTCGCCGCCGAGGAGGCCGGGCCCCGGGTCGTCGGCTACTGGGCGGAACAGGGCGAGGAGGGGATCGCGAAGGCGCGGGAGCTGGGCGCGATCGGCGCGGCCGGTGACCTCTTCGTCGACGGCGCTCTCGGCTCCCACACCGCCTGCCTGCACCAGCCGTACGCCGACGCCGCCCACACCGGCACCGCCTACCTGGACGCGGCCGCCGTCGCCGCCCACGTCACCGCCTGCACCGAGGCCGGTGTCCAGGCGGGCTTCCACGCGATCGGCGACGCCGCCGTGACCGCCGTCGTGGAGGGCGTGCGCGCCGCCGCCGAGAAGCTCGGCCTCGCCCGCATCCGCGCCGCCCGCCATCGCGTCGAGCACGCCGAGATGCTCACCCCCGAGACGATCGCGGCCTTCGCCGAGCTGGGCCTGACCGCCTCCGTCCAGCCCGCCTTCGACGCGCTGTGGGGCGGCGAGGACGGCATGTACGTCCAGCGCCTCGGTGCCGAGCGCGCTCGCTCCCTCAACCCCTTCGCGGCCCTGCTGCGCGTCGGAGTCCCGCTCGCCTTCGGCTCCGACAGCCCCGTCACGCCCCTCGACCCCTGGGGCACGGTCCGCGCCGCGGCCTTCCACCGCACGCCGGAGCACCGTATCTCCGCGCGCGCCGCGTTCACGGCGCACACGCGGGGCGGCTGGCGGGCCATCGGGCGCGACGACGCGGGCGTCCTGGTGCCCGGAGCGCCCGCCGACTACGCGGTCTGGCGCACCGAGGAACTGGTGGTCCAGGCCCCCGACGACCGGGTCGCACGCTGGTCCACCGACCCCCGCTCCGGCACCCCCGGCCTGCCCGACCTGACCCCGGGCCGCGCGCTTCCGGTCTGCCTGCGCACGGTGGTGGGCGGACGAACGGTCTTCGTACGGCCGGGCGAGTGATCTCCCGGGGTGGCGCGAACCCGATCGGTCCGCACCACCCCGTCGTGCGACCTGCGCATCCTCCGCGCTGACCAGGGGATTGAGCAAAGAACCGCAGGTCAAACGGCTGTTGACAGGCGGAGGCCCGGGGCCGATAGGTTCGGCCGAGTCCACCACCGGACGCCCGACCGGGGAACCGCGGAACTTCCCCGAACCCGTCGCAACGCCGCTGGGTCAGGGACGGTGTGCCGCACCGGGGCACCGCCACTGGGAGCCAGGCTCAGCGCTCGCGCGGCGACGACGGAACGTTCCGGCCGGTCGGGGAGGTGTGACCCGGGTGGGGCCCGGGCGCTCAGTAGACAACGGCTTTCGGTCGACCCGCAGCCAGCGGGTCCCAGGTCGGCCCGAAGGGCGCCGGGCCCCCATCCGCAGCAGAAGGCGCGAGTCCCCGCACAGCCGCACAAAAACCTGTACTTACCCCGCTCTTGTGGAATCGACACCACCATTCGAACGTGCTGTCACGTCAGCGCAGGCCGCGACGACTATGGTGGACGTCTGCGTACGGACATGAAGGGGCAGCAGTGAACGACGGCGACGGGACCCTCGCGGCACAGGACCGGGGGAGGCGGTTCGGGCCGCTCGGCACGGCGTTGGTGATCATTCCGACCTACAACGAGGCGGAGAACATCAAGAGCATCGTCGGCCGGGTCCGCAAGGCGGTCCCCGAGGCGCACGTGCTGGTGGCCGACGACAACAGCCCCGACGGCACCGGCAAGCTCGCGGACGAACTGGCCGTCGAGGACGACCACGTCCAGGTCCTGCACCGCAAGGGCAAGGAGGGCCTCGGCGCCGCCTACCTCGCCGGTTTCCGCTGGGGCATCGAGAACGGCTACGGCGTCCTGATCGAGATGGACGCCGACGGCTCCCACCAGCCCGAGGAACTGCCCCGCCTGCTGACCGCCCTCAAGGGCGCCGACCTGGTCCTCGGCTCCCGCTGGGTACCGGGCGGCCGGGTCGTGAACTGGCCCAAGTCCCGCGAGTTCATCTCCCGCGGCGGCAGCCTCTACTCCCGCCTCGCCCTGGACCTGCCCCTGCGCGACATCACCGGCGGCTACCGCGCCTTCCGCCGCGAGACCCTGGAGGGCCTCGGCCTGGACGACGTCGCCTCCCAGGGCTACTGCTTCCAGGTCGACCTCGCCCGCCGCGCCGTCAAGGCCGGCTTCCAAGTCGTCGAGGTGCCGATCACCTTCGTCGAGCGTGAGCTCGGTGACTCGAAGATGAGCCGCGACATCCTGGTCGAGGCCCTGTGGCGGGTCACGTCGTGGGGAGCGCGGGAGCGGGTGGGCAAGCTGATGGGCCGCACGAAGCCGTCGTCGCCCTCGCGGCCGGCACAGCCGTAACCTGCGGCCCGGCGGTCACGGCGTCGACCCACGACCCGTCATCACGGCCATCGGCCCATGACGCGGCGGTCGTCACGGTTGTCACAGCCGTCACCTACGACCGCACAGGGGCCGTAGGACGTCCCCTTATCCCGCTCTGAGCCGGGCCCAGGCACACTGGACGCATGACGACTGGCGCACCGACCCCCACCTATCCCGCCCGGCCCCGGCGCTCCCGGCTGCGGACTTTTCTGCCGCTGGGCATCGCGGCGTGGCTGGTGCTGGAGATCTGGCTGTTGACCGTGGTCGCGGACGCGGCGAGCGGGCTCTTGGTGTTCGTGCTGCTGCTCGCCGGCCTCGTGCTCGGCTCGGTGGTCATCAAGCGGGCGGGCCGACGTGCCTTCCAGGCCCTGAACGAGGCGCTGCAACGCGGTGGCGCCCCGGCGAGCGGCGGTGGCAACGGCCTGATGATGCTGGGCGGCCTGCTGATCATGCTGCCGGGCCTGATCTCGGACGCGGTGGGGCTGCTCCTGCTGATCCCGCCGGTCCAGAAGGCCCTGAGCTGGCATGCGGAGCGTACGTTCGAGCGGAAGCTGCGCGAGGCGACCCCGGGTTCGTTCGGCGACGCCTTCCAGCAGGCCCGTATGCACCGTCCCGACGGCAAGGTCGTCCAGGGCGAGGTCATCAGGGACGAGCCGGGGGATGCCCAGGAGGGGCCGAAGCCGCCGCTGACGCGCTGACACGCCGAGAGCCCGGCGCTCACTGAGCGCCGGGCTTCTTTTCGGGCACACCAAACCGCGGGCGTCGTACGTCACCTTCACGTACGGCGCCCGCGGTTATCCGGGTGCCTGGTGGGCTAGGCCGACTTGCGGCTGTCCCGGGGATGAACCGCGATGTTCATCGCCCCGGAGCGCAGAACAGCAAGGCGCTCCTCGAGGACCTCTTCGAGTTCCTCACGGGTACGCCGCTCCATCAGCATGTCCCAATGCGTACGCGCGGGCTTGGCCTTCTTCTCCTCAGGACCGTCGCCATCCACGAGGAGTGCCTGGGCCCCGCAGACCTTGCACTCCCACTCCGGCGGGATCTCCGCCTCTACCGAGAAGGGCATCTCGAACCGGTGCCCCTTCTCGCATGCGTACTCCACGGCCTGGCGCGGGGCCAGGTCGATGCCGCGGTCCGTCTCGTAGCTGGTCACCACGAGGCGCGTGCCGCGAAGAGCTCGCTCACTCATGAATCGTGCCTCCCGGGCTTGTCGCCCACAGGACAGGTGTCGCTGTCGTCGTCATCCGGTCAACGTCCGGTCGGCGGTAAAGATTCCCGTTCCGTGTCCCGTTCCGGGTGATGCGTCGCCGTCGTAGCCGCAGCCTTGCTGACCAATGTCGTACCCACCGGCGCCCGGTTTGTCACATCTGCTAGCAGATGTAACCCAGCGTTTCGGCATCTTTGACGCGCAGTAACGGTACGCCTGGCAGGCCAAACGCGTACACTACCGCCCTTTCACTCGGAACGCTAAATCGTGGTCGGCACCGGATTGCCCGCGTCGCTGATCGCCCGGCGTACGGGAACCCTCGCGAGCAGGGCGAATCCGATGACGAAGAAGGCAACCAGGGAGATGATCGCGTCCCGATAACTTCCGGTCAGCTGGTAGGTGAGACCGAACAGGAGCGGGCCGAGCCAGCTCATGCCGCGGTCGCTCATCTCGTACGCCGCGAAGTATTCGGCCTCCTTGCCGGGCGGGACGAGATGGGAGAACAGGGACCGGGACAGGGCCTGGCTGCCGCCCAGGACCAGCCCGATGCCGGCCGCCAGCACGAAGAACCACACCGGCGCCCCGGCCGGCAGGAAGTACCCGGCCGCCAGCGTCACCGTCCACGCGACCAGCGAGCCGAGGATCGTCCGCTTCGCGCCGTAGATCCGGGCCAGCCGCCCCATCGCCAGCGCGCCGACCACCGCCAGCACCTGCACCAGCAGCACGGCGCCGATGAGCGTCGACTGCTCCAGGCCCAGTTCCTCGGAGCCGTAGACCGACGCCTGGGAGATCACGGTCTGGATGCCGTCGTTGTAGATCAGGTAGGCCAGGAGGAAGGCGAGGGTCAGGGGGTGGCGGCGCATGTCGCGGACGGTCGCCGCGAGTTGCCGGAAGCCGGGGGCGATCGGTTTCCTCGCCGTCGCCTCGTCCGTGCCGCTCGCGTCGGCCGTGTCATTCGTGTCTTTCGTCTCCTTGGCGGACCTGCGGTCGCGCAGTCGTCGCAGCGGGATGAGCGCGAAGGCGCCCCACCACACGCCCGCCGACGCCAGACAGATGCGGACGGCCGTGCTCTCGGAGACGCCGAAGGAGTCGTGGGCCAGATACAGGACCAGGTTCACGATCAGCATCAGCGAGCCCGACGCGTAGCCGAAGGCCCAGCCCCGGGAGGAGACGGCGTCGCGTTCCTCGGGTGGGGCGATCTGCGGCAGGTAGGAGTTGTAGAGCATCATCGCGACCGACTGCGCGGCATTCGCGACGATCAGCAGGACGCCGCCCAGCAGATAGCGGTCGCCGCCCAGGAAGAACATGGCCGTCGTGGCCGTGGCCCCGGTATAGGCCGCGAGCGCGAGGAGCGGCTTCTTGCGGCCGGTGCGGTCGGCGGCCGCGCCCACCAGGGGCATCACCAGGACGGCGACGATCACCGACAGGGACACCGAGTAGGCGAAGAAGGATCCGGCCCGCACCGGGATGCCCAAGGGGTGGACGAACCCGTCCGCGTCCGCCGCCGCCTCGGCGACCGACGTCAGATAGGGGCCGAGGAACACGGTGAGCACGCTCGTCGAATAGACGGAGCACGCCCAGTCGTAGAAGTACCAGCCGCGCTGCTCGCGTCGCCGCCCGGCGGCGTCGTCGTCCGCCTCGGTCCGCACGGTATCGGTGCCCACCCCGCGCCCTCGCTTCCCCGTGATGATCCCGCGCGCGGGCTAAGACCGTACGGGTCAGACCCAGACGCCGCGGTCCTCCATGACCTTGCGCAATGTGTCGATGTGATCGGTCATGATGCCATCGACTCCCAGATCCAGGAGCCGGTGCATCGCATCGGGATCGTTGATGGTCCACACGTGCACCTGGAGCCCACGCGCGTGGGCGGCCCCTACGAAGCGGTGGTCCACCACCTGGATGCCGGACTGCGCCTCGGGGACCTGGGCGGCGACCGCCGAGCGGCGCAGCGCGGCTGGCACCCCCCAGGAGCGCAGCCGCAGGTTGAGGACGCCCCGGGTGCCGTACGACGTGGCCAGGCGTGGTCCGGCCAGGTGCTGGGCGCGGATCACGCGGGCCTCGGAGAATGAGCCGGCGCAGACGCGGTCCCAGGCGCCGGTGCGCTCGATCAGCTCCAGGAAGGGGTGGAGTGCCGGCTCCGCCTTGAGGTCGACGTTCCAGCGCACGTCGGGGAAGGCCTCCAGGAGCTCTTCGAAGAGGGGCACCGGCTCCTTGCCCGCCACGCGCGCGTGCCGTACGTCGTCCCACGGCAGGTCGGCGATCCGGCCCGCCCCGTCCGTCACCCGGTCCAGCGTCGAGTCGTGGAAGGCGACGAGCTTGCCGTCGCGGGTGGTGTGGACGTCGGTCTCGATGTACCGGTAGCCCATCTCGACCGCGCGCCGGAACTGCAGCACGGTGTTCTCCAGGCCGTCGGCCGCCCCGCCCCGGTGGGCGAAGGGGATCGGGCCGGGGTGGTCGAGGTAGGGGTGGCGTATCCGCGTGGTGCTCACGGACGCAGTATCGCGCGCCGGGGTTGCCCGGTGGCAACGACCGTGCTGCTGTCCGGTGCCGGGGGGACGGCGAACACACGCAGGAAGAGCTGGGCGAGCGGGCCGATGGACAGCGCGTAGAGGAGGGTGCCGGCGCCGACGGTGCCGCCCAGGGCGAAGCCGGTCACGACGACCGCGATCTCGACGGCCGTGCGCATCAGGCGGATCGAGCGGCCGGTGCGCCGGTGCAGGCCGGTCATCAAGCCGTCGCGGGGTCCGGGGCCGAAGCGGGCGGCGATGTAGAGGCCGGTGGCCACGCCGTTGAGCAGAATGCCGGCCAGCAGAAGGGGGATGCGTACGGCCAGGGTGTGCGCCTCGGGAACCAGGGCGAGTGTGCCGTCCATGGCGATGCCGACCACGAAGACGTTGGAGACGGTGCCGAGACCGGGGCGCTGGCGCAGCGGGATCCACAGGAGCAGTACGGCCGCGCCGACGACGATCGACACGACACCGATCGTCAGGCCGGTGCGTTCGGCGAGGCCCTGGTGCAGCACACCCCAGGGCTCCAGGCCCAGGCCCGCCTCCACGAGCAGCGCCGAGCTCGCGCCGTACAGCGCGAGCCCGACGTAGAGCTGTGCCAGCCGCCGTATGAGATGCCCTTGCGTGAGCCGCTGTGCGGGATGCCCCTGCGTCGACAAGGTGTGCCCCCCTGTGGTGGTAGTGGACTGATGCATGACACCCTGTGGCTTGGGAAGCAACGCCCTCCATGGCCAATTCGAGGAAGGTGGACTGGAAAGATGGCGCAGTGGACTTCCGCGGTGGGAGCCGCGCAGCTCGCCCGGCTCCTCACCTCCCAGCAGGACCGCCCCGCCGGCCCGGGCAGCAAGCGCCCGCCCGCCTACCGCGCGCTGGCCGACGGCATCCGGCTGCTGGTCCTGGAGGGCCGTGTCCCGGTCGCCGCGCGGCTGCCCGCCGAGCGTGAGCTGGCCCTCGCGCTGTCGGTGAGCCGGACGACCGTGGCCGCGGCCTACGAGGCGCTGCGCAGCGAAGGGTTCCTGGAGTCGCGGCGCGGGGCCGGGAGCTGGACGGCCGTACCGGCCGGCAATCCGCTGCCCGCCCGGGGCCTGGAGCCCCTGCCGCCCGAGGCGCTCGGCTCGGTGATCGACCTGGGCACCGCGGCACTGCCCGCGCCCGAGCCGTGGCTGACGCGTGCCGTCCAGGGCGCCCTGGAGGAACTGCCGCCGTACGCCCACACCCACGGCGACTATCCGGCCGGGCTGCCCGCGCTGCGCGCGATGATCGCCGACCGGTACACGGCGCGCGGGATTCCGACCATGCCCGAGCAGATCATGGTGACGACCGGGGCGATGGGCGCCATGGACGCGATCTGCCATCTGTTCGCGGGGCGCGGTGAGCGGATCGCGGTCGAGTCCCCGTCGTACGCCAACATCCTCCAGCTGATGCGGGAGGCGGGCGCCCGGCTGGTGCCCGTCGCCATGGCCGAGGGGCTGGCCGGTTGGGACGTGGACCGCTGGCGGCAGGTGCTGCGGGAGGCCGCGCCCCGACTCGCCTATGTCGTCGCCGACTTCCACAACCCGACCGGGGCGCTGGCCGACGAGGACCAGCGGCGGCGGCTGGTGGACGCGGCGCGGTCGGCGGGGACGGTGCTGGTCGCCGACGAGACGATGAGCGAGCTGTGGCTCGAACCGGATCTGGAGATGCCGAGGCCGGTGTGTGCCTTCGACCCCGCGGGGTCGACCGTCATCACCGTCGGGTCGGCCAGCAAGGCCTTCTGGGCCGGGATGCGGATCGGCTGGGTGCGGGCGGCCCCGGACGTGATCCGCTCTCTCGTGGCCGCTCGCGCGTACGCCGACCTGGGGACGCCTGTGCTGGAGCAGCTGGCCGTGAACTGGCTGTTCGGCACGGGGGGTTGGGAGCAGGCGGTGGAGCTGCGGCGCGGGCAGGCCCGGGAGAACCGGGACGCCCTTGTCAGGGCCGTGCGGCGGGAGCTGCCCGAGTGGGAGTTCGAGGTGCCGAGGGGCGGGCTCACGCTGTGGGTGCGCACGGGGGGCCTGTCGGGGTCCCGGCTCGCGGAAGCGGGGGAGCGGGTGGGGGTCCGGGTGCCGTCCGGGCCTCGGTTCGGGGTGGACGGGGCCTTCGAGGGGTATGTGCGGTTGCCGTTCACCGTGGGGGGCGCGGTGGCCGAGGAGGCCGCCGTGAGGTTGGCTGCGGCGGCGCGGTTGGTGGAGAGCGGGGGGAGCGGGGCAGGGGAGTCGGCGCGGCCGTTCGTGGCGTGAGCGGCGGCACGGGCGACTACGACGTCTCCGCCACCACGGCTTCCGCCGGTACCGGCTCCGGTTCCTGTTCCGCCTTCTCCAGCCGGCCCAGCGATTCCGCCTCCACCGGCGTCGTCCGCGCCGGCAACAGGTCCAGCACCGCCTGTCGGTGGGCCTCGCTGGTGGCGTCGTCGTACGGGTCCGGGGTCGCCGGGACCTGGAGGCGATGGACCTGGCCCGTGCCCAGGCGGGCGTAGCCGCGGCCGGGTGGGACGTCGGCGACCGGGGTGGTGTGCGGGGGCGCGCCCAGCACGGTCTCCAGTTGCTGCGCCGTCGCGGGGCCGAGCACGACACGCGCGCGTGTGTGCTGCCGTACGGCGTCGCTCAGCGCGTCCAGGGCGTCCCACTGCTCGGCCACGACCACCGTGACGTTGGCCGCGCGGCCGTGCCGCAGGGGCACTTGGAGCAGGGACTGCGGATCCTTGCGGTCGTCCGCGGCGGCCAGGTGGGAGAACACGGTCGGGCGGTCCAGCAGGATCCACAGCGGGCGCTTGGTGTCCTCAGGCGGAGGGTTGCCCGTCTGGCGGGCCCGGTTCGTGGCGATCAGGCGCCGCTCCGTCTCGGTGGCCGCCCACTCCAGGCTCGCCAGCGCGCCGGCCAGCCCGCACTCGACGGCCAGGACGCCGTCCCGCCCGATCAGACAGGCGTACTCGCCGGTGCTGCCGCCCTCGACGATGACGATGTCGCCGTACTGCAGGGCCTGCAGGGCGATCGAGCGCAGCAGGGTCGAGGTGCCACTGCCGGGCTGGCCGACGGCCAGCAGGTGGGGCTCGGTGGAGCGGATGCCGGTGCGCCAGACGACCGGCGGAACGTCGCGCTGCTGGTCGCCGTAGGTGAGGGGGAGCGTGCGCTGGACCTGGGTGGGGTCGGTGAAGCCGAGGACCGTTTCGCCGGGGCTCGTGACGAAGCGCTGGGCGGCGATGCCGGTGGGCAGCGGGGCGAGCACGGTGACCGTGAGCTCGTTGCCCTCCTCGTCCCACGTGAAGTGGTACTCGCGGCCACGGCCGGACTTCGCGGTCAGCAGATGCTCGATCCGCGCGCGGGCCTGGGCCTCGCCGTCGGTGAAGTAGGCCGGGTAGCGGATCAGGAGACTGCTGACGCGTCCCGTGCCGTCGAACTCGTACTCCGGGAAGGCCTTCTCCCACTCGCCGCCGTGGGCGTAGAGCGGTGCCGGGTCATCGGCGGCGGAGAAGTACGGGACCAGCGCCTCGTACAGCGACCTCAGCCGCTCCGTCTGCGACTCGTCGGGCCCGTCGGGTGTCGACGGCGCCCGGTCGCGGCCCTGCCAGGCTGCCGCCGCCATCAGGGTGATGACGGCGAGCAGCGGCCCGTACGGCACCAGTGCCACGACCAGGATCACCGAAGCCACCAGGAACAGCAGCGGTCCGCGCCTGTCCTTGGGGGTCTCGGCCCACCTGCGCCGCCCGGCCGAGGCCAGCCGGCGCAGTCCGCGGGTGATCGTGATCAACGGGTGGAGGACGTCGGAGGCGCTGTCGGCCGCCGTCCGGGCCAACTCCCGGCTTCGGGCGATCTGCGCCCGGGCCAGCTCCCGGTTCCGGGCGATCTGCGCGCTGCCTGTGCTCAGGATGCGGGGGAGGGGGCGGCGGGCCACTGCTGTCTCCTGGTGGTGCGTACGGGCGGGAGGGACGGCGTCAGAACTGGATGCCGCCCAGGAGGCTTGCCAGGCTCTCGCCGCCGGCCTTGATGCTCGGGGCGATGGCCGTGCTTGCCAGGTAGAAGCCGAACAGGGCCGAGATCAGGGCGTGGGACGCCTTCAGCCCGTCCTTGCGGAAGAAGATGAAGACGACGATGCCGAGCAGAACGACGCCTGAGATGGAGAGGATCATGTGAGCGCTCCTGGTTGGTGGGGACAGTCACCATGAGTACTTCCAGGCTCACAGGATGTATCCATACGATAAAAGGTGCAACTGGGTGAAATTCGGCGGATTTCCTTCGAGTGGCGGAGTGTCGCGATGCGGATGAGCAGGACTGTTGCGTCCGGCCGTGTCTGCGATGATCTTTGCCTCGGACGCATCGGGTCATGTACGGCGCGAGCCAGTACCCTGGCGAATCACTCGTACGGCCGACACCGCTCGTCGGCCGAACCCGTGCTCCCCGCAGTTCCCGCAGTCCCCGTGTTCGTAGTGAGAGGCGGTCCGGCCGATGACTGAAGCCCCCGACCCCGAGGTCGTGGAGCTGGCGACCAAGATCTTCGATCTGGCCCGGCAGGGGCAGACCGAGGCGCTCGTGGCGTATGTCGACGCGGGTGTCCCGGCCGACCTCACCAACGACCGCGGCGACTCCCTCGTGATGCTCGCCGCCTACCACGGCCACGCCGGCACGGTGCGGGCCCTGCTCGCCCGGGGTGCCGAGGCCGGCCGTGTCAACGACCTGGGCCAGACGCCACTCGCCGGTGCCGTCTTCAAGGGTGAGACGGAAGTGATCAAGGCACTGCTGGAGGCCGGCGCCGACCCGGCCGCGGGCACTCCGTCAGCCGTCGACACCGCCCGCATGTTCGACAAGAGGGAACTGCTCGAACTGTTCGGCGTGAACTGAGCAGCCCTTTCTGACCAGCGAAAACACGGAAAACGGGGGAGGCGGTACCGGGCCGCCGAAATTTCGGTCGCGGCAGATGTAAGTGCCGAGTCATCATGACGTCGTGATTCACGGACGCGATGGCTGGGCAGGTGTTGCCGCACCGCGCGGGCCGTGATGCGGTCCGCGAGGGCCACTGACGAGAGGCAGAGGAAGATGGTCTACAGCAAGCAGGAAACGGCGGGCGCCCCGACGTGTTGTCACGCGGCCAGGTGAAGCAAGATCCCCGGTTGCGTCGACGCTTGATGTGAGGCTGTTTCCCATGTTCGAACCGGTCATAGCGCCCAGCGGTACGCTGCTCGGCCTGCTCCAGCGGGGCCGCGGCGACGGCACACTGCACGCGCTCACCGCCCCACGCGCCGAGGCGCTCGCGGCGCTGAACCACTGTGTGCTGCGGGACCCCCGCCACGACTGGCAGGTGGAGAACCGCTCCCTGTACTACGCCCGTCTCTACCTCGACCTGAACGGCGAGCTGGACGAGATCGAGGCCCACCTCTTCGACGTCGAGGACGCCCTCGACACCGAGGAGTCACGCACGGGGCTGGCCCTGGCCGTCCTCGGCCACCTCGCCTCCTACGGCAGGCGGGACGCCCTGGAGCTGCTGCGCAGGTATGCCGCCACGGGCTCCAACTGGGCCTGGGCCCTGGACGAGCTGGCACTCAGGGACGACGACGCGGGCCTGCGTGCCCTCGCCGCGCCCGTCCTGGCGCGTTTCCCGGCCGATCCCGAGGGCGAGGCCGAGCTGGCCGTCGTCGTACGCGATGCTTTTGAGCCACGGCCGTGGCGGCTGTGGGCCGAGGATCCGCGTGAATCGATCGCCACACGCGTGCGTGCCGCTCAGGAGACCGGCTGTTTCGACCGCTGGCAGCGGCAGATGCGACCTACCGGGCCCCGTCCGGGGTGGAGCGTGCAGGCGGTCTTCGAGTGGGCCCAGCAGGGCATCGAGCGCGGAGCCGCGCTCCATGTGCCCGCCGCTCGGTGCCTCAGCGCCGTCGCGGGCCCCGAGGACCGGCCCGAGATCGTCGCCGCCGCCAAGGACGGCACCGACGGAGCCCGCTGCACCGCCCTGCGCTACCTCGCCGACAGCAATGATCCGGACGCCCTCGACCTGATCGAGGCGGCCGTGATCGCCGGACCGGCGCCCGTCGTGGAGGCCGCCCTCGACGCCTTCGAACGGATGCGCAGCATCGCCGCCGTCGACCGGGCGCGTGGCTGGGCCCGACGGCCCGACCCGCTGGGCGCCGCCGCCGGACGCATGCTCGCCTGCCGGGGCGGAGCCGGGGACAAGGACCTCGTCCTCGCCGCCCTACGAGAGGCCGTACGCGGCGAAGGCCCCGACGCGCCGACCCTGTGGACCCTCGTCGACGGCACCGGACGGCTCGGCATCGCCTGCGCCGCCCCCGTACTGCGCCATATCTACCGCGAGACCGCCTCCTCGCATCTGCGCGGCCGCACCGCCCGTGCCCTGGCCGCGACCGACCCCTCCTTCGCGTCCGGCTTCGCCGTCGAATGCCTCTGGGACTGCGAGGAGTCCACCCGCGAGATCGCCGCCCGGCACGCCGAGACCGGTGACGCGCGTGTGGTCGAGCGACTGCGCCGGCTCGCCGCCGACCCCGCCGAGGAGGACGAGGTCCAGACGGCCGTACGCAGCCGGATCGGGCCCGACGCGACCGCCGACTGATCATCGGGCGGGCATGTGTCCGCCCTGTGAATCTCGCGGAGATCCGCTCGCCGGGTGAACTCCGGGTGACCTGCGGGTCAGGTGCGCATGGACGTGGCCTGACCCGCTCGGGGGCGCAGCGGAACGCTCATGGGACGTTTGTCGTTCGGAAAGATCCACTTTGACGCGGCCACGTCCAGCACGGCGACAACACCGGTATGCGTGTCGTCATCGTGACCGAATCCTTTCCCCCCGATGTGAACGGCGTGGCCCACTGCGCGCTCCAGACCGCCCGACACCTCGTCGACCGCGGTCACGCCCCCATCGTCGTCGCCCCGGCCCCCGCTCCCGGGAACAAGGCAGCCGCCTCGCTGGCGCCCTGCCCCGTCGTCCATGTCCCCTCCCTCCCGCTCCCCGGCTATCCCCAGGTCAGGGTCGCGCTCCCCAGCCGGCGCCTCGCCGCAGCGCTGATCCAGCACCAGCCCGACATCGTGCACCTGGCCAGCCCCTTCGTCCTCGGCGTCCGAGGCATGGCCGCCGCCGCCCGGCTCGGCATCCCCGCCGTCGCCGTCTACCAGACCGACCTGGCCGGATACGCCCGCACCTACATGGGCGCCGGCGAGGCCGCGGCCTGGCGGCGCATACGGTCCGTCCACTCCGCCGCCGACCTCACCCTCGTCCCGTCCAGCGCGTCCCTGCGCGATCTCGAGACCCACGAGGTGCCCCGGCTCAAGCTGTGGGCCCGGGGCGTGGACACCGCACGCTTCCGACCCGAACTCCGCGACGAGGCCCTGCGCCGCGAACTCGCCCCGAACGGCGAGCTCATCGTCGGCTACGTCGGGCGGCTCGCCCCCGAGAAGCACATCGAGCTGCTCTCCGGCGTGTGCGGTCTGGACGGCGTGAAGGTCGTGATCGTCGGCGACGGGCCGAGCCAGCCGGCGCTCACCGAGGCGCTGCCCGGCGCGGTCTTCCTGGGCCGCCGTGGCGGGGACGACCTCGCCCGGATCTTCGCCTCGTTCGACGTCTTCGCCCACACCGGTCCCTTCGAGACCTTCTGCCAGACCGTGCAGGAGGCCATGGCGAGCGGCGTGCCCGTCGTCGCGCCCGCCGCCGGCGGTCCGCTGGACCTGGTCGACCACGGCCGCACCGGGCTCCTGGTGCCCCCGCGCGACGCCGACGCCGTACGGAACGCCGTGCGGGTCCTGGCGGCCGATCCCGCGCTGCGTGCCGCGTACGGGGCCGCCGCGCGTGCCACGGTCGAGGGACGCACCTGGGCGGCCATCGGCGACCAGCTCATCGACCACTACGAGGCCGTGCTCAAGGCACGGAGGCCGGCGGTGGCGGTATGAACACGGCGCCTCGCAACGGTATGAACACCTCGCTGCGCATCGTCCGGCTGGCGAACTTCGTCGCCCCCGCCTCCGGAGGGCTGCGCACCGCGCTGCGGGAGCTGGGCAAGGGCTTCAAGCTGGCGGGCCACGATCCCGTCCTCGTCGTGCCGGGCGAGAAGTACAGCGACTGCGAGACCGAGCAGGGCCGCGTGATCACCCTGCCCGGCCCGATGCTGCCCGGCACCGGCGGCTACCGGGTGCTCATCGACAAGCGGCGGGTCGCGGCCCTCCTGGAGGAGCTCGCCCCCGACCGCCTGGAGGTCTCCGACCGTACGACGCTGCGCTGGACCGGCAGGTGGGCCCGCCGTGCCCGGGTCCCCGCCGTGATGGTCTCCCACGAGACCGCCGACGGCGTGCTGCGCACCTGGGGGCTGTCGGAGAACCTGTCCCGGCGTGCCGCGGACGCCCTCAACGTCCGTACGGCCCACACGTACGCGAAGGTCGTGTGCACCACCGAGTTCGCCGAGCGGGAGTTCGTGCGGATCGGCGCCCGCAACGTCGTACGGGCTCCGCTGGGCGTCGACCTGATGAACCGCCGTCCCACCCTGCGTGACGCGGCGCTGCGCGAGACACACGCGCGTGCCGACGAGAAGCTGCTCGTGATGTGCTCCCGGCTCTCCGTGGAGAAGCGGCCCGGCACCGCGCTGGACGCCCTGGAGTCGCTGCGCGCACGCGGTGTGCGGGCGGTGCTCGTGGTGGCCGGAAACGGCCCCCTGCGGGCGCGGCTCGAACAGCGGGCGCAGGAGCGCGACCTGCCGGTGACCTTCCTCGGTCATGTCGCCGACCGCAGCCTGCTAGGCGCGCTCCAGGCCTCCGCCGACATCTGCCTGGCACCCGGGCCCGCCGAGACGTTCGGGCTCGCCGCACTGGAGGCCATGGCCTGCGGTACGCCCGTCGTGGCGAGCGCGTCGTCCGCGCTGCCGGAGGTGATCGGTGCCGCCGGGGCCACCGCCGCGGACAACGGTGACGCCTTCGCGGACGCCGTGGAGATGCTGCTCGACCGTCCCGAGCGCGAGCGCCGGGAGGCGGCACGCGCGCGTGCGGAGTGCTTCGGGTGGGGCACGGCGGTGGACGCCTTCCTCGCCGCGCACGACGCGGCCGTGCCGGTGCGTCCCTTCTCGCGTGCGGAGGGCGCGGCATGAGACCGCTCCGGTTCGTCGCCCTCGGGGACTCGCTGACCGAGGGGGTGGGCGATCCCGTGGGGAACGGGTGGCGCGGCTGGGCCGCGCTGCTCGCCGGCGGACTGTCCGAACCGCCCGCCGAGTTCACCAACCTGGCGGTCAGCGGGGCCCAGACGCGGGACGTGCTGGAGACCCAGCTGCCCGCCGCGCTGGCCCTGCGCCCGGACGTCGCCTCCGTCCTCGTCGGCGTCAACGACACCCTGCGCCGCACGTTCGACATCCACCACATCGCCGAACGCCTCGACAAGGTCTACGCCGCCCTCACCCGGCAGGGCACCGCCGTGCTCACCGCGTGCCTGCCCGACCCCGGCTCGATGCTCGGACTGCCCGGAGTGCTGGGCAGCCCGCTCGCCCGGCGGCAGCGGGCGGTCAACACCGTGGTGCACGCGCTCTCCGAGCGGTACGGCGCCCTGCACCTGCACGCGGCCGAGGGCGACTGGGTCGACGACCGGGCGATGTGGAGCGCGGACCGGCTGCACCCCGGGGAGCGGGGGCACCGGCAACTGGCCATACGGTTCCACGAGATGCTGGCGGACGCCGGCGTGACGACCGGGACCGCGCCCGCCGCCGAGCCCGAGTTCCCGCCGCCCACCAAGTCGGCGAGCCTGCTGTGGCTGGCCACCGCGGGCACCGCCTGGGTGATCCGGCGCTGCAATGACCTGCTGCCTCAGCTGCTGCGCCTCGCCGCCACGGAGATGCGGCACCGCGCGAAGGGCACGTGCGGCCGACTCGATCTGCGCGCGGCAAAGGCGGTGTCGATGGCGCTGGCCTCGTTGCCGGGGCCGGAGCTGGTGCCCGAGCCGGTACTGGAGTATCGGTCGCTGCCGGAGCACGGATCCATGCCGGAGCACCGATCCGTGCCGGAGTACCGGTCGGTCCCGGAGTACCGGTCGGTCCCGGAGCACCGGTGTCTGCCGGAGGGGTTGTCGGTGCCGGGTCAGCTTCCGCTGCCGGAGGGACTGTGGCTGCCAGGGCAGCGCTCGGTCCCGAAGCAGCAGCCCGAACCGGAGGCGGCGTAGCGGCACGCGCGCGTGACGGACGTCAGCGTCGGCGCACCGCCACGAACCGGACCGGCGTGCCCGGTACCGCCTGGGCGGCGGCCGGGAGGTCGGCCGCTCGGACGACGGCGATCACCGGGTAGCCGCCGGTCGTCGGGTGGTCGGCCAGGAACACGACAGGGCGGCCGTCGGGCGGGACCTGGACCGCGCCCAGGACCACGCCCTCGCTGGGGAGTTCACGGGTGATCGCCCGTTCCAGGGCGGGACCCTCGGTGCGCAGCCCGATGCGGTTGCTCGCGGGGGAGACGCGGTACGTGCGGGAGGTGAAGGCGCGCACGGCCGCCGGCGTGAACCAGTCGTCGCGCGGGCCGGGTGTCACGCGCAGGACGAGTTCGACGGGCGGCGCCGCCTGCGGGGCGACGTCCACGCACGCGTGGAACTGCGTCGACCGGCCGAGGGGCAGCACTGTGCCGTCGGTGAGGGGCGGTGGCCCGAGACCGGACAGCAGGTCCGTGGAGCGGCTGCCGAGGACCGGCTCGACGGTGATGCCCCCGGAGACGGCCAGATAGCTCCGTACGCCCGACGTGGCCGCGCCGACGTCCAGGAGCGCACCGGAGGGGACGCGCACCGGAGCGCCCCAGGCGACCGGGCGTCCGTCCACCGTGACGCGGCAGGGCGCGCCGCCGATCGCCACGGTCACCGTCGAACGGGGCCGCACCGCACAGCCGTTGAGCGTGGTCTCCAGTACGGCCGCCTCCGGGGCGTTGCCGACCAAGCGGTTGACGAGCGCTGCCGCGGGCCCGTCCAGCGCTCCCGAGCGGGGCACACCGAGGTGGGCGTGCCCGGGACGGCCGAGGTCCTGCACGGTGGTGAGCGCGCCGGCGCGAACGACGGAGAGCGCGCGGTCGGTCATGAGCTCCCCGCCGAACTGCCCACCGGAACGAAGCGCACGCGCGTGCCCGGTGACAGCAGCGCGGCCGGCACGCGTGTGTGGTCCCACAACACCGCGTCCGTGGTGCCGATCAGCTGCCAGCCGCCCGGCGACGAACGCGGGTACACGCCCGTGTACGGGCCCGCCAGCGCCACCGCACCGGCGGGGACGGCCGTGCGCGGAGTGGCCCGGCGCGGCACGTCGTAGCGCGGCGGCAGGCCGGTGAGATAGCCGAACCCGGGGGCGAAACCGCAGAAGGCGACGCTGAATTCGGTGCCCGCGTGGATGCGCGCCACCTCGCGCGGGGTGACGCCCCAGTGCGCGGCGACCTCGGCCAGGTCCGGGCCGTCGTAGCGCACCGGGAGTTCGACGGCCGCACGCGCGCGTGGGGGAGCGGGCGGCACATCGGCGGTGGTCAGTTCGCGGGCCAGGCGGACCGGGTCGGTGAGGCCGTCGAGCAGGACCGTCCGGGCGGCGGGGACGATCTCGCGGACCGACAACGACCCCTCCGTACGGCGCCGGAGGAACTCCGCGTGCAGCGCCCGGGCCTCCTCGCCCGAGGACACCTCGACGAGCAGGGCGTCGTCGCCGACCGGCAGCGCCCTCATACGAAGGCCTCCACCCGGACACCCGACTCCTCCAGCCGCGCCCGGACCCGGCGGGCCAGCTCGACGGCGCCGGGCGTGTCCCCGTGCAGGCACAGGGAACGCGCGCGTACCCCGACGGGAACTCCGGTGTGCGAGGTGACCACGCCCGAGCGGGCCAGGCCCACCGAGCGCTCCACGACGGCCTCCGGGTCGGTGACCACGGCGCCGTCCTGGCCGCGCGGCACGAGCGTGCCCAGCTCGGTGTACGCGCGGTCGGCGAAGGCCTCCGTGACGGCCGGAAGTCCGGCCTTCGCGGCCAGCTCCAGCAGCCGCGAGCCCGGCAGGCCGAGCACGGGCAGCGCGGCGTCCGCGAGGAGCACCCCGTCGACGACCGCGCCGGCCTGCTCCTCGTCGTGCACGACACGGTTGTAGAGCGCGCCGTGCGGCTTGACGTACGACACGCGCGTGCCCGCCGCCCGCGCGAAGACCTCCAGGGCGCCGATCTGGTAGGCCACTTCGGCCGCCAGCTCGGCGGGCGGCACGTCCATCGCGCGCCGCCCGAACCCCGCCAGGTCCCGGTAGGAGACCTGGGCGCCGATCCGTACGCCGCGCTCGGCCGCCTGCTCGCAGACGCGCCGCATGGTGGCCGCGTCCCCGGCGTGGAAGCCGCAGGCCACGTTGGCGCTGGTGACCACGGACAGCAGCCGTTCGTCGTCGGTGAGCTGCCAGCGGCCGAAGCCCTCGCCGAGGTCGGCGTTGAGATCAATCGAGGTCATGGGTTACGTGCTTTCCTCTGTCAGGCGACGATGCGGTACTGCTCGTCGCGGGCGTCTGTCAGGAACATCTGGCCTGGCGCGTGGGTGATGGCGAACGGCGGGCGCGAGGCCATCACCGCGGCCTGCGGGGTCACCCCGCACGCCCAGAACATGGGGATGTCGTCCGGCTCGGCGTCCACCGGATCGCCGAAGTCGGGGCGGCCGAGGTCCGCGATGCCCAGGGCCGACGGGTCACCGCAGTGCACGGGACTGCCGTGCACCGCGGGGAGGAGGCCGGTCTCCCTCAGCGCCGCCGCCACGTGGACCGGCGGCACCGGGCGCATGGACACCACCATCGGGCCGTGCAACCGCCCCGCCGGGCGGCACTGACGGCTGGTCACGTACATCGGGACGTTGCGGCCCTGCTCGACATGGCGGATCGGCACTCCCGCCTCGGCCAGCGCCCACTCGAAGGTGAAGCTGCAGCCGATCAGGAACGACACCAGGTCGTCGCGCCAGTGCGCGCGCACGTCCGTCGGCTCGTCCACCAACTCGCCGTCCCGCCACACCCGGTAGCGCGGCAGATCGGTGCGCAGGTCGGCGTCTTCGGCGAGGACGGTGGTCCAGGAACCGGCGTCCGTGACGTCGAGGACGGGACAGGGCTTGGGGTTGCGCTGGCAGAACAGCAGCATGTCGTACGCCCAGTCGGCGGGCACCGAGATCAGGTTGACCTGGGTGTGGCCCGCCGCGACCCCGGCCGTGGGGCCCGTGAGGCCCTCCCGGAAGCGGGTGCGTGCCGTTTGCGGGCTCCACGCGTGCGCGTGCTCGTCGACGAGGGTGAGCGGGCGGTCTTCGGTCACGAGGGTGAGCGCCAGGTGTTCCGTACGGTTCACACCAGCTCCTTCCCGCGCGTCTCCGGCAGCCCCAGCAGGGCGAGCGCGGCGATGCCGTAGCCGATCGCGCCGAAGACCAGCGCGCCGCCCACGCCCCAGCTGTCGGCCAGGAAGCCGACCGTGGTGGGGAAGACGGCGCCCACCGCGCGGCCGGTGTTGTAGGTGAAGCCCTGTCCCGTGCCGCGCACCGCCGTCGGGTAGAGCTCGCTCAGGTAGGACCCGAAGCCGCTGAAGATCGCCGACATGCAGAACCCGAGCGGGAAACCGAGCACCAGGAGCAGGGTGTTGGCGCCGTCCGGGATGTTCGCGTACGCCAGGATGCAGACGGCCGACAGCAGCGCGAACAGCCAGATGTTGCGCCGCCGGCCCAGCCGGTCGGTGAGGTAACCGCCGGTCAGATAGCCGATGAAGGCGCCCGAGATCAGGAACGTCAGATAGCCGCCGGTGCCCACGACCGACAGGTCGCGCTCGGTCTTGAGATAGGTCGGCACCCAGGTGGCGAGGGTGTAGTAGCCGCCCTGGACGCCGGTGGAGAGCAGGCCCGCGAAGATCGTCGTCCGCAGCAGGCCGGGCTTGAAGATGGCCGCGAACGAGCCCTTCTCCGCGCTTCGTTCGCGTACGGCGACCGCCTCCGGGGCGTCGTGCACCCGGCGCCGCATCCAGATGACGAGCAGCGCGGGAAGCGCGCCGGTCCAGAACATCACGCGCCACGCGAGGTCGTCGTCGACGAACGAGAAGACCAGCGTGTACATGATCGCGGCCAGTGCCCAGCCGACGGCCCACGAGCTCTGGATCGCGCCGAGCGTGCGGCCACGGTGCTTGGCGCTCGCGTACTCGGCGACCAGGATCGCGCCGACCGCCCACTCGCCGCCGAAGCCGAGGCCCTGGAGGGCGCGGAAGACCAGCAGCGTCTCGTAGTTGGGCGCGAAACCGCAGGCGACGGTGAAGACCGCGTACGTGATGACCGTGATCATCAGCGCCTTGACCCGGCCGATCCGGTCGGCCAGCACGCCCGCGAGGGCGCCGCCGATCGCGGAGACCACGAGCGTGACGGTGGTGAACAGGCCGGTCTGGCCGCTGTCCAGGCCGAAGTACGCGGCCAGCGCCACCATGCTCAGCGGCAGGGTGAAGTAGTCGTATGAATCCAGGGCATAGCCGCCGAAAGCGCCCGCGAAGGCGCGGCGGCCGCGCGGCCCCAGGGCGCGCAGCCAGCCGAACGCGCCGTCGTCGTCGGCGCGTTCGGCAGTGGTGGGGTGGGCGTCTGTCAGAGCCTGCGGTGGAGGGGTCGTGCTCATGGGCACCTCGCAGAGAGGGGACGGAGGGTGCGGAACTGAGCTGAACGGTGAGCAGGGGTGCTGAACGGTGAGCAGGGACCGTGAGCAGCAAGGTAGAGGATCGTTGAACGATCCTTCAATACCCGTGTTGTTTCGTTCTCGTGTCTGCGGTTGAATTCCGGGCATGGCAGAGCAGCTGGGCGGACTGGCCGACGACCGTGCCCTCCTGGGGCGTACGAGCACGGCGGAGCGGGTCTCGGACATCCTCAGGAGCCGCATCGCCGAGGGCTTCTTCCCGCCCGGCACCCGGCTGTCGGAGGACAGCATCGGAGGGGCGCTCGGTGTGTCCCGCAACACACTGCGCGAGGCGTTCCGGCTGCTCACCCATGAACGGCTGCTGGTGCACGAGCTGAACCGGGGCGTGTTCGTACGGGTCCTCGCGGTGGAGGACGTCGAGGACATCTACCGCACCCGGCGTCTGGTCGAGTGCGCCGTCGTCCGCGGGCTCGGCGCACCGCCGTACCCCCTGGAGGGGCCCGCCGCAGCCGTCGCCGAAGGGCAGCGCGCGGTGCGCGAAGGTGACTGGAAAGGGCTGGGGACGGCCAACATCCACTTCCATCGGGAGCTGGTCTCCCTCGCCGGGAGCGCCCGCACGGACGAGTTGATGCGCAGCGTCTTCGCGGAGCTGAGGCTGGCCTTCCATGTGGTGGACGATCCACACCGGCTGCACGAGCCCTACCTCGCGCGCAACCGGGAGATCCTCCGGGCCTTGGAGGCGGGTGACAAGGCCGAGGCCGAGAAGCTGCTCGCGGTCTATCTCGACGATTCGCTGGAACGGGTCGTGGAGGTCTACCGGCGGCGAGTGAGCGCCCCGTAGGGGCATGACCGGGCCGACCTGCGCTTCCGGCTCCCGGCGGTACGCGTTCGTTTGGGTCGTTGTCAGACCTAGGACCTAGTCTGTGCACCGTGACTTCGCCTGCATCGACGGACCGTGTTCCGCCCCAGCTCAGCGCGGGGCCGCGCCCTGCTCCGGGCCCGGCCGCCGACGAGGGGCTGGCGCGGCGGCTGCGCGCGCTCGCCTGCACCGCGCCGCTGCACGACCTCGACGCGCGCAAGGCCAACCTCGCGGGCGAGTACTCGGTGTACGGCATGGCGGAGGTGGCGCTCGCCGCCATCGACCTGGTCACACTGAACATGGACTTCGACACGGGCGCCGACCACGACCAGATCGTCGCCCGCCTCATCCCGCGCATCGCCGCCCAGGCCCCGCAGCGCCCCGTCGCCGAACACGAGCGGGTGGCCCACTGGGTCCTGGAGAACCTGATCAATGTCGGCAGTGTGGACCGCGGCTTCCGGGCCGTGTACGGCACGTTCGCGCCGGACGGCAGCTACGTCCGCCGTGACTACGACTTCAAGCTGATCGAGGAGGTGCCGGGGCCGGGCGGCACGGTGTATCTCCGTACGACCGACGAGGCGGTCAACGTCCTGGTCGGCGCCCTCGACACCGACGTCACCAGCGCGCAGATCGCCGCCGAGGTCAAGCTGGAGGTGCTGATCAACCGCGGTCGGCTCGCCGACGCGCAGCTGGCCGCCGAGCAGGCCCGCTACCGGACCGTGCAGTACTCGGAGACGCTCCGCCGGGCCCTGGACGCGACCCGGCGCAACGTCCGGGCGGTCGACTGGCTGAACGCCGTACCGGACATGATCGCCGAGGCGCTCGACCACGTCGCCGACCGGTACCGCCATGAGAACGCGATCCTCACCAACATCCGCAAAGCGCGCGACGAGACCGAGGACCCGGAGCACAAGCGCCGCGCCGCCGAGCTCGTCGACATCGTCAAGGACTGCATCCGACGGCACACGCAGTTGCAGTCCCGGCTCCTGGAGGCCGGACCGCTGTTCCGCGCCGAGCAGGACCGGCAGGCCTTCGCGACACCCATGACGACGTCGGGGACAGACCTGTACGGACACCTCCTGGCCCCTGTCCTGCCGCTGCCCCTGGAGCAGTCCGTCCGGGTCACGGACGCCTTCTTCGCACGCGGCACGGGCATGCGTACGCCGGTGTCCGTGCGGGTCGGCGATCTCGTCGACATACTGCTGACGCCGCCCGTGGAGCGGGAGCACCTCGGCGCCGAGATGCCCGAGCCCGACCTCATCGCGACGCCGGACGACAGCCGGTTCAGCGAGGAGCAGCTGGCCGCGGCCATGGAGCTGCTGGACCTGCCGGCGGATGCGCCGCGACGGCTGTCCGGGCTGTTGGTCCAGGCTCGGCGCCAGGATCCCGAGCTGCCGTACCTGGTGGCCTTGTTGGCCGTCCACGCGGCCAGCCCGCCGGTCGGTACCGCCTATCGGCAGGGCGAGCAGAAGCTGCTGTTCGCCGTGGACGACGGGACGGAGCTGGACGACCCCGAGTTCGGTGGGGCCGACCTGATCGTGGGGACGGCTCTGCTGGACGCGGCGGGGATGGCGGCGGACAGGACGGAAGCAGCATGAGTGAGCGACAGCGCAGCAAGGAGCCCCGACCGTGAGCGAGCACGTCGAGTGGAGTGACACGGAGGTCCCCACCCCGTCGGCGACCGCCGCCGTCACCCCGGCCGACGCCGCCGACGCGGCTCGGCTGGTCGCCTTCGGGCTGCAGCCGAAGTTGCAGCCCGCACGGGACCAGGAGTACACGGAGCTGCTGCGGCGATACCGGGAGGACCCCCCGTTCGCCCGGCTCGCGGACGCGGTGGCCGCCGGCCTGGGACTGGTCGTGCTGGAGGTGTCCCCGCGCGCGGGGATGGCCGTGACGGCCGCCGAGGACTCCGTGTTCGCCGTCCGCATGGGTGACTACGCGCGTCGTACGTCCGCCGACGGCAGCGACCGCTTCCTGCACGGGCTGGCCCATCTGGCCATCGCCGCCATGGCGTTCCCGCGGCCCGAGGACCTGGCCGACGACGGCTACATCGGGCGCGTGACGGTCAACGGCGTCGACGCCTTCGTACGCCAGGCCTGCCGACGGCTGGAGGAGCGGGCCGAGGAGCAGGGCGAGAACACCGATCCGGCGACGGACGCGCCCGGCCTCGAGGCCGCCTGGCGGATCTGGGTGAGACGCAGCGCGACCGGCGCCACCAAGGACGCGCGCAGACTGGCCGGTTCGACCACCGGCATCGTCGGCAAGGCGGCCGCCTTCCTCACCGACTCCGGCTTCCTGCAGCGCACCGGCGACGACAGCGGCGGCACGTACCGCACCACGGCCCGCTACCAACTCCAGGTACGTGACATGGCGGGCACCGCCGCCATGGCCGAGCTGCTGGAGCTGGGCGTGGTCCCGGTCACCGACGGTACGCCGAGCCTGCTGCCCGCCGAGGACACGGACGACCTGGAGCTGGTGGCCGACGCCGGGCTGCCGTTCCACTCCGCCTGAAGCCCGCCCTGAAGCCCCGAACGTCCCTGATCTGACAAAGACTCAGCCGAAGACTTACGAGAGTCCGCCATGTACGAGCTGTCCCGGGTCCGTCTCTACTCCATCGGACCGGCCGGTGCGCGCTACGCCGACACCGTGCTGGACCTGCGCGGAGTGGGCGAGCCCGTGCCCGACCCCGCGCCGACGCAGGCGGAGTTCTTCGAGGAGGAGCCCGTCGGGCCGCCGCGCCGGCCCGCGCCCGCCGGGGTGCTCTTCCTGGAGAACGGCGGCGGCAAGTCGGTCCTGCTCAAGCTGATCTTCTCCGTGATGCTGCCGGGCCACCGCAACACCCTCGGCGGCGCCAGCTCCGGTGTGCTGCGGAAGTTCCTGCTCGCCGACGACTGCGGGCATGTCGCGCTGGAATGGCAGCACACGCTCACCGGCGAGTGCGTCGTGGTCGGCAAGGTCAGCGAGTGGCGCGGGCGCCAGGTCTCCAACGACCCGCGGAAGTTCGCCGAGGCCTGGTACTCCTTCCGCCCGGGTCCCGGGCTGAGCCTGGACAACCTGCCCGTCGCCGAGTCCACCGCCGTACGACCGCCCGTCGAGGGCCAGTCGGGCGCGCAGGGGCGCCGCCGCACCATGAAGGGCTTCCGGGACGCCCTCACGGAGGCGGGCAAGGCGTATCCGCATCTGGAGGTGCACTGGGAGGAGATCCACGACCGGTGGATCGAGCACCTCGGCGACCTCGGCCTCGACCCCGAACTCTTCCGCTACCAGCGGGAGATGAACGCCGACGAGGGCGAAGCCGCCGGCCTCTTCGCGGTCAAGAAGGACTCCGACTTCACCGACCTGCTGCTGCGGGCCGTCACGGACACCCGGGACACCGATGGCCTCGCCGACCTGGTCAGTGGTTTCGGCAACAAGCTGGGCCGACGCGCCGAGCTGATCGCCGAACGGGACTTCACCGCCGGGTCCGTGGACCTGCTCGGGCGGATCGTCGAAGCCGCCGAGGCACGTGCGCGTGCGCGTGACATCCATGCCGGTGCCGAGCGGCGGACCCGGACCCTGGCCCGGCGGCTCACCGCGCGGGGTGTCCGGGAGCGGGTGCGCGCCGCGGACCTCGCCCAGCGGGTCACCGCCGCCGCGTACGCCGTGACCCACACCGAGGCGGCGCGGGAGCGCAGCGCTCTGATCGCCGCCGAACTCGCCTATCGGCACGCTTCGTTGGCGCTCGCGGCGGCGGAGAAGTCGGCGGCCGCGCAGAAGCGCGAGCTCGCCGACGCGCGCACCCTGCACTCCGCCTGGCAGGCCGCCGAGGCCGTCCTGCGGCACCGTGCCGCCGCCGACCGCGTCGCGCGCGTGGCCACCGCGATCCAGGAGGCCGAGCGGGACGCGGCCCCCGCGCTGGCCGCCCGAGCCAAGGCCGCCGTCGATCTCGTACGGGCCCTGCACGCGGCCGCGGAGAGCGCCGAGGCCCTGGCCAACGAGGGGGAGGAGCGGTCCGCCGCGCTCCAGGAGGTCGGCGAGGCCGCGTACCGGGACTCCACCGCCGCGGCCACCGAGGCGCAGCGGGCCCGTAGTGAGATCGGGCATCTGCGGCAGCGGCTGTCCGAGGTCGAGCAGGAGACCGCCGAGGCCGTGCGCGCCGGCTGGCTCGACGACAGCGCACCCGACGCCGACCCGGCCCGCGCGGCCCTCGCCGCGAGCGACGCCGAGAAGACGGCCGTCGCCGCCTGGGACACCGCGCGCGAGGCCTCCCGGCGAGCCTCGGAGCACGCGCGCGAGGCGGCCTCGGCCGAGTCCCGCGCGGAGCTGACGGCGGCCCGCGCGGCGGATGCTGCCACGGCGGCGGAGCGGTCGTACGAGGCGGAGCACCGTCTCGCCGAGAGCTTGGCGGCGGAGGAGCGGCTCACGGAACTGCTCGGCCTGTCCGGCGAGTCCGGCGCCAGGCGCGGGACCGTTCCCGCTCCTCGCACGGGTGACGACGGCAAGGGCATCACGGCCGCGCGCGACGGTGCACCGACGCTCACCCCGAGCGCCCTCGCCGAAGGCGCCCTCACGCCGGAGGACCTGGACCGGTTCGCCGACGAGTTGCGCGAACTGCTCGACGACGCCGTCTCCGGCGCCGAGCGTCATCTCTTCGAGCTGCGTACGGCAGCTGCCGACGACTCCCGGATCCTCGGCGCGCTCGGTGACGGCGGGCTGCTGCCGCCCGGCCCGGACGTGCTGGCCACCGTGGAGTTCCTCGGCGAGCAGGGCATCCCCGCCCTGCCGGGCTGGCGCTACCTCGCCCAGGCCGTCGACCCCACCGACCACGCGCGTGTGCTGGCCGCCCGGCCCGAACTGGTCGACGGCGTGATCATCACCGACCCGGACACGCACGCGCGTGCCCGCGAGGTGCTGAGTGATGCCGCGCTGCTGCCCCGGTCGGCTGTGGCCGTGGGTACGGCCGCCGCCCTGCTGGCCCCGACACCGGCGCCGGATGCCCAGAACGGTGACGTCTTTCTCGTACCGCCGAACCCCGCCATGCACGACGAGCACGCCGCCGACGAGGAGCGGCAGGCGCTGCGCGCCCGGGCGACCGAGCGGGACGAGGAGATCCGTGCCCTCGCCGCGCGGCTCGGCAAGGACCGGGAGCTGGCGGCGCGGCTCGCCTCGTGGCGGACCGGCTGCCCGGCCGGGCGGCTGGTCGAGCTGGCCCAGTCGGCCCGGGAAGCGCGCGCGTTCGCCGAGGAGTCCGAGGCCGAACTGGCCGAGGCGCGGACCGTGCGGGCCGAGGCCGACGAAGCCGCCGCCGAGGCCGCCCAGGTCCGCGACGAGCGACAGGAGGCCGCGCAGAAGGCCCGGCGTGCCGCGGACGCCCTGGCCGGGCTGGCCTTCCGGCTGCGCGAGCGGGCCGGCTGGCAGGTCAAGCTGCGCGAACTCGCCGACGAGGCCACCGAGTCCGAGGCCCGCGCCCAGGCCTGCCTGGAGCGCGCCCGGGCCGCCGACGAGGACCGCCGCGCCGCCCAGCGCGCCGCCGACGACGCGCGCCGTACCGCGCGTGCCCTGCGTGCCGAGCGCTCGGAGATCGCGGGCGCCCCCGACGACGTACCGGACACCGACGCGGACGCCCCGAAGGCGTCTCTGCCCGCGCTCCGTGAGGCGTACCGGGCGGCCTCCCAGGTGTACGAGAAGGTCGGCGTCGGCGCCGACCTGCGGGCCGAGCAGGCCCGCGCGGAGAGCGACGAGAGCGCGGCGCTCGCGGAGCTGGACCGGCTGAGCAACAAGGTCCGGACCCGGGCCGAACAGCTCCTCCAGTCGCCCGACGGCTCCGACGGCCCCTCCCGGCAGGCGGCCGCCTCACGTGCGGAGGAGCTGGTCCAGCTCCTGGAGACCCGTATGTCCAGCGCGAGCGAGCAGCTCGGCCGGCTGCGCGGCGAGGCCGAGCGGCACGCGCCCGAGGACGGGGAGACACACACCGAGCTGTCCGAGGAACTCCAGCCGCGCGACGCCGAGCACGCGCAGGCACTGCTGCGCACGGCCACCGCCGAACTCGCCTCCCGCACCGAGGCGTTGACGCAGTCCCGCGAGGCGCACGCGGAGCTCCTCGAAGCGCACCGCGCCGCCGAGGACGCGGCGGGCGGCTTCGACGAGATCGCCGCGATGTTGCGCGACCTGCTGCGCGAGCACACCTCGGAGGACGAGCAGGGGGAGCCAGAGCCGCACCCCGGCAGCCTGGACGAGGCCCGGCAGTCCGCTGCGGAGGCCCGCCGTTCGCTGCGGGGCTGCGCCGCCGACCTCTCCGCCGCCGAGGGCGCCGTACGCGAGGCGAGTGACGTGCTCGTACGGCACGCCAACTCCACACGCTACGAGCAGGTCCGCACCCCCGCTCGCCAGCAGATCCGCGAACTGCCCGCGTCCACGCTGCCCGAGCACGCGCAGAAGTGGGCGGACGCCTTCGCGCCCCGGCTCCGCGTGCTCACCGACGAGCTCGCGCAGTTGGAGCGGAACCGGGACTCGATCGTGGACCGGCTCCGGGGCCTGGTCGAGTCGGCGCTGGCCACCCTGCGCTCCGCCCAGCGGCTCTCCCGGCTGCCCGAGGGGCTCGGCGAGTGGTCCGGGCAGGAGTTCCTGCGCATCCGCTTCGAGGAGCCCGACCAGGCCACGCTCACCGAACGGCTGGGCGAGGTGATCGACGAGGCGACCCGGGCGGCCGTGAAGAAGAACTCGGACCTGCGCCGGGACGGTATGTCCCTGCTGCTGCGTGGTGTCGCCGCGGCGCTCCAGCCCAAGGGCGTCGCCGTCGAGATCCTCAAGCCGGATGCCGTACTGCGCGCGGAGCGCGTGCCCGTCGGGCAGATGGGCGACGTGTTCTCCGGCGGTCAGCTGCTGACGGCGGCCATCGCGTTGTACTGCACGATGGCGGCTCTGCGGTCGAACGACCGGGGTCGGGACAAGCACCGGCACGCCGGCACGCTGTTCCTGGACAACCCGATCGGGCGCGCCAACGCGACCTACCTGCTGGAGCTGCAGCGCGCCGTGTCGGACGCACTCGGCGTCCAGCTCCTGTACACCACGGGCCTGTTCGACACGACCGCGCTGGCCGAGTTTCCCCTGGTCATCCGGCTGCGCAATGACGCCGACCTGCGGGCGGGGCTGAAGTACATCAGCGTGGAGGAACACCTCCGCCCGGGACTGCCGCGCGAGGCTTCCGCCGGGGAGGCCGTGCACAGTGAGATCACCGCGACCCGGATGTTCAAGCGCCCGGCGGTGAATGTACCGTAGCGGCGCGGCCGGTGGGGAACTGCGGGCCGGCTGGTGGCCGGTCGCGCAGTTCCCCGTCTCCCTGGTGCGGCTACGCATCCTCCTCCTTCAACAAGTTCGCGCACTTCTCGCCGATCATCATCGTGGTGACGCACGGGTTGACGGTTACCAGATCCGGCATGACCGAGCCGTCCGCGACCCTGACCCCCTCGACCCCTCGATCCCTTTGACCCGCAGCCGCGCGTCGAGCGGGGCGGAGGGGTCGTCGTCCGCGCCCATCTTCACGGTGCAGGACGGGTGGTGGACGGTGTTGTGGGTCTTGTCGATGTAGTCGAGCAGTTCGTCGTCGGTCCGCACTTCCGGGCCGGGGCCAGCTCGGCGCCCGCCCAGCCGCTCAGCGCGGGTTGCGAGGCGATCTTCCGCACCAGCTTGAGCCCGTACGTCATCACCCGCACGTCATGCTCGTGCGCGGTGTTCATGTCGAACGGCACCGAGCCGTAGTGGAACATCAGGTCCGGCCGGTCGAGGCCGGGTTCGGGGTGTAGAAGATGCCGGCCTCCCCGCACTGGCTGGACGTGGTGGTCGTCGACTGCCGGGCCTCCCACATGATCACGCCCTCGGGGTGGTCCTGGAGGTTCTCGCCCACGCCTCCCGCCTCGACGACGACCTCGGCGCCGACTTCACGCAGATGCTCGGCGGGGCCGATGCCCGACAGCATCAGCATCAGCATCAGCAGCTTCGGCGAGTCGATCGCCCCGCACGAGACGATCACCGCGCGCCGGGCCCGCACCGTCCCTGTGTGGATCAGGTCCGTGTCCAGATACTCGGCGCCCACGCAGCGCCGCCCGTCGAGGACGAGCTTCTTGGCGCGTACGCCCGTACGGACCTCCAGGTTCGGCCGTTTGTCCATGACCGCCGCCGGTAGAGCGGGAAGAGGTCGGCGGCGCTCCAGCCCGTACAGCCCGCGCCCGCCCAGTCGTCGAGGTCCTCGGCCGGGGCCCAGAAGGCGATGCAGGAGTCGTGAGAGGAGCAGGAGTTGTGAGAGGAGCAGCCGCCCAGCACCTTGGCGCGGGCGGGACGAATGAAGCTGTTGCCGGTGACATGTGGTTCGACCGGGTAGTCCCAGTCGTAACCGGACTCCAGCAGACCCACCCAGCGTTCGAGTCTGAGGACGTTGTCGTCGTCGCTCGGCCCCGCCTCCAGCACGCACACCCTGACCGATGGATCTTCCGTCGGCCGGGCCGCCACGACGTTGCCCGCCGTGCCGCCGCCGACCACGACACAGTCGAACTCGTCGATGCTCATCGCGAGTCGACCTCCTTGGCCGGTGTGTCCGTGCCCCGCAGGCTGTGCTCGGCGAGGACGCCCGTGCGGTGCCGCTGGACGAACCAGTAGTAGGCGAAGCCGCCGCCCGCGATGACGGCGACGAACAGCACCGCGCCCCACTGCAGATACCAGTGGTACGGAGCCGTCGCGTTGTAGACCGAGGCGCGCGGCCAGATCAGGTTGAGCGTCATGCCCGCGCCCCACACCACGGCGAGGATGTTGACCAGCAGTCCCCACCGGCCCAGCGAGAACTTGCCGTCGCCCGCGGGTTGCCACTTGCCGCGCAGCCGCGCCACCAGCATCGGGGCGGTGACACCGAGGTAGGCGAGGTAGATCATGATGATGCCGATGCTGGTGACGACGGTGAAGATCTGAGGCTGACGGATGTTGACCACCAGGATCGCCAGGGCCAGGATCCCGATGATCACGGTCGGCAGCACCGGCGTCTGGAAGCGCGGGCTCACCCGGGCCAGCAGCGAGGACGCTGGCAGGTTGTTGTCCCGGGCCATCGCGAACGCCAGCCGGATCGCCGCCGTGTGGACCGCCAGGGCGCACACCGTGACCGCGATAAGCACACACCACAGCATCACCTTGCCGGCCGTCGGGCCGAGCACGTCGAGCACGACGTACTGCAGGCCGTCGGTGGAGAGCTTCTCGCCCTTCAGGCTGGAGACGCTCATCAGCGCGAGCAGCAGGATCAGGCCACCGAGGATGAAGGAGGCCACGATCGCGCGGATGATGGCGCGCGGCGCGTTGCGGGACGGGTCAAGGCACTCCTCGCCGAGGGAGGACGCCGTGTCGAAGCCGTACATGACGTACGCGGAAGCCAACGACGCCACCAGGAACGCGCCCAGGTATCCGGCGCCGTAGCCCGTGCCGGTGCCGTTCGTCTCCATGACCACCTGCGGGCCGCGGGTGATGTGGACGGCGAACAGGACGATCAATACGACAGTGGCGATCAACTCGATGAACACGCCCGCCGTGTTGATCCTCGCCATCAACTTGACGCCGAAAGCGTTCACCAAGGTGGTGAAGAGGATCAACACCGCGGCCAGGATGACCGCGTTGGTCGCCACGTCGTACTTGCCGGTGCCGTCCCCCACGATCTGGAAGACCGACGAGATCTGAGGGAGTGTCAACTGATAGGCCAGCGCCACGGCCGATATGGACACTATGGACGCGATCAACATCATCCAGCCGGCGAGCCAGCCCAGATGCGGATTGCCTATCTTCTTCGACCAGTTGTAGACCGAGCCGGCGACGGGATAGCGGGCGGCCAGCTCAGCGAAGCACAGGGCGACCATGAACTGGCCGACGAACACCATCGGCCACGACCACCAGTAGGCGGGGCCGCCGCTGCCGTAGCCGAAGTAGAACAGCTGGAAGGTGCCGGTCAGGATCGAGATGTAGCTGATCCCGGCGGCGAAGGTGTGGAAGTTGCCGAGGCTGCGCTTGAGTTCGGGTTTGTAGCCGAACTCGGCGAGTTCGACGTCGTCATGACTGTGTGGACTGGTTGGCTGCTCCGTTGTTGACATGGGTGGACTCCTCGTGTGCCGGGGAAGGGATTGAAGCGGCTCGGACGGGTACCGCCGATCAAGGACCGGTGGTGAGCGTGCTGCTACCCGGGAGTCAGGCGAACCACCCTTGCGGAGCGGGATTGGTGTTGCGCCAGATGTGCTTCGTCTCGCGGTACTCGGAGAGCCCCGAGGGCCCGAGGGCCCGAGCTCGCGTCCGAAGCCGGACTGCTTGAAGCCACCGATCAAGTTGGGTGCTGCGGACGGCGCAGAACCACATCGCCTCGAAGAGGTGTTCCTGCTCCTGCCGGAAGATCTCGGGGTCGGTGTAGTAGCGGCCCGGCAGCGCCGCGATGAGGCTGGGGGGAGATCTGGTGGGCCACGGAGAGCGAAGTCTCCGGAACGGGTGTCGTCGTCACGTACGTGCTCCGCACGCGGGCGCGGCAGCGAGGCGGGCAGGGTCGAACAGGGCGATCGGGTGCTCTGTGGTGCCGGTCAGGGCGAGGTCGGCGAGGATCTCGCCGACGACGGGCACGAACTTGAAGCCGTGCCCGGAGAACCCGCAGGCCACGGTGACCGATTCCGGGTGCGCGGGGTGGCGGGCGATGACGAAGTGCTCGTCGGGGGTAAGGGAGTACATGCAGGTCGCGGCCTTGAGGAAGGCGCCGGGCAGGTCCGGGACGCAGCCGGACATGTGGTCCGCCATAGCCCGGATCTCGTCCTCGTGGACCGTCCGGTCGATGGTCTCCGGAGTGGTGACCTGGCCCCTGCGGAAGAAGGCGACCTTGGCACCAAGACCGGGGCCGTCGATGGCCGGGAAGCCGTACACCTCGATGCCGGCCGCGTCGTCCCAGATGTAGATGGGTTGATTCTCGGGGCGGAACGGATCAATACCGTGCTTCGGCTGGAACCAGTACATGGCCTGCCGCTCAATGGTGAACGGCACCCCGAGGTCGGTCAGCAACTGCGGAGCCCACGCGCCCGGGCAGATCACCAACTGGCCGGCGGTGTAGGTGTTCTCGGCGGTGTGGACGCGAACTCCGTCCCGGTACGGTTCCCAGCGTGTCATCGGCTCGTCGAAGTGAAGTTCGGCGCCGTGCCGGGTGGCCAGCTGAAGGTGCGCGGCGACGGTGTTCTCGGGCCGCAGGAAACCGGCCTTCCGCTCGTACAGCGCCACCTCGTCGTCCTGCGGCGCCAGCGTCGGGAAGCGGCGGCGGATCTCCTTCGCGTCCAGCATCTCGTGCGGCAGGTCCCATTGCCGGGCCGAGCGCAGCGAGCCGGAGACGACCGGCGTATCGGGACGGCCGACCATGACGCCGCCGCAGAGGGTGGCGATGTCCCGGCCGGTGGCCCGCTCCAGCTCGTCGTACAACTCGTAGGCGCGCAGCAGCAGCGGGACGTACGCCGGGTCCTCGAAGTACGACTGCCGGGTGATGCGTGAACCGCCGTGACTGGAGCCACGGTTGTGCACCGGGCCGAACTTCTCCAGGCCGAGCACGCGGGCGCCGCGCGCGCAGAGATGGTGGGCGGCGGCGCTGCCCATGCCGCCGAGGCCGATGACGATCACGTCGTAGGTGGGGGACATGTGCCTCTCCTGTGCCTTTCCTATCGGCGGATGCGGGTCATCTTCGGGGCGAAGAGCGGCTCTTCGGCGACCGTCGTCGGCACCTTCTCACCGAAGTACTCGATGTGCACGCCGGTGCCGTTGGCCAGGGTGGGAAGCCAGGCGTACGCGACGCAGCGGCCCAGTGTGTAGCCGTACGACGCGCTGGTCGCGTAACCCGCCGTGGCGCCGTCGACGCACACCGGCTCCTTGCCCAGGACCACGGAGGCGGGGTGCTCGGACTGCTTCTGCGTGCGGGTCAAGGCTCAACTCTCACCAGCTGGGGCCCGGTTTGGGCCGCATTTGCGGGAAACCATTGAGGCGACGGGGGTCCCGCACTGGATTCTGTTGCGCAGAGTGCTCGATCGTGCGCCATGTGAAACATCATGTTGCCGAAGCGTCCGGTCCCCGAAAGGGGGCCGATCCGGTCCCCGGAAGGGGGCCGAACAGCCCGGGCCAACGAAGAACCGGTCCCTGACCACCAGAGCCCTCGAAGGTCCGGAACTCCTCGACTGCCGGAGCAACGCCGGTCCGGCACTCGTCACCGCCTTGCTCGCCGGACCGACGCCGGTCCGGCCTTCGAACGCTCCGATCCGCCTGCACCACACAGGTCCGGACCGAGCGTCCCGGACCGAGAGGGGGCCCGTGATTCCCGTCTGCAGCATCGAAGACCTCCCCGAGGGCGAGTCCGTCCGCGTCGGGACGACACCGCCCGTCGCCGTGTTCCATACCGACGACGGCCGGCTGTACGCCATCGACGACACCTGCACCCATCAGGACGCCCCCCTCTCCGAGGGCTGGCTGGAGGGCTGTCCGGTCGAATGCCCGCTGCACGCCGCCTCATTCGACCTCCGTACGGGCGAGACGACCTGCCTCCCGGCCCGCACCCCGTCCGCACACACCGGGTCACCGTCGACGACGGCGTCATCCATGTCCCCTCGCCGTGGAGGAGGGGGCCGCCGCGTGAACGCCGCTGGTGACGCTCTTGGGGTGGGGGGCTGCGTGAACGCCGTGACTGATGGCGTTGTGGCGGCCCTGGCGACCATGCCGCGGCGTCATGTGCGTCCGCTTTGCTGCAGGGGAGGGGGCCGCCGAGTGAACGCCGCTGATGGCCTTGCGCATGGGGAGCCGCCGCATGAACGCCACACGCCGAGGGCCTAGTGGGGCCCTCGCGACCCCGGCGCGGCGCCCTCCACGTCCACCTTGCCGCGGAGGGGGCAGCGCCGTATGGAGGCCGTGACCGACGGCCCGGGGGCTGGCCCTCGCGACCACACCGACCGGGCTCACTCCGTCGATGGCACCGCTTCCGGTGAGGCGCGAGCAACCCCGGCGGCCGACCACGCCACTGGCCACCCTGACCGCGCCGACCCACGCGATCGCGTGGACCGACCGGATTGCCGGCCCGCCGATCGGTGGGACCGAGCGGCTCAGGTCGGCAATCGCGCTCCGGCCCACCGAGACGGCCGCGATCCTCTCGGTGGCGGTGGCGGTGGCGGTGGCGGTGGCGGTGGCGGTGGCGGTGGCGGTGGCGGTGGCGGTGGCGGTGGCGGTGGCGGTGGCGGTGGCGGTGGCGAGTCGGGCCGAGGTGAGTTGGCTGGGGGCAGTTGCGGTGCGTCGGCCCAGGGGGGGGCGTCGGCCCGCGGCTCTGGTGAGTCGCGCCCGAGTGACCTGCCTGGCCGCAGATCCGGTGAGCCGCCCTCGGCTGTCCTGTGTGGCTGCCGCTCTGCCGAGCCCGCCCTGCGCGAGCTCCCGGCCCGCGGCTCCCGCCGACCTCTGCCCTTCCCGGTGCCCGGCTCCGGGGAAGCCGCCGCGCGCCGCACCGCACACCCCGGCTCTCGTGGAGCCGAGGCCATAACCCCTCCCTTGCTCGCCCCGTCTCTGCCGTGCCCGAGAACAGCCGTACCGCATGAGGACCGTGACCGTCGTCGGAGCCTCTCTCCGGTCTGTACGCCGCCCGTGAGCCGCGTGCCCAGGGCTTCGACGGGCGACTGGTGATCATCGGCGACGAACCCCACCGCCCCTACGACCGACCTCCTCTCTCCAAGGACTTCCTCACCGGACGGGCCGACGAGGACCAACTCGCTCTCACCGACGCCGAGGAGACCGCCGAACTCGACGCCGCGTGGCTCCTCGGCGCTCGCGCCCGCGGGCTCGACCCGCGCAGCCGCACTGTCCTCCTCGACAACGGCCGCAGCGTCTCCACCGACGGCGTCGTCATCGCCACCGGCGCCTCGGCCCGCCGCCTCCCGGCTCACGGCCTCGCCGGCGTGCACACCCTCCGCCCGCTCGACGACGCCCGCGCCCTGCGCGCGGACCTCACCCGTAGCCCGCTCCAAGTCGTCGTCATGGGCGGCGGTTTCATAGGGGGCCGAAACCGCGTCCTCCTCGCCCTCGGCCACACTGTCCCTGTTGTCGAGGCCGCTCCGCTTCCGCTCGTGCCCCAACTGGGCGCCGAAATGGCCGCCGTGTGCGCCGCCCTACACCGCCGTGGCGGGGTGAAACTGGTCACGGGCACCTCGGTCGCCGAACTGCGCGGCACGATCGGTGCCACCGGTGTGGAACTCGCCGACGGCCGTACCCTCCCCGCCGACGTTGTGATCGTCGGCATCGGCGCCACTCCCAACACCGCCTGGCTGACGGGCTCGACGCTTGCCTTGCAGGGCGGTGTCCTGTGCGACGACGGCTGTGTCATGGCATTGCCTCAGGTCGTCGCCGTGGGGGATGTCGCCCGTGTCGGTGGCTCCCGCGCCGAGCACTGGACCTCTGTGACGGAACAGCCCCGGATCGCCGTGGCCAACCTGCTCGCCGGTCGCAGCGCCGAGACCGCCCGATCCCTGCCCTACTTCTGGTCGGACCAGGACGGAGCGCGCATCCAGTTCGCGGGCCGACGCAAGGACGGAGACACGGTCCGCATCACCGATGGCGAACTCGCCGACGGCGCACCGGCCGAGGACGGGTTCCTCGCCATGTACGAACGCGACGGCAGGACGACCGCCGTCCTCTCCGTAGACCGCCCCCGCGCATTCATGCGAGCGCGGCACGAACTGGTCCGCGGGACGGACCGGACCCGGCCGGGCCGTGGTCTGACTCCAACCAGGGCAGGCCGTCCGGGATGGTCGCGCGCTCGCCGATGCGGGACCGAGCAACGGAACCCGGCGCCCCGGGTCGGCCAGGAACCGGCACTCGGCCTGGCTCCGGCGCCTGGCATCCGGCGAGGGCCTGGCTCGGCGCCTGATCCGGCCCGAACTTGGCTGGGTAAGGCTGCTCGGGGCCGTTCCTCAGGCTCCGGTGCTGGGTCGTTCCATCACGCTCACGAGTGCGACAGCTGGCCGGCTCCGCCGCCCCGCCGGCGTATTCGCTCCTGGGTGCGCTCGGCCTGCCGTGTCTGCCGTCGGGCCCGACGCCGCTCGCGTCGCAGGGCGCGTGCAGTGCTGCTCGGCGTCGAGATCACGCCATTGCGCTGTTTCCACACTTGGCGGGTCACCCAGACGTCGAGAGCCCCCCAGGTGGCCACCACCGTGCTGACCACACTGCTGATCACCATCGGGAACGCCAGCCACGACCCCGCCAAGGTGCACAGGAAGGCCACCATCGCCTGTATCAGCGTCACCGCGATGATCAGCACCGCCCGCACCGACGCCGTCCGTACCGGGTCCGGCATCCGGCGCCGCCGGGCGGGCTCCTCGACCCACAACGGCCGGTATGCCGACCACTCCGGGGCAGTCCTGCCGCGGGCTGCCCCGGCCACGCTCCCGGCCGTCGCCGCCTTGCCGCCGGAGCCGACCGAAACGTCGTGCTGCTCCGTGGCCACCGCACTCGCGTCCACTGCGGCATCGCGGTTGCCCGTCGCCAGACGTACCCCCGCCGGAATGTCGCGATCCAGCGCTTCGGGGCCGCGCCGCGCCGTCACATGCGCCGCTGCCCCGTCCTCGGGCGCCTCGCGCCGCTCCGCCGTGCCCATCACCGTGTCACTCCCCACCGCCAGCAGACCGTGTGCCCGTGTCCGAAGACGCGGCTCCCCAGTGGTTGCCCGGCTTGCGCTGTTTTACGCCGCCCGGGGGCTGGATGCGGCTCCTGTGGCCCATTCCGCCCCCATTTCCCATAGAGAAGGACGAACGGCGCGTCCCGAAGATTCCCGAGGAAGATAAATTTCTGGCCAACTGGCCTGGGAGACCGGCCGGATCCCTCCTCGACGGCGGCGCGGGATCACGGGAGGCAATCTCCCGCAATGGCCGGACAACTCCCCACGTCTCGTCGCGGGTGCGGAAGTTCAGGTTCCGGACGGCTCTTCGAGTTACTTGTGCGTCGGTAGTAGGCTCGCGCCAATTGTTGACGCACATGTGTGCCCCCTGGGTCATGGGGGTTTGAGCTGGGGGAGGCCATGCGCTTTCGCGGGAAGTCCGTCCGCCGGAAGATGGTGGCGCTGCTTCTCGTGCCGCTGGTGTCCCTGACTGCGATCTGGGGCTTCGCCACGGTACTCACGGGGCGAGGTGTGGCCCAGCTGTTCACGGTGTCGTCCCTCGTCGAGAAGATCGGCTACTCCACCGAGGACGCCGTCCGCGTCCTGCAGCAGGAACGCCGCCAGGCCCTCGTCTATCTTGCCGACCGCCGGGCCTCGGACGCGCTGTCCGCACTGAGGGAAACGCGGAGCGCCACCGACGCCGCCGTCGCCGAGATCCGCAAGAACGCCAAGGACCCAGACGTCCGCGACGGGCTGGACGAGGGCGACGCCGAGCGCCTCACCGCCGTCCTGGACGCCTTCGACGGCATCAACTCCCTGCGCCGCAGCGTCGAGGACGGAACGGTGACCCGCTCCCAGGCCCTCGGCCTGTACAACCGGCTCGTCGACCCCTGCTACTCCCTGCTGGGTTCCCTCGACGGAATCGACAGCGTGGCGATGGACAAGCAGGCCCGCTCCCTTCTCAACGTGACCCGCGCCCGCGAACTGCTCTCCCGCGAGGACGCGTTGCTGAGTTCGGCCCTGGTGGTCGGGAAGCTGTCCCGCGAAGAGATACGCCAGGTCTCCGACCTCGTCGCCCAGCGCACCCTCATGTACGACATCAGCCTGACGGACCTGCCGTCGTCCGAGCGCGAACGCTACAAGCGCTTCTGGGACAACGCCTCCACTGCTCCCCTTCGCGTCGCCGAACAGGCCGTCATCCTGTCCCAGGCGGGTAGGCCCAGCAAGGTCGACGCCAAGAGCTGGGACACCGCGGCCGGCAGCGTCCTCGACGAGCTCAGCAAGCTCAACGACGAGGCGGGCGCCCGCTATCAGGACCGTGTCAGCCCGGTGGCGATGGGCGTCATCCTGAAGGCGGCCGTCGCCGGTGTCCTCGGGCTGCTCGCCCTGCTGTTCTCTCTCTTCCTCTCCGTGCGCATCGGCCGCGGCCTCATCCGAGATCTGCGGCAGCTGCGACTGGAGGCCCACGAGGCATCCGGCGTCCGCCTGCCCAGCGTGATGCGTCGCCTCTCCTCCGGTGAACAGGTAGACGTGGAGACCGAGGTCCCCCACCTGGAGTACGACAAGAACGAGATCGGCGAGGTCGGCCAGGCCCTCAACACCCTGCAGCGCGCCGCCGTCGAGGCAGCCGTCAAGCAGGCAGAACTGCGCGCCGGCATCGCCGAGGTCTTCGTCAACCTCGCTCGCCGCAGCCAGGTCCTCCTCCACAAGCAGCTCACCCTCCTCGACACCATGGAACGCCGGACCGAGGACACCGACGAACTCGCCGACCTGTTCCGCCTCGACCACCTGACCACCCGTATGCGCCGGCACGCCGAAGGCCTGGTGATCCTCTCCGGCGCCGCCCCGTCTCGGCAGTGGCGCAAGCCCGTCCAGCTCATGGACGTCGTACGCGCCGCGGTCGCCGAGGTCGAGGACTACGAGCGCATCGAGGTCCGACGTCTGCCCCGCGTCGCCGTGACCGGACCGGCCGTCGCGGACCTCACGCACCTCGTGGCCGAACTCCTGGAGAACGCCACGGTGTTCTCCCCGCCGCACACCGCAGTCCAGGTCCTGGGCGAGCGGGTCGCCAACGGCTTCACCCTCGAGATCCACGACCGCGGCCTGGGCATGGCGGCCGACGCCCTGCTGGACGCCAACCTCCGGCTCGCCGAGACACCCGAATTCGAGCTGTCCGACACCGACCGGCTCGGCCTGTTCGTGGTCAGCCGGCTCGCCCAGCGGCAGAACGTCCGGGTCTCGCTGCAGCCGTCGCCGTACGGCGGCACCACCGCCGTGGTCTTCATCCCCGACGCGCTGCTCACCGACGACGTCCCCGACACCAACGGCATCGGGTTCCGTCTGGACCGGCCCACGCCCTCGAAGGAGGCCGAGCTGGAGGAGGCGCGCCGCGCCGCCCTCGCCCACGTGCCGGCCCGCGTGCCCGGCCTGCCCGCTTCGCTCCTGGACGGGCCGGTGGAGCTGGAGGCCCCCGTCGACCTGGACGCGCTCGGCGACTTCCCGGACGCGCTCGACGACGAGGACAGCGAACGCGGCGGTCTCTTCCGCCCCCGCCGTGCTCTCGCCCATGCGGACGACGAGGCGTCGGACCCGCTCGGCGAACACCCGGTCACCGGCATCCACGGCAGAACGGACCGGTCCGACACGGACGGCGATGTGAGCGCCCCCGTCCCGCTGCCCCGTCGCCGGACGCCCAAGCTGGTCAGTTCGCACGGACGCCCGGTCACCGAGCAGCGCTCCCGGCGAGGCGAGGCGGACGCAGAGCCTGCGACAGGCCGCCCGGAGCCGAACGGCCTCGCCCCGCTGCCGACCCGACGTCGCGGTACAGGAGCCCGCGGAGAGGTGAGCGGCGCGCAGGACCGGATCGGTGACCGTACCGACACACGACCCAGCGCGGGGCACGACCGAAGTGAGCCGTCGGAGCCCGCAGCCCTCCCGAGGCGCACGCGGCGTGCCGCGATCGAATCGAGTGGACTGGACCGATCCGCTCCGAGCACGTCCGCCGCCCAGCGGGAGAGCGGCTCCGGCTCGGGTCCGCTGCCCCGGCGCGTACGACAGGCCAGCCTGGCTCCGCAGCTCAAGCAGGGCCCCGCTCGGCGCGTCGAGGAGAACGCGGAACTCGCCGAGCGGGACGCGGACGAGGTACGCAGCCGAATGGCATCGCTCCAGCGCGGCTGGCAGCGGGGCCGCCAGGAGAACGCCGCGGGCGATGACGCCCACAGCGGCACAGCACAAGGAACGACTAAGGGGGACGGTCGATGACCGCACCGAAGGCGACCGGCCACACCGCGACCAACCAGTCCGGCGAGCTCAACTGGCTCCTCGACGACCTGGTGGATCGCGTCGCCAGCATCCGCAAGGCCCTCGTGCTCTCCGGCGACGGCCTGCCGACGGGGGTGTCCAAGGATCTGACGCGCGAGGACAGCGAGCACCTGGCCGCCGTCGCGTCCGGATTCCACAGCCTTGCCAAGGGCGTCGGCCGCCACTTCGAGGCGGGCAATGTCCGGCAGACGGTCGTCGAGCTCGATGACGCCTTCCTGTTCGTGACGGCCGCAGGCGACGGCAGCTGCCTCGCCGTGCTCTCGGACGCCGACTCGGACGTCGGCCTGGTCGCGTACGAGATGACGCTCCTCGTCAAGCGGGTCGGAGTGCATCTGGGTACCGCTCCGCGCACCGATCTGCCCTCGGGCGGGTAGTGGGATGGCATGAGCGCTGACGGTCAGGGAAGAAGCCACTGGTTCGACGACGAGGCCGGGCCGGTCGTCCGTCCGTACGCCATGACGCGCGGCCGCACCACCAGTGCGGCCCAGCACCGCCTCGACCTGATCGCGGTGGTCGTCGTGGAACCGCACGCGGACGACCCGGAAGCGGACTCGATGCTGTCCCCGGAGCATGTGGACATCGTCGAACTGTGCCGTGACGCCCCGCAGTCCGTTGCCGAACTCTCCGCCGAGCTCGACCTGCCCATCGGAGTCGTACGCGTCCTCGTCGGGGATCTCGTGGACGCGGAATTCGTCCATGTGAACCGGCCCGTACCGCCTGCCGAGCTGGTGGACGAGAGTATTCTGCGCGACGTGATCAACGGCCTGCGGGCGCTGTGAGCGGCGCGGAAGCGGGGTAGGGACGTGACAGGCTGGCAGTTCTGGGTCGACCGTGGCGGCACCTTCACGGACATCGTCGCGCGACGCCCGGACGGCCGTCTGCTGACCCACAAACTCCTGTCGGAGAACCCGGCGCGATACTCCGACGCTGCCGTGGCGGGCGTACGAGAACTGCTGGACGGCTCCCAAGGCCACCCCATCGAGGCCGTCCGGATGGGCACGACGGTCGCCACGAACGCCCTCCTCGAGCGCAAGGGCGAGCGGACCCTGCTGGTCGTCACCCGTGGCTTCCGCGACGCCTTGCGCATCGCCTACCAGAACCGGCCCCGCATCTTCGCCCGCCGCATCGAACTTCCCGAGCTGCTCTACGAACGGGTCGTGGAGGTCGACGAACGCATCGCCGCCGACGGCACCGTCCTGCGGACGCCAGACCTGGACGCCCTCGCCGGCCCTCTCCAGGAGGCGTACGACGACGGCATCCGTGCCGTTGCCGTGGTCTGTATGCACAGCCATCTCCACCCAGCCCACGAGCAGGCCGTCGGCGAGCTCGCCGCCCACGTCGGCTTCCCGCAGATCTCGCTGTCCAGCGAGGTCAGCCCTCTGATGAAGCTCGTCCCGCGCGGGGACACCGCTGTTGTGGACGCCTACCTCTCGCCCGTGCTGCGCCGCTACGTCCGGCACGTCGCCGACGAGCTCGAAGGCGTGCGGCTGCTGTTCATGCAGTCCAACGGCGGTCTCGCCGAAGCCGGGCAGTTCCGCGGCAAGGACGCCATCCTCTCCGGCCCCGCCGGAGGCATCGTCGGCATGGCACGCATGTCGCAGCTCGCCGGCTTCGACCGCGTCATCGGCTTCGACATGGGCGGCACCTCCACCGATGTCTCGCACTTCGCCGGCGAGTACGAACGGGTCTTCACCACGCAGATCTCCGGCGTCCGCCTGCGCGCCCCCATGCTGGACATCCACACCGTCGCGGCAGGCGGCGGCTCGGTCCTCCACTTCGACGGGGCCCGCTACCGCGTAGGGCCGGATTCGGCGGGCGCGGACCCGGGGCCCGCCTGCTATCGGGGTGGCGGACCGCTCGCGGTCACCGACGCCAACGTCATGCTCGGCCGCATCCAACCCGCCCACTTTCCCCAGGTGTTCGGCCCCGAGGGCGACCAGCCCCTCGACGACGCCCTCGTCCGGGAGCGTTTCACCGCCCTCGCGCGCGACATCCGCGAGCAGACCGGAGACGATCGCACCCCCGAGCAGGTCGCCGAGGGCTACCTGCAGATCGCCGTCGCCAACATCGCCAACGCCGTGAAGCGGATCTCCGTCCAGAAGGGCCACGACGTCACCCGCTACGCCCTCACCACCTTTGGTGGTGCCGGTGGCCAGCACGCGTGCATGGTCGCCGACTCGCTCGGTATCCGCACGGTCCTCGTGCCGCCCATGGCCGGTGTCCTCTCCGCGCTCGGCATCGGCCTCGCCGACACCACGGCCATGCGCGAACAGTCCGCCGAGGCCCCCCTGGAGGCCACCTCCATGCCCGGCGTCCTGAAGACCGCGGACGCTCTCGAATCCGCTGCCCGCACCGAACTCCTCGACGAGGACGTCCCCGAGGACCGCATCAAGGTCACCCGACGCGCCCAACTCCGCTACGACGGCACCGACACCACCCTCACCGTCGAACTCACCGACCCCGACACCATGCGGCGCGCCTTCGAAGATCGTCATCGCGCCACGTACTCCTTCACCCTCGACCGCCCGATCGTCGTCGAAGCCCTCTCCGTCGAAGCCACCGGCATCACCGACCCCCCCGATCTCTCCGCTCTCGCCCCCTACGAAGCCGCCCCTGAGGGCAGCCCGGCCACCCCGCGGACCGTCCGCCTCCACGCTGGCGGCACATGGCGCGACGTGCCCCTCCACCGCCGCGAGGACCTGCCTCCCGGCCAGACCGTCACCGGCCCGGCGATCATCACCGAGGCCAGCGCGACGACCGTCGTCGACGACGGCTGGCAAGCCGCGGCGACCGACGACGGGCATCTGGTCATGGAACGCGCGGCGATTACGGAGAGTTCCGATCTCGATACGAAAGCCGACCCGGTTCTTCTCGAGGTCTTCAACAACCTCTTCATGTCCATCGCCGAACAGATGGGCGCCCGACTCGAATCCACGGCCCAGTCCGTCAACATCAAGGAACGCCTGGACTTCTCCTGCGCCCTCTTCGACCCGGACGGAAACCTGGTGGCCAACGCCCCGCACATCCCCGTCCACCTGGGCTCGATGGGCACCAGCGTCAAGGAGGTCATCCGACGCCGCGGCTCACGGATGCGCCCCGGCGACACCTACGCCGTCAACGACCCGTACCACGGCGGGACCCACCTGCCCGACGTCACCGTGATCACGCCGGTCTTCGACACGGGAAGCACGGCGAACACGGAGGGTGAGCCGGAAATCCTCTTCTATGTCGCCTCGCGCGGCCATCACGCCGAGATCGGCGGCATCGCCCCAGGCTCCATGCCCGCCAACAGCAGCACCATCGAGGAGGAGGGAATCCTCTTCGACAACTGGCTGCTCGCCGAGAACGGCCGTTTCCGCGAAGAGGAGACCCTCGGCCTGCTCACCGAGGCGCCCTACCCCTCCCGCAATCCCAAGACCAACCTCGCCGACCTGCGCGCCCAGATCGCGGCCAACCGGAAGGGCGTCGACGAAGTCGCCCGCATGATCGAGAACTTCGGCCTCGACGTCGTCCAGGCCTACATGAAGCACGTCCAGGACAACGCGGAGGAAGCAGTACGCGGCGTCATCGACGCCCTGGACGACGGAGAGTACGCCTACGAGACCGACTCCGGCGCCGTCATCCGGGTACGCGTGCGCGTGGACCGCGAGAACCGCTCCGCCACCGTCGACTTCACCGGCACCTCCCCGCAGCTGACCACGAACTTCAACGCCCCCTTCTCGGTCGTCAACGCGGCAGTCCTGTACGTCTTTCGCACGCTGGTCTCCGACGACATCCCGCTCAACGACGGCTGCCTGCGCCCCCTCGAGATCGTCGTGCCGACCGGCTCCATGCTCGCTCCCGAACCCCCGGCAGCGGTGGTCGCGGGCAACGTGGAAACCTCCCAGGCGATCACAGGTGCGCTCTACGCCGCATTGGGCGTCCAGGCCGAGGGCTCCGGCACCATGAACAACGTCACCTTCGGCAACGAGCGCCACCAGTACTACGAGACCGTGGCCTCCGGCTCCGGCGCGGGCGACGGGTTCCCCGGCGCGCCCGTCGTGCAGACCCACATGACCAACTCGCGGCTCACCGATCCCGAAGTGCTGGAGTGGCGACTACCCGTACAGCTAGACGAGTTCGCCGTGCGGCGCGGCAGCGGTGGCGCCGGGCAGTGGCGCGGCGGCGACGGCGCTGTGCGCCGCATCCGGTTCCACGAGCCCATGACCGTCTCCACACTCTCCCAGCACCGCAGGGTCCCGCCGTACGGCATGGCGGGCGGCGGACCCGGTGCGCTGGGAGCCAACCGCGTCGAACGCGCGGACGGCACGGTCACCGCACTCGCCGGAAGCGACTCGGCCGACGTCGGTCCCGGCGACGTACTCGTCATCGAAACCCCCGGCGGCGGAGGCTACGGTCCACCGTCGCGCGACCCCCATCAAGCAGGAGAAGAGATCGATGATCTTCGGGCGTTCTGAGCGCGGGAAGCCTCCGGTCGAGCCCGTCACGCTCAAGATCCTGGTGGCCGGCGGCTTCGGCGTGGGCAAGACCACCCTCGTCGGCGCGGTCAGCGAGATCAGGCCGCTGCGTACCGAGGAACTGCTCACCGAGGCCGGGCGCCCGGTCGACGACACGAGCGGTGTCGAGGGTAAGCGCACCACCACCGTGGCCATGGACTTCGGCCGCATCACGCTCCGCGAGGACCTGGTCCTGTACCTCTTCGGCACGCCCGGCCAGGAGCGGTTCTGGTTCATGTGGGACGAGCTCTCGGAGGGAGCGCTCGGTGCCGTCGTCCTCGCCGACACCCGCCGACTCGAGGACTGCTTCGCGGCCGTGGACTACTTCGAACGGCGCTCCATACCCTTCCTCGTCGGCGTCAACTGCTTCGAGGGAGCGGCCCGTTACCCGGCGGAGGACATCCGCCAGGCCCTCGATCTCGACGACGGCGTACCGCTGCTGCTGTGCGACGCCCGCGACCGGGAGTCCGTCAAGGAGACCCTCATCGGCGTCGTCCAGCACGCGATGGCCTACCAGGCGGACCGCCGTCAGACGGTGACCACCTGAACCCCGACGCGAGGGTGCGGCCCGTACCCCCGCCGACCGGGGTACGAGCCGCGGCTCATGGGCACGCGCGCGTGGCTGGAGCCAACGCACGCACGCGTGCACCCATCACAGCTCTCGCCGTGTCCCTCAGGCGTCGCCGTCCTCCTGCCAGCCGAAGCTCTTCTCCACCGCCTTGCGCCAGTTGTGGTACTCGCGGTCACGGACATCGGCGGTCATGGCAGGCGTCCACTCGGCGTCCTTCGCCCAGTGCGCCTTGAGCTCGTCCAAGTCGTTCCACACGCCCGTGGCCAGCCCTGCCGCGTATGCGGCACCCAGACAGGTCGTCTCGGAGACCTTGGGCCGGATCACGGGCACGTCGAGCACATCCGCCTGGTGCTGCATGAGCAGGTTGTTCTTCGTCATGCCGCCGTCGACCTTCAGGGTCGTGATCTGCACCCCGGAGTCCTGGTACATGGCGTCCACGACCTCACGCGTCTGCCAGCTCGTCGCCTCCAGCACCGCGCGCGCGAGGTGCGCCTTGGTGACGTACCGCGTCAGTCCGGTGATGACACCGCGCGCGTCGGAGCGCCAGTACGGCGCGAACAGGCCGGAGAAGGCGGGCACGATGTACGCGCCTCCGTTGTCCTCGACGCTCGCCGCCAGGGACTCGATCTCGTCGGCGGTGCGGATGATGCCGAGCTGGTCCCGGAACCATTGGACCAGCGCGCCCGTTATCGCTATCGACCCCTCCAGGCAGTACACGGGCGCCTCGCTGCCGATCTTGTAGCCCATGGTCGTCAGCAGCCCGCTCTTCGACGGCACCGGCCGGTTGCCCGTGTTGAGCAGCAGGAAGCTGCCCGTGCCGTAGGTGTTCTTCGCCGTGCCCACGTCGTAGCAGGCCTGCCCGAACACCGCTGCTTGCTGGTCGCCCAGCGCGGACGCGACGGGCACGCCGGACAGTTGTCCGACAGCGGTCCCGTACACCTCGGCGGAGGACTTGATCTCCGGTAGGACGGCCTCGGGCACGTTCATGGCAGACAGGATCGAGGAGTCCCACTGCAGGCTCTCCAGGTTCATCAGCATGGTGCGACCGGCGTTCGTCACGTCGGTGACGTGGTGTCCGCCGTCCGTGCCGCCGGTGAGGTTCCAGATCAGCCAGGAGTCGATGGTGCCGAAGGCGATCTCGCCGCGCTCGGCGCGAGCCCTGAGACCGGGCACGTTGTCCAGCAGCCAGGCCGCCTTCGGTCCGGAGAAGTAGCTGGCCAGTGGCAACCCGGTCTGCTCACGGAAACGATCCTGCCCGTCCGAGCCGCCGAGTTGGTTGCACAGCGCCGCGGTACGCGTGTCCTGCCACACGATCGCGTTGTGCACAGGCTTGCCCGTCGCGCGGTCCCACAGCACCGTCGTCTCGCGCTGGTTGGTGATGCCGAGGGCACTGAGCTGGTCGGCGCGCAGCCCGGCCTTGGCGATGGCGCCGGCGACCACCGCCTGCACCTTCGACCAGATCTCGGTGGCGTCGTGCTCCACCCAGCCGGGCTTGGGGAAGATCTGGCGGTGCTCGCGCTGGTCGACGGCCACGATGGCGCCGTCCTGGTTGAAGATGATGCAGCGGCTGGAGGTCGTGCCCTGGTCGATAGCGGCGACGAACTTGTCCGTCATGACGTCCCCTTCGTCGGTTCCTTCAGAAGGCTGCGTTGAAGATGAGCCCGGACAGCGCCCCGCCGATGAGCGGTCCGACCACCGGAATCCATGCGTAACCCCAGTCCGAGTTGCCCTTGTTGGGAATCGGGAGCAGCGCGTGGACGATGCGCGGGCCCAGGTCGCGGGCCGGGTTGATCGCATATCCCGTGGGACCGCCGAGCGACAGACCGATGCCGACCACGAGGAACGAGACGATCAGGATCGCCGTACCGGACACGCCGAGCCCCTTGGTCAGACCGAACGCCAGGATCGGCAGCACCAGCGCGATGGTCGCGATGATCTCGGTGATGAGATTCGCGACGACATTGCGGATCGCGGGGGCGGTGGAGAAGATTCCGAGGGTCGGCTGAGCGATGTCCTTGTCGGCGTTGGCCTGGAACTGCGCGAAGTACACCAGCCAGCACAGCATCGCACCCAGCATCGCGCCGACCATCTGGCCGGCGATGTAGATGTGGACCTTGTCCCATTCCCCCGTGTCGATGGCGATGCCGATCGTCACGGCCGGGTTGAGCTGACCTCCGGACAGCGGCGCGGCGGTGTACGCGCCGGCCATCACGCCGAAGCCCCAGCCGAACGCGATGACGACCCAGCCCGCGTCCTTCGCCTTCGAATAGTTGAGTACGACGGCGGCGACGACTCCGGCCCCGAAGAGGATCAGGATCGCGGTACCGATGACCTCACCGAGGAATATGTCTCCGTTGCTCATGGCGGCTCCTAGGCCCTGGCCGGGACGATCGGCCCCGGTTCTCCGTGCGGGGTGCGTTTCCCACGGCGACTTCAGCCGAAGGCAGGGAGGTCCCGCGCCCCGCCCGGCGTCCGTGACGAGCGTGCCGTCGCAGCCGACTCGCCCGTGGGGGAAGGGAGCCATGGTCCAGGCGGAACCGCGCGGCGCAGTGCGTGGATACGCCGAGAATGTACGGCGATGTCGACCGACACCGGGAAGTGTTCACCGGCGTCCAGGGGGCGTCAAGGTCGCCGACGCCAATGGTTGGGGGCGCACCGACGGACCACGGAGCGTCGCCCACGCGGCTCATGGCGCGCCCGTTCGGAGGTGGGACGGCCTCCGATGCCCTGCTGAGGCCGGCAGGGAGGCCAGTTCCTGCTGAACCCGGCAGGGGTCGAAGACCATGGCTGTGCTGAGGCCGTACGGACGCCCTTCGGCCTCCGACGACCTCGTGGGAAAAGCCTCTCACCCCCTGCTCGGGTCCGCCACCGCCCACTCGGCCGGGGCCGTCGCCGCCGCCACGCCGCGCAGGATCTCGTGCCCGGACAGCCCCGCGCGGCCCATCACCCAGCTCGCCCCGCTCAGTGACTTCGCGGCCTTCTTCAGAGGGGCCAGACATGCGGCCGCCTGCCGGTGGTCCGTCACGCTCCCGGGCTCGCACAGGACCGTGGCCAGGGAGAGGGTGACGGGACGCCCACCTGCGGACCAGGGCGCGTCCAGCACGGAGGCGACCAGCGGATTGAGCCCCTCCGGATCCGCGAGCACCAGGAAGTCGTCCCCGCCGATGTGGCCCACGCGGGTACTGTCGGACGCAGCGCGCTGCAGCGCCCGTCCCACCGACCGGATCAGCTCGTCGCCCGCCGCGAACCCCGCCCCGTCGTTGACCTGTTTGAAGTGGTCCACGTCCAGCCAAGTCAGCGCGAACGTCCGCCCGTCCGCGATCCGCCGGTCCACCTCACCGGTGATCGCATCCGAACCGGGCAGCCGTGTCAGCGGATTCAGCCCCGCGGCCTCCTCGACCCGCGTCTCGGCGAGCGCCCGTACGAGGTCCGCGAGCCGTACGACGCCCACACACCGGCCGTACCGGTCGACCACCGCCACATCATCCGAAGTACGGTCCCGGCCTCCGACGGCGACCACGTCCAGCACTTCCCACGCCGTGGCGTCCACGCCCACCGTGCGCGGCGGATCTCCCAGCTTCGCCGCGGGCCGGTCGGCGTACAGCGCATGGCCGTACCGCCCCGACATCGACAGCAGGAACCGGGAACGGTGCACGGACCGCACCGGGACGCCGTTCGAGTCCACCAGCAGCACGCCGGACACGTCCGGCGATCCCGTCAGCAGCGCTCGCACCTGGCCGGCGGACGCGGTGGCGGGCAGTAGTGCGGCCGGCCGCACGAACTCCCGCACCGACGGCCCCGAGCGTGGCGTCACCGTCAGTCCTGGGGAGCGCGGCGGAACGTATACCTCCGCCGCCGGCAGCCGAGCCGGGGGAGCGAACAGCTCCCCCTGTGCCAGCTGTGCACCGGCCGACCGCGCGGATGCGCACTGCAACTCCGTCTCCACCCCCTCGACGCACAGGAGCGCTCCCAACTGCTCACACAGCGTCCGCATCGCCCGTACCGCCGCCGGCCGCGGCAGCAGGCACGCATCGAGTTTCACCAGGTCCGGTGCCATGTCGGTGAGCAACCGCAGCGGCAGGTCCCCGTCGCCGATGCCGTCCGCGCTGACCCGGAAGCCCTGCTCCCGCAACGCTCCGATCGCCTCCAGCAGTGCGTGCTGGGGCACGTGCGTGTACGGCGGACCGACATCGATCGTCACCTCCCACGGCAGTCGCCCCGCCGCACGCACGGCGTCGTGCAGCGGTGTCAGTCCGCCCAGGTCGGCGAGGGTGCCGGCGAAAACGTTGACGTACAGCGGCAGCAAGGTCTCCTTGCGAGCCGCCGTACGGAACGCCAACACGGAAAGACGGCCGTCGAGTTCGGGATCGCGGCGGGCCTCGGCCAGGACGTCGCCGGTCTCCGGGCGGGCGAGTATCTCCAGCCCCGCGACTCCTCCGGTCGTCAGATTGACCACCGGTTGGAACGCGAAGCGGAGAGTATCCGTCCAGGAGGGCACGCGAGCATGATCTCGCCGCCGGCAGGCGCCCGAGCCCAGTTCATGAGACGTTCACGCAGGATTCCGGGTTGGTCACACAGCGTAGAAGCACCTCTCCTTCCTTGGTCGTTACTACGGCGACAGCACACTCGTACGGCCGAAGGGTGGCGCCCGCCGCGCCGCTGGCGCATCACCGCACCGCGATCACCGCCGAGCCGTGCCCGAACAGCCCCTGATTCGCGGCGATCCCCACACGTGCCCCGGCGACCTGCCGGTCGCCGGCGTCACCTCTCAACTGCCAGGTGAGTTCGCAGACTTGGGCTATCGCCTGGGCCGGAACGGCCTCCCCGAATGAGGCAAGCCCGCCACTCAGGTTCACGGGTATGCGTCCCCCCAGCGCCGTCGCGCCCTCCCGCAGCAGCTTCGCGGCCTCTCCCTCGCCGCACAGCCTCAGATCCTCGTACCACTGCAACTCCAGGGCGGTGGACAGGTCGTAGACCTCCGCGAAGGAGAGCTCCTCGGGGCCGATGCCCGCTTCCTCGTAGGCGGCGCTCGCGATCGACTCCCTGAAGGTCTCGGCCGCCGGTGGTACCGCCGCCGCGGAGTCCGTCGCCATGTCGGGCAGATCCAGGACCGCGTTGGGATAACGCGGTGTCACCGTGGATACCGCCCGGATCCGCACCGGATCCCGGGCCCCGTGCCGACGCGCGAACTCCATGCCGGCCAGCACCAGCGCCGCCCCTCCGTCCGAGGTCGCGCAGATGTCGAGCAGGCGCAGGGGATCGGCGACCACGGCAGAGGCGGCGACCTCTGCGGCGGTGACCTGCTTGCGGTAGCGCGCGTACGGATTGGCTGCGCCCAAGGCGGAGTTCTTCACCTTGACCTGCGCGAAGTCCTCGGGCGTATCGCCGTGCACGGCCATCCGGCGGCGCGCGTACAGCCCGAAGTACGCCGGATTGGTCGCACCGAGGACGCGGAAGCGCAGCCAGTCCGGATCGTCGGGCCGGTCGCCGCCGGCGGGCCGGAAGAAGCCCTTGGGTGCCGCATCGGCGCCCACCACGAGCACCACGTCCGCGAGCCCCGAAAGTATCTGCGCCCGACCGGCGTTGACGGCCTGTGCCCCGGACGCGCACGCCGCGTACACGCTCGTGATCCGGGCGCCCTGCCAGCCGAGCGCTTTCGCGAAAGTGGCCCCGGCCACATACCCCGGATAGCCGCCCCGCACGGTGTCCGCACCGATGATCGACCCGATGTCCCGCCACTCCAGTCCCGCATCCGTGAGCGCCGCGCGGGCCGCCGCCGTCCCGTACTCGACGAAGCTGCGCCCCCACTTGCCCCAGGGGTGCATGCCCACGCCGAGCACCGCCACCTCCTCCGTCATGCCGTCACCCCCGTCGGCCGCCATTGCCAGGTCGTCCAGATCGTCTCCGCGTCCTCATGGAGCACGCCGGGAACGACCTCCACCTCCATGCCCACCGTCAGATCGTCGACGGTGACCCCGGGAACCGCCTGTCCCAGCAGCACGAGACGCTCGGACTCCAGCTCCACAGCGACCAACGCGTACGGCTCCCACGGAAGTTCCGGATCGGTCACATAGGGTGACGGGGGCCGGTACCGGCTGTCCGTGTACGACCAAACGCGCCCCCGCCGCGAGAGCGGCACCTCCTCCAGGTCGCCGCCCGGGCAGCCCGGGTTGCGGCAGTGGGTGTCCTCGCGCGGGAAGAAGACCGAGGTGCAGTTCGAGCACCGGGTGCCGAGGAGCCGGAAGTCGTCCCCGTCACCGGCGAACCACCCGGCGACCACAGGCGTGCGCGTGCGTGGCATAGCCCCTCCTGCAACAGATCTGACGGGACGTCAGAAGTGTGCCACGGGCAACCGGAAAGCGGCAGGGCGGCCATGTGTGAGCGGACTGCATCCGATGGCCAGGTAGCTCAAGAGCACCCTCGAAGCCGTCGGATTCATGAACCTCGCCGAAGAGTGGTGGCTCTGCACGTACGAGCGGGAGCCCTGGCCTGCCGGCTACTTCGACCTCCCCGCGTTCTGGAAATCCCTCGCAAGGCAGTAGTGACCGGCCCCCGGAAGACTCCCCTCCACTGATCGGATACAGTCCGCCGCGTGTCCGAAACTCAGCACTCCGCCCCCAACTCCGCAGCAGACTCTCACTGTTCGAGCTGCGGCGCGCCCTACGGAGAGGGCGTCTCCGGCTGGCCCCGCACCTGCCCGGCGTGCACAACCGTGGCCTACCGCAATCCGCTGCCGGTAGCGATCGCACTCCAGCCCGTATACGACACGAAGGGCACCGCCCTGGTCGTCATCACCCGAACCATCGCCCCCGCGCGCGGAGGCACCGCCCTGCCCGGCGGCTACATCGACGACCGGGAGGACTGGCGGCAGGCCGTCGTACGCGAACTCAAGGAAGAGACCGGCATCGACGCGGCCGGCCGCGACGTACGTCTCGTCGACGCGATGAGCTCCCCAGACGGGCACCTACTGCTGTTCGGCCTGCTGCCGGAACGGCCCGCCGACCGCCTGCCGACGTCGGCCGCCACCGACGAGACCGAGGGCTGGCACCTCCTGCACAGGCCGGAGGAACTGGCCTTCCCGCTGCACACGCTGGCCGTACGGGCGTTCTTCGAAGGCCGCTACATCTGAGATCGACACTCGCCGAGCCCTCGTATGCGGACCGGATGAGGTGACGGGACCACCCCGTCCTCGAGCTCCCGCTCGACGACCAGCTTCCGGCCCTCCCAGCGGCTGATGTAACGCTCGATCTCCGGCTCGTCCCAGCCGTCACCCCCATCCGGCACCACCAGCCCGCCCCCGGTATGTCCCGGGGCGGGCGCCCACACCTCCAGTTCCAGCCCGCCGTCGTCCCCGCGTACGGGGACGACGGCGCCCGAGCGCGCGAGCACCGGGATCCGAGACAGAGGCGCGTCGACGAGCACCTGGCCGGGCCCCTCGTACACCCGCTCCGTCGCGGTGTCGTACCACCGCCCCCGCGGCAGCTGCACCGCACGCCGGTCGACCCCCGCATCCAGCACCGGCGCCACCAGAAGGCAGTCGCCCAGCAGAAACGCATCCTCGCAGTCGCGCAGCGCGCGGTCGTCCGGCGTCGACCACCACAGGGGACGTACATAAGGCGCCCCTGTGCGCCGGGCCAGATGCGCCAGCGTCACGAAGTACGGCAGCAGCCGCCGACGCTCGACGAGCGCCACGCGCGCGTGCTCCAGCACTTCGGAACCGAACTCCCATGGCTCCCGGCGCCCCGCGCGCAGGCTCGCGTGCGTACGGAACAGCGGCAGATACGCGGCCAACTGGAACCACCGCAGATACAGCTCCGGCGACGGACTCCCGTCGAAGCCGCCGACGTCCGGCCCCGAGTACGGCACGCCGCACAGCCCGAGCCCCATGACCAGCGACAACGACGCCCGCAGGCCGGGCCAGCCTGTGGCCACGTCCCCGGACCACGTCCCCCCGTAGCGCTGCATACCGGCCCATCCGGAGCGTGAGAAGACGAAGGGCCGCTCCTCGGGCGCCGACTCGCGCAGCGCCTCATAGGCAGCCCTGGCCATGCACAGGCCGTAGACGTTGTGCGCCTCCTGATGATCCCCGCCACGCCCCTCCAGGGAGTGCCGGGCCGAACGCGGCAGCGTCGACTCCCCGAAGGCGGCGAACGAGGTCGGCTCGTTCATGTCATGCCAGAAACCCGAGAAACCCTGCGCCAGCCGCTCCTCGTACAGGCCACCCCACCACTCACGCACGCGCGCGTGCGTGAAGTCCGGGAAGACCGCCTCCCCGGGCCAGACCACCCCCCGCACGAGCTCTCCCGAGGCATCCCTCACGAACGCGTCCTCGGCCGTCCCACTGTCGTACACGACATTGCCCGGCGCGGCCCTGACCGCCGGATCGACGATCGACACCAGGCGGATATCGTCCCGCCGCAACTCCTCGGCGAGCTGCGGCAGCTTGGGGAAGCCCTCCTGGTCGACCGTGAACACCTGATGCTCGTCGTAATGGTCGATGTCCAGATGCACCGCGTCCAGCGGCAAATCCCGCTCCTGGTAGCCCGAAACGATCCGCCGCACTTCCTGCTCGCTGCCGAAGCCCCACCGCGCGTGCTGGTGACCCAGCGCCCACGCGGGCGGCAGCGCCGCCGCACCGGTGAGCGAGGCCCAGACGAGCAGCACGCGCGCGGGAGTGCCCACCATCACCCAGCAGCGCAGCGGACCGCCGTCCATCCGCAGCTCGCTGATCCCCGCCCGGTCGTGCCCTGAACCGGCCCCCTCCTCGCCCTCCCGCAGCGTCACGGTGCCGTCCCACGAGGTGTCGTGGAACACCAGATGAGTGCCGGCGTCGGCCACCACCAACTGCACCGGCATGGTGATGTACAGCGGGTCGTCGCCAGGGCCGAAGGCACGGCCGGGATCGGTGTTCCACAACCGGTACGTTCCGCCTCTCAGACGCGGCCCCGACGCCCGCCCCCCGAGCCCGAAGAAGCGCGCCTCCGCGGCGACCTCCGACCGCTGCATCCACCGTGCCGCCCCACCGTCGACAGGCTCCCACCAACGCGGCGGAAGATCGCGCCGGAGTGTCACTCCACCGGGTGTCTGCACCTCCACCGCGCCATGTCGCGAGATGACGACCGTCACCCGCTCGGCCACGACCCGCCAGCCACCGTCCTTGTCGGGCTCCAGCAACGCCCGGGGATCCGGTTCCGGACAGCGCCCCGCAAGCGCGTACGACGGCTCAGGAGCGGCCCCGTCCCAGCCCCAGAAGACGGCGCCGTTCACGGCGACAGTGATGCGCAGCTCGGACCGGCTGAACCGGATGACACCGCCCCCCGGGCCGGGCCGCACCTCCTGCACGGGCCCGGGCACCCGCGCGCGCTCGGCGCCCCGGCGCGGCAAACCGACGGCGTCGGCACGCCTCCTGCGCCACGCCGCCCGCACGGTACGCAATCCCTGAGCCGCCCCCACAGAACCGACCGCCTTAATCGAACGCACCAGGTCACGACCGTCCATGCTGCTCAGCCTGCCATTGCCAGCGCCACACACGCGTGCCGTTCAACTTCCGTTCACCCGTGCCGGGACCACATCTTCACGACACGGACTATGTGGGGCTCACCCTGGTGCAGAAGTCGATCACATGGCATCGTCCGTGTCATCCGCGTCACGCGCACACCCCGCCGTGCGCGGAGGACGCACACGACGCGCAAAGTCCGGGAGCCGCCCCATGTCGACCGTGAACCCCCAGCCGCTCTGGCAGCCAGATCCGGAACGCATCGCCCAGGCTCGAGTCACCAAGTTCCAGGCCTGGGCCGCCGAAAACCACGGAGCCCCCGCGGAGGGCGGCTACGCGGCCCTGCACCGCTGGTCGGTCGACGAGCTGGACAGTTTTTGGAGAGCCGTCACGGAGTGGTTCGACGTCAGCTTCTCCACGCCCTACGCGCGCGTGCTCGGCGACCGCTCGATGCCCGGCGCCGAGTGGTTCCCCGGCGCGACCCTGAACTACGCCGAGCACGCCCTGCGCGCCGCCGCCACCCGCGCCGCCGACCCCGCCCTCCTGTACGTCGACGAATCCCACCAGCCCAGCCCCGTGACCTGGTCCGAACTGCGCCGCCAGGTGGGCTCCCTGGCGGCCGAGCTGCGCGCCCTCGGCGTACGCCCCGGTGATCGCGTCAGCGGCTACCTCCCGAACATCCCGCAGGCCGTGGTGGCCCTCCTCGCCACGGCAGCCGTGGGCGGCGTCTGGACCTCCTGCGCCCCCGACTTCGGCGCCCGCAGCGTCCTGGACCGCTTCCAGCAGGTCGAACCCGTCGTCCTGTTCACCGTCGACGGCTACCGTTACGGAGGCAAGGAGCACGACCGCCGCGACACCGTCACCGAACTGCGCCGCGAACTGCCCACCCTGCGCGCCGTGGTGCACATTCCCCTCCTCGGCACCGAGGCCCCCGAAGGCGCACTGGAGTGGTCGGCCCTCACCGCCGCCGACGAGGAACCCGTCTTCGAGCAGGTACCTTTCGACCACCCCCTCTGGGTGCTCTACTCCTCCGGCACGACCGGCCTCCCCAAGGCCATCGTCCAGTCCCAGGGCGGCATCCTCGTCGAGCACCTCAAACAACTCGGCCTGCACTGCGACCTGGGCCCCGAAGACCGCTTCTTCTGGTACACGTCGACAGGCTGGATGATGTGGAACTTCCTCGTCTCCGGCCTCCTCACCGGCACCACGATCGTCCTCTACGACGGCAGCCCGGGCTATCCCGACACAGGCGCCCAGTGGCGGGTCGCCGAACGCACGGGAGCCACCCTCTACGGCACCTCTGCCGCATACGTCATGGCCTGCCGCAAGGCCGGCGTGCACCCGGCACGCGACTACGACCTCGCAAGCGTCCAGTGCGTCGCGACCACCGGATCACCCCTCCCACCGGACGGATTCCGCTGGCTGCACGACGAGGTCCGCGACGACCTGTGGATCGCCTCCGTCAGCGGCGGCACGGACGTGTGCTCCTGCTTCGCCGGAGCCGTGCCCACGCTCCCCGTGTACGTCGGCGAGCTCCAGGCCCCCAGCCTGGGCACCGACCTGCAGTCCTGGGACCCCAGCGGCAAACCCCTCGTCGACGAAGTGGGCGAGCTCGTGGTCACCAACCCCATGCCGTCCATGCCGATCTACTTCTGGAACGACCCCGACGGCAGCCGGTACCACGAAAGCTACTTCGACACGTATCCCGGCGTCTGGCGCCACGGCGACTGGATCACCGTCACCTCACGCGGCTCCGTCGTCATCCACGGACGCTCCGACTCGACACTCAACCGCCAGGGCGTGCGCATGGGTTCGGCCGATATCTATGAAGCAGTGGAGCGCCTCCCCGAGATCAAGGAATCCCTCGTCATCGGCATCGAGCAGCCCGACGGCGGCTACTGGATGCCCTTGTTCGTGCACCTGGCCTCCGGAGCCGTGCTCGACGAGGCCCTCCTGAGCCGCATCAAGCAGACCATCCGCGAACAGCTCTCACCGCGTCACGTCCCCGACGAGATCATCGAGGTCCCCGGCGTCCCACACACCCTCACCGGAAAGCGCATCGAAGTCCCGGTCAAGCGCCTTCTCCAGGGCACACCGCTGGAAAAGGCGGTCAACCCGGGCTCCATCGACAATCTCGATCTCCTGCACTTCTACGAGGATCTCGCCCGCAATCGAGCCTGACCCACGCGACGGCCTCGGCCTCACCGAACCTCGACGACCTCCGAGGCCGACCGTCGCATCACTCCACGCCCGACCTGCACGAACGCACTGCTCCTGGTCCTCAGGCGCCTCACACCGATGCCGTTGTCAGTGCTGCCGGTTACTGTGAGTGAGCATTGATCGACTGTGCACAGGGGGAAACATGGTCCACACCGACCACCAGACGATGCGACGCGTCCTGCGCCGCGAGATCGCCGGCACGATCGGCCTGCTGACCGACGAGCACGATTTCCGTGCCATGCGGCGCTACCGCAGCTTCACCTTCGACGACCACAAGATCTACCTGCAACAGATGGAGGCTCTCCTCAGGACACGGACCTCCGAAGGCAGCCATACGACGATCGCCCTCTTCGACCCGGAGGAATACGCCGAGTTCTGCGCGGAAACGGGCCTCGACCCCGATATCCCGTCGAGCCGCACCCGCTTCACCGCCGAACTTGCGACCACCGGCCCCACCCTCCCCTACGAGGGCCAGCCCCTGGCAGACCTCGTCCCGGCCCTCGTCGACGAAGCCGTCCGACAAGCCACGTGGGAGTACGCGTCCACCCTCCTGGCACGACTCGGCGCCTGCGCCACCTGCGGCGAGGACATCGGCCGCGCGGCCTTCGCCCGCGCCTCGAACCTTCTCTTCCGCATCCTGGACACGGCCCAGCCGGGCCACCGACATCTCGTCTGCAGCGTCACGGGAACCCCGGAAACACTCCTCGCCGTCCTGCACGCCGACGAAGACGCCCACGGCGCAACCCACCTCGACGAGGCCGAAGTCCTGGAGTTCACCACAGTCCTCGCCCTCGGCATCGCCACCCAGGGCCCTGGTGGACTCGTGATGCGGACCAGCGCCCCCGACGCATCGGACCGGATCTACGGATGGCGCCTGCGCGGGGAAGGGCTCGAACCCCTCACAGCGGGCGAGGTCTTCGACGCCTACTGCACCGACATCGAATCCGGAGACCTCATCTCCCCGGAATCCGGCGTCGACTACTGCGTGCCGCCGGATCTCGGAGGTGAGGAAGCGCCGCCGGGACACCGCCACTGAACGCAGGAGGGGCGCTCCATCCGTAGGTGGAGCGCCCCGCGTGAACCGGCGTGCAGCCGTCCCGCTCCGCTACTCGCCGGACAGCACCGCCTGAGCGGCGTTGCGCGCCTCCTCGGCGCTGTCCGCCGCCCGCGCAGCCGCAGCGGCCCGCTCACACTGCGCCAGCGTGTACTTCGCCAGCGTCGCCCGGACGTAAGGAATAGACGCCGAACCCATGGACAGGGAGGTCACACCCAGACCGGTCAGCACACACGCCAGCAGTGGATCGGACGCCGCCTCACCACAGACACCACAGCTCTTGCCCTCGGCCTTCGCTGCCTCGGCGGACAACGCGACCAGATCGAGCAGCGCGGGCTGCCACGGGTCCTGCAGCCGGGACACCGCACCCACCTGACGGTCTGCGGCGAAGGTGTACTGCGCGAGGTCGTTCGTCCCCAACGACAGGAACTCGACCTCCTGCAGGATCGAACGCGCCCGCAGCGCGGCCGACGGAATCTCCACCATCGCACCGAACTTCGCCTGGAGCCCGGCCGCACGACACGCGTCCGCGAACGCCTTCGCATCGGTACGGTCCGCCACCATCGGAGCCATGACCTCGAGGTAGACGGGCAGCCCCTCCGCCGCCTTGGCGAGTGCCGTCAACTGGGTGCGCAGAACCTCGGGGTGGTCCAGCAGCGTTCGCAGACCGCGCACACCCAGCGCCGGGTTCGGCTCATCGGCCGGCGTCAGGAAGTCCAGCGGCTTGTCCGCGCCCGCGTCCAGTACACGTACGACGACACGGCCCTCGGGGAAGGCCTCGAGAACCTGCCGATAGGCCTCGACCTGCTTCTCTTCCGACGGTGCCTTCTTGCTGTCGTCGAGGAAGAGGAACTCGGTGCGGAACAGACCGACACCCTCAGCGCCCGCCTCGACAGCAGCCGGGACGTCGGACGGACCACCGACATTGGCGAGCAGCGGCACCTTGTTGCCGTCGGCTGTTGCCCCCGGACCCGTCGACGCCGCGAGTGCGGCCTTGCGCGCAGCGGCAGCCGCCTCCAGCTCCGCCTTCTTCTCCTCGCTCGGGTTCACGAAGATGTCACCGGTGCTGCCGTCCACGGCGATGACCGTGCCCTCGGCGAGCTCACCGGCGCCCGGCAGCGCGACCACGGCCGGCACACCCAGCGCCCTCGCCAGAATCGCGCTGTGACTGGTCGGCCCCCCCTCCTCGGTGACAAAGCCGAGAACGAGGGTCGGGTCCAGCAGCGCCGTATCCGCCGGAGCGAGGTCGCGAGCCACGAGGACATAGGGCTCGTCGCTGTCCGGGACACCCGGCATCGGCACCCCGAGCAGACGAGCGACGATACGATTCCGCACGTCGTCAAGGTCGGCAACGCGGCCGGCCAGGTACTCACCGGCACCCGCCAGCAGCTCGCGGTACGCGGCGAAAGCGTCGTACACGGCCCGCTCGGCCGTGCTGCCGACGGCGATACGCCGATCCACATCCGCCATCAGCTCGGGGTCCTGGGCCATCATCGCCTGCGCCTCGAGCACCGCCTGAGCTTCGCCGCCCGCCAGATTGCCGCGCGCCATCAGGTCGGCTGCCACAGCCTCCACGGCCTTACGAGCGCGCCCCTGTTCACGCTCCGCATCCTCGGCCGGAATCTGCTTGGCAGGCGGCTCGAGGACCGCCGTTCCCATGTGCCGAACCTCGCCGATCGCCACACCGTGGCTCACGCCGACGCCTCGCAGCGTTGTCTCCATCTCACCCGTCTCCGTTAGCGCGGCGTGTCCCGCCGCCGTGGTGTTTGTCGTCCCTACATGCCGTCGTACGACGGCAACGGTGTCACTTCCAGATGAAGAGACTGTCGCCGGCCTTCACATCGCCGTCGTCACGCAGATCGGAGAGGGCCTCGGCCGTGGCCTCGAGGGCCACGATCGGGCACACCGGGGACTTACCGGCTGCCTCGACGGCCGCCGGGTTCCAGCGCACGATGCCCTGGCCCCGCGTCACGGTGTCGCCCTTGTTGACGAGGAGCTCGAAACCCTCGCCGTTGAGCTGCACGGTGTCGATACCGAGGTGAGTGAGCACACCGTGCCCGTGCTCGTCGACGACGACAAAGGCGTGCGGATGGAGAGAGACGATGACTCCGTCCACGGGCGACACGGCCTCGGAGGGCTCACGCACGGGGTCGATCGCGGTGCCCGGGCCGACCATGGCCCCGGAGAAGACCGGATCCGGCACGGATGCCAGTCCGACGGCGCGTCCTGCCAGCGGGGACGTCACGGTGGTCATGGGAAGCCTCCCAGGGGTGGAGATCGATATGGGCCGCCGTTGCCTGTGCGAGCGGCACACTGTTCAGCAGGGTATGTCACATGAAGTGCAGGTTCCGCGCGAGCACTTCGAAGTGGTCTAGACCATACCTCAAGTCGATTTGCACCGGCTCGGCGGCTGCGTGTACAGTCGTACTCCTGCTTGGGGCTGAGCGATGCGGCTACGCGTCCTGGTCTGGCAGCACCCAAATTTGTCAGATCCTATCTCGGGGTCGCCTTCTGCATGTCCGCAGGATGGTGGTCAGAGGGCCGGAAAAACACTGATAGAGTTTGGAACACCGAAGGGAAGCGCCCGGAGGAAAGCCCGAGAGGGTGAGTACAAAGGAAGCGTCCGTTCCTTGAGAACTCAACAGCGTGCCAAAAATCAACGCC